>DATMGE010000042.1:0-26962 GCA_035555795.1 Rhizobiaceae bacterium | reverse complement strand
GCCCTTGACGTTCTCGACGAAGACGAAGGGACCGGTGCCGTTGACATGGGTGGCGGGGAAATTCGGATCCTTGGCGAGGTCTTCAGCCGAATAGACGCAGTTCCACGGGCTGGCGAACAGCGCCGTCACCGCGGGGTTCGGCTGCTTCAGCGTCACGGTGAAGGTCTGCGGATCGGGCGCGCTCATCGCCTCGATCTGGGCGAACTGGCCCTGTCGCACCGAGGTGATACCCTGCGGCGGGTTCTTCAGCCGCTCCCAAGAGGCCAGCATGTCGGCGGAATCGAAGTCCGACCCGTCATGGAATTTCACGCCCGGGCGCATCTTGAACGTGTAGGTCTTGCGGTCGTCCGACAGCGTCCAGGATTCCGCCAGATCGCCGACGATCTCTGGATAGTTGTCGTGGGAGAACTTCAGCAGCGTATTGTAGTGCGGGGCGAGCACCTGCAGCGAGAACGAGGTCCCCGTGGCATGGCAGTCATAGGTGTTGCTCTCCTGGTCGACCACATGGCGCAGCGTGCCGCCGCGCTTCGGCGTCTCCTGCGCCGTCGCCGGCAGGGCCATGAGCGCGGCAGCCATTCCGATGCCGGCCGACAGCAGCAGATGCCTGTAAGACAAGTTCATGCGATTTCCTCCTTTTGGAACCATTCCCCGCAGCAACTCTTCCCGGCGGGCAAATTAGTTAACTTGATAAATAACACGCTCCCGAGCGCTCCACAACGGGGGCGGATGCGTGCAAGGCAGTGCGCATGAAAAAGGCCGCGCCGGGAGCGGCACGGCCTGTTCATGGTTGCTGCGTGACGATCAGCGGTCGAGCCAGACCGTGTCGAGCTGCAGGTTGAGCACCGTCGTGGGCGGCAGCTTCCAGCCCTTCACATCCTTGTGGTAGGCCACCTGGCGGGGCGACCGGAACATCGGGATGTAATAGGCCTGATCGAGCATATGAGCCTCGATCTCCTTGGTGATCTCGGCGCGCTTGGCCTGATCGCCTGCCGCCGCCGTCTGTGCAGCGAACAGCTCGGTCAGCTTCGGATCCTCGACCCCCGAATAATTGTTCGGGCTGCCCGGCATGAATTTCACCAGAACCTCGTTCGGGTCGACGCTGATCGTGTTGTTAAAGTCGATGGCGACGTCGTAGTTCTTCCCCTGCAAGGCGGCGAAATATTGCGGCGTCTCGGCCTGGATCTGGTCCGCCTGGATACCGATCTTGCGGAACTGGTCGAGCACGAAGACGCCCAGCGGCTCCCATGGCTGACGCAGGTTGCGGTTGAGAAGCGTCAGCTTCAGGCCGGCATGGCCGGATTCTTCAAGCAGTTTCTTGGCTTCCTCGCGCTGCGCCGCCACATCGGTGCTCATGCCCGGCAGCTTGGCGAGTTCTTCCGGCGTCCGCTCCGCGATGGAGTTCGGCGGCATGTAGAGGCCGTAACCGTCGATCGCGGCGATGCGCGGCAGGATCTGGTTGCCCTCGACGCGGCTGATGGCGAGGTTCAGCGCCCGGCGTACCTTCACATCGTCGAAGGGCGCCTTGGTCAGGTTGAAGGTCAGGAAATTGGTGATGTTGAACGGACCCGTCTGGAAGACGATGTCCTTGTTCATGCTTTCGAGGCGTTCGCGGTCGGGGTTTGCCACGGCGAACAGCGCCGCATCGACCTGATTGCCGGCCAGCGCGTTCACCACGCCCGCGCCGCTGATGAACTGGGCGCGAATGCCGTCCAGATAGGGCTTGCCCTCGTCCCAGTAATTCTCGTTGCGCTTGGCATCCCAATACGAGCCCTTGGAATGCTCGGCAAAGACGAAGGGTCCGGTACCGTTGACATGGGTCGCCGGGAAATTCGGGTCCTTGGCGAGGTCTTCGGCCGAGTAGACGCAGTTCCACGGATTGGCGAACAGCGTCAGCGCGGCGGGGTTCGCTTCCTTGATCGTCACCACGAAGGTTTGCGGATCAGGCGCCGACATGGAGTCGATCGGGGCGAACTGGCCCTGCCGCACCGAAGTGACGTCCTGCGGTGGGCTCTTCAGCCGCTCCCAAGTCGCCAGCATGTCGGCGGAATCGAAGTCCGACCCGTCATGGAACTTCACGCCCTGGCGCATCTTGAACGTATAGGTCTTGCCATCGTCCGAAACCTGCCAGGACTCGGCCAGGTCGCCGATGATCTCGGGATAGTTGTCGGGATGGAAGCGCAGCAGCGTGTTGTAATGCGGCGCCAGCACCTGCAGCGAGAACGAGGTTCCCGTCGCATGGCAGTCATAGGTGTTGCTTTCGGATTCCACCACATGGCGCAGCGTTCCGCCATGCTTGGGCGTTTCCTGCGCCATCGCCGGCAGCGTCAGCAGCGCAGCGCCCAACCCCAGACCGGCACCCGCCAGCCATTGCTTATATGCTTTCAGCATGTTCTCCTCCCTTGCTGTCGACACATCCGGCATCGCCATCGGGCACCTCCATGCAATTTTCATTACCGCCCAATGGAAATACTTAACTTGATAAATAACATACCTCCCCGGAGGTCACAATGTGCATTCTCGCGCGGAAAGTGCCAATGGCAAGCCGGCAGGAGGGGTGACAGGAATTATTTAATTCGTTAAGTAGTGGCGTCCGGCCGGGAGGTGATGGCTGGCAGCACGACGAGATCGTGGGGACGATTTGGAGGTGCGGAAATGTCCGCTATTGTAGGGAAACGGCTTGTGGAGCGCGATTGCGCCGCGCCGCGGGAGGCTGTCCGATGAATGTCGAAGCGGCAAAGGCGCCGGATGGCGCGGCGGCGAATCGGCGCGAGCCCCTGCTGAAGGTGCAGGGCCTCGAGGTGGAATTCTCCAGCTCCGCCGGCAGGCTGCGCGCCGTCGACGGTCTCGACCTCCATGTCGCGCCGGGCGAGACGCTGGCGATCGTCGGCGAATCCGGCTCCGGCAAGTCGGTGTCGGCCCTGTCGATCATGCGGCTTCTGCCGGGGCGCATTGCGCGCATCGCCAATGGTCGGATCGAGTTTGCCGGCAAGGATCTGCGCAAGTTCTCCGACGAGGAGATGCGCAATATTCGCGGCCGCTCCATCGCGATGATCTTCCAGGAGCCGATGAGCTCGCTCAACCCGATCATGACGATCGGCTACCAGATCACCGAACCGCTCAGGATCCATTTCAAGATGAGCAAGGAGGATGCGCGCAAGCGCGCCGTCGAGCTCATGGGCATGGTCGGCATCCCCGACCCCGAGCGCCGTCTCGACCAGTATCCACATCAGTTTTCCGGCGGCATGCGCCAGCGCGCCATGATCGCCATCGGGCTCGCCTGCGATCCCGGCCTCATCATCGCCGACGAGCCAACGACGGCGCTCGACGTCACCATCCAGGCGCAGATCCTCGAACTGCTGAAAGACCTGTCGCGCCGGCTCGACATCGCGCTCATCATCATCACCCACAATCTGGGCGTCGTGGCGCGCTATGCCGACCGTATCGCGGTGATGTATGCGGCGCGCCTCGTGGAGGAAGGACCGGCCGAGGACGTGTTCGCGCGGCCGCGCCACCCCTACACGATGGGCCTGCTGCGCTCCGTGCCGCGGCTCGACCGCGTGCGCCGGGGCAAGCTCCAGACCATCGACGGCCTGCCGCCGAACCTCGCCAATGCGCCGGCCGGCTGCCGCTTCGCGCCGCGCTGCCCGTTCCGCATCGATATGTGCTCGCAGGTGCCGCCGCTGGGGCAGACCGATACCGGCGCCAAGTCGGCCTGCTTCCGCTGGCAGGAGATCGCCTCCGGCGAGATCGTCTGGGGCGAGGACGAGAGCAATGTCGGCGCGCCCGACAAGGCGCTGGAAGGCGAGCCGCTGATGAAGGTCAGCCACCTGCAGAAGCACTTCCCCGTCGCGGGCGGCTTCTTCAAGGAAGGCGGCGTCGTGAAGGCGGTCGAGGATGTCAGCTTCGACATCCGCAAGGGCGAGACGCTGGGGCTGGTCGGCGAATCCGGCTGCGGCAAGACCACGGTGGGCCGCCTGCTGCTGCAACTGGAAGACCCGACGGCCGGCTCGATCATCTTCGACGGCACCGATCTGGCCAAGGCCGATTCCGCGCGCGCAAAGGAGCTGCGCCGCAAGATCCAGGTCATCTTCCAGGATCCCTATTCCTCGCTGAACCCCCGCATGACCGTCGGCCAGATCATCGCTGAGCCGATCGAGGTCTACAAGCTCGCCGGGGACAAGGCAGCGCGCAATGCGCGCGTCGCGGAACTGCTGTCCCAGGTGGGCCTGCGCCCGGAAATGGCGCAGCGCTATCCGCACCAGCTTTCGGGCGGCCAGCGCCAGCGCGTCGGCATCGCCCGTGCGCTCGCCATCGAGCCGGAATTCATCGTCTGCGACGAGGCGGTCTCCGCGCTCGACGTGTCGATCCAGGGCCAGATCATCAACCTGCTGGAGGACCTGCAGAAGAAGCTGGGCTTGACCTATCTCTTCATCGCGCATGACCTGGCGGTGGTGCGGCACATCTCCAACCGCGTCGCCGTCATGTATCTCGGTCGCATGATGGAGTTCGCCGACCGCGACGAACTCTACGCCAACCCGTTGCATCCCTATACGAAGCTGCTGCTCGATGCCGCGCCGGTTCCCGATCCGGCCGTCGAGAAGACGCGCGCGCCGCGGCTCATCAAGGGCGACCTGCCGAGCCCGCTCAACCCGCCCAAGGGCTGCGTGTTCAATACGCGCTGTCCGATGGCCAGCGAGGAGTGCCGGGAGGTCATCCCGCCGCTGGAGGCAAAGCGTCCCGGCCATTTTGCGGCCTGCATCAAGGTACCGGCGCCATGATCCGCTACATCTTCAATCGCCTGCTCATGATGATCCCCACGCTGATCGGCGTGGCGCTCATCACCTTCTTCATCCTGCGCATCGTTCCCGGCGACATCGTCGAGGTGAAGATGCGCGCCGATGGCGCCGCCGTCTCGGTCGAGGCGATCGAGGCGGAGCGCAAGCGCCTCGGGCTCGACCAGCCGCTCGGCGTGCAGTTCGTCGACTGGATGAAGGGCCTGGTGACGCTGGATCTCGGCCAGTCCATGTGGACGGGGCGCCCGGTTTCGGAGGAAATCGCCGCGCGTTTCGAACTCACCTTCGAGATAGCGATACTGGCGACGATCTTCGCCGTGCTGGTGGCCGTGCCGCTGGGAACGGTTTCCGCACTCTGGCGAGGCACCTGGATCGACTATACGGTGCGCCTCATCACCATGGGCGGACTGGCGCTGCCGACATTCTGGGTCGGCCTGCTCCTGCTAATGTTCCTGCTATGGAATTTCAACTGGCTGCCGCCCATCACCTTCACGCCCTTCTGGCGCGATCCATGGGCCAATATCTCGCAGCTCATCTGGCCGGCCATGGTGGTTGGCTACCGCTTCGCGGCGGTGCTGGCGCGCCTGATCCGCTCGTCGCTGCTCGAAATCCTCAATGAGGACTTCATCCGCACGGCGCGCGCCAAGGGTGCGTCGGAGCGCAAGGTGGTCTGGGTCCATGCGCTGGGCAACGCGCTTCTGCCGGCGATCACCGTCATTGGCCTGGAGTTCGCCTTCCTGATCGGCGGCCTCGTCGTGACGGAGCAGGTGTTCAACCTGAACGGCATCGGCAAGCTGTTCATCCAGAGCATCAAGTTCAACGATTATACGATGATCCAGGGCATGGTGATGATGTTCGCCGCCATCTATGTGATCGCCAATCTCGTGGTCGACCTGCTCTATGCGGCGATCGATCCGCGCGTCCGCTACCGCTGAGGGCCCCGCGATGAGCCAAGCCGCAACCGCACCAACCATCAGCATCGAGGCGCGCCGCGCCAGCTTCCTGTCGAGCCTCGCCGGCTTTTCCAGGCAGCAGCCGGTCGGGGCGCTCAGCCTGATCGTCATCCTCGTCATGCTGGTGGCCAGCGTCTTCGCCGAATGGATCGCGCCCTACGATCCGCTCGACATCGACTATTTCGCCATCCTGCAGGCGCCGAGCTGGGACCATCTGGCCGGCACCGATCCTTTCGGCCGCGACGTCTTCACGCGGCTGATCTATGGCGCGCGCACGGCGCTGGTGATCGGCCTCTCGGCCTCCTTCGTGGGCTGCACGCTGGGCGCGCTGCTCGGCGCCGCTTCCGCCTATTTCGGCGGCCGCACCGATGCGGTGATCCAGCGTTTCGTCGACGTCCTCCTGTCCTTCCCGCTGGTGGTGCTGGCGCTCGTCGTGGTGGCGGTGCTCGGCCGCAATCTGGTCTTCGGCATCGATATCGGCCTCGTCTTCGCCATCGCCATACCGATCATCCCGCAGGTGTCGCGCGTGATCCGCGCGGCCGCGCTGTCCATCCGCAACATGTCCTATATCGATGCGGCGCGCACGGCCGGCTATTCCAATATGCGCATCATCATGCGGCACATGGCGCCCAACCTGATCGCGCCCTACCTCATCATGCTGACGGCCTATATCGCGCAGGCCATCCTGCTCGAGGCGTCGCTCTCCTTCCTCGGCCTCGGCGTGGCCGAGCCGACGCCGGCCTGGGGGCTGATGCTGTCGGGCAATGCGACGGACTATTTCATCACCGCGCCGTGGCTGATCATCTTCCCCGGCATCGCCATCAGCCTCGCCGTCATCGCCTTCAACCTGTTCGGCGACGCGCTGCGCGACTGGCTGGATCCGAAGTTCAGGAACTGAGCCTTCGCAAATAAAAGGGCCGGCATTCGCCGGCCCTTTCGATTCGTGCCTATGTCGGTTGCAGATCAGTTCGACGGCGCGATGCGCAGCACTTCGCCGTTGCTTTCGTCGGTCACGACATAGATCGCCCCGTCGGGACCTTCCGCCACGTCGCGGATGCGCAGGCCGAGGTCTTCCAGAAGCCGCTCCTCATGGGTGACGGAATCGCCGTCGAGCTGGAGCCTGACCAGCGCCGTCGAGGCGAGGCCGCCGACGAAGAGATTGCCCTGCCAGTCCGCAAAGGCGTCGCCACCGTAGAAGATCATACCTGAAGGCGCGATCACCGGGGTCCATGTATGGATGGCGTCGACCATCCCTTCCTTCTGTTCGAGGCCCTCGCCGATCGTCGCGCCGCTATATTCCACGCCGAGCGTGACGAGGGGCCAGCCGTAATTGCTGCCCGGCTCGATGATGTTGAGCTCGTCGCCGCCGCGCGGACCGTGCTCGATCTCCCAGAGCTTGCCGCTTGCCGGATTGATCGCGGCAGCCTGCACGTTGCGCACGCCATAGGCATAGATTTCCGGCAGCGCACCCTCCTGTCCGACGAAGGGATTGTCCTCGGGAACCGAACCGTCCGGATTGATGCGCACGATCTTGCCCAGATGCGAGCCGAGCTCCTGCGCCTGCCCGCGGAATTCGGCGGCCGAGCGCTCGCCGAGCGTGACGTAGAGATGCCCGTCGCCGTCGAACACCAGCCGCGAGCCGAAATGGGCGCGGCTCTGCACCTTGGGCGCCTGCTGGAAGATCACTTCGAGATTTTCCAGCGCGGTCATGTCGGCGTTCAGCGTGCCGCGCGCCACGGCGGTGCCGTTGCCGCCCTCGCCGGGCTCAGCATAGCTGAGATAGATCATGCGGCTCGTCGTGAAGTCGGGCGCCAGCGTCACGTCGAGAAGCCCGCCCTGGCCGGCCGTGTCCACTTCGGGCACGCCGCCGATCGGCTGGGAAAGCTCGCCATCGGCGCCGACATGCCGCAGCGCCCCCGACTTTTCCGTCACCAGCATGCCCCCATCGGGCAGGAAGGCCAGCGCCCAGGGATGATCGAGGCCGTCGACGACGGTGGTGACGCGGATCGCGCCGCTCTCCGTTTCCATCGTCTGGTCCACCGCGAAGGCGGCGGTGGCGGACATCAGCACCGCGGACGTGGCGGCGAGGATCAGGGTGTTGCGCAGCATGTCGTCTCCTTGAGCATGGTCGGAACGGAACTTACCGGACCAATGCCGCAATTCGACGAAGAGTTGCCGTTCTGACGGATTGTTGATGCGGCGTGACCGCCGCGCGGAGCGTCAGGCGGGCTTTCGGCCGCGCTTCGCCGGCTCGGCCTTGCGGCCGAGGCCCATGGACTTGGCCAGCGCCGAGCGCGCCGCCGCATAGGCGGGAGCGACCATCGGATAGTCGGCCGGCAGATCCCACTTCTGGCGATATTCGGCCGGCGACAGGCCGTAATGGACATTCAGGTGGCGCTTCAGCGACTTGAAGTGCTTTCCGTCTTCCAGGCAGACGATGTAGTCCGGGAAGACCGATTTCTTCGGGTTGACCGCCGGAACGAGCTGCGGGGCCTCGGCCACCGGCTCGGCGCCGATCGCCGCCAGCGACTGGCTCACCGTGCCGATCAGTTCGGCGAGCGCGCCGGGCGCCACGGGATTCTTCCCGACATAGGCAGCGACGATCTGCGCCGTCAGTTCCGGCAGGCGGTCATTCAGGGGGTCAGACATGGGATGTCCTCTTTGAGCGGCCTTCCGCCTACGACGGTTCCCGAATCATGGCAATTGCCTCGGGCCTCGCCGGGAAAATAAAACCGTGAAAACGGCGCGCCGACCTTTGTATTTGGCTAACTCTTTATCAACAGTCGGGCCAATGACGTCCTGCGCGAAGGATTCCGTCCTGCGGCGGCGTGGCGGGGTATCTTCCGCATGATCCGCTTTGCCGCTATCGTTTGACCAAATGATAAAAAGACGGGTGGAAGCCCAGCAACAGTAACAGCCAGAGGTGATCCGACATGAATCATATCACGAAATTCCCGGCGATACTTGGTGTCTCGCGGCGTACGCTTCTGAAGGGTGCGGGTGCCACCGCCGCCATCGGCCTCGGCGGCCTGCCGGTCTCCGCGCTTGCTCAGGAGAAGCTGAAGGTCGCGGCGGTCTACACCGTGCCCTATGAGCAGCAATGGGTAAGCCGGCTGCACAAGGCGGCGAACGAGGCCGTGGAGCGCGGCGAGATCGAATATGCCTCCACCGAAAACGTTTCCAACACCGACTATGAGCGCGTCATGCGCGAATATGCCGAGGCGGGCTACAAGCTCATTCTCGGCGAGGTCTTCGGCGTCGAGGAGGCGGCGCGCCAGGTCGCCCGCGACTATCCCGATACCGCCTTCCTGATGGGCTCCTCCTTCAAGCCCGACGATGCCAATCCGAACTTCGGCGTCTTCGACAATTACATCCAGGACGCTTCCTATCTCACCGGCATCATCGCTGGCGCGATGAGCACCTCGAAGAATATCGGCATGGTCGGCGGCTTCCCGATCCCCGAGGTCAATCGCCTCATGCACGCCTTCATGGCGGGCGTGAAGGAAACCGCGCCGGACGCGAAGTTCCAGATCGCCTTCATCGGCTCCTGGTTCGACCCGCCCAAGGCCAAGGAAACCGCCTTCGCCCAGATCGATGCCGGCGCCGACATCATGTATGCCGAGCGTTTCGGCGTGTCCGATGCGGCCAAGGAAAAGGGCGTGCTGGCGATCGGCAATGTCATCGATACCCAGGCCGACTATCCGGAAACGGTCGTCGCCTCGGCGCTGTGGGATTTCGCGCCGACGCTCGCCAAGGCGGTCGCGGAAGTGAAGGCAGGGACCTTCAAGGCGGCCGATTACGGGCTCTATTCCTTCATGAAGGAGGGCGGCTGCTCGCTGGCGCCGCTCGGCACCTTCGAGGGCAAAGTGCCGGCCGAGGCGATGGCGCTGGTTGCCGAGAAGGAGAAGGCCATCAAGGATGGCTCCTTCACCGTCGCCATCAATGACGACGAGCCGAAGTCGAGTTGAGAGCCGGCAGGCCGATGAGGGGTGGCGCAAGCCTCGACCGGTTGGCCCGCTCCTAACTCGACCCTTCGAACCACCTTCTCCCCATATGGGGAGAAGGGATGCCAATCATGATTGTCGTTCCCATGACCGTCAAAGCCGACCCCGTCCTGCGCCTGTCCGGCATCACCAAGCGCTTCGGCCCGCTCGTCGCCAATGATGCGATTTCGCTCACGCTGGCGCGCGGCGAGGTCGTGGCGCTTCTGGGCGAGAACGGCGCCGGCAAGACGACGCTGATGAACATATTGTTCGGCCACTATGTCGCCGACGAGGGCAATGTCGAGATCTTCGGCAATCGGCTGCCGCCCGGCGATCCGCGCGCCGCGCTCGATGCCGGCGTGGGCATGGTGCACCAGCACTTCACCGTCGCGGAGAATATGACGGTGCTGGAGAACATCGCGCTCGGCACCGAGCCGCTGTTCTCGCCGCGCTTCCGCAGGCAAATTGCGCGAGACGAGATTCGCCGGCTTTCTGCCGATTTCGGTCTCGCCGTGGATCCGGACCGGCTTGTCTCGGCGCTGACGGTGGGCGAGCGCCAGCGCGTCGAAATCCTCAAGGCGCTCTATCGCGACGCTCGCATCCTGATCCTCGACGAACCGACGGCGGTGCTGACGCCGATCGAGACCGACGCGCTGTTTTCCACCTTGCGCAAGCTGATCGCGGACGGCCTGTCGATCGTCTTCATCTCGCACAAGCTGCGCGAGGTGATGGAAATCTCCGACCGTGTGGTGGTGCTGTGCGGCGGCAAGGTGGCAGGCGAGCGGCGCACCGCAGAGACCGGCCGCGGCGAACTCGCCGCGCTGATGGTCGGGCAGGAACTTGCGGCTCCGGTCGTGAGCGCGCCGGTGCGCGGCGAACACCTGCTTTCCATGCGTGGCGTCTCGGCGCGCGATGGCGGCACGCCGCTGCGCGCCGTCGACCTTGACCTCCACGGCGGCGAGATCACGGGCCTGGCCGGTGTCTCGGGCAACGGTCAGGCCGCACTCGCTGCCCTGATCGCCGGAACGCTCGCGCCGGTCGAAGGCGATTTTCGCATCGCCGATACGAAGGTTGGTGTCTGGTCACCGGCGGCGGCACTTGCAAGCGGCATCGCCCGCATCCCGGAAGACCGCCATGCGGTGGGCGCCATCGCCGATATGAGCGTGACGGAAAACGTGATCTCGGAGCGCTACCGCTCGCCGCGCTTCTCGCGCCGCGGTTTTCTCGACTGGAAGGCCGCGCGCGCCTTTGCCGACGAACTGATCCGCGACTATGACGTCAAATGCCCATCTCCCGACATGCGCATTCGGCTTCTGTCCGGCGGCAACATGCAGAAGCTGATCCTGGGCCGGGCGCTGGCCGCCGAACCACGCATCATCCTCGCCAACCAGCCGACGCGCGGGCTGGATGTCGGTGCTGTCGGCTATGTCCATGGGCGGCTGCTGGAAGCGCGTGCGCGCGGTGCCGCCATCCTGCTCATTTCGGAAGACCTCGACGAGGTTCTGGCGCTCTCGGACCATGTCTGCGTCATGTATAAGGGCCGGCTTTCGCCACCTTCCGCGCGCGGCGAACGCACGCTCCAGCAACTCGCCGAGCTGATGGCAGGGCACGAGGCCGACCATGCGGCTTGAGCCCAAACCCTCGTCCTCGCTTGCCGCAACGCTGCTCTTTCCGCTCGCAGCCGTAGCTGCCACGGTCGTTTTCGCCTCGCTGCTGGTTCTCGCCGCCGGCGCAAATCCGTTCTCGGTTTTCGGCCTCGTCCTGAAGGGCGCGGCGGGCTCGCAGTTCGCATTGATGGAGACGCTGACGCGCGCCACGCCGCTGATCTTCACAGGTCTTGCCGTCGCCGTCGCGTTCCGGGCGAAGCTCTGGAATATCGGCGCGGAGGCGCAGCTTTATGCCGGCGCGATCGTCACCGTCGTACTCGGCACCGGCGCGCTGCCGCTGCCGGCGCCCGTGCTCATTCCGCTGATCCTGGTCGCCGCCATGATTGCCGGCGGCCTGCTGCTGCTCGGCCCGGCGGTGCTCAAGACCCGCTTCGGCGTCGACGAGGTGGTGACCACGTTGCTGCTCAACTTCATCGTGATCCTGTTCGTCTCCATGCTGTTGGAAGGCGTGCTGAAGGACCCGACGGGGCTCGGCTGGCCGCAATCGCGCCGCGTCATCGCCGATGCGCAACTGCCGCGCCTGATCCAGGGCCGGCGGCTGCATCTCGGCTTCGTCATCGCGCTGGTGGCAGCGGTCGGCGTGTGGGTTATCATGAAGCGTACCACGCTGGGCTATGAGATGCGGGCAGTGGGCCACAATCCGGAAGCCGCACGCTTCGCCGGCATTCCGGTCAACCGCGTGCTGATGAAGACGGCGCTTCTGTCCGGCGGGCTTGCTGCACTGGCCGGCGTGTCCGAAGTTGCTGGGCTCAAGGGCAACCTCACGCGCGATCTGTCGCCGGGCTTCGGCTATACCGGCATCGTCGTTGCCATGCTGGCCATGCTCAATCCGCTCGGCGTGGTGGTGGCGGCGATCTTCGTCGCCGGCATCTTCGTCGGCGCCGACGCCATGAGCCGCACGGCGGGCGTTCCCTCCTATATCGCGCAGGTCATGGTCGCCACCGCGCTGCTGACCATGGTCGTGGCGATCATGCTGACGCGCTTCCGGGTGAGGTGGCGATGATCGAAGCCTTCGAAATCCTCTTCACCGCCTCTTTCTGGGTCGCTGCGATCCGCATCGCCTCGCCGCTGATCTTCGCCACCATGGGCGAGCTGATCTGCGAGCGTGCCGGCGTGCTCAATCTCGGCATCGAGGGCATCATGACCGCCGGCGCCTTTGCCGGCTGGCTCACCGTCTATGGCGGCGGCGACCTGTGGATGGGCGTGGTGGTGGCGGGACTTGCGGGCGCTGCCTTCGGCCTGCTTCACGGCACGCTCACCGTGCCGCTCGGTCTGTCGCAGCATGTGGTGGGCATCGGCATCACGCTGCTCGCCACCAGCCTGTCCTATTTCACCTACCGCATCGTGCTGCCGCAGGTAACCTCGCCGCCGAAGATCGAGCCGTTCCAGCCGCTGGCGATCCCCTATCTTTCCGACCTGCCTATCGTCGGCCCGGCGCTGTTCAACCAGACGCCGCTCACCTACCTGGCCTTCGCCACGGTAGCGGTCGTCGCCTGGGTGCTCTATCGCACGCCGCTTGGCCTTGCCCTACGCGCGGCGGGCGAAAACCCGGCCGCCGTCGAGGCTCAAGGGATCAGCGTCACGGCGATCCGCATGGGCGCGGTCATGGCAGGCAGCGCGCTGATGGCGGTGGGCGGGGCCTTCCTCACAATGTCGGCCTTCAACTCCTTCTTCTTCGAGATGGTCAACGGACGCGGCTGGATCTGCATCGCACTGGTCGTGTTCGGCTCGTGGCGGCCCGGCAAGGCGTTGCTGGGAGCCATCCTGTTCGCCGCCTTCGACGCCTATCAGGTGCGCCTCCAGCAGCTCACCGGCGGCGCGGTGCCCTACCAGCTCTTCCTGATGATGCCCTTCGTGCTGTCGATCCTGGCGCTGGTGGTCATGTCGCGCCGCGCCAGCTATCCCAAGGCGCTGATGGTGCCCTATCAGAAAGGCGAGAGATGAGCTTCGACCTGATCGTCAAGGGCGGCACGCTGCCCGATGGCACGACCGCCGACATCGCCATCGAAGGCGACCGCATCCGGGCGATCGAACCGAATATCGACGCGCAGGCCGGACGCGTCGTCGATGCGCGCGCGTGCCTTGTCTCGCCGCCCTTCGTCGATCCGCATTTCCACATGGACGCCACGCTCTCCTATGGCATTCCGCGCATCAATGCGTCGGGCACGTTGCTGGAAGGCATCGCGCTCTGGGGCGAGCTCAAGCCGATGCTCACCCATGAGGCAGTGAAGGAGCGCGCTCTCGCTTATTGCGACTGGGCCGTGTCGATGGGCCTGCTGGCGATCCGCACCCATGTCGATGTCTGCGACGACCGGCTGCTGGCCGTCGAGGCGCTGCTCGACGTGAAGAAGACCGTCGCACCCTATATCGACCTGCAACTGGTCGCCTTCCCGCAGGACGGCTTCTACCGCGATCCGACCGCGCGGGCGAACACGATCCGCGCGCTCGACATGGGCGTGGACGTAGTGGGCGGCATCCCGCATTTCGAGCGCAGCATGGAGGACGGCCGCCGTTCCGTCACCGAACTGTGCGAGATCGGGGCGGAACGCGGCCTGATGGTCGACATGCATTGCGACGAGACAGACGATCCGCTGTCGCGCCATATCGAGCAGCTCGCCTATGAGACGCAGCGCCTCGGCCTGCAAGGCAGGGTGGCGGGCTCGCACCTCACCTCCATGCATTCGATGGACAATTACTACGTGTCCAAGCTGCTGCCACTGATGGCGGAGGCCCAGGTCGCGGCGATCCCCAATCCGCTGATCAACATCGTGCTTCAGGGCCGCCACGACACCTATCCCAAGCGCCGCGGCATGACGCGCGTGCCCGAACTGCTGAAGCATGGCATCCGTGTCGGCTTCGGGCAGGATTGCGTGCTCGACCCATGGTATTCGCTCGGCACAGCCGACATGCTCGACGTTGCCTTCATGGCGCTGCATGTGGCGCAGATGACCAGCCCCGCCGACATGCGTCGCTGCTTCGACATGGTGACCGCCGAGAGTGCGGCCATCATGGGTCTTTCCGACTATGGCCTCGCCGTCGGCAGGCGCGCCGACCTCGTCGTGCTCGACGCCGGCGATCCCATCGAGGCGATCCGCCTGCGTGCGCCGCGCCGTTTCGTCGTCGCGCGCGGCAAGGTCGTGTCGGAACATCCCGGCGGGGCGGCGCGGCTTTCCCTGCCCGGCCGCCCGGATGCGGTATCGCGCCGCCACAGGGTCGCCCGGCCGGGCTGATGCGTTTTGCCTGACGGCGCTTCCTGCTAGAGCATCTTTACAGCCAATGCGGCTGAATCAAAGGCATAGAGCGGTAGCCCTCCGGGCGTCCGCCGCTCCAATGCGGGAGGTCATGTCGACAAAGCGCCCCGAACGATCGGACGGCTCGACCCTGCAGGGCCTTTCGCGCGCCCTGAACGTGCTGCGCGCCCTGGAGAAGCGTTCCGGCTGGACACTGGCCGACCTGCATCAGGCGACGCTCCTGTCCAAGCCGACCCTGCTGCGCATCCTCCATACGCTGGCGGAGGAGGGGTTCGTGCGCCGCAGGGCGGCCGACGGCACATGGTGGCTGGCCTGGCGTCCGGGGCCGGGCAGGCTGGCGCGGCAGAAGGAACTGATCGCCGAGGCCGGCCGCGGCGAACTCGACGAGCTGACGTCGCTGGCCGGCTGGCCGGCCGATCTCTCGCTCTACAATCACGGCATGATGGAACTCGTCGAGACGACGCGCGACGGCGTTCCGCTCGAGCAGGTGCCGCTCGGGCATCGCGTGCCGATGCTCGCCTCGGCGGTCGGCCGCTGCTGGCTCGGGCACTGCCCGGACGAGGAGCGCGTGGCGATCATCGAGATGCTCAGGCGCTCCACATCGCCCTATGACCGCCTCGCCCACAAGCCGGAGGTCGTCGCGGATATCGTCGCCGCCACGCGCCGGCAGGGCTATGCATTCCGAATCCGGGGCTATCAGGGCGTACTTGGCCCCTATGGGGGCAGGCGGACCGCGATGGCGGTGCCGATCTTCGCGCGCCAGCGGGTCCATGCCTGCCTGAACATCGTATGGGACGCCCGGTTCGTTGCCGAAGCCGAGTTCGTCGCCGCCCATCTGCCGGCCATGCAGCAGGCCGCGGCGCGAATCGGCGAGCGGCTGGATCGGCTGATCGCCGAAGAGGACGGTTGAGGGGCCGTCAGCCCGTCGGCCGGACGATGCAGCGAAAGCCGATATGCGACGTCGCGAAGTCGCGCGCCTGGCTCGACTTCGCCGCGGGCCGATAGCGGAAACAGTAATTGGGCGCGCACAGATAGGAGCCGCCCTTGATGACGATCTGCTGCGGAGCATCCGTTGCCGGACCGCAGCAGCTTCCCTTCTCCGCCGGCTCCTGCGCGGTCAGTTCCCAGACATTGCCGGCCATGTCGTACAGGCCGTAGCCGTTGGCGGGATAGGCGCCGGCGGGCGAAGTGAATTCATAGCCGTCATGCAGCAGGTTCTGGTCGGGAAAGCGCCCCTGCCATGTATTGGCCAGCCGCTTGCCATCCGCGCCGAGCTCGCGATTGCCCCAGGCGAAGATCGCCCCGTCGAGCCCGCCGCGGGCGGCGAATTCCCATTCCGCCTCGGTGGGCAGGCTCGTGCCGGCCCAGGCACAATAGGCGAGTGCATCCTCATAGGTCACCTGCACGACCGGATGTTTCGCCATGCCGGCGATCGTCGATTTGCGGCCGCGCGGATGGCGCCAGCCGGCCTTCATCAGCTTCCACCAGGCGCGCGGATCATCGAGCGGCGTGGCGGCGCGCGGCCGCACGAAGACCGCGCTTGCAGGATCGTCTTCGGCGCGTTCGGCCAGCGTGACATAGCCGGTCGCGGCGACGAATTTCGCGAAGGCGGCATTGGTGACCGGTGTGGCATCCATCCAGAAGCCGGAAACGGCAACACGCCGCACCGGCCGTTCTTCCGGGTAGAAATGCGCGCAGCCCATGGCGAAGGCGCCGCCGGGTATCCACACCATGCCGGGGCGCGGCGGCGCACCCGGTGCGGGCGAGGCGGCGGCATATTCGCCGCGCCGGTCGGTAAAAGGTTCTGGTGCGATGAGCATGGTGGCGAACCGCAATGAAGGGGAGCGGGCATCATGCCCGCTCCGCGAGGTTTCAGCGCCGCGCCGATGCCGGGCGCAGCCTGTCGTCGACCTCGACATTATGGCTGGTGACGAACTGCTTCCACAACCGCATCATGTCGCGTGCCTTTTCCGGCTCGTCCTGCATGCGGTCCTTCCATTCGCCTTCCGGGCTTGCCAGGTCGAAGAGCTGGAATTCGTCGGAAACGTCCTTGGCGAAGACCAGCTTCCAGTCGCCCTTGCGCAGCGAACTGAACATGTTGAGCTCCCAGCCGAACACGGCGTCCTCGTCGTGGATCCGGTCGTCCTGTCCGGTGAGCAGCGGCATCATGGATGTGCCGGTCATCGGGAACACGTCACGGCCGTCGAAGCGTATGCCGGGATGGTTTACGCCGGCAAGTTCGAGAAAGGTCGGCAACACGTCCTTGATGGTGACCATCGCGGCCGTGCGTCCGGCGTCGACCTTGCCGGGATAGACCACGACGGCCGGCACGTGATTGCCGCCCTCGAAGGGCGTGTATTTAGTCGAGCGGAACGGCACCGAGCTGACCTGCGCCCATTCGGGACCCATCTCGACGAAGGAGTTCCTGCGGCCGAGATTGTCGAGGCTATTGTCGAAATTCTGCGCCGCGACCCAGTCCGGCCGTGCGCGCGCAACGCCTTCCGCGCCATTGTCGGACAGGAACAGGATGAGGGTGTTGTCATATTTGCCGGTCGCCTTCAGATGGCCGATCAGCCGGCCGATCTCATGGTCGAGATGCGAGACCATCGCGGCATAGGCTTCCATCTTGCGCGCCGAAACCGCCTTCTCTTCCGCGCTCAGACTGTCCCATGTCTTGTGGCCGTCGACGAAGCGGCGCGGCTCGTCCGATTTCGGCGCGAGCCCGAGTTCCTGCTGCCTGTCGAGGCGGCGATTGGCAATAACGTCATAACCCTCGTCATACTTGCCGCGCTGCGCTTCCAGATAGTCGTCCGGAGCCTGGATCGGCCAGTGGGGCGCCGTATAGGCGGCATAGGCGAAGAACGGCTTGTCGCTGTCGCCGGTGCCGATCTTGTCGATCAGATAGTCGGTGAAGAAGGTGGTGGTGAAGAAGTCGTCGGGCAGTTCGGCCGGCTTGCCGTTTTCAAGGAAGGTGGCGCCATAGCCTTGCAGCATCGCCATCTGCTTCTGCTTGAAATGCGCCGAGCCGCCTTCCAGCACGTAGAAGGCGTCGTCGAAGCCGCGGCTTTGCGGCTGCAGGGCGGGTTCGTGGCCCAGATGCCACTTGCCGGCCATGATGGTGTGGTAGCCGCCATCCTGCAGCAGTTCGGGCATCGCCGCCACCCGCAGGTTGAGCTTGGCCTCATAGCCGCTGCGGATCGGCGCATAGATCGGCACGGGCGACTGCTGGCCGACGCCGGCGAGATGATTGTCGGTGCCGGACAGAAGCATGGAACGGGTCGGCGCGCAGGAGGCCTGCGTGTAGAAATTCGTGAACATGAGGCCGTCGGCGGCCAGTGTGTCCATGTTCGGGGTCGCGATCTCGCCGCCATAGGCGCCGACATCCGAATAACCGAGGTCGTCCGCCAAGATGATGAGCAGGTTCGGCCGTTCGGCCTCCTGCGCCGTGGCGATCGCCGCGCCGCTGGTGGTGATGCAGATGGCTGCCGCGAGTGCGGCAAGGCGTCTGGCCATGATGTTCTCCTCTCCAAGGTGCTGCGCATCCTCTGGCGCAGTCGCGCACACAGACCATGGCAGGCGGAACCGGCAAAACAGAAAGGCTCCCGCGTTACGGTGGGCGGAATGGCAATCCGTAAAGGCGGCGTGAACCATGACGGCGAAGAAGGCGCGCATCTTCCGCCTCGGACGGCCCGGCAGGCAGGCGGGCTAAGCCTTCCTTAAGCGAGCAGCGCTAGCGGTTGGGCGGTCAATGGATTGGTCCTCATGCAGTGCCTGCATCGCTTTTCCAGGGACGAGCGCGGTGGTGTCCTCATCATCGGCGCGCTCGCTCTGCCGCTGGTCCTGGGCGGCGCGTCGCTCGTCACGGAATACGGCCTGGCGCTGGTCACCAAGGCGCAGCATCAGCGCGTGGCGGATATGGCCGCCTATGGCGGCGCGCTGGCCTATATGCGCAACCAGTCGGAAAGCGACATGCGCTCCGCCGCCTCGCGCCTTGCGGTGCTGAACGGTGTCGGCGCCGGCAAGCTGACCGTTGCGCTCGTCGATTCGCCGCGCACCGCCGGTGCGAAGGCCGTCAGCGTGACCATCAACGATACGCAGCCGCTTTTCCTCGCCCAGGTGCTCAATCTCGACACCAATCTGGAGATCGCATCCGCTGCCCTCGCGGAAGTGGGTTCCAGCCAGCAGGCCGGCTGCATGCTGGCGCTCAGCGGCACGGAAACGGGGATCACGCTCAGCGGCGGCACCCAGGTGACGGCGAAGTCATGTGTCGTCGCCTCCAACAGCACCATCACCCTGCCATGTGGCACGAAGATCACCACTATCGGCGCGACCTACAATTCCACCGTCCCCTCGATCTGCCAGTGGCAGCCGACGCTGGTGACGCCGGCGGGGGCGAATGTGACGCCCGTCAAGACGGCGACGCCCGACCCGCTGGCAGGCAACAAGTCGGTCGCGACGGCGGTTGCCCGTTTCGCCACGGTAAAGGCGATGACGGCGCCGGCCATGCCCTCCGTGGCGAGCGGGCAGGACATCGAGTTCGCCTGGGATCAGAACAAGACCAAGGCGCAGGCCGTGGCAGCAGGCTGCACGGCAAGCTGGGCGCAGCCGCTCTGGACGCTGAACTGCGGCAGCAAGACCACGCTCAATTTCGGCACGATCACCGTCGGCGGCGGCATCAATGTCGCCTTCAACGTCCAGGCTGGTTCGGGCACGACCTATAATTTCAGCGGTCCTGTCAGCAATACCGGCAGCCAGATGCAGTTCGGGCCCGGCACATACAACATGGCCAAGGGCTTCACCACCGGCGGCGGCACCACCACCACATTCGGCGCCGGCACCTTCCGGATCGGCCGCAGCGACAGCGGCTGCAGTGGCGGCGCGCGGGTCAGCATCTGCAATACGAGCACCCTGACCTTTGGCGGGCCAAGTACCTTCGAGCTTGTCGGCGGCTTCATGAACACGGGTGGCGCGACGCTGACGCTGGGCAGCGGCACCGCCAACAGCTACCGGCTCGGGGCCTCCAGCAGCGGCGACGCGATCACTGTCGGCGGCGGTTCCAAAACCGTCATGGGCGACGCGACGGGCGCGAACAGCGTCTTCGAGGCGGTCGGCCACATCAATGGCGGCGGTGGCGGAAGCTGCCTTGTCCTTCCAGCCGCGCGGCAGCACGATATCGAAGGCAATTTCCTTGCCTCTGGAAATGTCTATCTCGGCGCGGGAATCTACACGATCGACGGCTATTTCGCGCTCGGTGCAAATGGCGGCGGCGGTGGCGCGAGTTGCAACGGCACCACCTCGGTCACCGGAAACGACGTGTCGCTGGTCATTTCGGGCGCGCATACACCGTCCAGCGGCAGTTGCAAGGGCTACGCCTTCTGCATCGCCGCCGGCTATAGCGGCGTGCGCCTCGTGGCCCCGACAACGGGCACCATGGCCCGGCTCGCCGTGATCGGCCCGCAGGATGCGGCCAGGACCGCCGGCGCCCTGTTCACCGAAGGTGGCTCGAACGGCGTCGTCTCCGGCGCCTTCTATTTCCCCCATGGCCCGCTGGTGATGAATGGCGGCGCCAGCACCGGCGGCCTCAGCGACGGCTGCTTCCATCCGATCGCCTCGCGCATCACCCTCTCGGGCGGCACCTCGCAGGTATCGGAATGTATCGGCGGTGCCGCGAGCGGCGGCGGAAAGGTGGCGATCGTCCAATGAGTGGCCTGCTATCGCGTCTTCCGGGACTTTTCTGGCATTGCCGTCGCGGTGTCGCGGCAGTCGAATTCGCCATCATCGCCCCGCTCTACATTCTGCTGATGGCCGGCATGGTCAATCTGGGCACGGCGATCTACGTCAAGATGACGGTGGATTCCGCCATCACCTCTGCCTCCACCTATGCGCTGTCGAAGGGCGATTCCATCACCGCCGCGGGCGCGGCGACCATTGCAGACCAGATCGCAAGCATGCTGGCGACCGAGCTCGGCTTTGCAGAGGCGACGATTTCCGTCGCGGTCAACAAGGGAGCGACGTTGTCCATCAGCGGCGGCGTGAAGAAGACCAGCGGAAACGCGGCTGATGCGGATCTCTGCTATTGCCCGTCCAGGAGCGGCGGCCAGATCGAATGGGGCTCCCCCGCAACCTGCGCATCGCCATGTCCGGACGGCGGCTTCGCCGGCAAGTTCGTCGCGGTGACAGCATCGCGGCCGTTCTCGCCCATTTTCCCGGTCAACTACCTCGTCACCACGAACTCCTTCGAGGGGGCGGCACTGGCGCAGGCGCAATGAGACGGCTTCTCGCCCGATTTCGGACGGATGCCGCGGGCGCGACGGCGCTGGAATTCGCGCTGGTCGCCGGCCCCTTCATCCTGCTGCTCCTGGGGTCGATCGAATTCGGCCGGATCCTGTGGTCGCAGCACTCCCTGCAGCAGGTGGCGACCGCTGCGGCGCGCTGCGCGGCGATCCCGCAGCCTTCCTGCGCTGTGAAGGGGGTCTTCGATCCGACGCTGACGCTCGCGATGATCGACGGTCTCGCCGCCGATTACGGGCTCGAATTGCAGGCACAGGATGTCGCCGTCGCGCGCGGAACCACCTGCGGCGGGCTCGACGGCTTTACCCGCGTGGGCCTGAGCTACCGGTTCCAGACCCCGGTACAGCCGCTGATATCGGTCATGTCCGAGGGTATCACGCTCCACGCCGAAGGCTGCTATCCGACGGGTTGAGGCGGACAGCTGCGCCGCCACTGCGGACGATCCGCCCGAGGCCGTGGAAACATGGCGTGGCGCGGCCGCGAAACCCCGGAAATCCTTGGAGAATGCGACTCCAGCGCCTATATATGAGGATATCGGCGCCGCTGATTCGAAAGCTGTATGCGTGGCGCTCCGCATCTTTCAATCGAGACTGTGACTTCATGACTGAATCGCCCGAAAACCTCCCCGGCGCGCAGGCCGCGTACGGCGCTGAATCCATCAAGGTCCTCAAGGGCCTGGATGCGGTGCGCAAGCGGCCGGGCATGTATATCGGCGACACCGACGACGGCTCGGGCCTTCACCACATGGTCTATGAGGTGGTGGACAATGCGATCGACGAGGCGCTGGCGGGTCATGCCGATCTCGTATCGGTCACGCTCAATCCCGACGGTTCCTGCACCGTGATCGACAATGGCCGCGGGATCCCCACCGGCATCCATCCGAGCGAAGGCGTGTCGGCGGCCGAGGTCATCATGACCCAGCTCCATGCCGGCGGCAAATTCGACCAGAATTCCTACAAGGTCTCGGGCGGCCTGCACGGCGTCGGCGTCTCGGTGGTCAACGCCCTCTCCACCCATCTGCGGCTCAAGATCCGCAGCGGCGGCCAGATTCATGAGATGAGCTTCTCGCATGGCAATGCCGATGCGCCGCTCGCCGTCACCGGCACCTATGTCGAGGACCGCAAGCCCGGCACCTATGAGGGCCGTTCCGGCACCCAGGTGACCTTCCTGCCGTCGCCGCAGACCTTCACCATGGTGGAGTTCGATTTCGACACGCTGGAGCACCGGCTGCGCGAACTGGCCTTCCTCAATTCCGGCGTGCGCATCGTGCTGGCCGACAAGCGCCATGCCGACCTGAAGCAGGTCGAGCTGCACTACGAGGGCGGGCTCGAGGAATTTGTGAAATATCTCGATCGCGCCAAGAAGCCGCTGATCCCGGCGCCGATCGCCATCCGCGCCGAACGCGACAACATCGCCGTCGAGGTGGCGATGTGGTGGAACGACAGCTATCACGAAAACGTGCTGGCCTTCACCAATAACATCCCCCAGCGCGACGGCGGCACGCATCTGGCGGGTTTCCGCGGCGCGCTGACGCGCCAGGTCACCAGCTATGCCGAGACGTCGGGCCTGACCAAGAAGGAAAAGGTGTCGCTGACCGGCGACGATTGCCGCGAGGGCCTGACGGCGGTGCTTTCCGTCAAGGTGCCGGATCCGAAATTCTCCTCGCAGACCAAGGACAAGCTGGTCTCGTCGGAAGTCCGCCCGGTGGTGGAAAGCCTCGTCAACGACGCGCTGGGCACCTGGCTGGAAGAACATCCCGGCGAGGCGAAAGTGCTAATCGGCAAGGTCGTGGAAGCGGCCGCCGCGCGCGAGGCCGCCCGCAAGGCGCGCGAACTCACGCGCCGCAAGGGTGTGCTCGACATCGCCTCGCTGCCGGGCAAGCTGGCCGATTGCCAGGAGCGCGACCCGGCGAAGTCCGAAATCTTCATCGTCGAGGGTGACTCCGCCGGCGGCTCCGCCAAGGGCGGCCGCTCGCGCCAGAACCAGGCGATCCTGCCGCTGCGCGGCAAGATCCTGAACGTCGAGCGCGCCCGTTTCGACCGCATGCTGTCGTCCGACATGATCGGCACGCTCATCACCGCGCTCGGCACGGGCATCGGCAAGGATGAGTTCAACGCCGACAAGCTGCGCTACCACAAGATCATCATCATGACGGACGCCGACGTGGACGGCGCCCACATCCGCACCCTGCTTTTGACCTTCTTCTTCCGCCAGATGCCGGAGCTGATCGAGCGCGGGCACCTCTATATCGCCCAGCCGCCGCTCTACAAGGTGTCGCGCGGCAAGAGCTCGCAATACATCAAGGACGAGCGCTCCTTCGAGGAATTCCTGATCGATTCGGGACTGGACGATGCGTCGCTGCAGCTGGCCGGCGGCGAGGTGCGCGCCGGCCAGGACCTGCGCGTGCTGATCGATGATGCGCTCGCCGTCCGTTCGCTGATCAACGGGCTGCATACGCGCTATTCGCGCTCGGTGGTGGAGCAGGCGGCGATCGCCGGCGCGCTCAATGCCGCCATCCTCGAAAATCCAGCCCGGGCCATCGAGGCGGCGGCCGAGGTCGCCCGCAGGCTGGACCTGATCGCGGAGGAAACCGAGCGTGGCTGGGAAGGCCGCGTCAATCCGTCGAACGAGGGCGCCGGCGGTCTGGTGCTGGAACGCACCGTGCGCGGCGTTCGCGAGATCGTGATGCTCGATGCCGCGCTGATCGGCTCCGCCGACGCGCGCGCCATCGACCGCTACGCGCCGCGCCTCAAGGAAATCTACGACCAGCAGTCGGTGCTGCGCCGCAGCGAGCGTTCGGAAGTCATTTCGGGGCCGATTGCGCTGCTCGATGCGGTTTTCGCCGCGGGGCGCAAGGGCCTGACCCTGCAGCGCTACAAGGGGCTTGGCGAGATGAACGCCGAGCAGCTGTGGGAAACGACGCTCGATCCGAACGTCCGCTCGCTGCTGCAGGTCAAGGTCAACGACGCCACGGATGCCGACGCATTGTTTGCCCGGCTGATGGGCGACGAGGTGGAGCCGCGCCGCGACTTCATCCAGGAAAACGCCCTGTCGGTGGCGAATCTCGATATCTGAGCCGCCTCCGGCTCTCGCTGCTTGTCGAAGCGCGGCCCCGATCATTCTCTGATCGGGGGCCGCGCTCGAAATGCCGTCCGGATCGACCCCGAATGGGCCTTCGGCGCCTTTAATTCAAATTTTACTTTGCCGTCCAAGACTGTCGCACGGAGCGTTCTTCATGGGAACGAACCGGGCAGTGCGGGTGTTGTTTGCGTACGAGGTACGATTATGAACGGAAAACACATGCGCAACGATCAGGCGGTTGAGCAGGAGGCTGTACGGTGCCGCCGCGTCGCCGCTGTGGAAGCGCGACGCAACTTGCAGGGCATGCCCCAGTTCCAGATCGAAGAGGATCTGCCGCGGCGCCTGCGCAACCTTCTCGAGCAGCTCGAGCAATATGAGAGCCAGGCGCGCTGAAGCGGCCTGACGCTCGAATCTACGTCAACTCAACGACGTCCGCCGGCGGCGGCGACGCGCTTCTTGGGCGCCGGGAGAATGCCTTCGCGCTGCGCCTGCTTGCGGGCGAGCTTGCGGGAGCGGCGGATCGCCTCGGCCTTTTCACGGGCGCGGCGCTCCGACGGCTTCTCATAGGCGCGGCGGGCCTTCATTTCCCGGAACACACCTTCACGCTGAAGCTTCTTCTTCAGCACGCGCAATGCCTGGTCGACGTTGTTCTCTCTGACGAGTACCTGCAAAACAAATCCTTTCTTGATAGCCGGGGGCCTCGCCCCTGGCGTCAAGTCGCAACCGGAAATGGGAAACGACCGCGTTTTCCGCGACCCCTTGGGGCGATGGAAAGCCAATTGAGCCAGCAAATCAGCCGGCGATCCTGGATAGGGCTAAACATAGTGTTTAACGCGCGACACGCAACCCCGCTGCGGGGTTGAGTTGCGCGCGTTGCATCGATATGTGTTCGCCACGCCAAACGGGCAAAAGGTGCATGAAACCGCGTATCGCAGTCCTTGGATGTGGCTATTGGGGCAGCAACCACATCCGTACCCTCAAATCGCTTGGCGTCCTCCATGCCGTCTCGGATGCCAATGCCGCGCGAGCCGAAGGCTTTGCAACGGAACAGGATTGCCTGGCGATTGATCCTGACAGCCTCTATGACCGCGACGACATCGACGCCATCGTGATGGCGCTGCCGCCGCAGTTCCATGCCGAATGCGCGATCCGTGCCGTCAATGCCGGCAAGGACGTGCTGGTGGAGAAGCCGATCGCGCTCAACGTGGCCGATGCCGAGCGGGCGGTCGCGGAAGCGGCGCGCAACAAGCGCGTCTTCATGACCGGCCATGTGCTGCGTTTCCACCCCGCCTTCGAGCAGCTCAAGCAGCTCATCGATGCGGGCGAGCTGGGCGAGGTGAAATATATCCACTCGCACCGGCTGGGCCTCGGCAAGTTCCACACCGAGAACGACGCGCTGTGGGATCTCGCGCCGCACGACCTGTCGATGATCCTGGCGATCACCGGCTCGATGCCGGACGAGGTGCGCGGCGAGGGTGCGGCCATCCTCGACCATCTCAGCGATTTCGCCCATCTGCATATGCGCTTTCCGGGCGACCTGCGCGGCCATCTCTTCACCTCCCGCCTCAATCCCTACAGGGAGCGGCGCCTGACGGTGGTGGGCACGCGCGCCATGGCGGTCTTCGACGATGTGGAGCCATGGCCGCGCAAGCTCGCCGTCTACCGTCACGCCGTCTGGCAGGACAGCGGCCACTGGGCCTTCACGGCCAATGAGCCGCTCTATATCGCGGTGGCCGAAGGCATGCCGCTGACGCGCGAACTGGAGCATTTCATCCAGTGCATCGAGACGCGCGCCGAACCCCGCACCGATGGTGCCGAGGCGATCGGCGTGCTGCGGATCCTCACGGCAGGCACGGTGAGCCACGACTGAAGGGTCGGGTGTGCCGGTGCGCCCTTCGAGGCTCGGCCTGCGAAGGTAGCGCATCCGGTCAGACGCGTTGCGAGCCCTTAATGGGCTTGCCGTAAAATACGTCAGCTTCGCAGGGCGAGCCTCGCAAGGAAGCTTCTGCGCTACGCTACCTTTGCTGCCGTGGCCAATCGCGACAGCATGGCCTCGGCCTCGGCGCCGCGCTCGGAGCGCTCGATGAAGCCGCCGCCGAGCACGCGGGCTTCCCCGCCGTCATTGTCGTAGAGCACGCAGGCCTGTCCCGGCGCGACGCCGGATTCGCCTGCCGGCAGTTCCACCGTCAGCCGTCCGCCTTCGCGGCGCAGCACGGCCTCGCGCGGCGGCCGCGTCGAGCGCACCTTGGCGTAGAGATGGATGCCCTCGGCGGGAATATCGTCCAGCGGCACGTCGCCCAGCCAGTTGACGTCGCGCAGCACGACAAGGCGCGTATCCAGCGCCTCGCGCGGGCCGACCACCACGCGCTGCTGCCCGGCATCCAGATGGATCACATAGAGCGGCTCGCCGGCCGCCACGCCGATGCCGCGGCGCTGGCCGATCGTGTAGCGCGATATGCCGTCATGGCGGCCGAGCACCCGGCCGTCCAGATGGACGATGTCGCCCGGCATGACGGCCTCGGGGCGCAGCCGCGCGATGATGTCGGTATATTTGCCCTGCGGCACGAAGCAGATGTCCTGGCTGTCCTGCTTGGCCGCCACCACCAGCCCCATGCGCTCGGCCTCGGCGCGCACCGCCGGCTTCGACATGCCGCCCAGCGGAAAGCGCAGATAGTCGATCTGCTCCTGCGTGGTTGCAAACAGGAAGTAGCTCTGGTCACGATCCGTATCGACCGGACGATAAAGCGCGCGGTGCGCACCATTGGTGCGGCTACGGATATAATGTCCCGTTGCCAGCGCATCGGCACCAAGATCACGCGCGGTGGCGAGCAGGTCGGCGAATTTCACCGTCTGGTTGCAGGCCACGCAGGGGATCGGCGTCTCGCCGGCAACATAGCTCGCCGCGAATGGATCGATCACCGCCTCGCGGAAGCGCTGTTCGTA
>DATMGE010000041.1:0-24997 GCA_035555795.1 Rhizobiaceae bacterium | reverse complement strand
CCCGGAGATGATCTCCATCGTCAAGCGCAACAATTGCGGCAAGGCGCTGGATATCGCACGCCAGGCGCGCGACATGCATGGCGGCAACGGCATCCAGATCGGCTACCATGTGATGCGCCACGCGCAGAACCTCGAAACGGTGAACACCTATGAGGGCGCGCATGACGTCCATGCGCTGATCCTTGGCCGCGCGCAGACCGGTATTCAGGCGTTTTTCTGAGCTCAGCTTCCGCCGGCGACGGCCTTTTCCAGTGCCGCGAGGCCGCGCGCGAGCGCGGCGCGCTCCTGCTTGCCGAGCATGGCATCGATGCGCGCCTCGAAGGCTTTCGCCACCGGCACCATGTCGCGATAGGTGGCGGCGCCGCGCGAGGTCAGCGTCAACCGCTCGATGCGGCGATCGTCGGTATCGGTGGCCCGCGCCAACCAACCCCTTTTCTCCAGCGCGGCGACGGCGCGCGATACCTTGGTCTTGTGCATTGCCGAATGCGCTCCCACCGCCGTCGCCGTCATCGTGCCGAATTGGCCGAGCGTGGCGAGCAGCCGCCATTCGGGCCGCGTCAGGCCGAGTCGCTCGCGATAGGTTCGGGCGAAATCGCGGCTGACGGCTTCCGCCAGCCGGTTGAGCCGATAGGGCAGGAAACGTTCCAGTTCCAGTACGTCGTCCATTCGCGCACCCATTGATAGTTACAAAATCGACCGTTACAGATGCAACCAATTCGGGTCAACCAAAGGAGGATTGGGCGATGGCCTATTCCTACATGCCGGGCTTCGGCAACGACTTCGAGACCGAGACGCTTCCGGATTCCCTGCCGCAGGGCATGAACTCGCCGCAGCGGCCCGCCTACGGGCTCTATGCCGAGCAGCTTTCGGGCTCGCCCTTCACCGCGCCGCGGGGCACCAATGAGCGCTCCTGGCTCTACCGCATCCGGCCCTCGGTGAAGCATCACGGCCGCTTCAAGGGCACCGCCTTCCCGATGTGGAAAACCGCGCCGGCGAATGACGAACACCAGCTTGCCATCGGCCAGCTGCGCTGGGATCCGACGCCGATGCCCAACGAGGCGACAGATTTCCTTTCAGGCATCCGTACCATGACGACGGCGGGCGACGCGGTCGGCCAGTCCGGTATGGCGGCGCATGTCTATGTCGCCAATGTCGACATGGTGGACGACCACTTCTTCAATGCCGACGGCGAATTGCTCGTCGTGCCGCAGGAAGGCGGCCTGCGCTTCATGACCGAGATGGGCGTGATGGAAGTCACGCCCGGCGAAATCTGCATCATCCCACGCGGCCTGACCTTCAAGGTCGAGCTGATGAACGGGCCGGCGCGCGGCTATATCTGCGAGAATTACGGCGCCAAGTTCACCATGCCCGACCGCGGCCCGATCGGCGCCAACTGCCTCGCCAATCCGCGCGACTTCAAGACGCCGGTGGCGTGGTACGAGGACAAGGAGAAACCCTGCCGCCTGATCGTCAAATGGGCTGGCCGCTTCTTCGTCACCGACATCGACGCCTCGCCGCTCGACGTCGTGGCCTGGCACGGCAATTACGCGCCCTACAAATACGACCTCGCCACCTTCTCCCCGGTTGGCGCGATTCTCTTCGACCATCCCGATCCGTCGATCTTCACCGTGCTGACCGCCCCCTCCGGCGAGGAAGGCACGGCCAATGTCGACTTCGTCATCTTCCCGCCGCGCTGGCTGGTGGCGGAGAACACCTTCCGCCCGCCCTGGTATCACCGCAACATCATGTCGGAGTTCATGGGCCTCATCAAAGGCCAGTACGATGCCAAGGAGAAGGGCTTCGTGCCCGGCGGCATGAGCCTGCACAATATGATGCTGGCGCATGGGCCCGATGCCTTCGGCTTCGACAAGGCGACGCAGGCCGAGCTGAAGCCGGTGAAGCTCGAAGAGACCATGGCCTTCATGTTCGAGACGCGCTTTCCCCAGATGCTGACGAAGCACGCGGTCGAGACCGAAACCTTGCAGGACGACTATATCGACTGCTGGACCGGCCTGAAGAAGCGCTTTGACGGCACGAAGGAAGGCGACTGGAGCTGAGGTATTTGCAGCCGGATGGAACATTCGGCTGCAAAATGCTCTAGTCTGAATGCGGCGCGCCCGCGCCCGGAGGAGAAGATTTGAAACTTGCCACATTGAAGAACGGCCGTCGCGACGGCCGCCTCGTCGTCGTCTCGCGCGACCTCACCCGCTGCACGGATGCGTCCTTCCTCGTGCCGACGCTTCAGGCGGCGCTGGACGACTGGACGCGCATCGCGCCGCATCTGGAGGCGCTGGCCGAGAGCCTGGAGCACGGGGCGGTGCCGTCGGAGCGCTTCCATGAGCATGATGCGCTGTCGCCCCTGCCGCGCGCCTATCAATGGGCGGATGGTTCGGCCTATGTGAATCACGTCGAACTGGTGCGGAAGGCGCGCGGCGCAGAGATGCCGGAGACCTTCTGGAGCGATCCGCTGATGTATCAGGGCGGCTCCGATTCATTCCTGGCCCCCCGCGATCCGATCGTCATGGGCGACGAGGCCTGGGGCATCGACATGGAGGGCGAGATCGCCGTCATCGTGGACGACGTGCCGATGGGGGCTTCCGTGGACGAGGCGCGCGCGGCGATCCGGCTGGTCATGCTGGTGAACGACGTGTCACTGCGCGGACTGATCCCGGCCGAACTCGCCAAGGGCTTCGGCTTCTTCCAGTCCAAGCCGTCCTCGGCCTTCTCGCCAGTCGCGATCACGCCCGACGAACTGGGCGATGCATGGGATGGCGGCAAGGTCTCGCTGCCGTTGATGGTCGACTACAATGGCAAGCCCTTCGGCCGCGCCGATGCCGGTATCGACATGACATTCGATTTCCCGACGCTGGTTGCGCACGCCGCGAAGACAAGGCCGCTCTGCGCCGGTTCGATCATCGGCTCGGGCACGGTGTCGAACAAGCTGGACGGCGGCCCCGGCAAGCCGGTGGCCGAGGGCGGTGTCGGCTATTCCTGCATCGCCGAGATACGCACCATCGAAACGATCGAGCATGGCGGCCCGAAGACCCCCTTCATGCGCTTCGGCGACACGGTGCGCATCGAGATGAAGGACGCCGCCGGGCATTCGATCTTCGGCGCCATCGAGCAGAGCGTCACGAAATATCAGAAGGAGAGCTGAAACCATGGCCAAGGCATTCGCATCGCATGGCGATATGACGGAAAAGAAGATCTCCTTCACCGAGATCGGCCGGGACCTGTGGGCCTTCACGGCGGAGGGTGACCCGAATACGGGCGTCATCATCGGTGATGACAGCGTGATGATCGTCGAGGCGCAGGCGACGCCGGAACTCGCCAACAAGGTGATCGAGAAGGTCCGCTCCGTCACCGACAAGCCGATCAGCCACCTTGTGCTGACCCATTACCACGCGGTCCGCGTGCTGGGCGCGGCGGCTTATCAGGCGCCAACCGTGATCATGAGCGAGAAGGCGCGCTCCATGGTGGTTGAGCGTGGCGCGGAGGATCGCGAGTCCGAGTTCATGCGCTTTCCGCGCCTGTTCATGGGCTATGACGACATCGCCAAGGTGCCGCCGCTCACCTGGCCGACCGAGACCTTCAACGACCGCATGACGGTCTATCTCGGCAAGCGCCGCGTCGATCTGCGCTTCCTGGGCCGCGCCCATACGGCGGGCGACATCGTCATCCACGTGCCGGACGAGAATGTGATGTTTACCGGCGACATCATCGAATATCACTCCGCCTGCTATTGCGGCGACGGTCATTTCAATGACTGGCCGACGACGGTCGAGGCGATCCGCGCCTTCGACGTCGAGGCCATTGCGCCGGGCCGCGGCGATGCGCTGATGGGCAAGGACATGGTCAACAAGGCGCTGACCAATACGGCCGACTTCGTCGCCTCGACGTATCGGCCGGTGGCAAAGGTGGCGCAGGGCGGCGGCTCGCTCAAGGAGGCGTGGGACGCCTGCCGCGCTGCCTGCGATCCGAAATTCGCCAGCTACGCGATCTACGAGCACTGCCTGCCCTTCAACGTGGCGCGCGCCTATGACGAGGCGCTGGGCATCGATACGCCGCGTATCTGGACGGCCGAGCGCGACAAGGCCATGTGGCAGGCGCTTCAGGGGTAGCGGATGGAAGAGGCGAAGGGTGTCATATTCTATGCCATCTGCGCGCTGTGGGCGGTGGCGACGATCGCGGTGCTGATCGCCGCGACGCGCATCTGCTACGCCATCGAGGCGCGTTCGGGCCGGCGGCCGCTGAAACACGGCCTGCCGGGATATGCCAACCTCATCCCCGTCGCGCTGAACTTCGGCGTGGCAGGCGATGCGGAAACGCAGGCGATGCGCTGGCGCATGAACCGGCTCCTGCTTGCCCTGCTGGGCGGCCTCGCCCTGTTCTATATCTATGTGATGCGTAGCGGCGTCACCGACTGAATACCGGAGGGAAGCGCATGCCGCGCTATAGCTACCAGCCATTCCCCTATCGCAGGCCCGAAGGGCTGGGCGCGCCGCCGGCGCACCATCAGGTGGTCATCGTCGGCGCCGGCCCGGTCGGCATGGCCGCGGCAATCGACTGCGCCCTGCGCGGCATCAGATGCGTCGTGCTCGACGACAACAATGTCGTATCGCTCGGCAGCCGCGCCATCTGCTGGTCGAAGCGCACGCTGGAGATCATGGACAGGCTGGGCGTCGGCGAACGCATGGTGGAAAAGGGCGTGACCTGGAAGGTCGGGCGGCTCTTCCACCGCGAGAGCGAGGTCTGGAACTTCGACCTTCTGCCGGAGGCAGGGCACAAGATGCCGGCCTTCATCAACCTCCAGCAATATTATGTCGAGCAATATCTGGTCGAGCGCGCCGCCGATTTTCCGGACCTGATCGACCTGCGCTGGAAGAACAAGGTGGTGGGGCTGAAAACGCGAGATGACGGGGTGACCGTCTCCATCGACACGCCCGATGGCGCCTATGCGATCGAGGCCGACTGGCTGATCGCCTGCGACGGCGCGCGCTCGCCGTTGCGCGCGATGATGGGGCTCGATTTCGAGGGCCGCATCTTCGAGGAGCGCTTTCTCATCGCCGATGTGGAGATGCAGGCCGACTTCCCCTCCGAGCGCTGGTTCTGGTTCGAGCCGCCCTTCCACAAGGGCCAGTCGGCGCTGCTGCACAAGCAGCCGGACAATATCTACCGCATCGACCTCCAGCTCGGCTGGGACGCCGATCCGGAGGAGGAAAAGAAGCCGGAGCACGTCATCCCGCGCATCGAAGCGATCGTCGGCCATCGCGACTTCGAACTCGACTGGGTGTCGGTCTACACTTTCCAGTGCCGGCGCATGAAGAAGTTCGTGCATGGCCGGGTGCTCTTCGCCGGCGACAGCGCCCATGTCGTGTCGCCCTTCGGCGCGCGCGGCGGCAATGGCGGCGTGCAGGACATCGACAATCTGATCTGGAAGCTGGCGCTGGTGGTGAAGGGCGAGGCGCCCGAAAGCCTGATCGAAACCTATGACGAGGAACGCATCCACGGGGCCGACGAGAACATCCTCAATTCGTCGCGCGCCACCGCCTTCATGACGCCGAAGACGGAAATGGAGCGGCTGTTCCGCGACAGCGTGCTGAACCTCGCCGCCGATCACGAATTCGCCCGCAAGCTTGTCAATTCGGGCCGGCTGTCGCGGCCCTGTTCGCTCGAAGGCATGGCGCTCCAGACGCCGGCCGGGGCAGGCGAGGGTATCGCGCCGGGCACTGCCATGCCGGACGCGCCGGTTGCCAACGGTGCCGCCGGCTGGCTGCTCAACCATGTCGGCGACCGTTTCGCCGTCATGGCGGTGGAGGCCGAATTGCCGGAGACGCCGGAAGGCGTGGACCGCATCCTCGTCACCGCCGACCGCTCCCGCCGCGCCAATGGCGCCACGACGCTGATTGATGCCGAGGGCATGGTCGCGGCGCGCTACGGCGCCGGCAACATCTATCTGCTGCGGCCCGACCAGCATGTCGCTGCGCGCTTCGCCGATCCGGACACGGCGGATATCGCCGCCGCGCTTGCGCGCGCAATGGGAGAAGCCCGATGAGTGCCGGCAAGGACAGGCTGGGCGTGGCCGGCGACGATGCCTACGCCGCGCTCATGGAAGCGCATGACGGGCTCAGCTTCGAGGCAAGCGTGCGCCTCAACGCTCGCCTCGTGCTTCTGCTGATGAACGAGGTCGGCGACCTCGACAGGGTAAAGGCCGCGCTGGCGGCTGCGCGGAAGTAGCTCTACTCCGCCGCTTCTACCTTGATCACGCCGCGCCTGATCTGGTCTTCCTCGATCGACTCGAACAAGGCGCGGAAGTTGCCTTCGCCAAAACCTTCGTCGCCCTTGCGCTGGATGAATTCGAAGAAGATCGGGCCGATCACGGTCTTGGAGAAGATCTGCAGCAGGATCTTGGTCATGCCGCCGTCCACCACGCCCTCGCCGTCGATGAGGATGCCGTGCTTCTTCATGCGCTCCACGGGCTCGTCATGGCCCTGCACGCGCGCGAACGATTTCTCGTAATAGGTATCGGGCGGGCCGGGCATGAATTTCAGCCCGTTGGCGTCGAGCTTGTCGGTCGCGTCGTAGATCGCGTCCGTGCCGACCGCGATGTGTTGGATGCCTTCGCCCTTATATTTCTTGAGATACTCGACGATCTGGCTCGTCTCGTCCTTGGACTCGTTGAGCGGAATGCGGATTTTTCCGCAGGGAGACGTGATGGCGCGGCTGACGAGGCCGGTAATGCGCCCGTCAATGTCGAAATAGTGGATCTGCTTGAAGCCGAACAGTTCGCGGTAGAAATCCCACCATTTATCCATGTTGCCGCGATAGACATTGTGGGTGAGGTGATCGAGATAATAGAAGCCGACGCCTTCCGGCCGCGGGTCACGTGCGCCGAGCCAGTCGAATTCGGCGTCGTAGGCCGAGCCCTTGGCGCCATATTTGTCGATGAAATAGATCAGCGATCCGCCGATGCCGACGATGGCCGGCACGTCGAGCGTCTTGTCTGCGCCCTCATAGGGTTGCGCGCCCTTCGCGACGGCGTGTTTGAAGGCATGGTCGGCATCGACCACCCGCCACGCCATTGCCGCGGCGCAGGGGCCGTGCTCGTCCACGAACCGCATGGCATGCGAACCCGGCTCGGCATTGATCACATAATTGATGTCGCCCTGCCGCCAGACCGAGATCGCCTTGGTCTTGTGGCGCGCGACCTCCGTATAGCCCATGCGGGCGAAGAGCTCTGCGAGCTTCGCCGGCTCGGGATGAGAAAATTCGACGAATTCGAACCCGTCCGTGCCGGCGGGATTGCGCTCGGATACGCTGGGCGGCGGCGCATCGTGCGGAAAGGGACCCATGTCATCCTCCTGATCTGGTTGATGCAAGGATAACGCGGATCATCTGCAATCCGCTTGCAAAGCGACCCATGATGGGCGGATATTGCGCATGAAATGTGAGTGATAACTCTATTTGAGGCGTATATCGTGCAGATCGATCCTTTCGACCGAAAGATTCTCGCGCTGCTGCAGGACGACGCGCGACTGACCAATAACGACCTTTCCGAGCGCGTGAACCTCTCGCCGTCGCAATGTTCGCGGCGTCGCCAGCGGCTGGAGGAGGAGGGATTGATCGCCGGCTATCGGGCGGTCCTGCATCGCGAGGCGCTGGGCTTCTCGCTCGTCAACATCATCACGGTGACGCTTGCCACCCACAATCGCGACAATGCCCGCCGCTTCGGCGATCTCGTCGCGCGCCTGCCGCAGGTGCTGGAGGCGCATGCGCTGACCGGCGAGATGGACTATGTGCTGAAGGTTGTGGTGCCCGATCTCAAGGCGCTGTCGTCTTTCGTCAACGATGTGCTGCTGCCGCATGAATCCGTCCAGCACGTCAAGACGGCGATCGTGCTCGACACGCTGAAGGAGACCGCCGCCTTGCCGCTCTGACGGCGCGCCATGGATCGACAAGCGCGCCTCGTCGCATTACACCCGCGCTGAAATAGCGGGTATGTGCAGGGAGCGACGATGACGGTCATTATTGCGGGCGGCGGTATTGCGGGTCTTTCGCTCGCCCTTTCCCTGCACCAGATCGGCATAGACTGCCGGATCTATGAACAGGTTGCGCAGATCAGCCCGTTGGGCGTCGGCATCAATGTGCAGCCGCATGCGGTGCGCGAACTGTTCGAACTCGGTCTGGAGAACGAACTCGAGGAATTGGGCGTGCGTACGCGCGAGGTCGCCTATTTCTCCAGGAAGGGTGGGCTGATCTGGTCGGAGCCGCGCGGGCAGTTCGCGGGCTACAACTGGCCGCAATTCTCCGTCCATCGCGGCAAGCTCCAGATGATGCTCTACGACGCCGTCAGGAAGCGCCTCGGAGCCGATGCGGTGGTTGCCGGCGCGGCGGTGACGGGGTTTCGCGAAACCGGCCGCGGCGTCAGCGTCAGCATTGCGAAGAATGGCGCCACACATGAGGTCGAGGGCTCGCTGCTCGTCGCCTGCGACGGCATCCATTCGGCGGTGCGGCGGCAGCTTTTCCCGCAGGAAGGCGCGCCACGCTGGGGCGGGGCGGTCCTGTGGCGCGGCACGACTGTGGCGAAGCCCTATCTGAGCGGCGCGACCATGGCGATGGCCGGCCATGAATGGCAGAAATTCGTCTCCTATCCGATCTCGAAGCCCGACCCCGAAACGGGCCTCGCCCTCATCAACTGGATCGGTGAGCTGAAATATGAGCCCGGCGCGGGCTGGAACCGCGAGGACTGGAACCGCAAGGGCGATTTCGCCGACTTCCTGCCGGCCTTTGCCGACTGGCGCTTCGACTGGCTGGACGTGCCGGCGCTGATGCAGGCCGGCGGAACCTGCTACGAATATCCGATGGTCGACCGCGATCCGCTCGAGCGCTGGACGCATGACCATGTCACGCTCATGGGCGACGCCGCGCATGCCATGTATCCGATCGGCTCCAATGGCGCCTCGCAGGCGATCGTCGATGCACGCGTGCTGGCCGCGGCCATTCTTGCCCACGGGGTGTCCGTCGATGCGCTGGAGGCCTATGAGGCGGAGCGCCGGCCGGCGACCTCGCGCATCGTGCTGGCCAATCGCGGCAACGGTCCCGACCACGTCATGCAGATCGTCGAGGAACGCTGCGGCGGTATCTTCACCGACATTGGCGAGGTGCTGACGCGCGAGGAACTCGAAAACACCGCCAGTGGCTACAAGAAACTGGCCGGTTTCGACATCGAAACGCTCAATGCGCGCGGCCCGCTGGTGAAGGTTCCGCTCCCGGCGTGAGTCAGCCCTTGAACTGCTGCACCAGCGCGTGAAGGTTGGTACAGCGCGCGCCGGAGCGGCAATAGGCGAAGACCGGCGTCGGCAGGTCGGCCAGCGCCGCCGCCTGGTCCTCGACATTCTCATGCGTGATCTGCCCGCTTATGACGGGGATGTAGCGGAACGCCAGTCCCGCCGCTTCCGCCGCCTGACGAACCTCGTCGGCCGTCGAGGCTTCGCCGGGATGCTCCGCATCCGGCCGGTTGCAGATGATGCTCCTGAAGCCGGCTGCCTTGACCGCGGCCACGTCGCCGGCGGCGATCTGCGGCGCAACGGCATACTCATCGGTGATCTGGCGATATTCCATGGCGAAGGCGTCCTGTTGAGGGGGATGTTTCTATGCCACTAAAGCAATTCCAGCAGAAGTGCGTCACGGTTTTGCGTCCGGAATTGCGCAAAGACAAGACACAGCCGCCTCGAAAGCCCGAACCGTTTCAGCGTTCGGACCCCGAGTGGAACGAACGGCTCACGACGCTGTCGCGTCGAGGAAATCGCGTATCGCGCGCGCGGTGGCCTCAGGTTGCTCGACGCAGGGAATATGGCCTGCCTCCTCGATCAGGGCAAAGCGGGAGCCGGCGATGAGATCGGCCGTGGAGCGCACCAGATCGGGCGGCGTCGAGCCGTCCTGGTCGCCGACGAGGCAGAGCGTCGGCACCTTGATGGCGGCGGTGGACTGGGTGAGGTCGGCGTCGCGCAATGCCGCGCAGGTGCCGGCATAGCCGTCGACGGTCGTGCGGGTCAGCATGGCCGTATAGCCGACGAAATCGGCATTGTCGGGCGAGCGGTAGGCATCGGTGAACCAGCGTTCCATGATGGCGTCGCCGATGGATGCGATGCCGTTCTTCGTCACCGCGTCGATCCGCGTGTTCCACATGTCCGGCGTGCCGATCTTGTGCGCCGTGTCGCTGAGCACGAGGCGTTTCACCAGCGCCGGGCGCAGCGCCGTGAGGCCCTGCGCGATCATGCCGCCGACCGAGAGGCCGATGACCGTGGCCGCCTCGACGCCAAGATGGTCGAGCAGGGCAGACAGGTCGAACACATGGTCGGTGAGCCGGTAGGGCGCCGGCGTCGCCTCCGAAAGGCCATGGCCGCGCTTGTCGTAGCGGATAATGCGGAAATCCTTCTCGAAGGCCGGCAGGATGGCGTCCCAGATGCGGAAATCCGTGCCGAGCGAATTGGAGAAGACCAGAGCGGGCGCATCCGACGGGCCGCGCTCGTCCCAATGGATCACGACCCCGTTGACGCGGTTGAACGGCATGGAACGCCTCCCTGAAAGCGCCGGCCTGTGCCGGCAATGATCGTCGCCCCGCTGATAGCCGATGCATCGTGACGGTCAAACAACAAACGCGATACCGGCAGGGAATCGGCAAATGAAAAGGCCGGCGCGCGGATGCGGCCGGCCTTCTTTCACAGGCAGTATCGCCTACTGCTTCTCGATGCCGATTTCCGGCAGGAGCTTCTCATGCGTAACGAGTTCCTCGTCCATCTTCTTGGCGAGATCCTCGGGCGTGCCGCCCTTCAGCATGTAGCCGGCCGCTGCGTAGAGCTTCTGCACCTCCGGATCCTTCAGCGCCTCGTTGACCGCATTGTTCAGCTTGGCCACCACGTCATCGGGCGTGCCCGCTGGCGCGAGAAGGCCGACCCAGGTGGCGATGCCCGCGCCCGGAACAGTCTCGGCAAGCGTCGGAATGTCCGGCAGCCCCGGATAGCGCTCGTCTTCCACGATGGCGAGGATCTTGAGCCCGTTGGTCTGCGCATGCGGCAGCACCGCCGGCAGGGTGCCGAAGCTGACCATGATATGGCCGCCGACGAGGTCGGCGATGGCGGGGCCGCCGCCCGGATAGGGCACGTGCACCATGTTGATGCCGGCTTCCTTGTTCATCATCTCGCCGGCGATCTGGTGCGCCGAGCCGATGCCGGCGCTGCCGAATTTCAGCTCGCCCGGATGCGCCTTCGCATAGTCGATCAGTTCCTGCACATTGTTGACCGGCAGGGATGGATGGACGGCGAGCGCCAGGATCGCATTTGCGGCCCAGGCGACGGGCTTGAAGTCCTTCTTCGCATCATAGGGCACGTCCTTCATCAGGAAGGGCACCAGCGTGAAGGGCGCGTTCACCGACCAGACCAGCGTATAGCCGTCCGGCTTGGCGCGCGCGACATAGGCGGCGCCCACGGTACCGCTGCCGCCCGGCCGGTTGTCGACCACAACCGGCTGACCCAGAACCTCGGTCATCTTCGGCAGCAATGCACGGATCGACGTGTCGGTCGAGGCCCCCGGCGGGAATGGCGCGACGATGGTGATCGGCTTGTTCGGATAGTCCTGCGCCCCGGCGACCGTGGCCATGGTCATGATGCCGACGGCGGCGGCGATATGCGCAATCATGCGCTTCACAGGTGTCATTCCAGCTCCTCCTTGCTGATGAGATGTGCCGATCCTCCCTTTGCATTCACGACCGCGGCACACGGCGTGATGCATACCCGATGCTGCCTTTTCGCAGCAGGAACCCTGTATTTCGCTATAGCGAAATCAATTCCGCACCTACGCTAGGCGCTGCCGTATCCCCCGTCAAGCGGCAGCAGCCCGCGGTCGCGGGCGAGCCGCGCGGCGATCGCGGCGATGGTCTGCAGCGTGGGAACCGGAACCTGCGCGGCGCGCGCCATGGCGAGCGGTGCGAGAAGAATCTCCGCGATCTCCATGCGCCGGCCCATCTCATAGTCCTGGAGAATGGACGGCTTGTGATCGAGCAGCACAGTCAGCATCTGCTCGGGCACCATCTCGTCCTGCAATTCGTGGCCATAGGCGGCCGCCACGGCGTTGGCCTCATGCACGATGCGGCCGAAGACTTCCGCCAGTTCCGGATCCTTGCGCGTGATGCTCGACATGTTGCCCGTCACCAGTGCGATGGCTGAACTGCTCATGTTGAAGATGAGCTTTTTCCACACGCGCTCGCGCACGTCCTCCACCGGCAGGGAGAGGATTCCGCTTTCGCTGAAGGCGCTGCGCAGCTCCGCCACGGTTGCGTCTCCGCCGTCCTTCACGACCGGCGCGAAATAGATGCGGTTATGCGTCGGCGACGTGTTGAGGATCACGCCCGGCGACTGCACGGCGTTGGCCGTGTAGAGCACGCCGCCCAGAACCTGCCGCGGCTCCATGTGGCGCAGGAAGGAGGATGCCAGCGCAAACACCGGAATCTCGCGCACGGCCCCCGGCAGATCGTCCTGCCCGAGCGGATACCACCATTGCATGCCGTTCTGGGCGAAGAGGATGCGCGTATGTGCGCCGACCAGCGGGCCGATTGTGGCCGCGACCTCGGGCAGCGCCGTCGCCTTGACCGCAACGACCACCAGATCCTGCGGGCCGAGATCGGCCGGATTGTCCGAAGCAGCCACCGTTGCCGTGAATTCATCCGCGCCGCTGAGGAGCCGCAGGCCGTTGCGGCGGATGGCGGCCAGCTGCTCGCCGCGCGCCACCGCCGAGACGTCATGCCCAGCGCGGGCAAGCCGCACCGCCATATGTCCGCCGCCCGCGCCGGCGCCGAAAATGCAGATTTTCATGCCGGCCTCCCGACCATTCGCGGAACACCGATGGCCTGCCGCCAGGCGACGAACAGGTTGTGAAGGTCGGCCGCCTCGTCGAGACCGAGCACCGCGTCGGCCATGCCGGAAATGGCTTCGGCGCCGGCGCCGCTCTCGCCACGTAGTTGCATGGCGGTGGCAAGGATGCCGTCCCGCTCCGGGCGGCCCACCGGCACCTCGATCGCACCGTCGATCCGGCGCCCGTCACGCAGCGTGACCGCAAGGCGACATTGCCGCGCCGGGACGCCGGCATCGCTCGTCACGCGCACGCGCGCAGCAAGGCCGTTGGCGACCGGATCCTCGACCATCGCCAGCTCGCGGAAGCCGACATGGCCGTCGCGCAGCGCGAGCCCCAAGGAAAACTGGGCACTCATTTTCGCAGCCGCCGGCGTTGCGATCGGCCCGGGATTGTCGATGCCGGGAAAGCCTGCTTCGAACGGGTTCAGCGTCAGCACGATCTGCTCGACCGCGTCATGCCCAATGCCATGCCGTGCGGCGAGGGAGGCCAGAAGCGTGACCGGCCCCTGCAATGCGGCGCAGACGGGGCTGGGCTTGAGCGTCACTTCGCTTACCGCCCATTTGCCGCCGAATCCGCCTGCGACATCCTCCACCGCCACGTCGAGCGCGGTCTGGGCGCGATAGAAGCCCGACTTGCCCTCGAAACTATGGCGTGAAGCGGTGACGCCCGCCTGTGCCAGCCGCGCGGCGGTGAGGCCGTTGCGCGCGCACATGCCGAGCTGCGTAGTGAATTCGGAGCCGCCTTCCACCCAGACCTGGCTATGCCCGCCCGCCATCTGGGTGGCGAGCCCCAGCGCATGCGCGATCTGCGCGCCATCGAGCCGCAGCAATTTGGCCGCCGCCGCCGTCGCGCCGAATATGCCCAGCATGGCGGCTGGGCGCAGCCCCTTCTTGCTCAGTACGGCGGCGCAGGGCCGACCGATGCGCGCCGTCGTCTCGTAGCCGAGCACCACCGCCGTAACGAGGTCCGCGCCGCTTGCGCCGGAAAGCTCCGCCGCCGCCAGCGCCGCCGCAATCACCGGCACGCCGGGATGGGTGATCGACCCTTCATGCGTGTCGTCCTGCGATCGGACATTCATCAGCGCCGCATTGGCGAAGGCGGCAGCTTCGGCAGCGACCCGCGCACCGCTGGAGAGCATCGTCGCCTGCGGTGGCAGCGCCCATGCGGTGCGCGCGAATGCCTGTATCGCAGTCTCGTAAGGCCGGCCCGCAAGACCGATCAGCAGGTCGTGCAGCAGGCACAGGCGCGCCGTCTCGCGCACCTCCGGTCCAATATCCGCCGACGCGGTGGCGGCGATGAAAGCGCCCAGCCTCTCGCTGATGCTGGCGGCATCCGAAACGTCGCAGCTCATTTTGCCTGCTCCGTTACTTCCGCCAGAACCTCGTCCGTATGCTCGCCGAGTTGCGGCGCCAGGCGGCGGATCGAAGGCGGCGTGCGCGAAAAATTGGCAGGGAAGCGCGCGACCTTGATCGGCCCTTCCGACGGATGCTCGATCTCGGAAAACATCTTCACCGCTTTGAGGTGCGGAACCTCGAAGAGCTCGTCGATGGCGTTGACCGGCGAGGCCGGCAGATCGTGCTTGCGGCAGAATTCCAGCCACTCGGCGGTGGTGCGCGAGGGCATGTATTTCTTGATATATTCGCCGGCGAGTTCGGCATTCTTCGTGCGCAGCGTCTGGTTCGCGAATTCCGGATCGCGGTTGATCATGCCGGGATCGCCGACAAGGTCGCAGAAGGCGTGCCATTGCTTGTCTGTATAGACGACGATGCAGATATGGCCGTCCTTGGTGGGGTAGGGGCCGCGAAACCGGTTGAGCAGCCGCATATAGCCCATCTCTCCGACGGGCGGCGTGAACAGTCCGCCGGCCATGTGGTCGCCGAGCACGAATTGCGACATGGTCTCCATCATAGGCACCTCGATCTCCTGGCCCTCGCCGGTCAGCGCCCGGTGATAGAGCGCGCCCATGACCGAGATGGTCAGATAGAGGCCGGTCACGCGGTCGCAGAGATTGACCGGCGCATTGCGCGGCGCGCCGTCGACGCGGCGGAAGAGATCGGAAATGCCTGCCGCCGACTGGACGATATCGTCATAGACAGGCCGCCCGGCCTCCGGCCCGTCGCGGCCATAGGCCACCGCCGCCGCATAGATGATGCCCGGATTGGCCGCCGCGACGGCGGCATAGTCGAGCCCCAGCCGCGCCACCGCCTGCGGCCGGATATTGTAGACGAACACGTCTGCGGTCTTGACCAGCTCCAGCAGGCGTTCGCGCCCCTCGTCGGTCTTGAGGTCGAGCACGACGCTGCGCTTGTTGCGGTTGTTGTTCATGAACAGCGCGCCCATGCCCTCGTGCCGCGCCGGGCCGATCCAGCGCGTATTGTCGCCGTCAGGATGTTCGACCTTGATGATGTCGGCGCCCAGATCGCCGAGGATCTGCGTGCATGACGGCCCCATCACCACCGAGGTGAGATCGATGACACGAATGCCGGCCAGCGGGCCGGTATTGGCCGCCGACAAATGCGAACGCTCCAAAATATCCTCCTCATTTCCGCAATTGCGAAAATTAATTCACAAAATCGGAGAAAGCTAATCGGGTGGGAGCGCTTGTCAAGGCGCTGGTGATGCACGGTTCAGGGGTTTTCGAGACTGCGGCAGAGGCCGACGAGCTTCTCCGCGATCGCCTCGACCCTGGGGCCGACGCGCGGCGTGGGGCCTGCGACGGTGACGATGAAGGTCGAGCGATTCCAGACGAAGGTGGCGGCGACGGTGACACCGCCAGGCACGCTCTCCTCGCGGTTGAGATACCATCCGCGCTTCGCCGAGGCGGCGACGTCCTTCTCCAACTCCTCGCGCGATGAAATCGTCTGCGGCGTGTAGGGCGCCATGTCGAGCCGCGCGATCGCCTTGCGCCTTGTCTCGGCAGGCAGGGTTCCGAGCACGGCCTTGCCGGCGGAGGTGGCGTAGAGGCTGCGCACCTTCTCGCCGACCTGCACCATGAGGCGCAGCGCATGGGAGGGTTCCAGCACCAGAAGATAGGTCGCCGACTGTCCGTCGATGCGGGCGAGCGAGACGGATTCGTCCAGTTCGTCGCGCAGGTTGCGCAGCGCCATGTCGGCGCGCTGGAGGATCGGGTCGTTTTCGGCGATGCGCGTGATGAAACGATGCATGCGCAAGGTCGGATAATAGCCGCCGCGCGGGCCGAGCTGGTAGAGATAGCCGCGCTCCTCCAGCGCCTGCAGCACGTCGTGGCAGCTCGAGACCGGAATGCCCATCAGCTTCGCGGCCTCGGAAAGCGACAGGGGCCTCAACTCGCTGGCGAACAGCTCGAACACGTCCATCGTTCGCTTGACGATCTTCGACATGAAGCCGGTCCTCTCCCATATGCCCGGATTGCGGGCGGTGCGAACCGGTTTCGAGACAAGGACATTGCGCTGGAACAGCGCGTGTTGACTCCTCCAGTCCGGAACTCTAGCTACGTAGCAGCGGAGTAGTTTACGCAAAAGCGGAAAATTACGCGACGGGAGGACGGACGTGACGGCAAGCGGCGAGATCGTGCAGGCGCGGACCGACGGCCATATATGCCGCATCACGCTGAACCGGCCCGAGCGGCGAAACGCGCTCTCCGCCGAACTGGTCCGGGCCTTCAGCGAGGCCATACTGGCGGCGGACGCCGATCCTGATGTGTTCCTTGTGATGATTACCGGGGCTGGCCCCGCCTTCTGCGCCGGCGCCGACATGAAGGATGCGAGCGAGGCGGACAGGGAAGGCGGCAATTTCCGCGGGCCGCTCCATGTCACCGGGCGCAGCATCTGCGAGGTGCTGATCGATTCGCCGAAGCCGTCGCTCGCCGTCATCAACGGTCCCGCCGTGGCTGGCGGCTGCGAGGTGGCGCTGGCCTGCGACCTGCGCATCATGTCGAGCGAGGCCTTCCTGCAATTGCCGGAAGCGCGGCGCGGCATGGGCGCGCATTACGCCTCGGTCGTCCTGCCGCAGATGGTGCCGTCCGCGATCGCGATGGAGTGGCTGTTCACCGGCCGCCGCATCTCGCCCGACGAGGCGGTGCGCTGGGGGCTGGTCAACCGCGTCGCGGCGCCTGATGAACTGGAGGCAGCCGCCGCCGATTTCGCCGCCGAGATCACGGCATCGGCTCCGCTCTCGCTCCAACGCATGAAGCTGACATACCGCAAGACGGCTGGCCTGCCGCTCCATGCCGGCATCCGCCTCGACACCGGCCCCAATCCGTTCACCTCGGAAGACCGCAAGGAAGGTTTTCGCGCCTTTCTCGAAAAGCGCAAGCCGGAGTGGAAGGGGCGATGAACGCTGCGCCGGACATCGAGCTGACGCGTGCTGCCGCCGCCTTTGCCGCCGGCCTGGCATTCGATCATGTGCCGAACGAGGCGGTTGCGCGCATCGCTGCGGCTTTTGCCGACTGTGTCGGCGTGATGCTGGCCGGCAGTACGTTGCCTGTTACGAGCATTGCCGCCGAATTTGCGGGCGAACGGTTGACCGGTAACGGGTTCCTCGGCGCATTTTCGCTTCCCGCCGCGCAGACCGGCTTGGTCTATGGCGCGGCGGCGCATGCGCTCGACTTCGACGACACCGGCCTCAACGGCCATCCGAGCGCGGTGCTGGTGCCGGCCATTCTGTCGGTTGCGGAACATCGCCCCGCCGATGGAAGGCGGATGATCGCCGCCTATCTCGCGGGCTTCGAAGTGTGGGCGGAACTCGCCGCGCGCGAGCGCGACCCGCATCACGAAAAGGGCTGGCATCCGAGCCCGGTCTTCGGCGTGGTGGCGGCGTCGGCTGCGGTCGCCAATCTGCGCCGGCTGGATGCCGCGACGACCGCTGCCGCGTTGGGCATCGCCGCCTCCAGCGCTGCCGGCATCTGCGCCAATTTCGGCACCATGATGAAGCCGTTCCAGCTCGGCCGCGCCATTCAGTTCGCCATCGAGGCGGTCGATCTGGCGACAGCCGGCCTTACCGCCAGCGATACCGCACTTGAGGCCGATCTCGGCTTCCTGCGCGCCTTCTCGCCAGCCGGTTCGGTGGACACCGCGCGATTGGCACGCTTCGGCGAGCACTGGGAATTTCTGACCAGCGGCATCAATATCAAGCTCTATCCCATGTGCTATGCCACGCACCGCATCATCGACGCGACGCTGGAACTGATGGCGACGCACCGGCTTGCCGCCGCCGATATGGTTGCCTTCGAGGCGCAGATCGGGCCGACGCAGGCTGCGATCCTCCAGCATCATGACCCGAAGACCGTTCTCAATGCGAAATTCAGCGCCGAATTCGCGGTGGCGGCAACGGCGCTGCGCGGAAAACTCGGCAATGCCGAACTGACTGATGCCACGCTGGCGGACCCGGAACTGCGCCGCCTCATCCATGCCACCACGGTGCAGGTGACGAGCGAGCGCGATCCAGATTATCCGGTCTTCTCGCCGACCGACCATGTCGTTGCCGTGCTGCGCGACGGGCGGCGGGTCGCGTCGCAGCCGGTGCATCGGCCGCGTGGGCATTACACCCGCTTCCCGACCACCGAGGAACTGTGGAGCAAGTTCGTGGATTGCGCTGTGCCGGCGCTCGACGAGGAAAACGCGCGCGCGCTGTTCGACCGGCTGGTGGCGCTGGACGGCATCGCTTCCGTGAAGCAGCTCTACGGCGAGGAGAAGACGACATGACAGAGGCCGCTCAGACTTCCGTGACACTCGGTGAAGACTATGTCGAGATCCGTGAGGGCGTGCGCGCCATCTGCGCGAAATATCCCGGCAAATACTGGCGTGATCTGGAGGACAGAAACGAATATGCGCATGAGTTCGTCGCCGAACTTTCCGCCGCCGGTTATCTCGCCGCGCTGATCCCGGAGGAATATGGCGGCTCGGGCCTGCCGCTGCGCGCAGCCTGCGTCATCCTCGAGGAGATCAACGCGGCAGGCTGCTCCGCCGGCGCCTGTCATGCGCAGATTTACATGATGGGCATCCTGCTGCGTCATGGCAGCGAGGCGCAGCGCCAGAAATACCTGCCGCAGATCGCCTCGGGCGCACTGCGTTTCCAGGCTTTTGGCGTGAGTGAACCGACCACCGGCTCCGACACGCTGAACCTGAAGACGCGCGCCGTGCGCCAGGGCGACAAATATGTCATCAACGGTCAGAAGATCTGGACCTCGCGCGCCCATGTCTCCGACCTGCTCGTGGTTCTGGTGCGCACCACGCCGGTGGATCAGGTGAAGCGCCGCAGCGACGGCCTGTCAGTGCTATTGGTCGACCTGCGCGAGGCGGTCGGCAACGGCCTCACCATGCGCCCCATCGATACGATGGTGAACCACCAGACCAACGAGCTGTTCTTCGACCATCTCGAAGTGCCGGCGGAGAACTTAATCGGCGAGGAGGGGCAGGGTTTCCGCTATATCCTGACCGGCATGAACGCCGAGCGCATCGGCGCTGCCGCGCAGGCTTGCGGCGACTGCCGCTACTTCATCGGCAAGGCGACCAACTATGCAAAGGAGCGCGAGGTTTTTGGCCGCCCCATCGGCCAGAACCAGGGCATCCAGTTCCCCATCGCGCGCGCCCATGTACAGTGGAAGGCAGCCGAGATGATGATGCGGGCTGCTGCCGCGCTCTACGATTCCGGCGCGCCTTGCGGCGAGGAAGCGAACACCGCCAAGCTGCTGGCCTCGGAGGCCGCATGGCAGGCCGCAGAGACCTGCATGCAGACCTTTGGCGGCTTCGCCGCAGCGCGCGAATACGACATCGAGCGCAAGTGGAAGGACGCCCGCCTGTCGCTGATCGCACCGATCTCCACCAATCTCGTGTTGGCCTATATCGGCCAGAACACGCTGGGCCTGCCGCGGTCATATTAGGGATAGATCATGGGTTTGCCGAAAGCCGTCCGCCTCTTCGAGGAAGGCCCGCGCGAGGGTTTCCAGATCGAGAAGGGCCCGATCCCGACCGATCGCAAGATCGCATTGATCGACGCGCTGTCGGCCACCGGGCTGAAGCGCATCCAGACCGCTTCTTTCGTTCACCCGAAACTGGTGCCCGGCATGGCCGATGCGGAGGCAGTGGTGGCGGGCATCGCGATGCGGCCAGAGGTCACTTATACCGGCCTGTGGCTGAACGATCGCGGCATGGAGCGCGCCATCGCCACCGGCCGCCTCGCAATGATTGGCCGCATCTCGACCTATGCGTCGGATGCCTTCATGCAGCGCAACCAGAACACGACCTATGACGCGCATATGAAGGCGCAGGGCGACATGCTCGACGCCTATCGCGCGCGCGCGATCTCGGTCGAAGGCGCTTTCGTCTCGGCTGCCTTCGGCTGCAATTTTGAGGGCGATATTCCGTTGCCGAAGCTGATGCGCGTCGTGCGCGATCTCTTCGCGCTCTTTTCCGAGCATGGCACGGCGATCGAGACGCTGTGGCTCGCCGACACGATGGGCTGGGCCAATCCCGAACAGGTGCGGCGCACGGTCGGCGCGGTGCGCGAGGCCTTTCCGGAGACGACGATAGGGCTACATCTGCACGACACGCGCGGCCTCGGCATCGCCAATGCCTTTGCCGGCCTCGAAATGGGCGTGGCCGATTTCGAGGCGTCCGTGGCGGGGCTTGGCGGCTGCCCCTTCGCTGGTAATCCCGGCGCGGTAGGCAACATCGCGACCGAGGATTTCGTCTTCCTGTGCCATGAACTCGGCATCGAAACCGGTATCAACCTCGACGCGCTGATCGATTGTGCACGCATGGCCGAGGACATTGTGGGGCGCACGCTGCCCGGCAGCATCATGCATGCCGGCAAGCTCAATCGCGTTTAGGGCGCGAGCCGGGAAATCCACCACAGCGCCGGCAACAGCGCGAAGGCGATGCAGATGAATGCCGCGTCTCGCCGATGCAGCAGCGGCGCGCCGAGCACGGTACGGCGAATGCCGGCATCGAGGCCGCGCGCTTCCATGGCGATGGCCGCGCGGTTTGCGCGCCGGATCGCATAGGCGAGCAGAGGCACGATCAGGCTCGCGGTCTCCAGCGGTCCCGGGATGCGGCGTGGCGGCCGACCCCTGCGCATGGCGCGCGCCAGCCGGATCTGCTGCGCTTCCGCTGCCAGGTCCGGCACGAACTGCATGGCCGAAAACAGCGCATAGCCGATGCGCGGCGACAGCCGCCAGTTCACCATCAGCGCCTTGATGAACTGCCCGGCATCGGTGGTCAGCGCGAATACCGCCGAGACCAGCCCGCAGGCCACGGCGCGCAGGAACAGAACCACGCCGGCCGAAAAGGCCTCGCCTCCGAAGGGCGTTTCACCCGCCATGCGCAGTGCGAAATCACTCTCCTGCCTAAACAGCACTGAGGTTGTCAGGAAGCCGAAGCCGAACAGCGCGAACGGCACCATCAGCGCCAGCACGAGCAGCGGCGAGCGCCGCTCGATGAACACCAGCGCGATGATGGCGCTGCCGATGATGGCAAGCTGGAACGGCGCACTGAAGATCAGGATCGAGGCCGTGAGCCAGACCAGGCAGGCGACGAGCTTGGCGAGCGGATGGATGCTGCTCAGCACCGGCCTTCCTCCAGGAAACGCAGCAGCGGCAGCAGGGCGGGCGCGGCGAGGCCGGACCGTTCGAGCAGTGCTGCGTCGAGCAGGATCGTTTTGCTGGAGCCATCCGCCACGACCCCACCGTCATCGATGACCACGGTGCGGGCGCAGCTTGCCAAGGCAAAATCGAGATCGTGGGTGACGAGTGCCACCGCATGGCCCGCGGCGGCAAGCGACCGGATTTCGGCTTCGAGTGCGGCGCGGCCCGCGCCGTCGAGGCCTGCCGTCGGCTCATCCAGCACCAGAAGCGGCCACCTTTCGCCCGCCGTGATGATCGCCAGCGAAAGCCGCCGCTTCTGCCCTTGCGACAGCTCGAACGGATGCGCCGCCGCCAGTTCCGATAGCCGCCATTGCGCTAGCATGGCCTCGGCTTTCGTTTCGGCTGAGCCGGCATCCGCACCGGCGGCCAGCCATGCGTCCCGCACCTCCTCGCGCACACTGCCGGCGAGAAACTGGTTCTCGGGATTCTGGAACGAGATCGCGCCCATCGGGCCGATGCGGCGGCCGGCCTTGAGGCGCAGCAGACCAGCGAGGCTGGCGGCCAGCGTTGATTTTCCAGCGCCGTTGCGTCCGACGATGGCGACAGTCTCCCCGCGCCGGATCGTGAGCGAAACATCGCGCAGCACCGTCGGGCCGAACAGCGGTGCGCAGGATGCCGCATCGAGTGTCGCCACGACCTTCGTGCTTGCCTGCACCGATTGCCCCGCCTGATGTGCGACGGCGAAAGTCGATGCGATCTCCTGTGCCGCCGCCTTCTCGCGGGTTGGCAGGGCTTCGAGCCCGGCCACCGCTTCCTCCATGGTCAGCGGTGCCTCGGCGAGCACGATGCCTGCCGCCTGCAAGGCAGCGTCGAGCGCTGCGGGCGGCGGGATTGCAATGCCGAGCGCGGCAAGCTTGTCGTGATGGGCGCGGAAGAAGGCGCGGGGCGAACCGCCATCCATCGCGTGGCCATCCGCATCGATCAGCACCACGCGGTCCACCAGCCCGGCGAGGTCGTCCACCCGGTGATCGACGATCAGCACTGATGCGTCGCCAGGCCGGTCAAGCAGGAGCCTGCGCAGATGGGTTGCGGCGGCGGGTGCCAGATGCGCGGTCGGCTCGTCCACCACCAGCAGCGGCGTCTGCTGCGCGATCAGCGCGGCCAGCGCGACGAGCTGCTTCTCGCCGCCCGAAAGCTGCATGGTGCGCCGGCCGCGCCAGTCTTCCGACAGGCCGACCTGTGCCAGCGCCGATCCGATCCGCGCCTCGATCTCGTCGGCCGGCAGCGCCTGGTTCTCGAGCGCGAAGGCGACCTCGTCGCCGACTGTCATGCCGCACAGCGTCTGCTCCGGGTTCTGGAACATCTGGCCGACATCGGCGCTCCACTGCGCCGGCGTGCGCGTGGCGACATCCTCCCCCCGCAGTTTCACCTTGCCGGTCACCTCCGCCGGTATCGTATGCGGGATGAGGCCGGTCAGCGTGGCGAGCAGGGTGGATTTGCCGCTGCCGGAGGCCCCGCCGAGCAGCACGCGCTCGCTGCGCCCGACGGCAAGGCTCGCCGGCCCTACCGCCGGCGCATCGGCATAGGGATAGCGCACGCTGACATCGCGCCAGCGCGCGGCAGGGGCGTCAGCCACGGCCCTGACGGCGGTCGATGTCGATGCCGAGGCCCGAGAGAACACCGGTGCGATAGAGCGCTTCGGTGACCAGATGGCCCGCCAGCCCGCCGAGCAGCGCGCCGCTCAGGCAGCGCAGCATGAACATCGTCACCAGAAGGCCGGGGGCGAGCGCGCCATAGTCGAAGCGGATCCAGGTGTAGATGAAGGAGAAAATGGCCGCGCCGACGCCCGCCGCCATCAGCACCGGCAGGCGGTAGTTTTTCCAGCGCGTGGCGGCGAAGACGGCCTCGGCACCGGCGCCCTGCACGAGGCCGGAAACCAGCAGCATCAGGCCCGCAGGGCTGCCGAGCAGCACCTGTGTGAGGGCTGCGAGCACTTCGGACAAAAGCGCCGCTCCCGGCTTGCGGATGATGGCGGCGGCGATGATGGAGACGATGAACCAGAAGCCCATGACGACATCCATCGTCACGGAACCGAAGATGGCCTGGGCGATCAGCCAGACCTGCACCCAGCCGAGATAGAGGACGCCGAAGACGGCGCCGAGCACGGCGACGATGAGGATTTCGCGCAGAGTCCAGGCGCGGGAAGGGGGCATGTCGAACCTCAATTCATTGGAGAAGAAGCAGCACCGCGCATCGCGCGCGATGCGTTGCTCAGGCGGCAGTCGGACTGTTGGCCGAGACCGTCAGGTCGAGCGCGACATGGCCGCCCGGCGCGCCGAAGCGCAGGAAGGCCTCGCTTAGCGTAGCGAAGACCGGCCCTGCGTCGCCGCGCAGCTTGGTGCAGAAATTCTTCGACTTGTCGAAGACACCCGAGCCTTTCAGGAAGTCGATGCAGCCATAGATCTCGTCCATGTGGCGGTCGGCGCCGAGCGGATAGAGCGAGAACTGTGCCGCCACCTGTTGCCCGGTGGGCGCAGCCGCCGCCACTGCCGCATGGGCGGCGGCGATGCGCCGGTCGAGCGCCACGCCCTGCACGCCGGGAATAGGCGTGCAGATCGGGTCGTCCGGCTCGCCGGGGCAGCCGCGCGAGACGGTGGCCGACAGCACGCAATGGGTGCCGGTGCGGCTCGCCGCGACGAAGAGATCGCGCATGGCGGGAAAGAGCTCGTCGGGCGGCCCGACGAGCAGCGTGGAAATATCGTCGGTCTCGATGCGAAACCGCGGCCGGTAGGGATCGAGCGCGCCGATCGCGCCCATGATGATGCCGACGAAGTCGTCGCACATCGGATAGAGGGAAATCTGCGCGCCGGAAAACATGTTCGCCTCGCTCCGCTGGCATTATCCAGATCAGCTTGAGGGTCCGCAGGTTTGCCCCTGCATCTCAGCCCCGGCATTACGGAGCACCCCTGTCATATCGCCGCCTCTATCAAGCCGGCGAAGGGAGATCAAGCCGTCTGTGGGACAAAGCAGCTTCTGGAACGATCCAGCCGGGCGAAACAGGGGAAAGGCATGTTCTCTGCAATGAAAACGGCCAGGGCACACTGGGTGCTCTGGCCGTTTCGGTGGACAGCGGGAGCCTCGCCTACTTCCCGGCCACGCTGGCGATCTCATTTCCGGGCATGGACTGAACCGGCGTTGGCGAGGCGGGCAGCGGCGTGCCGTCCGTGCCGTTGTTGAAGATCTGGTTGTCCTTGTAGGAATAGATCTTCGCTCCGGCAGCCTGCTGGATGCCGGTGGCATTGCCTGCGATCTTCGACTGCGTCATCCATGCCAGCGCATTGGCGCCGGCCATGACCACGCCGACATTGCTGTTGGTGGCCGAGACATTGTCAAGATAGAGGCGGACATTGCCGCTGCCGCTTCCAATGCCATAGATGGCCGGGCCGGTGATGTTGGTGAAGCTCGAATTCTCGATATTCACCTTGGCCCAACCGCCGCCCGACGTATCAATGACGATGCCGCGAATGC
>DATMGE010000040.1:0-52947 GCA_035555795.1 Rhizobiaceae bacterium | reverse complement strand
ACCGCACCTTCCGGAACGATCGCACGCCATGCCGCCGGCAGCGCGACATCTTCCAGCAAAGCGCTGTCGGCCCTGTCGGCGGCGCGGGCCGCACGCGCGACGCAATCGATTATCGCTTGACGGCTCCACAGTCGCTCGATCGCATGGGGAGAGGGAATAGCGGTTTCAGTCGTGCCCGGCACCGACGCTGCGCGGTGGCGAGCGGCGGGATCATCCTTGTCCCAGCGCCCCGCAGCGAAAAGCTGCAGAAGATGCGCCGGCCCCGCGTCGCATTCGAACCGCATCTCCCGAACCACCCTGCGCAGCACGATCCGCCACGCGCCGTCCCGCCGCTCCAGCCTGTCGAGATAGCGGCCGCTGCCGAAGAGCACCCGCCTGCCGCCGCGATGGCGCAGCACCCAGATGATGTAGCTTTCAGCATGCGCGCTGTCGCCGTCGATCGCGCATGAATGCGTGGTGACGTTGTGGGCATGGGCTTCCTCATGGGCGGCGTGTACCCCGTTCACCCAGTCGATGAAACCCGGCACCCCGCCGACATAGCGGCCATGATCGTCGATCGCGTCGGGATGGAAGACCGCGGCAATGCGCGGGCCGTCATGCCGGTCCACCGCCTGCGCATATTCGTTGACGCAGTCGCGGATCGCCTTGCGGTCGATCAGTTCCCGCGCCATCGCGGCATGATCGGGCACGGTCGGTTCACTCCGCGGCGTGTTTCCGGTCGAGCTCCTCGCGGAGGTTCTCCGGCAGGTCGAGCGGACGCTGATAGGATATGTCGGTCCTGTCCCAGGTGCCCGGCGGATAAGGCCGCTTGTCCTTGAACCAGCGCCCGCCATCGGCGTCGATGCGCCAGTCCATCGCCAGCCGCCGCAGCGCGATCCGCCATTCGCCATCCCGTTTCTCCAGCCTGTCGACATAGCGTCCGCCGCCGATCTCGACATTGGTGCCCTCGCGCTGGCGCAGTACGAAGATCACATAGGTCTCGGCATGCGCCGTATCGCCGTCGATCTCGCATGTATGGCTGGTCAGGTTGTGCGCATGGCCCGAAAAGGCATCGTGGCAGGCATGGTTGGCCCATTCCACGAAGGCGTCGCGCTCGCCGACCCAGGCGCCGTGATTGTCCACCGCATCGGGCCAGAAGACGCTGGCGAGGAAATCGTCGTCATGCCGGTCGAGCCCGCGCGGATAACGGTTGATGCAATCCTGGATCTCCAGCCGATCCATCCAGTAGCGCATGCGGGCGAGTTCCTTGTCGTCCATCTTGTCCTCCTCGCGTCAGATCAGGGCCTTGTCGATTTCGGAGCGGATGAAGGGCGTGAGCTCCATCAGCCTGCCCTCGCGCACGATCTTCGGCCAGTCCGGATTGGCGATCAGCGCGCGCCCCACCGCCACCATGTCGATCTCGTCGCGCGCGAACATGTCGAGCAGCGCGCGGATATCCGTCGGCAGCGCGGCCTGGTGATGGTTCTGCACGTCGGTCGAAAGCGATACGGAGCCGACGGTGATGACCGGCTTGCCTGTCACCTTGCGGGTCCAGCCGGCAAGATTGAGCGTGCTCCCCTCGAACTCTGGCTCCCAGAAGCGCCGCGTCGAGCAATGGAAGATGTCCACCCCCGCCGCTGCGATCGGCGCCAGAAGGCGTTCCAGTTCGGCCGGCGTCTGCGCCAGCCTGGCGCCATAGTCCTGGATCTTCCACTGCGACCAGCGGAAGGAAATCGGAAAGCCCGGCCCCACCGCGTCGCGGACCGCCTTGACCGCCTCCACGGCGAATGCCGTACGGCCGATCATGTCGCCGCCATGGTGGTCGGTCCGCTCATTGGTGCGGTCCCAGAGGAACTGGTCGATCAGATAGCCGTGTCCGGCATGGAGCTCCACCGTGTCGAAGCCCGCAGCCTTCGCGTTGGCAGCCGCCGTGCCATAGGCCGCGATGGTATCGGCGATCTCCGCTTCCGTCATCGGCGCGCCGGGCCGCGCGCCCTTGCCGTCGAGGCCGGACGGCCCGACCAGGCGGATGGACGTGTCTGCCGTGTTGCTGGGCGACAGGAGGAAGCCCATGTGCCAGAGCTGCGCGCCCATCAGCGCGCCCTCGCCATGAACCGCCTCGACAACCCGTCGCCAGCCCGCCACGGCCGCGGGGTCGTACAGATTGGGCACCGCGAGATCCTGCCCCGAGGCGCGGTTGATATAGGTGCCTTCCGTCATCACCAGCGCCACGCCGCCGGCGGCGCGCCGGCGGTAATAATTGGCGACGTCATCGGTCGGTATGCCTCCCGGCGAGAAGCGCCGCGTCATCGGAGCCATGGCGATCCGGTTGCGCAAGGTGACATTGCCGATCCGCAGCGGGCTGAAGAGCTTCTCCATGGCGGCATCCGTTTCGGCACGCGAGAATACGGGGACCATCGTCAATTTCGCTCCCCCTGTTCCGTCTGCGGCCAGCGAAAGGTCCAGTCGAGGACCGTCTGTCGGTGGGCAATGCGCCACGCGTCGCCCTCCCTTTCGAGGCGGTCGAGAAGCCGCAGGCCGGCCATCATGCCGCCGGTATCTTGAGCGGCGTCCGCAATGACATAGGTTTCCGCCCAGGCGCCCGCGCCGGCAAGTCCTGCCCCATGCGACGTCACCTGCCAGCTTCGCGGCGAGAGGCCGGGCAACTCGCCGGCCATCGCTGCCGCCACATAGTCGAGCGCGGTCCCCTCGAAGCTGCCATGGGCACAGCGCGCGCCGGCAGCGAAGGCGGCGAGCGCGCCCGCCCTGTCGCGGTCGGCCAGGGCCATGCACGAGCCGCGCACCGCATCCTCGACCGCCGCCAGCGCGGACAAAGTGCCGAGGTCTTCAAGGAATGGAGCGGGCGACGTCATCATTTGAACCAGGTCGGAAAGAGGACGATCTGCGGATAGAAGATGATCAGCGTCACGACGATGAGGTCGGCGACGAGGAACCACATTATGCCGCGGAAAACGCCATAGAGCGTCGTCAGGCTTCCCACCACGCTCTTGATCACGAACACATTGAGCCCGAAGGGCGGCGTGATCATGCCCACCTCGATCATCTTGGTGACGAAAATGCCAAAGAAGACGAGGCTCACATCGGTCGCGTTGAGGATCGGCAGGAAGATCGGCAGGGTGAGCAGCATGGCCCCGACCCCTTCCATGAAGGTGCCGAGGATCAGGTAGATCACCATGATCAGTAGCATCAGCTGCCAGTAGGGCAGGTCGAGGCCGGTGACCATGGTGGTGATGAAATCGCCGGTGCCGCTGAATGAAAGGAAGCGGGTGAACATGGCCGCTCCAACCGGAATGATCATCAGCGCCGCGCAGGTCAGCACCGTTTCGGAGATCGACCGGATGAAGGCTTGCCCGCTGAGCTTGCGTTGCAACAGCGAAAGCACGCAGGCCAGCGACGCGCCGACGGCGCCCGCCTCCGTCGGCGTGAAGACGCCGCTGAACAGGCCGCCGAAGACGCCGACGATCAAGAGCAGGACCGGCCCGACCTCCTTCAGGCTGCGCAGGAGCTCATCCCGTGGCACGTCCGGCAGGGATGAGGGCACCTTGTCGGGCCGGAATTTGCTCATCAGGACGATGACGGCAATATAGGAAAATGCCGTCAGGAGCCCGATCGAAATACCGCCCAGGAAGAGGTCGACGATCGAGACCTGCGCGAAGATCCCGTACAGGATCATGATGACCGATGGCGGGATGAGCGCGCCGATCGTGCCGCCGGCGGCGATGGTGCCGCAGGCGAAGTTCTTGTCGTAGCCGGCCTTGACCATCTCCGGTATGGCGATCCGACCCATGGCCGCCGCGCAGGCCACGCTCGATCCCGAGACGGCGGCGAAACCCGAGCAGGCCATGATGCCGGACACGGCGACCCCGCCGGGAATCCGCGCCAGCACCGCCTTGGCGAGCCTGAACAGGCTCTCGGTCATGCCGGCATGGTAGCAGAGATAGCCCATCAGCACGAACATGGGCACCGCGCTGAGGGTCCAGTTGGCGATGAAGTCGAACGGAACGGAACGCACCATGCCGATGGCCGGTCCCGGCCCGATGATCGCCCACATGCCGCACGCCGAGACGAAAATCAGCGCAAGGCCGATGGGCACGCGCAGCGCAAACAGCACCAGCATGCCGGCCGTCCCGGTCAGTCCGATGGCGATATCGCTCATGTCCGCACCTGCTCCCGATTCGCACCGCCATCGGCCAGTTGCAGGCCCATATCCTCGATGATCTCGCCGCCGCGCGGCCGGTAGGTTCCCAGCGCGAGTTCCAGCCCGCGCAGCAGGCAGGTGAGCGTCGCCAGCAGGAACGCCACCGGCACGACGAAATAGGCCGGCCAGATCGGAAGCGGGAAACGGTCGGTGAGGATGTAGGACCCGGCGGCGAATTTCACCCCCGCATCGAGCGCCGTCAGATAGCAGATCGTGCCGTAGATGGCGGCCGAGAGGAGCGCGACGAGGAAGCCCAGCCAAAGCTGGACGCGGTTGCTCATCACACCCGTGAAGACGTCGACGGTAATGGTCTGCTCAAGCCGCTCGACACGCGCCAGCGGCAGGAAGACGACCATCGACATGAGATAATAGGTGACCAGTTCGAGCGTGCCCGGAATGCCCCCGCCGAAGAAGCGCAGCACGACATCGGCTGTCACCACGACCATGGTAATCACCGCGCCGAAACCGGCAATCACCACCAGGGCAAAACTGATCGACGCCAGACAGCGTGCAATTGCATTCAAGACAGCCACTCCCGGAAATCATAGAAATGGTGCCGGGGCGGCAGCGCGCCCCGGCCGACGGTCTGGATCACAGGCCGTAGGTCTTGAAGTCGACCTTGGACCAGACCTCTTCCCAGACCTTGTCGGCGATCGCCTGCGGATCGTCCTGGATCGGTTCGATGATCTTGTTCCACTTCTCGACCAGCGCCACATATTCCATCACCTTGGCCTCCGCATCGGCGATGCCGAAGGTGGTCTTGCCGTTGTTGATGGCGGTCTGGATCACTTCCTTGCGGAACTTGGCATTGGCTTCCTTCAGGTCGTCCGAGGGCTCGACGATCTCGCCGCCCCTGTTCTTGAGTTCCTCGACGCCCTTGACCGCCTGCGCGCGCGAGGCTGGCTCGAAGGTCACCGCCCCCCGCGTCGCGGCCTTGACGACAGCCTTGCGCTGCTCCTCGGTCAGGCCGGCATAGGTCTGCGCCCGCATCGGCATGTTGGGCGACGAGGAGATCGTCAGCACGCTCATCGGCGTGTAATATTTCGCAACTTCCGCGATCCGGTTGCTGATCAGCTGGGCGGGCGAGGCGAGCGTCCCGTCCGCGAGCCCGCTCGACAGCGCCTGATATTCCTCGTTGAAGGGAATATTGACGGCGATCGCGCCCATCGCTTCCAGCCAGGCCGCCGTGTTGGCGCCGGTGGAACGGATGCGCATACCCTTGAGGTCGGCCAATGCCCTGACCGGCTTGCGCGCCGTGATCAGCTCGAAGCTCGACGTGGAGAAGGACGAAAGATAGGTGAGCCCAACCTTCTTCATCTCGGCCTGGCAGTCGGCGCAATTGGCATAGAATTCGATGGTCGAAGCGGCCATCGCATTGCCGAAGTCGCCCAGCACCGACAGTTCGCCGATCAACATCATGTGCGGAAATTCGGCCGGGAAATAGGACGCGATGATGTTGCCCATATCCAGCGTACCGTCCTGAAGGTTCGATACCATGCTGGTGAGATTGGCCACGTCCATGCCGATATGGCGGGCGGTGATCTCGCCCTTCGTCTCCTCCTTGATCATATCCATGAAGGTCGTATAGGCGGGACTGTTCGCGGGGAATGCGGGCGGCGCGCCGCTCGCTACCCGCAATTCGAGCGCGTTGGCCCAGACGCTGCCTGCCATGAGCAGCGCGCCTGCGATCGCGAATCTGGAAACAAGCCTTGTAGCCATGAGGTCTCCTCCCTCGGTTGCGATGCGGCATGCCCTGGACGGGCGCACATCAACGTTCCCGGCTCCCTTAATCTCCTCCTCCCGACGGAACGAGCCTGCTCCCGGCGGTCTTTCGGCAAGCGGCGAACCTCCATTCGCGGAATGCCATTTGCGTCATCGCTCCCGGCTGCGCGGATCGCGCGTGGCCATTTCGTGACACCACGGCATGTTGGGCTTCCATTAGCAGTACTGCAACAAGCTTTGCTCAATCTCAGCCATTTAGAAATCCGATTGCGAGCGCTTTCACGGGCAGCACGGGCAGCTTCCTACCCCGCCCGGCCGCGCTTGACCTGCTGCCGGAGCGCGGCCGGCAATGCGACGGGGCGCTCATAGGACAAATCCTCCCTGTCCCAGCGCCCGTTGGGGAAATTGGCATAGTTGGGAAGCTGCTCGGCGCGGCAGCGGAAATCGGAAACGATACGCCGCAGGGCGATCTTCCATCGCCCGTCGCGCCTTTCGAACCTGTCGATGTAGCGCGCGCCGAGCATGTTCACATGGGTGCCGTCCTTTAGCGCCATCATCACCAGCGCCGTGGTCTCCGCATGGGCGACATCACCGTCGATCTCGCAGAGATGGTTCATCACGTGATGCGTGTGGATCGCATAATTGGCGTGGTACATGGGTTCGAGAAAGTCGCGCAGCGCGGCGCGATCGCCGACGAAGTCGCCGTGATTGGCGATCCCGTCGGGATGATAGACCTCCTCCAGCAGGCTCCATTCGTGGCGGTCGATCGCCCGCGTATAGAGCATGATGCAGTCGAGGATCGCCTGCCGGTCCTCGCTATGGCGCTGGCGCGCCTCGAGTTCGGCGATGCGTTTCAGAATTTCGGCATTTTCCAGCTCTGGCATATGTCCCTCCCGGACGGCTCCGGGGGCAGCGATGGTGCTTGCGCCATGCCGGGCCGGCGAGTCACAATATACGCCGGACAAGCATTCCTGGGAGAGGAGTCGGATGGGCGACGCGCAGACTGCCGAATTGTTCAGGCCGCTCACATTGGCGGGCATGACGCTGAAGAACCGGATCGTCATGTCGCCCATGACGCGGGGCCGTTCGCCCGGCGGCACGCCGAACGAGCTGAATGTCGAATATTATGCGCAGCGTGCCAGCGCCGGACTCGTATTCGGGGAATCCACCGCGATCGCCGATCACGGCGCCGGCATCATGGATTCACCGGGCATTTTCAACGACGCCCAGATCGACGGCTGGAAGCGCGTGACGGACGAGGTCCATGCCCGCGGCGGGCATATGGGCCTGCAGCTCTTCCATTGCGGGCATAATCTCCATCCCTCCTTGCATCCTCGCGGCGAAGTCGCCTTCGGGCCCTCGGCAATTCCCGCCAGGGGGACGATGCGCACGCCGCAGGGCCGCGTGCCCCTGCCGGTCCCGCGCGAATTGACCACCGCGGAGATGCCGGGCCTGATCGAGGACTATCGCAAGGCGGCGATCAATGCGCAGCGCGCCGGCTTCGACGTGGTCGAGGTCCATGCCGGCAACGGATATCTGCTGGACCAGTTCCTGCGCGATTCGACCAACCGCCGCACCGATGCCTATGGCGGCTCGCCTGAAAATCGCCGCCGCCTGCTTCTGGAAGTGGTCGATGCCGTGGTCGATGTCTGGGGCCGGGAAAGGGTCGGCGTCCGCATCTCGCCGACCAATCCGTCGGTCTACGAGATCACCGATTCCGATCCCGAGGCGCTCTTCACCTGCGTGGTCGAGGGGTTGCAGGAACGGCGGCTGGGCTTCCTCGACGTGGTCGAGGGCGGCACCGGCGACACGCCAGCCCAGTGCCCGTTCGATTTCGGCAAGCTGCGGTCGCGCTTCACGGGCATCTATATCGCCAACAATGCCTATGGCTACGAGAACGGCAATGCGGCGATCCGCGACGGCCATGCCGACATGATCGCCTTCGGCCGGCCCTATCTGGCGAATCCAGACCTCGTGCAGCGTTTCGCGGCCGGCGCGCCGCTCAATGCGGTGAACCGCGATACCGTCTACGAAAAGGGCCGCACCGGCTATATCGACTATCCGCTGCTGGCGGATATCAACGGCGTTTCGCGCCAGCAGAGCCTTTAGCCGGCTGGCGCGAAAACGTCACTGAAGCAGGTCCGGCAGGAACAGGACGATCTGCGGGAAGATCGCCATGATCGCGATGCCGAGGAAGATGACCCCGACGAAGGGCCAGGTCGAATTGTAGACGTCGATGATCGACCGTTCCGGCACCGCCGCCTTGAAGACGAACATCGTCATGCCGAAAGGCGGCGTCATCCCGCCGGTCACGACATTGATCAGATAGAGCGTCCAGAACCAGATCGGGTCGAAGCCCACCGCCGCGATGATCGGGCCGAAGACCGGCACGGAGATCATCATGAACTCGGTCGCGCCGAGGAACATGCCGGCAAAGAGCGTGATGCCCATCAGCATGAGGAAGACGACCCAGGGAGCCACGTCCCAGCCCTCGACGATCTGCACCATCTGCTCGGTCGCGCCGGTGAAGGACAGCAACTGGCCGAACAGGTTGGCGCTCATGATGATGGCCAGCACCGAACCGGTGATGCGCGCCGCACCGGTGAGCGATTCCCAGATCATGCCGAAGCTGGCCGAACGCAGATAGATCGCCACCAGCACGGTCGCGGCCACGCCCATCGCCGCTGCCTCCGTCGGACTGGCGATGCCGAGCATGATCAGGCCGACGACCATGAAGACCACGCCGCCGAACGGAATGATGCGGGCGAAGCCGCGGGCGCGCTGCGCCAGCGTGCGCGATTCGCTCTCCAGCATTGGCGGCGCCTTCGACGGATCGAGCAGCACCCGCACATAGGCGTAGCAGACATAGAGGACGGCGAGGAACAGGCCGGGCAGGATGCCGGCGATCAGCATCTTTCCGATCGATTCCCCTGCCAGCGTGGCGAGGATGACCATCAGCACGCTGGGCGGGATGATCGGCGCGATCGTGGCGCCGGCGAGGATCAGGCCGGTCGATATCTGCGGATCATAGCCGCGCGCCACCATGCCGGGATAGACGGAGCGACCGAGCATGGCCGCATCGGCCATGGCCGAGCCCGACATGGTGCCCATCGCCGTCGCCAGCATGGTGCACAGCGCATAGAGGCGGATGCGCGTCCGGCCGAGGATCGAGTCCAGCGCCGCATAAAGCTCCTCCAGCGCGCGTGAGCGCATCAGCATCTCGCCCATCAGCAGGAAGAGCGGGATGGCGATGAAGGACTCACTCGTCAGCGTCGAGACGAGGCTGTTGGAGAACATGCCGAAGGCCTGCGGCCCGATGATGACCAGGATGCCGAGCACGTTGACCAGCAGGAAGACGACGAAGACCGGAATGCCGGCAAAGGTCAGCGCGACGATCGAGCCGAATGCGATGACAAGCGTCCAGTACCATGCAAGATCAAGCACGTGCGGCCTCCTCGGCAGGACGCGTCGCAATGCTCGTCCAGAACTGTCGGGCGAAATGAATGGTCGTGCTGGCGAGGCCGTAGACGATGAACGCCATCAGCCACCATTTGGGGATGAACAGCGTGTCCGTGGTGCGGGTGCCGCGCAGGAAGGCCCGCGCCATCTCCTCATAGGTGATGTAGGTCGAGACCAGACATACGATCGTGGCGGCGGCGATGGCGGCGACGGTCAGCCCGCGCGCAACCGGCCCCGGAAGATATTCGTTCATGCTGACCGTGACGTGATCGTTCTTCATGGTCAGGAACGGCAGCATCAGCATGGTCACGACCAGCATGAGATAGATGGATACGGCCGCCGTCCAGCTCGTGGGGGCATGGAGGAAATAACGGCTCAGCACTTCGCTGAAATAGAGGAGCCCGATGGCTCCCAGGCATAGCGCGGCGGCGATGGCGCCCATCCGCGTCACGAAATCATGCAGCCTGCCTAGCCCTGTCAGGACGGACATGGGATCACCGCTTCATTTTGCGAGGAAAGGACGGCGCGGGCCTGCAGCCCGCGCCGCAACGATCGATCAGTGTCCGTTGAAGACGAGATCGTTGTCCTTGATGAAGGAGACCAGCTCGGCAACCTCATCGCCGCCATTCTGCACGGCCTGCTCCCAGGTGCTCTGGTTGTAGTAGAGGTTGATCTCGCTGGCCGCCTTCTCGTTCAGGTTCACGAGGGCCGATCCGCCGGCGACCAGCGCCGCCTCGTCGGCCGCGGCAATGTCAGCCACGACCTTGAGGCATTCCTCCTCGAAGCGGCGGCCGGCCTTTTCGAGCTTTGCCTGGAGTTCGGGCGAGAGCGAATTCCACTTGTCCAGGTTCATGACCACCAGCGCGGTGCCCTGCCCGTAGGTCGGGCGCACCTGGCCCTTGGCGATCTCGCCCATGCGGGCCGAAACGACACCATGGACCGGGAAGGCGGTGCCGTCGATCAGGCCCTTCTGCAGCGCCGTATAGACTTCCGGGATCGGCAGCTGGATCGGTGCGCCGCCGAGCGCGCGGATCGTCCCGTCATAGGCCGGGTTGCTGCGGATCTTCATGCCGTTCAGCGTACCGTCGGCGCTGAGCTTGTCGCGGATCAGGAACTGAAAGCCGGTCGAGGGCCCGGCGGCGATCATCTTGACGTTGCGCTTCTGGTAGGCCGCGTCGACCTTGTCCCACAGGCCCGACGAATGCCGCTTCTCGGCATCCGCCACGACCGTATCCATGACCTGGCCGACCGACGTGTCGCCGGCATGATAGGCCGGATTGGTATAGTGGATGTCGAACACACCGCTCGCCACCGGCTCGAACTGCTCGAAGGGCGGCACGACGCCATTGTCGAAGCGGCGCAGCGTCACCTCCCCGGCGGTCTCTTCCTCGATGATCCGCGTCAGCAGGTCGGCGACGGCGATATTGCCGGCGCTGGCGGCGTTCCATGGCATGAGGAAGCGAAGCTCCTCGGCCTGCGCCGGCAACGCGGCTGCGCCGGCGACGAGAAGCGCGGCCGCAGCGACCCGCAGCCGCTGCGCGATTTTCCGATGGATCATGATTTCCTCCCTGAGATTGTCTGATTGGCTGTCATCGGCGCCTCGCTTTCCTCGCGCCGATCTGGCTTCACATCTCCACGACGACGTATTTTCCTTCGACGGAGACGGGAAAGCTTTCGGCGACATAAGGGCCCTTCACGAGCTCCTCGCCCGGCTCCACCGTCACGCCGTACTGGCGCACGAAGATGGAGTTGGGGTCGCAATAGGACTGGCCAGTGCGGATATCGAACTCCCAGCCATGCCACGGGCATTTGATGAACTCGCCTTCGCGCGTCACCTCGACCTCGCCGGCGCGCGGCGCCTTGACGAGATGCGTGACCCGACCCCGGCACAGTTCCGCCATCTGGTGGGGACACCGGTTGAGCAGCGCGTAGAACTCGCCGCCGACATTGAAGATGCCGATGTCGCGGCCCTTCACGGTCCTGATCAGCGGCGTGCCGGGCACCACCTCGTCGACACGCGCGACGACATGCTTCTCCTTGTTACGCAAGGTTGTAGAGCTCCCTGGCGTTGAGCGAGAAGATGCGCTGCTGGTCGTCCCTGGCGAGCGGATATTTGAAGGCGTAGCGCGGGTCGTCCATGTCCCAGTGCGGATAGTCGGTGGCGAAGAGCAGCCGGTCCGCGCCGATCCAGTCGACGATCTCGCCGAGCTGCGCCGGCACTTCCGGCTCCTCCACCGGCTGGGTCGCATACCAGACGTTGCGGCGCATATATTCCGACGGCGGACGCTTCACGTTCGGCACTTCCGAACGGTTGCGCGCCCAGATCTTGTCGAGCCGCCAGGCCAGCGCCGGCGCCCAGCCGAACCCGCCCTCGACGACGACGAATTTGAGGTCGGGGAACTGCTCGAACGCCCCTTCCATCACCAGGCTGGTGATGGCGGTCTGCATCGTATGGGCGTAGGAGTGGTGCTCCTCGATATAGAAGGACATCCAGCCCGCGCCGGACGGCGCATACTGGCCGTAGCCGGTGGAGTGGATGGCGACCGGCAGCCCCGCCTTCACCGCCGCCTCGTAGATCGGCCAGTAGCGGCGCCTGCCGAGCGGCTCGGCCGAACGGCCATGCACGGTGACCTGCACGAAACGGCGGTCGCCGGCGCGGCGCTCGATCTCGGCCACCGCCGCCGTGGCATCCTCCTGCGACACCATCAGCGAGCCCTTGAGGCGCGGTTCAGGCTCCAGCCAGTAGGCCAACTGCCAGTCGTTCACCGCGATGCAGATCGCATTTGCGAGGCCGGGATTGAGCAGGTTCTGGCCGCCGCCGGGGCCGAAGGGCTGCAATACCCCGTATTTGATGTCGTAGAAGTCGAGGAGTTGCTTCTGCATCAGCTTGAGGTCGGAGCCGGCCGGGCCGGCCTCGGGCATGGAATCCAGCCGCGCCTGCTGCACCCGCGGAATGTGCATGAGGCCGAGGAAGGGCTGGCTGCCCCGCGCCCCATAGGTGTCGATATGTTCCCGCCAGCTGGCCGGCAGGAATTGCAGCATGTCGGCGCGCTTCTTGGGATAGGGATGGATGTCGCAGTCGATGATCTCGAAACGCGACTGCGCCTTGACGTCCGGCCTCGCGGCGATGGCGGCATCACTCATGACGGATCTCCCAGTCTCGGATAGGCACGCAGTGCATTGGCGAAGAGCAGGCCGTCGAGATGCTCGTCCGGCATGCCTTCGGGGATGACGGCGTCGCCGTCGAAGTGCCAGTGCGGATGGTCGGAGGCGAAGAGCAGCATGTCGGCGGTGCCGAATTGGCGGATCACCTTGGCGACCGCCTCGGCCGGCGCGTCGAAAGGCTGCGTCGTCAGGAAGACATGGTCGCGCATGATGTCAGACGGGCTGCGATCGATCCACGGCACCTCGTTGCGCACCCCGCGCCAGTCCTTGCTGAAGCGCCACATGAATGGCGGCATCCAGGACACGCCGGATTCGATCAGCACCAGCTTCAGTTCCGGATAGTCGACGAAGACGGCCTCGGAGATGAAATTCGCCACCTGCGCGGTGAAGGCGGAGATATGGGCCGAATAATCCTCGCTGAAGGTCGAGTAATAGCCGCTCTGCGAGGCAGGATTGCGGAACATCGAGCCGGCATGGAGACCAAGCGCCAGGCCGTTGCGCATGCAGGCCTCGAAGATCGGCCGATGAACCGGCCGCCCCAGCGGGATCTCCGTCTGCACCGGAAAGATTACCTGCACGAAGCGGCGGTCGGCGGCCACGCGGTCGATCTCCTTCGCCGCCTCTTCCGGCCGGCCGGGATTGACGACGATCGAGGCGCGCAGGCGCGGCTCGCGGTCGAGCCATTCGCGCGCGATCCAGTCATTATGCGCCGCGCAGAGGGCACCGCCGAGAAAGGCGTCATGCATCATGGCGGCGCTGAAGAGCGGCGTCAGGATCGCCGCGCGCAATTGCCAGCGGTCGAGCAGCTGTTCGCGAATGCCCTCAAGCGTCGCGCCGGACTCGCCCGCCACGCCCCAGTCGGGACGGCGCACCAGCGGCGCATTGGGCGGATAGGAGGTGAGCTCGCGCATGACCACGTCGCGATGGCGAACCGTATCGGCCCAGTGCTTGTTCAGAAAGGGCAGCAGATCCTTCGCCGTGGGCGCGACGGGATGCACGTCGCAATCGATCGCACCGGCAAGGCGCGCGACCATGTTCGGATCATGCAGGGATTTCAGCATCTCCACCCTTTCGTTTCTGTATGATCAACGCTTGTGGTTGATTTAGATCAATTCTAGTCGGCATGATGCGATTTAGTCAACATGGTCATTTTGACTTTCCGGATATTGGCGAATATGTTGACTATATAGAAACAATGAGGGTTTCATGCGAACGGTGACGAAAGTGATGGCCCTGCTCGAAACCCTCGGAGAACGCGGCGAAGCGGGCGTTTCGGAACTCGCCCGGCAGGTCGGCGCAGACAAGGCCGCCGTGCACCGGATCCTCCGGACGCTGTCGCGCGGAGAGTGGGTGCGGCAGGATCCGGCGAGCAGGCTCTATCATATCGGCCCGGCCCTTTCGGAACTGACCGGCCGCATGCCGACGCGGCCCGACGTGATCGCGGCGGCCGGTCCGATCCTCGACGACCTGGCGCGCCAGCTCGATGAAACGAGCTTCCTGTCGAGCAGGCAGGGCAGTTTCAACGTGGTGGAACTGATCCGCGAGACGACGCAGGAGGTGCGTGTCGTCTCCGAGGTCGGAAAGCGGATACCGCTTCATGGCGGCGCGGCCGGCAAGGCGCTGCTGGCCTTCGAGCGGTCATCGATCCGCGACAAGCTGTTCGACGCCGAACTGGCCGCCTTTCCCGATTCGATCCCCGACCCGGAGCGGCTGCGCGACGAGATGGAGCAGATCCGCGAGCGCGGCTGGAGCTACGACGACGGCGAGACCACGCCCGGCGTCTGCGGACTGGCCGCGCCGGTCCTGCTGCGCGGCCATCTGCTCCTGGGCTGCATCGCGGTGCGCGCGCCGTCCACGCGGCTCGATCTTGCCCGCGCCGAGACCTATGCGCCCACCGTGGTGGAGGCGGCGAACCGGCTGGCGCGAAACCTGCTCAACCCGGCCTTCGCGACACCGCAGCCATAGGCGGCGGAACCCTCTCAGGCGCTCGAAGCCGATCCTTCGATATTGCTCGCAAGCAGATATTTGAGCAGGGCGTCGTAGCGGGCCGAGCGTGGCGCACCGGCGGGCCGCGTCAGCCCCACGACCGTCCCCGTCACCCGCTCGTCCACTTCCAGGATGACCAGCCTGTTGCCGTCATAGGTGACCGGCGAGGCCGGTCGCTGGAACAGCACTCCATAGCCCAGCCCCCGCGCGACGAGGCAGCGGACGAGCTCGAAATTGGTCGTCATGTGGCCGATCAGCGGCCGCAGGTCGAGCTGGCCGAAGATATGCTCGGTATTGAGCCGGGAAGGATCGACGTCGAGCAGGATCAGCGGCTCGGCCACGAGCTCGCCGAGCTGGATGCTACGCCGCGACGACAGCGGATGCCCCTCGGCCACCATCACATAGGGCCGGTATTCGTGCACCGGGTCGAAGGTGAGCTGCGCCGACACGTCGACGCTGTACATCAGCGCCACGTCGAGCCGGCCCTGCAGCAGCAGCTCGTTCAGCTCCGGCGCCGGCGCCTCGACGAATTCCAGCTCCAGATCGGGATGGCGTCGCTGGAAAACCTGCATCATGCCCGGCAGGAAGAACGGCGCCAGCGTCGAATAGCAGCCGATGGCGAAACGTCCGCCAAGACTCGACGATGCCTGCCACGCATCCGCCGCCATCTGCTCGACGCCGGACAGGACGCGGCGTGCATGCGACAGGAGCCGCGACCCCGCCGGCGTCAGTGTCACCCCCTTGCCCTTACGCCGCACGAAGAGCTGCAGCGTCAGGTGATATTCGAGCTCGTCCAGCGCCAGCGCCAGCGCGGAAGCGCTGACATTGCATCGCTGCGCCGCGGCCGCCAGCGACCCTTCGCTTGCCACGGCATCGAAATATTCGAGCTGCCGGATGGTGAAGGGGACCGTCGCCATAAACATGTTTTCCTTGGGTATGTACCATTAAAAACATGTTTTACATGAGAAGGCCCATGCTTCAAGTTCCGTTCCCGACGTCCGGACAATTGCAGCCGCTGCATCGCACGCGCGCTCGATCGGAAGCCGGATGCACGCAAGCCCAATTTTCATGGAGGAAATGAGATGGCAAAGAACCTCGAAGAGGCGATCAAGGAAGCCGGCAGCGCCGTCAAGCTGCTGTGGAACTCTACGACCCCGCCGGCGGTCGTCCCGCGCGTGGTGCCCGAATTCACCAACTGGCGCGACGAGCAGCTCGCATGGCGCCGCACGGCGGTGCTCTACGACCAGTCGCACCACATGGCCGATCTGAACATCAAGGGCCCCGATGCGCTCAAGCTGATCCGCGACACCGGCATCAACAGCGTCGAGAACTTCCCCGTCGACATGGCCAAGCAGTATGTCGCGGTCAACCATGACGGCTACGTCATCGGCGACAACATCCTCTTCCATCTCGAAGAAGACGAGTTCCAGGCGGTCGGCATCCCGCCGTCAATCAACTGGCTGCACTACCACGCCGTCACGGGCGGCTATGACGTGCGCATCTGGCGCGACGACAACTCGTTCTACCGCAAGGGCGATCCGGTCAACTACCGCTACCAGATCCAGGGCCCCGGCGCGATGGACGTCATCCGCGAGGCGACTGGCCAGGAAGCGCCGAAGCTGAAATTCTTCTACATGACCCACTTCACCATCGCCGGAAAGCACGTGCGCGGCCTGCGCCACGGCATGGCCGGCGAGCCGGGCTTCGAGATCTGGGGCCCGTGGGAAGACAATGAGGTCGTGCATGCCGCGCTGCTCAAGGCCGGCGAGAAGTACGGCCTGACCCAGGTCGGCGGCCGCGCCTACCACACCAATGCACTGGAATCCGGCTGGCTGCCGCGTCCGCTGCCGGCGATCTATTCCGGCGACAAGATGAAGGGCTACCGCGAGTGGCTCACCGACCAGGCCTATGAGACCACCGCACCGCTGGGCGGCAGCTTCTATTCCGACAATATCGAGGACTACTACTTCACGCCTTACGAGCTCGATTACGGCCGCATCATCGGCTTCGACCACGACTTCATCGGCCGCGAGGCACTGGAGAAGATGAAGGCCGACGGCCGCGACGGCCGCCGCAAGAAGGTGACCTTCGTGTGGAACGGCGACGACACCGCCGCTGCCTACGGCTCCATGTTCCACGAGGGACCGGGCGCCAAGTTCATCAACCTGCCCATGTCGCTCTACGACACCTTCCACGCCGACCGCATCGAGGTCGACGGCAAGGTCGTCGGCATGTCGACCTGGACCGGTTATTCGGCCAACGAGCGCGCGATCCTGTCGCTGGGCACCATCGATGCCGAGTTCGCCAAGCCGGGCACGGAAGTGACGCTGATCTGGGGCGAGGACAAGCCGTCCAACAAGGCGCAGGTCGAAGACCACGTGCCGTTCAAGATCCGCGCGACTGTCCAGAACGCGCCGCTCTTCGAGAAGGCCCGCACGGTCTACCGTTCGGACGCCGGCGTAAAGTAAGCATCTGCCGCAATTGAAAGGGCCGCCCGCTTCGACAAGCGGGCGGCCCTTTTCTTGGACGAAAGAGGCGACTTCTACTCGCCCCTGAACCGCGCAATCACCTCTTCAGGCAGCGGCGCGGACTTCAGCCGGCCCGTCTCCGGGTCGTGCTTCGTCCACACCCGCGTCTCGTGGCCCTCCACGCAGACCTTCCCGCCCTTCGCCAGCTCATGCCTAATGTCGAAGCTGGAATTGCGGATCTCCACGATCGTGCTGGTGATCGAAACGTCGTCGCCGTAGCGGCAGGGCGACATGAACTTCGCCCTGGTTTCCACCAGCGGGCAGCCGGCAATGCCGAATTTCTCCACCATCACCGGCTTCGGCCAGCCCGCCGCCTCGTAGAGCATGGCAGTGCCATGGTCGAAGAAGGAGAAGAAATTGGGGTTGAAGACGATCCCGGCGGGATCGCAGTCGCCCCATTCGATGCGGCGGGAGAGCGTGTTTGACAACATGTTCGACCCCTCAGACCTTGTTGCGCTCATCATAGACGCGCTTGGCCTTCATCTCCGTCTTGGGCAGCGTGCCCGGCGCCAGCACCTCGACCGCGCAGCGGATTTCGCAGCGGCTGCGGATTTCGCGGCTCACTTCTTCCGCCACGCCGGCATCCGCATGCTCCACCAGAACGGTCATCACGTCCATTCCGTCATCCAGCGTGCGCAGCCTGATCTGGAACTCGTCGCCGGTGCCGGCCACGGCCCGCACCGCCTCCTCGATCTGGACCGGGAAGAACTTGATGCCGCGCAGGTTGACGAGGTCGTCGGCCCGCCCGGTCATGCAGCCCATGGCACGCAGATGGTTGCGGCCGCAGGCGCAGGGCTCGGCCGACAGCCGCGTATAGTCGCCGACGAGGAAGCGCAGTTGCGGCGAGGATTCCGAATTGAGGTTGGTGCAGACGGTCAGGCCGCGCTCGCCCTCGCCGACCGGCTTCATGTCGATGGGATCGACCGTTTCCCAGACCTGTATGTCCTCCATCAGATGGATGAAGGGCTCGTCGCCGGTCTGGTATTCGGGGCATGAATAGCCGCCGCAATGCGGCGACGCCTCGGTGCAGCCGTAGAATTCCAGTGACATCGCGCCCCACAGGCTCTGGATGCGCTGCAAGGTGCCTTCCACGCCCGAAAAGGGCTCGCCGCCGGTGATGATCCACTTCACCGAAGTCTTTGCCGGGTCCTCGCCCATCTCCTGCATCACGCGGGCGAGATAGAGCGCGTAGGACGGTGTGCACAGAAGCACGGTCGGCTTGAAGCGCAGGATGGCGGCGGCGCGCGCCTTGCCGTCCATGCCGCCGCCGGGAATGACCGGAATGCCCATCTTTGCCAGCGTGTACTGCACGCCCCAGGCAAAGACATGCGGCCCGTAGCCCACCATGGCGAAGACGGAATCGCCCGGGCGCAGGCCGCCCGAATAGAGCGCCCGCGCATTGGCCTGCTCCCAGAACAGGCGGTCGAAATGAGTGTAGCGGAAAACGCGCGGAACACCGGTCGAGCCCGAGGACGAGAACAGCATCCAGCCGCGATCCTGCCATTCCGCCTCGCCGCAGGCGGTGTAGGTGCCGTAGGGCGGGTTGGCGATGGCGTCCTCCATCATCTCCTTCTTGTCGACCACCGGCCATTTCGCGATCAGATCGTCGACTGAGCGGATATCCGTCGGCGCCAGCCCAAGCCGGTCGAAGCGGCGACGGTAGAAGGCACTGTTCTCGTAGAGGAACGGCGTAACGGCGGCGATCTTCTCGTCCTGCACGGCGCGAATGCGATCGCGGCTCCACAAGTCCATGTCCGACCAATACCGGTCGCTCACGGGCGCACCGCGATCCTCGCAGTATCTTTCCAGCACCGATTTCCAGACGCGGCGCGTCTCCTCGGCCCGGCCCGACGGGTTCGTCATATGCTTTCCTCCCTCAAGCCGATCACGCTTCGTCCAGCGAACCGCGCTTCACGCCGATGTCGCTGCGATAGGACTGCGCGGCCTGGCTGATGGGCGATGGCGCCACGATGGCGCGGATCTTCACCTGCGTGTGCGGCTCGATATTGCCGGCGCTGCGCGACCCGCCGCCGTCCTCGCCCCACAACAGAACCACCTCCGTGCCGTGTTCGGCGAAATCGGCATCGACGCTTGCCATGGACATAACCGCCCGCTCATTGACCGTATAGGCGGGATAAGTGGCGAGCCCGATCGTCTTGCCCGACTTGTCGGTCACCCGGTCGTAGTGCATGCGCGCGGTGGCGGCGAGCGGCAGCGTGATCGGCAGCGGTGGAACCCTGCCGCTGTCCTCGAACTGGCTCTGCATGACCTTGAGCACGTCGTCGGCGTTCCACACCAGCGTCACCTTTTTGCGGTGTGGCTGGTCCTTGATCTTCTCCAGCGCCTCGCGGCCCACATAGTCATGATCGAACTTCACCAGATGGCCGTAGTTCAGGTCGTAGGGCGTGAGGTAATAATCCTCGATATCGGGCGAATAGAAGCTGCCGCCGAGCGACATGCGCATGGCCGCATTCTTCGCCGTCAGCCAGTCGCGATAGGCCTTCATGCCCTCGCTGGTGTAAACTGCAGAGACCGGCACCGCCCACCAGCCGGATTCGATGACGGTGGTGAAATAGCCGATCGAGCCGACCTGCCGCAGGCCGAATGCCTTGCCTTCCTTCACCAGCGCGTCCTTGACCGCCTTGCGGTCCTCCCACGGGCCGGAAAGCTCCAGCCCCGGCACGCCGCCCATTGTGTGGCGCATGCCGCGCACCTTGCAGCCGGCGATGTTGATCGTGTCCGACTTGAAGAACTTGATCTCCGGCAGCTTCCCGCCATGCACCTTTTCCAGCAGCTGCCAGGCATTCGGCCCCTCCACCTGATAGCGGTAGAAGCTGCGCTTCTTGGCCTTGTTGAGCGCCCACATCGCGTCGAGCTCGGCGGTCACCTCATAGCCCAGCGTCTCGGCGTTGAAGCGCACCCAGTCGGTGGTGGAGGGATTGCCGACGACGAGGAAATGCTCCTCCTCCAGCCGGTAGAGAATGGCGTCGCCGATGACGAAGCCGTCCGGCGAGCAGGCGAGCAGCTGCTTGGCCGCGCCGACGCCGAAATTCTTGAACGTGTTGACCGAAAGATACTGGCACAGCTCCAGCGCGCCGGGGCCGCGCAGGTGCAGGCTGTCCATGTGGTAGCTCTGGTCGTGCAGCGCGATGGTCTCGCGCCATGCCCGCTGCTCGTCGCGCCAAGTGGAAAATTCCGGCCGCACGGCGTCGCCCGGCATCATCTGCGTATAGATGGTCAGGGCATTCTTGGGCGGATTGCGGAACAGATGGTCGACGACATTGGGAACGGTCGCGAGCAGGTCGCTCAGGGATTTGGGCTGGTTGGCGTCGGACATCGCATTTGCCTTTCACGTTCGATCGCAGCGCGCAGGGCGCGGTTGTTCAGCATCTGATCGGAAGGCAGGCGAAGCCGCGCGGCGCAGGGCGCCAGCGTCAAACCATCGATATCTCCTCCCGCGACCGCGGCACGCCGCCATCGTGTTTGCAGCTTGTCCGGAGATCGTTGAGTTGTCAACGATTATTAGCGCAAAAAGGGAGGGCGGTAGCGAACACACACTGTCAGTCGTCGTAGTCGCTCGGATCGTCCAGCGCCGGCAGGTTGGCATGCACGCGGCGCAGATAGGATTGCAGCGTGGCGCGCTCTTCCTTGGTCAGGCAGGCAAGAAGCCGCTGCTCGCGCCGCATCACCACCGGCAGCATCCGGTCGTGCAGCGCGAAGCCGGCCGCCGTCAGCTCGGCGAAGCGCTTGCGCTTGTCGTCCGGATCGTCGGTGATCTCGATCAACCCACTCTCATGCATATGCTTGAAATTGCGGCTGACGGAGGCCTTGTCCATGCCGATGACCTGGCAGACGCGATTGGCCGTGATCCGCCCCTCAACGGCCAGCAGCACCAGGAGCCGCCATGCCTCAATGCCGATGCCGTAGCGCTTGAGGTAGAGATGCGAGGCGCTGCGCGCCCATTTATTGGCGGTCCAGGCCAGATAGGCCGGGAAGTAATTGTCGAGGTCGATGACGGTCGACCCGCCGGCGCGCCGCAGCAAAGGCTGGTCGGCGACATCGTAGCGCTCCGCCGCCGGGCTCTTGCGGGTCTTCTTCGGTGTGCGCTGGTCCATTGGCTTCCTGTGGTCCGATGCGGGCCTATCCGCTTATCGCCGCCATGCACCTGCTGGCAAGCGCCGCGCCGTCAGGCACCCAGATAGGCGGCGATAACGTCGTGATGTTTCAGCGCGATGTCGGGCGCGGCGTCGACCAGCGAGCGGCCATAGTCGAGCACATGGATGCGATCCGCAAGCTCCGCCACCATCTGCATATCATGCTCGATCCAGATCATCGGCAAGCCAAGCCGCACCTTCACCCGCATGATGAAGCGCGCCATCGCCTCGCGCTCCTCCTGCGTCAGGCCGGCGGAAGGCTCGTCCAACAGCAGAAGCGCCGGCTGGGCCGCGAGCGCGCGGGCGCAGCCGACGATCTTCTGGATGCCGAAGGCGAGCGCGCCGACCTGCGCATCGGCATATTGCGCGATCCCGCAATGCTCGATGATGCCAAGTGCTGCTTCGCGATGTGCGGCCTCCGTCATCCGCGCAGAAGGCAGCCGTAGCATTTCCGGTACGAGGCCGAGCTGCACCAGCCTGTGGCGGCCCGACATGACCGCCTCGACCACCGTCATATGTGGCGGCACCTCGCCGTGCTGGAAGGTGCGGGCAATGCCCAGCCGCGCCACCTGATGCGGCTTCATGCCGATAAGCTCGCGCTCGCCGAAGCGGATCGAGCCGCTGGGGCGGTAGATGCCGCTGATGCAGTTGAAGACGCTCGTCTTGCCCGCGCCGTTAGGCCCGATCAGCGCCAGGATCTCGCCCTCGCCCACCGACATGGAGACGTTCTTGAGCACGCTCAGGCCGCCGAAGGCGAGCGACACGTCCTCGATGGCGAGCACCGTCATGGCGCGTCCTCCAGCCCCGCCATGCCAATCTCGCGATAGGAGCGCCGCGTCTGGCCGCCGCCGAGATAGAGGTCCTGCACGCGGCTGTCGCTGCGCAATTCCGCCGCCGTACCGGAAAGCGCGACATGGCCGTGCTCCAGCACATAGCCGTGGTCGGCCATGCGCAACGCCAGATTGGCATTCTGCTCGACGATGACCATGGTCAGCTTCAGCTCGTCGCGGATGCGCATCAGCCGCTGGGCGAGATCGTCCACGATCACCGGCGCGAGGCCGAGCGACAATTCATCGATCAAAAGCACGCGCGGTGCGCAGGCGAGCGCGGCGCCGATGGCGAGCATCTGCCGCTCGCCGCCGGAAAGCAGGCCGGCGAGCCGGTTTTTCAGCCCGCCCAGGCGCGGGAAGAAGTCGTAGACGGCGTTTCCAGACGTGCTGCGTTGCGCCACGACGGCGAGGTTTTCGGCGACGGTCAGGTTCGGAAATACCTTCTCGCGCTCCGGCACCAGAACGAGACCGGCCTGGCTGACCATATGCGGCTGCCAGCCGGCGATGTCCCGACCCGCAAACGTAACGCGCCCGCCGGCGACACGCGCATCGTCCAGCCCGATGAAGCCGGTGATCGCCCGCAACGTCGTCGTCTTGCCGGCGCCGTTGGCGCCGAGGATCGCCACGGTCTGGCCCTCGGCCACGTCGAGCGAAACCGAACCGACGCCCTCTATGGCGCGGCTGTAAAGCACCCGCAGGTCGCGCACGGATAGCAGCGGCTCAGCCATTTCCGCGCCCTCGCTTGCCGGCGAAGCGCTTCACGATCCGCTGCCAGATGCCGATCAGCCCATGCGGCTCGAAGGCAAGGAACAGGATCATGATCAGGCCGAAGGCGGCATAGTTCGCAGCGAAGGCCGCGCCGGCATATTGGTTCGCGCCCGGCAGCATGAAAAGCAGCGTCTCGATGCCGTAAGGCAGCACGGTGACGAAGGCCGCGCCCAAAAGCGCGCCGGGCAGCGAGCCGATGCCGCCGATGATGATCATCGCCACATATTGCACCGCCAGATAGAGCGAGAAGGCCTCGATCGAGACGAAGCCGCGATAGTAGGCGAACAGGCCGCCGGCAAAGCCGGTCAGCGCCGAGGCGACGACGAAGGCGAGCAGCTTGGCGCGCGCCACGTCGATGCCGATTGCGGCGGCCACCGTTTCCTTGGTGCGCACCATCGCCCAGGCGCGGCCGGTGCGCGACCGGACCAGATTGTCGCAGATGAACCAGGTGAAGACGAGCGCGGCGAGCAGCACGAAATACCAGTTGAAGCCGCCATAGACCTCGTAGCCGAACACCATCGGCGGATCGACGAGAATGCCGGCCGAATAGCTGCGCGAAGCCTCGTATTCCCCGCCGACATAGATGACGATGAAATGCAGCGCGAGCGTCGAGATGGCCAGATAGAGGCCGCGCAGCCTGAGCGATGGCAGGCCGAACAGCACGCCGATCAGCGCACCCACCAGCGTCGCCAGCGGCAGCGTCACCCAGAAGGGCATCGCAAGCTCGCGAAACAGGATGCCGACCGTGAAGGCGCCGGCCGCCAGCAGGCCCGCGCTGCCAAGCGATATCTGGCCGGCAAAGCCGGTGAGCAGCATCAGCGCCAGCGCCCCGATGCCGGCCAGAAGCATCTGGTTTGCAAGATCGAGCAGGAACGCATTGGCGAGGAACGGCACCGCCAGAAGCAATGCAAGTCCGACGATCCACCGCGCCCGGCGCCACACCGGCGCTGCCGCATCCCTTGTCGCCACGTCAGACACGGTCCAGCTCCTCGCGCGTACCGAACAGGCCCCACGGCCGCACCATCAGCATCAGGATGAGGATGAGGAACGGCACGACGTCGGCGAGCAGCGGGTTGACGTGGCGGATCATCAGCACCTCGGCGGCGGCGACCACGAAGGAGCCGATCAGCGCCCCAAGCAGACTGTCGAGCCCGCCGACCAGCGCCGCCGGAAACGCCTTCAGCCCGATCATGACCAGCGTCGAATTGAGCCCCGAATCGAGCGCGATCAGCATGCCGGCGATGGAGGCAGTGAAGGTGGAGATCGCCCATGTCATCGCATAGATGGCATGGAGGTTGATGCCGCGCTGCGCGGCCAGCAGCGCGCGTTGCCCGGCCGCCCGCATCCGGATGCCCCAGCGCGAACGGTGCAGGAAGGTGAACAGCGCCAGATAGGTGACTGCCGTAACAATCACCAGCGCGGCGGCGAAGGTCGAGATGCGTGCGCCGAAAAGTTCGATCGACGGGTTAGGCAGGCCGAGCGTATGCGCCGGATGATGGTGCTGCGCCGACCAGATCAGCACCACCGCGCCGCGGATCAATATGCCCAGCGCGACGGTGGTGAGCACGGCGGCGAGCACCGACTTGCCAGTCATGCCGCGCATCAGCGCAAAATAGACGGCGAGGCCGACGAGGATCGACATGATCCCCGCCAGTCCGATCGCCAAAGCGGGGTTGGCAGGCGCGATCCCCGCGCTTGCCACGAGCAGATAGGCCCCGACCATCATCAGTTCGCCATGCGCCAGATTGAGGATACGGCTGACCCGGTAGACCAGCACGTAACCGCAGCAGATCAGCGCATAGATGGACGCCAGAACGACGATGTTGGCCAGGACCTGCATATCGCGCCGCTCTTACTGGCCGACCGCGAAGGCCTGCCAGTCCTGCACGGTGCCGATGGCATCGCCGGACCACTGATAGATGCGATAATACTGGTTGGTGCGGAAGTGGTTATCCGCCGTCCATTCGATCGGTCCGCCGCGCAGGCCCTTGGTGTCGACATTAAGCGACTTCATCGCTTCCAAGATGCCCGCCGCGTCGGCATCGGGACCGGCCTTGCGCAGGGCGGCCTCGACCACCATCGCCGCGATCCAGCCCTCGGCCATCTGGTTGGCCGGATAGCGCGAGCCGTCCTCGGACACGGCCTGCTCGATCTCCTTGTGGATCGGCAGCCCCTCATTGAAGAGCGCATTGGCGCCGATGACATGGAGCTTCGGATCCTTCAGGCGCGCCAGCTCGCCCTCGGCCTCCAGATGCGCCCAGGCGATCAGGTCGCCGTCCCAGCCGAGCTGGCGCAGCGATTCCAGCGAACGCACCTGCGTCACCCATGGCGCCCAGGCATAGACCCAGTTCGCGCCGGCCGACTTCAGGTTGGTGGCGAAAGGCGTGTAGTCCGGCGTCGGCGGCGGAATCACCTCCTTGCCGACGACGGTCATGCCCTCTTCCTTAGCGAGGCCCTCGGCATAGTCGATCTCGCCGCGCGAGACAGGAATGGCCATGGCGACAAGACCCAGCTTCACCTCGCCCTGCGCCTTGTCCTTGACATAGGCAAGCGTGGCGCGGCTGTCATACTGCGCAGCAAATGCCGTGGTGCAGAACAGATTGTCCACCGCGGGCGGGAACACCTCCTTCGGGCAGGCGGAGGCTGCGAAGAGCATCGGCACGCCAGCCCGGCGCGACTCCGCCATCATCGGCGCATAGGTCGATGAAAGGCTCGAATTGATGAGCAGCTTCACGCCGTCCTGGTTGATGAGGCGCGTCGCATTGGCCGCTCCCCGCGAGGCCTCGCCCTGATCGTCCTGGATGACCAGCCTGACATTGTTGCCGTCGATGCCGCCATTCTTGTTGAGCCGATCGAAATAGATCCGCATGGCATCGATGGCGGGCGCATAGCTGCCTGCCGATGGGCCGGTCAGCGCGCCCGACAGGCCGATGACGAAATCGTCCGCATTGGCAGCGCCAGCGGTCGCGACGGCAAGAGCCGCCGCACACAAGGTGCGTCTGTACATATCTTCCTCCCAGTTTCCGGCTTCCTCCCTGCCGGCCGATAAAAGTTGACAGCCCAACAGTCGACTTGTCAAGATGCTTGGCAACTCAACTTTCTGCCCGAGCAGGCGTAGAAATTGGTTGACACCTCAACACAAACAAGATGTCATGCGTTGACTGATCAACTCACCGGAGGAGGCGGGTGATCGGCGTCGGACGGGAGGAGCCGGTCCGGCATAAGGCTTAAAAGCCCAAAGGGAGGAAATCATGAAGATCATCAGGCTCGCGGCCGTCGCCGCGGCGGCGCTTCTCGCCATACCGGCGGCGGCGCAGGAAAAACTCAGCCTGTCGCACTGGGTGCCGCCGAACCACGCCATGCAGCCCACCGGCCTCGTGCCATGGGCGGAATCCATCAAGCAGGCCTCGAATGGCGAGCTCGAGGTGGAAATCTATCCTGCCCAGCAGCTCGGCGCCGCGCCCGACCACTACGACATGGCGCGCGACGGCATCGCCGACATCACCTATGTCAATCCCGGCTACCAGCCCGGCCGCTTCCCCATCGTCGCGCTGGGCGAAATGCCTTTCCACGTCACCAATGCCATCGAGGGCTCGCAGGCCTTCGACGAATGGTATCGGGAATATGCGGCCAAGGAGATGCCGGACGTCTATTTCTGCGTCGCCTTCTTTCACGATCCGGGCTCGCTGCATTCCAAGGGCCCGATGCGCGTGCCGGCCGACATAAAGGGCAAGAACATCCGCCCCGCTCAGGCGACCATGGCGCGTCTCGTCAGCATGCTGGGCGGCTCCAGCCTGCAGGTTTCCGCGCCCGAAACACGTGACCTCCTGGCCACCGGCGCGGCCGACGCCGTCACCTTCCCGTGGGACGGCCTCTACCTGTTCGGCATGGATACGGTGGTGAAGCACCATATCGACATGCCCTTCTACGCCACCACCTTCGTCTATGTGATGAACAAGGCACGCTATGAGGGCCTGAGCGAACAGAACCGCAAGGTCATCGACGACCACTGCACCTCCGAATGGGCCATGAAGCTTGCCGAGGGCTGGGCGAAAGTGGAGATGGCCGGCCGCGAGCGCATCAAGGCCGCGCCCGACCACACGGTCTACAAGCCGACGCCGGAAGAGCTGCAGCTCTGGAAGGATGCCGCGGCACCATTGCTCGATGCCTGGAAGAAGGATGTGGCGGCCAAGGGCGACGATCCCGACGCCATCTATGCCCGCTTCCGCGACGTGCTCGCCAAGCACAATTCGCTGATCGAATAACCTGCCGGACGGGCCCGCATATGCCGGGCCCGTTCCAGCCTGCGGAGGAAATCCCGATGGCCCTCGAGATTGACCAGCTTCCGGTCTCCGATATCGATCCCTACGACGCCGACGTGCTGCGCTGGCCCTATGACGCCTATGCCGAGCTGCGCCGCCTCGGACCCGCCGTGCTCCTGTCGAAATATGACGTGGTCACCTTCGCGCGCTACCGCGAGGTGCATGAAGCGCTGCGCGACTGGCAGCGCTTCTCGTCGGCCGCCGGCGTCGGCCTGGACGATTTGCGCAAGGGCAACAAGTTCAGGCCCGCCAGCCTGCTTCTCGAAGTCGATCCGCCGATCCACGATAAGACGCGCACCGTCATGAACCGCATCCTGTCCATGCCCGCGGTCGCGCGGATGCGGCAGGACTTCACCGCCGAGGCCGAACGCCTGGTCGACGGCCTCATCGCCAAGGGCGAATTCGACGCGGTGAAGGAACTGGCCGAGCCTTTCGTGCTCAAGGTCTTTCCGGATGCGGTCGGCCTTCCGGTCGAGGGCCGCGAGAACCTGCTGCCCTGGGGCGACATGGCCTTCAATTCATTCGGCCCCAACAATGAGCGCTTCCGCAAATCGGCGGAGACGGCGAAGCAGGTGATCGACTACGTCTTCGCCAGTTCCCGGCGCGATTCGCTGACCGGGCCGGGCTTTGGCCGCGACATATATGCGATGGTGGATGCCGGACGCCTTGACGAGGACGAAGGCGGCGTGCTCGTGCGCTCCATGCTGACGGCTGGCCTGGACACGACCGTCACCGGGCTCAGCGCCTCCATCTATGCCTTCGCCACCAATCCGGACCAGTGGGACGTCGTCCGCTCGGACCCATCGCTCATCCGGCCGGCCTTCGACGAGATCGTGCGCTGGGCCGGCCCGGTGCAGACCTTCTACCGCACCGTCACCGAAGACACCGAATTCGGCGGCGTGCGCCTGCCGAAGGACCGCAAGATCCTGCTGATCATGGCCGCCGCCAACCGCGACCCGGACCACTATGCCGATCCGGAACGGTTCGATGTGCGCCGCGATGCCCGCGACCAGATCGGCTTCGGCCACGGCATCCACAAATGCGTCGGCCAGATGGTGGCCAAGCTCGAATCGGAGGTGATGCTCCAGACCTGGGCAAAGCGGATCAAGCGTTTCGAGATCGCCGGCGAGGTGGAGTTCCATCTGAACAACACCGTGCGTTCCTTCAGCCGCATCCCGATCCGGGTCGTTACCTGAGTGAGCGATCGACAGGCGGTCTTCCACTCTCTTGCCGAAGGTTCTAGACCGGAGGCGGTTAGGATGGAGACATGTCGCCGATGGGCAGGGCAGAACGTGGCATCGAGATCGACGCGGTTCCATCAACCGTATCGGCCCCCGAGGGCATGCCCGGCTCGTCGAAGGTTATGGAAGGACATGTCGTCCTCGACCTCGAAAACTACATTCCCTACTTCATCACCTCGATCAACAATGCGCTCAACAGTGGCTCCTCGCAGCTCTACCTGCAGCGCTTCGGCGTCGGCGTCGTGGAATGGCGCGTCGCCGCCATGCTGGCGATCGAGCCGCGCATACCGGCCGCGCGCATCTGCGAGATCGTGGCGCTCGACAAGGCCGCGACCAGCCGCGCCCTGACCAAGCTGTATCGGGGCGGCTATGTCGATTACGAGGAATTTCCGCGCGACCCGCGCCGCAAGATCTGGTGGCTGAACGGGAAGGGGCAGGCGCTGCACGCCGAGATCATCGCCATCGCGCTGGAGCGGGAACGCGTCCTGCTCGACGGGCTTGCGCCGCAGGACAGGGCCACCGTGCTCAGCGCCCTGCGCATCATGCATGTGAACGTGCAGAAACTCGGCGGCCCCGACCAGAACTGATCCGGGCCGCCGCTTTGTTCTCTTAAGCCGCGAGTGCGCGGTATTTCGCCAGGATCGCGTCGCCCATCTGCGTCGTGCCGACGGTCGCTTCGCCCTTGGCGGCGATGTCTTTCGTCCGCAGCCCGTCATCCAGCACGTCGGCGATGGCCTTCTCCAGCCGGTCGGCTTCCGCGATCATGTTGAAGGAATAGCGCAGGCACATGGCGAAGGAGGCGATCATGGCGATCGGGTTGGCGGCACCCGTTCCGGCAATGTCCGGCGCCGAGCCGTGGACCGGCTCATAGAGCGCCTTGCGCGCGCCCGTCTTCGCATCCGGCGCGCCGAGCGAGGCGGAGGGCAGCATGCCGAGCGAGCCGGTCAGCATCGCCGCCACGTCCGACAGCATGTCGCCGAAGAGGTTGTCGGTGACGATCACGTCGAACTGCTTGGGCCAGCGCACCAGCTGCATGCCGCCGGCATCGGCCAGCATATGGGTGAGTTCCACGTCGGAATATTTCGCCTTGTGCGTGGCGGAAACGACTTCCTTCCACAGCACGCCCGACTTCATGACATTGTTCTTTTCCATCGAGCAGACCTTGTTGGCGCGGGTGCGCGCCAGCTCGAAGGCCACGCCGGAAATGCGCTCGATCTCGAACGTATCGTAGACCTGCGTGTCGATGCCGCGCTTCTGGCCGTTGCCGAGGTCGATGATCTCCTTCGGCTCGCCGAAATAGACGCCGCCGGTCAGCTCGCGCACGATCAGGATATCCAGCCCCTCGACCACTTCGGGCTTCAGCGAGGAGGACGAGGCGAGCGCCGGATAGCAGATCGCCGGACGCAGATTGGCGAAGAGTTCCATGTCCTTGCGCAGGCGCAGCAGGCCCGCCTCCGGGCGCACCTCATAGGGCACGCCGTCCCATTTCGGCCCGCCCACCGCGCCGAACAGCACCGCATCGGCGGCCATCGCCTTGCCCATGTCGGCTTCCGAGATCGACTTGCCATGCGCGTCATAGGCCGAGCCGCCGACCAGCCCTTCCTCAGTCTCGAAGCCGGCGCCGTCGGCATTCATCGCCGCGACCAGCTTCTTCACCTCGGTCATGGCTTCCGGACCGATACCGTCGCCGGGGAGAAGCAGGAGTTTGCGCGATGCCATTGCAGGAGCCCTCTTTCAGAGAAATATCGGCGTCTTGCTAAACGCAGGTCGTTTGCGGCGCAAGGGGAAGCGCACTCAACGCCGCCGCGCCGTCACCTCGATCTCGACCTTCATCTCCGGCTCGGCGAGACCGCAGACCAGCAGAGTCGCAGCAGGCCGGATCGCGCCGAAAACCTCGCCGACGGCACGATAGACCGCCGCGACATAGGCGCGGTCGGTGACGTAATAGCGGGCACGCACCACATCCTCCATGCCGAAACCCGCTTCCGCCAAAGCGCGGCCGATCGTGGCCAGCGCATTGCGTGCCTGCGCCTCCACGTCATCGGGCATCGTCATGCTGGCATAGTCGTAGCCGGTCGTGCCGGCCACAAAGCAGAAATCGCCATCCGCGACGGCACGCGAATAGCCGGCTTCCTTCTCGAAGGGCGACCCGGTGGAAATGAGCCGCCGTGCCACGATCAGCGCCCCAGCGCGACGGTCATGGCCTCATGCACCTCGGCCGGCCACTCACCGGCCTTCGGCCACATGTCCGGCGTGTCGCCCTCCGCCTGCTGCGCAAACCAGAGCTTTCTCCCCGCCACGTCCACCGCCATGAAGGCGTCCGATATGCCGCAGGCATGCGGCACGCAGCCACTGGCGGTAAAGATGCCGGATGGCAGCCGCTCCAGTCCGCCGCTCACCGACAGGCCGGTCGCCACGTCGCCAAGGCGCTCGCCCAGAAGCGCCCGGCTGGCTTCATAGACATCGGCATTGGAGAATATCTCCACCGGATAGGTCAGCGCAGCCGGGTCGAGATCCGCCCAGTTGCTGCCGGGCTGCGGCGTGAACTGGAGGATGCCGGCGATCTTCAGCCCGCCATCGGGGCTCCAGGCCTGAAGGGGCCGGCTTTCGCCCGGCATCAGATAGGGCACGAAATGGATCGCGTCGGTGCTGATCGAGGCCGGCGGCGAGCCGCAATCCTCGCCTGCCTTCGCCGTTTGCAAGGCGCCGCCCTCCGGCTGCCAGGCGATCAGCGTATTCGGCCCGCAGGCATTGCCGCCCGGACCGACCTCGAACAGCGCAACCTTCACTCCGGCCACGTCCACGATCCGATCGAACATGACGAAATAGTCGCGGGCGATCTCTCGCCCGTCGAAGGACAGAACCTTCTCGGCATCCGCTGTCTCGGTGATTGTGAACTGCCCGCCCGCGAAGGGAACGGGCTCACCCGTCCCGTCCTGCTGGGCCTGTGCTGCGGGAGCCGCAGCGGCAATGACTGCCGCCGCGATCAGGGAGCGGAGGAGCTCTGCCCTCATCAGGCCCAGGGCCTGCTTTCGGCGTAGCGGCCCTCGAAGCTCGCTATCTCCGGCGCCTTCTCCATCGTCAGGCCGATATCGTCGAGCCCGTTGAGCAGGCAGTGGCGCTTGAACTCGTCGAGCGAGAAGGTGATGACGCCGCCATCGGGGCCACGGATCTCGCAGGCTTCCAGATCAACCGTCAGCGTCGCATTGGCACCGCGCTCGGCATCGTCCATCAGCTTGTCGAGTTCTTCCTGGCTGACAGTGATCGGCAGGATGCCGTTCTTGAAGCAGTTATTGTAGAAGATGTCGGCGAAGCTGGTGGAGATCACGCAGCGGATGCCGAAATCGAGCAGCGCCCAGGGCGCATGCTCGCGGCTCGAGCCGCAGCCGAAATTGTCGCCCGCGACGAGGATCTGGGCGTTGCGATAGGCCGGCTTGTTGAGCACGAAGCCGGGATTCTCGGACCCATCCTCATTGTACCGCATCTCGGCGAAGAGACCGACGCCAAGGCCCGTGCGCTTGATCGTCTTCAGATAGTCCTTCGGGATGATCATGTCGGTGTCGACATTGACGATCGGCATCGGCGCCGCGACGCCGGTGAGTTTGGTGAACTTGTCCATTGGCTCGCCTGTTGGGTGGCTGAAAGAGATGTGTTGCCCTTACACCCACACGCCTCACAAATCAAAGGGCGGCCACCCAGGGGGTCGGGGCGGCCGCCCTTCGCGTCATGCGCGCGCCAGCGCCATCACGCCGGTTTCGGTGCCGGTCAGCCGCCGCGAGCAGCCATCGGCGCCAATGACCATCTCGATGCGCCGCCGCTCCGACGAGAAGAGCTCGGAGGTGACGACATCCACCGGCGGATCGAATTTCACGATGGTCCGCCACAGGGTGGGCTTGATGGTCTCGGCCATGCCGATGATGCGGCCCTGCGCCGGCTTGCCGTTGAACGTGCCGGCCACCCGGTCGCCGACGGCGAAGGGCGCGGCCGACGGTGCGGCTTCAGTCGGGCGGTCGTTCGCGGCGGCGAGCGTGTTCCAGTCGCGCATGCCGTGCTGGCGCGCCACCAGTTCCAGCGCCCTGCCGTGGGATATGGCGATCCCCTCATCGGCGAGCGCGGTCCGCAGCCGTTTGGCCTGTGTTTTGTAGTCGGTCGATATGTTTGTCATGCTCTGTTCCTGGCTGTGCGAACGGCAGGGAAGTGGAACGGGAGCCCGCATTGCCGTTTCGGCCGTCCTTGGACAGGAAACCGCATGTCGGAAGCTTCACCAGGCATGAGCCGCGGGCGGCAGGCGCTTCCGGGCCCGCGCATCACATAGAGGCTGCATCGTGGCGTTTCAAGCGCCGGCCATGCTCCAGCGGACAGGCAACTTTCCCTTGCGCCAGGGCGTGGCAGGCGGCATGAGAACATCCATGTCGACCATGCCCTCACGTCCCCGCCGTTCCGTCCTCTACATGCCCGCGACCAATGAGAAGGCGCTGGCCAAGCTACCCTCGCTGGCCTGCGACTGCGTGATCTTCGATCTCGAGGATGCCGTCGCACCGGAGGCCAAGGCGGATGCGCGCGAGCGCCTGCGCGCCTTTCTCGAACAGAACCGTCCCGAGCGCGTCGAGATCGTGGTGCGCATCAACGCCCTTTCCACCGAATGGGGCACGGAAGACCTGATCGCCATGCGCGCCTGCCGGCCGCATGCGATCCTGCTGCCGAAGATCGACACGCCGCGCGACGTGAAGGAGGCCGACGAGGCGCTCGACGACATGGATGCCGGGCGCAACCTCGCTCTGTGGACGATGATCGAGACGCCCAAGGCCATGCTCAATATCGGTCCCATCGCCGAGCTCGGCCGCGACAATGCCACCCGCCTCGCCTGTTTCGTCGCCGGCACCAATGATCTGGTCAAGGATACCGGCGTGCGCGCCACGCCGGACCGCCGCTATTTGATGCCCTGGCTGCTCCAGATGGTGCTTGCGGCACGCGCCGGCGGGCTCGATGTCCTTGACGGCGTCAGCAATGATTTTCGCGATCTCGACGCTTTCGCCCGCGAATGCGCCGAGGGCCGCAATCTGGGCTTCGACGGCAAGACGCTGATCCATCCGGCACAGATCGACCCTGCCAATGCAGCCTTCTCGCCGGCGCCGGACGAGATCGCCGAGGCGCAGGCCATCGCCGCAGCCTTCGCCTTGCCCGAAAACGCCGGAAAGGGCGTCATCCGGCTGGAAGGCCGCATGGTCGAGCGGCTGCACCTGGCACAGGCCGAACGCCTTCTGGCAAAGGTCGGCCTGTAAGGCTGCCCACGCCGCTGCCGGACACGGCCCCGCGCCTTGCCGACTATTTCATCGCCAGGCGCCGGACTGGATGACATATTCCCTTTGTCGCTTCATTGTAGGGCGGCAGGCGAGGCGCATTGCACCGGAACAGATCCCGGAACAGGCCCCCGAACAGGATTGTCGTAAGCCATGAGCGGTCTGCTTGCCCTTCTTGACGATGTCGCCGCGCTGGCGAAACTTGCGGCCGCGCAGGTCGACGATGTCGCCGCGCAGGCCTCGCGCGTTGGCGTGAAGGTCGCGGCCTCGGTGATCGACGACACGGCCAAGGCCGGCGCCAAATCGCTGGGCGTGGTGATCGACGACACGGCCGTAACGCCGAAATACGTCCAGAACCTTCCAGCCGCCCGCGAATTGCCGATCGTATGGAAGATCGCCCGCGGCTCGGCCTTCAACAAGCTGGTCATCCTTCTGCCGCTGGCCCTGCTGCTTGACGCCTTTGCACCATGGCTGATGACGCCGCTGCTGATGCTGGGCGGCTCCTATCTCTGCTTCGAGGGCGCGGAGAAAGTCCTCCATTCATTCATGCCGCATGCGGCCGAGGAGACGCATGCGCCGCAGACGCTCGACGCGGCGAGGCTGGAGGAAGAGCGCGTGGCCGGCGCCATCAAGACGGATTTCATCCTCTCCGCCGAGATCATGACGATCGCGCTCGCTGCCATCGAGGCGACCGGCGTACTGACACGCGGCGTGGTGCTGGCGCTGGTCGCCATCGGCATCACCGCCCTGGTCTATGGCGCTGTGGCGCTGCTGGTGAAGGCCGACGATGCCGGGCTGGTCATGGCGCAGGCCGGCCGCCTGCGCACCACCCGCGCGCTCGGACGCGGCATCGTCAAGGGAATGCCGGGCCTCATGACCGCCATCTCCACGATCGGGACGGCGGCCATGCTCTGGGTCGGCGGCTCGATCGTGGTGCACGGTCTCGCGACATTGGGCTACGGCACGATCGCCCATGCGATCGAGGGGCTGGCGCAGCAGGCCGCCGATGCGGTGCCGCGCTTCCATGCCGCCGTCGAATGGATCGTCACCGCCGCCCTCGACGGCGTCTTCGGCGTTGCCCTCGGTCTTGTGCTCGCCTTGCTGATCGGCCGGATCGTGATGCCCGTCGTCAGGCGGATGCGCGGCCAGCCTGCCGCCTGACGGGCGGTCCCATGGTGCCTGCCCACCGATCGGTGATAGAGAAATCCGCCCGCATGCGCCGTCATGGCCGGCGGGATGCACCGGGAGGGGATGGTCATGCGCACCAGAGCGGTTTTCTTTCATGAATATGGCGGGCCGGAAGTGCTGCGTCTGGAAGAGACGGACATCGCCGCGCCCGGTCCCGGCGAGGCGCTGATCCGCCAGACGGCGGCCGGCGTGAACTATGCCGACATCTATCTTCGCGGCGGCCAGGGCATCCATGAGGGACCGCCGCTCCCTTCGCCCATCGGCCTGCAGGGCGCAGGCGTGGTGGAGGCGGTCGGCGAAGGCGTCGGCGATGTCGCGCCGGGGGATCGCGTCGCCTATGTCGGCCTGCTCGGCGGCTATGCCGAGGCGCGGCTGGTGCCGGCCGACCGGCTGGTGAAGCTGCCGGAGGGTTTCGGCGAGGAGCTGGCGGCGGCGACATTGCTACGCGGGCTGACCTGCGAATATCTGGTCCGACGCCTGTTTCAGGTGAAGCCCGGCCAGACCGTGCTGTGGCACGCGGCGGCCGGAGGCGTCGGCGTGATCGGCTGCCAATGGGCGAAGGCGCTGGGCGCCACCGTCATCGGCACGGTCGGCAGCGACGAAAAGGCCGAACTGGCGCGCGCCAATGGCTGCGACCACGCCATCGTCTATACGCGCGAGGATTTCGTCGCGCGCACCATGGAAATCACAAAGGGCAAGGGTGTCGAGGTCGTCTACGATGCCGTCGGCCGCGACACGTTCATGCCCTCGCTGGAGGTCCTGAAGCCGCGCGGCATGATCATCAATTTCGGCACTGCCTCCGGTTCGGTCGAGCCCTTCCCGCTCCAGATGCTGCACCGCAAGTCGCTGATCGTCTCGCGCCCCACGCTGGTGAGCTATATCGCCGACCGGTCCGAATATATGGCCGCGGCGCAGGCCTTTTTCGAGGCAGCCGCGCGCGGCGACATCAGGCTCGAGGTCGGAGCGCGCTATCCGCTCGCCGAATCCGACCGCGCCCATGCCGACATGGAGGCGCGCCGCACCGCCGGGGCGCCTGTCCTCATCGTGTGATGACCTGCCGGAAGCATCTGCCCCAAACAGGGCTCATTCGGCTATGATGATGCACGAAACGAGAAGTGAAGCGCGTGGCGGGCGATCCGGGATCGCAGCGCGCTTCATCGCAACCGACCGACGAAGCCGATGATCTCCCAGAAGGCAAAATATGCATTGCGGGCTCTGATCGCCCTGGCGCCGACGCATGGCACGGAAGACACCCAGCTCATTGCGGACATCGCCGAGCAGCAGCGCATCCCCAAGAAGTTCCTCGAACAGATCCTGCTCGACCTGAAACATCACGGGATCGTGGTGAGCCGCCGCGGCAAGGCGGGCGGCTACATGCTGCTCAAGTCGCCGGAGGCGATCACCTTCGGCGAGGTGCTGCGCATCATCGACGGCCCGACCGCGCCGCTGCCCTGCCTCAGCCGCATGGCCTACCGGCGCTGCGAGGACTGCCGCGACGAGGCGAGCTGCGAGGTCCGCCACGTCTTCGCAAGGGTGGCGGACGCGACACGCGCGGTGCTCGACACGACTACGCTGGCCGACGCGCTCGGCCGGGAAAACAGCGTGCTCATACCCGCGCTGGCCGGATAGGCCGAAAATCATTTCCGGAACCGGGCGCCATATGAAACGTTGGGGGCATCTGTAATCTCGACTAAAACGATAGAGTATACGAGCTTTTTAAACGGAGGCTTGGAATGATGCCCAACCGCAGATCGTTGCTCTTCACCGCCGCCCTGGCGGCCACAATGCAGTTCGGGGGCATCGGCATTGCCTCCGCGCAGGTGGAGATCACCAACGTTTCCTACGACCCGACCCGCGAGCTCTATCGCGCCTATAACGAGCTTTTCGCCAGGCACTGGCAGGAGACGAAGGGCAAGACGGTCAGGATCACCAACACCCATGGCGGCTCCGGCGCGCAGACCCGCACCTTGCTCGACGGCCTGCCGGCCGATGTCGTCACCATGCCGCTTGCCGGCGACATCCTCGCCATGGAAGCGGCTGGCCTGATCCAGCCGGGCTGGCAGCAGGAATTCCCGCTCAATTCCTCGCCCTATCTGTCCACCATCGTCTTCCTCGTGCGCAAGGACAATCCCAAGGGCATCAAGGACTGGAGCGACCTGATCAAGGACGGCATCCAGGTCATCACGCCCAACCCGAAGACCTCGGGCGGCGCGCGCTGGAACTATCTGGCCGCATGGGCCTATGAGCTCGACCGCACCGGCGGCGACCAGAATGCGGCGAAGGAATTCGTCCGCAAGCTCTATGCCAATGTGCCGGTGCTCGACAGCGGCGCGCGCGGCGCCACCACCACCTTCGTCCAGCGCGGCCTCGGCGACGTCCTGCTCGCCTGGGAGAACGAAGCCTTCCTCGCACTGGAGGAGCTGGGCCCCGGCTCCTTCGACATCGTCGTGCCGCCCCTGTCCATTCTCGCCGAGCCGCCCGTGGCGGTGGTCGACAAGAATGTCGATGCGCGCGGCACCCGCGAGGTCGCCACCGCCTATCTCGAATATCTCTATTCGCCGGAAGCGCAGAAGATCATCGCGGCCAACTATTACCGCCCGCAACATCCCGAACATGCCGATCCCGAGGATGTGGCGCGCTTCCCGGACGTGAAGCTGGTGAAGATCGACGATGTCTTCGGCGGCTGGGCGGTGGCGCAGAAGGAGCATTTCGGCGACGGCGGCACGTTCGACGAAATCTATTCGCCGAACTGATCGCAACAGGAACCAACCGGTTTGTGCCGGGCCGCCGCCACGGAAGGCGGCTGCCCGGCGCATCGCGCTAATGAAAGGGTGATTCATGTCGCGCATCCGCTTCCGGCAGCAAAGCGTCATTCCCGGCTTCGGCCTGACGTTCGGCTTCACCATCTTCTATCTCGCACTGATCGTGCTCATCCCCATCGCCGGCCTCTATGCCCGCACCTTCGAGCTCGACTGGGAGAGCTTTCGCCAGATCGTCACCGGGCCGCGCTTCCTCGCCGCGCTGAAGCTCAGCTTCGGCGCCTCGCTGCTGGCGGCATTGTTCAACGCCGTGATCGGCGTGGTGATCGCCTGGGTTCTGGTGCGCTACGATTTTCCCGGCCGGCGCATCATCGACGCCATCGTCGACCTGCCCTTCGCGCTGCCGACGGCCGTGGCCGGCATCGCGCTGACCGCCATCTATGCGCCCAATGGCTGGGTCGGCAGCCTCTTCGCATCCTACGGCATCCGCATTGCCTATACGCCGCTCGGCATCTGGATCGCGCTGGTCTTCATCGGCCTGCCCTTCGTGGTTCGCACCGTCCAGCCGGTGCTGCAGGACTTCAACCGCGAGACGGAGGAAGCCTCGGCCACGCTGGGCGCCTCGCGCCGGCGCACAATATGGAGCGTCATGCTGCCGACGCTGCTGCCGGCCGTGCTCACCGGCTTCGCGCTCGCCTTCGCCCGCGCCGTCGGCGAATATGGCTCGGTCATCTTCATCGCCGGCAACATTCCCCGCCAGACGGAGATCCTGCCGCTGCTGATCGTCTTCCGGCTGGAGGAGTTCAACTATCCCGCCGCCGCCGCGATCGCGGCCGTCATGCTCACCGCCTCATTCCTGATCCTGCTGGCGATCAACCTGATCCAGGCATGGAGCCAGCGGAGGTTCAGCCATGTCTGACATCGCCGCTCCCGTTTCCCATGCCATCCCGCAGGGCTGGCTTTCGCCGGTCACCGAGCCGCGCACGATCCGCCGGCTTCTGATCGGCCTCACCGTCGTGCTGCTCGGCCTGTTCCTGATCCTGCCGCTCGCCGCCGTGTTCGTGGAGGCGCTGCGCCTCGGCATCGGGCCGTTTCTCGCCACTTTCGGCAATGCGGATGCCCGCGCATCCATCTGGCTGACGCTACTGGTCGCGGCCATCGCGGTTCCCTGCAACCTCGTCTTCGGCGTTGCGGCCGCCTGGGCCATCGCCAAGCACGAATTCCGCGGACGCACCTTCCTGATCTCGCTGATCGACCTGCCCTTCTCCGTCTCGCCCGTGGTGGTGGGCCTGGTCTACATCCTGCTGCTGGGCAGCAATTCGGCGATCGGCGGCTGGCTGCTGGAGAACTGGAACCTGCGCATCATCTTCGCCGTGCCCGGCATCGTGTTGGCGACGATCTTCGTCACCTTCCCCTTCATCGCCCGCGAGCTGATCCCGCTGATGCAGGACCAGGGAAGCGGCGACGAGGAGGCCGCGCTGTCGCTCGGCGCCAGCGGCTGGCAGACCTTTCTTCATGTCACCCTGCCCAATGTGAAATGGGCGCTGCTCTACGGCGTGCTCCTATGCAACGCCCGCGCCATGGGCGAATTCGGCGCCGTGGCCGTGCTGTCGGGCAAGCTGCGCGGCGAAACCGTCACCATGCCGCTGCAGGTGGAGCTCTTCTACAACGAATATCAATCCGTGGCCGCCTTCAGCCTGGCCTCGCTGCTGGCCGCGCTGGCGCTGGTGACGCTGGTAGTGAAGTCGTGGCTCGAATGGCGTTACGCCGACCAGCTCGCGGCAGGCGCCAGGGCACATTGAGGAGAAGACGATGGAACTCCACATCCGCAATATCCGCAAGGAGTACGACCGCTTCGCCGCATTGGAGGACGTCTCGCTCGACATCCGCTCCGGCGAGCTGATCGCGCTACTCGGGCCCTCCGGTTCCGGAAAGACGACGCTGCTGCGGCTGATCGCCGGGCTCGATTTCCCCACCGCCGGCCAGATCCTGTTCGGCGAGGACGACGCTTCCGGCAAATCCGTGCAGGAGCGCAATGTCGGCTTCGTCTTCCAGCATTACGCGCTGTTCCGGCACATGACCGTGGCGGAGAATATCGGCTTCGGGCTGAGGGTGCGGCCGTCCGCGACCCGCCCGCCCAGGGCCGAGAGCCGCCGCCGCGCGCTCGAACTGCTCGACCTCGTCCAGCTTTCCGGCCTTGCCGACCGTTATCCCAGCCAGCTCTCCGGCGGCCAGCGCCAGCGCGTGGCGCTGGCACGGGCGCTCGCCATCGAACCGCGTGTGCTACTTCTGGACGAACCTTTCGGCGCCCTCGACGCGCAGGTGCGCCGCGAGCTCAGGCGCTGGCTGCGCGAGATCCACGACGCCACCGGCCACACCTCGGTTTTCGTGACCCACGACCAGGAGGAAGCGCTGGAGCTTGCCGACCGCGTGGTGGTGATGAGCCAGGGGCGCATCGAGCAGGTCGGCACGGCGGACGAGGTCTACGACCATCCGAATTCGCCCTTCGTCTATGGCTTCATCGGCGATTCGAGCATGCTGCCGGTGCGTGTCGAAAATGACCAGATCTGGCTGGAGGACAGGGCGCTCGGTCTGGAGGCCAGGGGCATCGCCGCCGGCCCCGCCAGTCTCTACTTCCGGCCCCATGACATCGAGCTGCGCGACGGCTGCGGCGGCTGCATCGCCGGCACCGTGGCCGCCAGCCGGCGGGTCGCCGGCACGCGCCGCGTCGAGCTCGAAGTCGGTGGCGCAAGGGAGCGCGTCGAGATCGAACTGCCCGTCGATCATCCGGCCGGCCTCAACGGCCGCATCGCCTTCCGGCCGAGGCGCTGGAAACTGTTTCCGCAACAGGACGCAGCGACCCCGGCAGCCGCACAGGTCGAGATCGACCCGCGCGCGATCGTCAACGAGGCCGCCTGACCGGTTCTGTCGCAGACCCCCAACCCCTTACCCCTCCCCACAAGGGGGAGGGGGTTCTGCGAGGTTCGCGCCCATCCTCTGATCAAGGAAAGGCACGAGGTTGATGACCTCTCCCCCTTGTGGGGAGGGGGTATTTCGCGCGCTGACGACAACGATTCAAACCGGTCCGGAAATGCGCTAACGATTCCTGTCTCCGCCCCGCGGAGCTATGGAACCGGAGACACGGATGGCGATGAATTTCGAGCAGGCCGCGATCCTGTTGCTGCTTGCAGCCATGCTCGCCGTCTTCGCCCTCGACCGCATCCGCATGGAGGTCGTCGCGCTCGGTGGTCTCGGTATCGCGCTCGGCCTCGGCCTCGTCGCCCCTGCCGCCGCCTTCAGCGGCCTTTCGAACCCCGCCTTCGTCACCGTCGTCGAGATCCTGCTGATCGTGCAGGTGCTCGGCCGGTCGGGCGTCCTCGACCCGCTGGCAAGGCGCATCCCCGACATCGCCCGCTCCGAGGCCCGCGCGCTTGCCGTCCTTTGCATCGCCACGGCCAGCCTTTCCGTCTTCATGAACAATATCGGCGCGCTTGCCCTGATGATCCCGATCGCGGCAAGCGTGTGCCGCGTCGCCGGGATCAATCAGCGGCGGGTGCTCATGCCGATCAGCTTCGCCGCATTGCTCGGCGGCCTTTGCTCCGTGATCGGCACGCCGGCCAACCTGATCGTCAGCAACCAGCTCGCCGCCGCCACCGGACGCGGCTTCGCTTTCTTCGATTTTTCATGGGTCGGCCTGCCGGCGGCCATTATCGGGATCGTCGCGATCGTCATCTGGACGCGGCGCATTCTTGCGCCCGCGGCGGAGAGCGAAACCAACGCGCCGGCGCAAGCGTCCCTGCTGGTCGTGACAGAGGTTGAAATCGGTCCTTCTTCCCCGCTGGCGGGCAGGCCCTATGCCGAACTGGACCCCACCGTTCACGCCGTGCGACGCGGCGGCGCCAACCTGATGTTCCAGCGCGCCGAAACGCGCGTCGAACCCGGCGACACTGTCCTCCTCACCGTCGACCTGCCGCTCCTCGAAAGCTGGCTTGCCGCCGGCACGGCACATTTGCCGGCAAGCCATGGCGGCCATGCCGAACGCGTCGAAGCGGTGATCTTGCCCGAAAGCACGCTCGTGGGCTCGCGCATCGCCACGCTGGAAGGCCTGACCTCGCGCGGCATTCATGTGATCGCAGTTGCGACCCGGACCACGCGCATCGAAGGATCCTTCGCCGACCTGCGGCTTTCGATCGGCGACGTGGTCTATCTGTCCGGCGAAAGGCAGGCGATCGCGGAGGCGGTCGAGGAGGCCGAGATCCTGCCGCTCTGGCCCCGGCCGATCGAAGTGGCGTTGAACTGGCGGCCGGTCATCCTGTTCGCCGCCGGCATTGCGCTTGCCGCGTTCGGTCTGGCACCCACCGAGCTGGCTTTCGGCCTCGTCATATTCGCGCTTGCCGCGACCGGCGACCTGAACCTTCGCAATGCCTTGGGCGACCTCAACTGGCCGATCCTCATCATGCTGGCAGCGATGATCCCGCTCGGACTCGCCGTGGAGACGACCGGCGCGGCGGGCGTCATGGCAGGCGGGCTGATCGCGGCGCTGCCATCGGGCCATCCGACCCTGGCGGCGGCGGCCATGCTTGCCCTCGCGCTCGTCATCACGCCCTTCGTCAACAATGCCACCACGGCCATTATCCTGGGGCCGATCGCGGTCAGCATCGCATCGGCGCTCGGCATGCGACCCGAACCGCTTCTCATCGCGGTCGCCCTCGGCGCGTCGGTCGATTTCCTCACCCCCATCGGCCACCACAACAACACCGTCGTCATGGGCATGGCGGGTTATCGCTTCATGGATTTCCTGAAGGCGGGATCGGTGATCACTATCACGATTGCGATCGTGTCCATCCTGGCTATCCGGCTGGCCTGGCTCTGACGGCCCGCATCATTCCGCAAAGCGATAAGGTTCGGTCCACGCAAGACCCTTGGGCGTGACGTTCCTGTCGATCGCACGTCCCGCCGCAAAGCCGGCGATCTCGCCCGTCTGCACGCACCAGTGGAAATTGCGCATCGCCATGAAGATCGTCTCATAGGTGAAGGACATGGACGCACCCGCCAGCAGCAGATTGTCCACCCCCTTCGGCAGGAAGCTGCGATAGGGCACCTCGAACGTATGCTTGCGGTGGCCGTTCCAGAAGAAGGAGCGCGTGATCGGCGCGATCGCCGCATCAGGGAAGCGGCGATCCGCCAGCACGTCATCGAGGCTGAAGCAATGCTCGCCCTCGGGATGGCGCCCGTCGCGCACGCCCAGAAGCCGCCCGACATGGATGATGAAGGACTTGCCGAAGCCCGGCACATATTTCTTCAGGAAAGCGGCCTCGGCATTGATGAAGCCGCGCAGCTCGCGCACCGCCTTCGCATGATCCTCGACGCTTTCGTCCATATGCAGCGCCCATTCATAGGGCACGTTCTGCCACAGGATGAACGTGTCGTCCGACAGCATCGGGCTCATATCCACGGTCGGATGGCCGATATAATGCGCGCCATAGACCTCGCGGCCGCCCATGCGCCGCCTGTAGAGCCCGTCGGGCAGATCGCCGGCGGCCCTCGCCCGCGCAATCAGCCGGCGCAGGTCGGCATCGCCGCTATCGGCCTGATAGCGATGCAGCGCCAGATAATCGACGCCGCCGAGCATCCACAGCAGGCCGCCAGGAACGGGACGCGCGACGCCGTCCCATTCCACGCCCGATGGCTGGCCGCCGCCGCCGGTTCTGTAGGGAACCCCGGCGCGTGCGGCGACCTCCCCGGTGCCCGACCCCTCGATGAAGATCCTCCCCCGGATGGCGAAAAGCCCGTCCGGGCCCTTCACGATGATGGCGGTAATGCTGCTGTCGGCGCCGGCGGCGCGCTCTGTCACGACATCGACGAAGCTGCATCCGTAAAGCGCGAGCACGCCCGCTTCCTCCAGCATGGCGAGCATCGCCGTGCCGGCGCCGTCGGGATTGAAGCTCATGCGCCGGAAGGCCGTGCCTGGCTCCATGAAGCGCTCGTAATGCGAGAGCGGATTGCCCGCCCAGCCGGGATGCGTTTCCTCGGTGGCGGTATAGACATGTCCCTCATCGGCGAAGCGCCGCATGAGCTCGGAATGGATGCCCCCCACCGGCGGCGAGGCATGCCCCTGCAAGCCGCTGGTGTGAACGCCGCCGGGCATGTCGAATTTCTCCACGACGATCGTCCGCACCCCCATCCGCGCCGCCTGAAGCGCCGCCGCGAAGCCTGCCGGCCCCGCACCGATCACGACGACCTCCGCCTCATATTCGACCGGCACAGGCTTGTCGGGAACAAGCGCCTGCGGCCCGGCGCGAAGCGTGAAATCCGTGATGCTCATGTCCAACCCTCAAAACGTGTTCCGCATCCGGATCGATGCCGTCGAGAACATTCCAGTCGAGGGTTAATTAACATGATCCTGCAGAAGCATCGCCCCCGGAACCTTGGCGATTTCAACTGCGCTGAAAACACGAAAGCCGCGGCGAGCCGCGGCTTTTCGAAGTGAGATAATTGGAGCGGGTGAAGCGATTCGAACGCTCGACCCCAACCTTGGCAAGCGAAAAATTACGCCGTCAATGTATTCGAGAAGGATATCGTAGATTTCATTCTATTACGCAAGAGGACGCGTTCTTTCGGTATTCATCAGATTGGCGACCAGTGAATGGAACGATACTCCAATGAACTGGCGTGAACCGTAGCGAAACGATCAGACCGTGACCGTAAGGTGACCCGAGGTTGTTCCTGATGATCGCGGGCAATGGATGCAAGCGTCCGTATTGTGTCTCGAGCTTTTCGGGTGCGGGATACCACCTGCATTCTTCGGCGCACAATCCCTAGTTGAGAGACTCGGCGCAAGCTTTCGACTGCCATTGACGTGAGCACCCTGGAGCGGGACGACGAATAGCTGCTTAGCGGTCAGGAATACGCACGGCACACACTTCCTGATCAATGGCTCCGAATAGCTGGCCTCCATCGGCGTCGAGCGCTTCCATGCGCACACGATCGCCGAACGACATGAAAGGAGTGCGAGCTTCTCCCTCGTCCAGGATTTCGATCGCGCGTCGCTCGGCGATGCAGGAAGACCCCACTTCGCGGAAGTTCTCATTGGAGACGGTTCCCGATCCGATAATGGTTCCTGGCACCAGATCGCGCGAATAGGCGGCATGCTCGATCAATTGGTCGAAAGCCTCCGCCATCCCGTAGCCGTTGGCGTTACCGAAGCGCTTCCCATTCAGTTCGACCCTCAAAGGCAGCGCAACCTGATGGTCGCGCCATGCGCTGCCCAATTCGTCAGGCGTGATCGCAACCGGTGCCATTGAACAATGGGGCTTGCATTGCAGCCAGCCGAAACCTGTTTTCATCTCGATCGGGGCCAGTCGGCGCAAACTCCAATCATTGATCTGCACGATCAGCCTAATGTGCCCTGAAGCACCCTTGACCTTCGTGCCCATGGGGACCGCGTCCGTGATGACGCCGAACTCACCCTCAAAGTCGATTCCATCCTCTTCAGACGGTAAAAACACGTCTTCAGTCGGAGATAAGAAGCGGTCTGATACCCCCTGATACATCAGAGGTCGGTCGCTTCCGCCTTTAGCGTCTACGCCAAAAACCTTCGCCAGCAAGGCGCCGTGACTGTCATATGCCGAACCATCAAGCCATTGCCATGCACGCGGCATCGGTGCGAGCGTCTTCGACGCATCAAATGTTATCGCGCTTGTTGCAGCCCCTTCGTTCAGGGCTGCGTATTCAGTTTCCAGTTGAGGAGCTAGTCGATGCCATTCATCGAGCGCTGACTGAAGCGTTTGAGCGGCGGCGGCGGGCACTGCGAGCTTGCTGTCACGGGAGACCAGGTGAAGGCGGCCGTCCTTCGACCCGTTCGGCAACGTCACAAATCTCATCCACTCACCCTTGCACAAATTCTTTTGCGGCTCGGCCGCTCTAGCCCTCTTAGAAGGCAGGTTCTGTCGAGCCCCTACTAATTCAGCCTGAACATTTCCTTGGCCTCGGCCGGAGATGCAATCTCCCGACCCATCGATTCTGCCAGAAGCTTGACGGCTGCAACCAGGTCACGATTTCGCTTCGCCGGAAGACCGTTTGGACCGTAGATATTGTCTTCGAATCCCACTCGGACGGTGTCACAACCCATTGCCAGTCCGAGTGCTGCCATCCTGAACTGCGCCTTGCCTGCCCCCAACACGCCCCAGCGGGCATTGGGAAATAGTCGCGATTGCTCATCCCGCGAATAAACCAGGGAACGCGCGGTGGCCGGCGTGTTGCCTATGCCGCCCCCATGCAGCATCCAAAGATTATCTGCATTTCGATCGAAAACACCCTCGTCAGCCAACCGTGATAGGCGGTGCACCACGTTGATTTCCACCAATTCGTACTCCACCGTAGACCCCTGCGCGTAGACGTGGGGAAGCGTCTTTCGTAGGAAGTCTGGAGAATTCACGTACGGAGTCTCTGTCGGATAGCCGCCATCGGGGTGCCAAAAATCCGTCGAACCTGCTGCAATGCCGTATAGGTCTGGCTTTGGGTCAATTGTCAGGAGAGCGAGTCGCTCCGCATCCGTGGGCCAAATCATTTCACCTGTGGCCGGATCACGCCGAACGCCGATGCCGTTGGTGGTTTGGATTAAGATGTCGTTGCTGGCGCGGATGCGACGAATGATGTCGGCATATATCGCCACGTCACCGGTGTTTTTTCCCAGCGCATCGCGGGCATGCACATGGATGATCGCCGCTCCCGCTTCACGCACCTGGGCGGCATCTTCGGCGATTTCTTCAGGGCTAACCGGCACGAACGTTTTGCCGCTCGACTGCTGCATGCCGCCGTTGACGGCCGCAACGATAGCAACCTTACCAAACATGAACTTCCTCCAGGCGGCTTGCAAATCTCACAATGTGGCTGGCAATCTAGTCACGCGATTATATATGTAAAGAAAATTTTTATCGATAAAATGAGGCATTCAGAATGACCGCCGGAGATGACACCGCGATTGATGGCGCCACCCAGGTTGCTCAGGCTGCGGCGCTGATCGCGCGCAATATCCGGTCCGGCCAATACGCGCCCGGACAGAAGCTGAAGATCAGAACCCTGGTGGAGGAGACGAAGCTCGGCGCCACGCCGCTTCGCGAAGGGCTGTCGCGCCTCATATCCCGCGGATTGGTTCGCGCAACGGATGGCAGAGGTTTCAGCGTCGCTGAAGTCAGCAGGGGGGACTTGGATGATATCATGCGTACCCGACTGCCGCTCGAGATGGACGCTCTGGCGCTGGCCATAAGCAAGGGTAATTCCCACTGGCAAGCTGCAGTGGTTGGTGCGCTGCATCGCTTGATGACATATACTTCCTGGGCACCGGACGACCCTTATGAGGCAGCCCTCGGATTTGACGAGGTCCACAAGGCTTTTCACCTCACTCTGGTGTCTGCCTGTGAAAGTCCCCGCATGCTCGATTTCCTTGATATTCTTTACGATCAGGGCTTCAGGTATCGCCACCTGATGCTTTCGACCGTCGAACCTAGAAAGCGGCTGTCCGATCCGCAGCGCAATGCCGAACATGAAGCTCTGGCTCGTCACGCAATCGACGGCGAAACGGCTTTGGCGCAGTCCGTTTTGCGGCGCCACCTTGAGACTTTCTCGGAGGAGGTATTCAAGGCCCGCAACATGCCTGAAAGAGTCAAGAGCACATTGACGGCAGAGACGGTATAGTCTTGCAGGCCAGCGACAGGGCTGGAGGTGATCAGGAAGCCGAACCCCCGATAGCAGGGATCTCGACCTCCCGATCTGGTACGCTCTTAGATTCCGAACGTATCCCGGAACTTCGCCTGCAACTCCGGCACCTTCTTTATCCCCTTCTCAATCGGCACGTTGATGAGTTTGTAGTCATCGAGGGGAATCGTCTTGTCCGATATTGGCACGTCGGCGCGTAGCGGATAGTTGTGGCGATCGACGAATAGCTGCGAATTCTCCTTCGAAAGAAAGAATTCTGCGAAAAGCTTGGCAGCATTCGGATGCTGCGCACCCTTCATGATCCCGGTTCCGCTCGGCGGCATGAGCGCACCATCCGTCGGCAGAACTTCGGCGATCGGAGCTCCCTTTGCCTGGTCATTCAGCACAGTCGCCAACGGCGCGATCGCAATCTTGCGCTCCCCGCTTATGACAAGGTTCGCACCGTCAGCAATCGAGCGTCCGATGTGAGGTTCGTTCAGCTCGAGTTTCGTGAAGAAGTCCCAGCCGTAGAGATCGTCCATGAGAACCGTCCAGAGGCCGACACTACCCGAGAAACCGGGGTGACCAATCGCAACCTGACCTTTCCACTTGGGATCGTACAGGTCCGTCCAGTTCTTGGGCGCCTCCTCCTTGGATACCTGGTCCGTATTATAGACCATGACAATCGGCGCGATTGCAGAGGTAAACCAATATCCGTCTGCGTCACCTGCGTCTCGCATGAGGGGTAACATATGCGCCAAGCCTTCGGGGGCATATTGCAAGAGCGCTCCCTCCTGCTTCAACTGATAGAGTTGGCCGATATCGTTTGTCGACATCACGTCGGCCTGAAGGGCGCCGGCTGCCAGTTCTTGCTGAATACGCTGGAAAACGACTTGCCCCGATGCGCGAACGGGATTGCACGTGATTCCCGGATACTTCGCTCTAAATCCTGCGCAGCTCTTGTCCGCGTTTTCGGTCGTCACTTGTGAGACGTACCAGGTCACAGACCCTTCTACCTTGGCTGCTTCATAGAGCGCCGCCTCGTGAGCGGTCATTTCCTCCGCCTGAGACTCCGACGGGACCAATACAAACGACGCAATAGCGCAGGCGAAAAAGCGTTCCAGGTACATGATGCAACGACCTCCCAATAAAAAAGAATGGGGCAAGCGTATTGACTTTTTATCGTGATACAATCTTTTTATCGATAAAATCGTCACAGTACTCGGGTTGGCAAACAGTCTCTGACACGCGCGACCCAAAAAATCCGGGCCATTTGTCCCAGGAGCATTGGCGAAAGAATTTTGCGGAGTGTGCGGGTCAATCGCAGAGTTGAGGTTTGTGGAGGAGGACGTTTCATGCCTATTTCGATTGAAAGCAGTATCATCAATCGTCGCACGGTGCTGACCGGCGCTGCGGCAGCCGGCGGCGCACTCTTGCTACCCGCGTCGGTGCGTGCCCAAAGTGGTCAGCCTGCTGGTGGCGGTACCCTGCGCGTTGCGATGCCTTATAATCCGGCTGCCCTCGATCCAGTCACAGGACGGAACAACACCGATTTTTACACGCTGTTCACGTTGTACGACGCATTGCTCGATTTCGACCCGGAAACGCTCGAGCTGAAGCCGATGCTGGCAACGTCCTGGGAGTTCAAGGACCCGACTACGCTGGTTCTGGAACTGCAGAAAGGCGTCGAATTCCATGACGGCGAGCCATTCAACGCCGAGGCCGTCGTGTTCCATCTTGACCGCTGCAAGAATTATGCGCGTTCCAACATCAAGGCGGATGTGGCGACGATCGACACTGTCGAAGCGACCGGCCCCTTCCAGGTCACCATCAAGACCAAGCGCCCGGACGTTTCATTGCCTGTCGTGCTGTCCGACCGCCCTGGCTGCATCGTGTCGCCGAAGTCGGTGAAGGAAGCGGCCGATGGCAATGTCGACCGCGCGCCCGTTGGCACCGGCCCATTCAGATTTGTCGAGTGGAAGGACAACGATCTCATCAAGGTCGAGAGGAACGCGAACTACTGGGGTGATGCGCCATATCTGGATGCCATCGATCTCCGCATCATCAATGACCGCAACACGGTCGGACGCACGGTGACCGCAGGAGAAGCCGATTTGGGCTTAAATCTGCCTGCGTTACAGATGGCCGTGATCAAGCGAGAAGACACTGTCGTCGCTGGCGCGACGCCCTCTCTGATCTACTACAGCGCGATGATGAACTATAAGGACGGGCCGTTGTCAGACCTGCGCGTCCGCCAGGCGATGAACTGGGCACTGAACCGCGAAGACATCAGCCGAGTGATTACGGCGGGCCTTGGTCAAGCGCACTGCAGTATGTTCCCTACCGGCTTTTGGGCAAACGATCCCGAGACAGAACACTACTATACCCCCGATCTCGACAGGGCGAAGTCGCTGCTTAAGGAAGCTGGTCATGCCAATGGGCTCGAAATCGAGACGTGGACATGGGCCGACCAGGCTGCGGTCCAGTCCCAGGAAATTATCAGCGGGCAACTGGCGCAGATTGGTATTCGACTAAAGGTGACTCCCGCGCCTCCGCCGCAAGCGATGCAGAACTTCCTTGGCGAGAAGCGGGGCCATCTACTTCTATCGCCCGTCGGCGGCCTTCCGGACCCAAGCCTTCAGTATCATCAACATTTCTCTGCAGGCGCCTATCGGAATGCCGGCGGAATCGAGCTCCCCGGATATCGGGAGCTATTGGACAAGTCTCTGTCCACATTTGACCCAACAGAACGTCAGCTTGTGTTATACGATTTGCAGCGTTTTGTACTAGAGAACGCGCTTCACCTACCACAGTACATTGCGACTACGGTATATGCTCACTCGAAACAGGTTAAGGACTTCGTCTTTGGCCTCCCGAACAGGCCGCGCTTTCACAAGGTTTGGTTGGACAAGAGCGCCTAACTAGGGAGAGCGCGATTTCTGCGCGGCGACGAAATCCACCGTCTCGTGGACGATTGTGCCGTCCACGAGACGATCGCCTGCCACTGTCGATTGCCGCAGCGCACCGACAGCCGCCACGAGCCGTGGTCGTCGTCCGTGCCGCGCTCGACCAGGCTGGTTACGCGCTGGCGGCGCATCAAATCGTGGAATTCAGCGGCCGACCAGCCGAAGCGCTCGGCCAGCATCGCGGTGTCCAGGGTAAATTCGCCCGGCGGGCCGTCTTGGATGATGATGGCCGCGCCTGCGTTCATTTTTCGCGCTCCTGCGCGGCAGGCGGCTTGCCGTCTGCGGCGCGGCGCGGTTCCAGATTGCCCGCACCGGCATAATCGCCGCCGTCGTCGAGGAGGATGCGCGCCGTCAAGCACCAGCGCCAACGGAACGAGGAAAACGAGGCTGCTCATCGTGCAGGCTCCAGCGCCTCGGCGACCGGGCCTGGCGAAGCGCTCGGTATCGAACTCCGCTCCCGGCCCAGGCGCAGCGCGGTGGCGACCACGACGACCGACGACAGCGACATCGCCAAAGCGGCGATCAGCGGCGTGACATAGCCGGCAATGGCGATGGGCAACGCAACGATATTGTAGGCGATTGCCAGGGCGAAATTCTGACGCACCAGCCGCCCCGCCTCCTGCGCGACGGCAAATGCCCGCGGCACGGCGTCGAGGCTGTCATGCAGGAACACGAAATCGGCGGCATTGCGGCCGATGTCAGCCGCCGTCGCCGGGGCCATCGACACATGGGCGGCAGCAGCACGGTCGGTCTGGACCAGCAGCTAATGTCTGCGAGCGGGCGACCACGCCAAGGAATGAGGAGGTGTAAATACTACCCGGTGGAACAGCGAGCCCCGATGTGGCAGCGCCACAACGGCAGCATTGCGCGAGTGCTCCTCAGAACCGGACAGGCGGCTGACGTCCCCAATCCCGACACTTGTTGGCCGGTAGCTTTAGTGATTGGGGGTACAACGCGCGTACGCGGTACCATCCATGCGCATACCGATCGCCTATACGTCAGCTTTCCGTACCGTCGTCCCTACGCAGGCGCGCGCGTGGAGCGATGAAGTTTATACCGGGAGAGATCGGGTTTGTCGGGAATTGCATCGGGATGCAGTGAATCCGTGCCGGAGTATTTTGTCGAGAGACCGCAACCGCTGTGGGCGACCCTATGCTCGAAATGCGCCCGCATGCCATTGTCGGCTAGCCGGTGTGCCCGGACACGGCCGTGACACTCGCAACAGCGCATCAGGTATTCCGATCTGATGGGCAGCGCTTTATCGATGTCGATTTCTTCCCACCGATTGCCCCGCCACACCTCGCAGGTGACCGCTTTGACCATCTTCCCCTCCATCGGTAGATCGAACCGAACGCATGGCAACCATATAGCCGATGTCAACGGTTGAGCATATCAATGTACGACGACTTCCTGACCCAGATTCCCGCCGATGAAGATGAACTTTGGGACATGCTGTGGGAGCAGTTTGAGCTGCATATCCTCAGTGTGCTTTGGCACTCCCCCGTGGAGACCAAAGAGGACGCGCTCAGCAACAAGTATCATCGAGAACCTGACGGAAGAATCCAACGCGATGGTATGCACGTTATTCGCTATCGCAACGAGAGCGGGGAAATTGGGCAACGAGATTATTTCCTCGAGATGGGCCGCGAGCTTCTACCCTACGTGCATCAGGCACTCGATGAGCGGAAATTGACCCCGGAGTTCGTGCAGCAGTGGGGGAAGATCATGTTCTGCCACGGCTACATTGCTTCCTACGTGTTCGACGACACCGATGACCTTTCCAATGTGCGGAAAGGCGGCGGTGGCCGCAAGGACGGGCAAAGACGCTGGATAGCCCATATTCTGCTGGCGCTTCTTCAGCACGGACATGGGGATGGCGATGCCCGTGCGATTGCCGGACGGTATGTTCGGGAACTTGTCGCCGGAAAGACATACCCTCCGGGCTTCGGGGAGAAATGGTTCCGGAACATGGTCGATTCCGAAGGAATGCTTGCCGCCACCTATGATGCTCAACACATGTATCGAAAGCGCATTGAGGAACTCGTAGCCGGTGGATCGGATGGCATTCCTCCGATTCCATCCATCAATGACCTCAAACGGTTTGCTGATCCCAATTAGCGGCTAACTGCGAGGTGGAAGCGTTCAAGCTGGTTCATGTTCCTCCCATGCCAGCCCGGTGGCGGGTCGGCAAAGAAAGGAGGTAAAAATGAACGTCAACACATTGCCCTCGCTGTTCGATGGCCTCGACCAGCTTCGCACTTTCAAGGATGCCGCAGCGGCGCTGCGTATTCCCTATTTCAAGGTACAGCGTGCGGCTCGGGCTGGGATCATCCCGACCTATTCGATCCTGAACAGCCGCAAATACGTGAAGCTGCGTGACATTCTCGACCTGATGTCAGCCGCCTAACAACCACCCTCAACAATCTGAGCCGTCCAGCCGTGCCCTTGGCCCGGAACGGGTTCGGCTTGTCCGAAACTTGGAGAATGAAAAATGAAATTCTACATGCGGATCGACATTATATACGTGTCCGTCGTCAGGGTTTTTGGGACAACAGGCGGCGTGAGCTAACGGAGGCTCTGGTCCATCAGGTTTGTCACATTAGGCCGCTGCATCTCGATGAAGCAAGCGGCGCTGTTTGATGGTTTCGCGTTTGATCCTTTCCCT
>DATMGE010000039.1:0-90160 GCA_035555795.1 Rhizobiaceae bacterium | reverse complement strand
AATGTGCCCTTCTATGGCTTCGGGGTGATGTGCATCGACCATCCGGAAGTGCAGTCGCTGGTGTCCCGCATCGAGGACCGGCGTATCGTCACCTATGGCGCGAACCCGCAGGCGGATGTGCGTTTCGAGAACCATCGCATGGACGGCGCGACCTCGCTCTTCGATGTGGTGCTGCGGCGGCGCAACGAGGACGCGACGCTGCGCATCGACGGCCTGCGCCTGCCAATGCCCGGCCGCCACAACGTCTCCAACGCCACGGCAGCGATCGCGCTGGCCTATGAGCTGGGCATCAGTGCCGAGGATATTCGCAAGGGCCTGTCAGGGTTCGGCGGCGTCAAGCGGCGCTTCACGCCCACGGGGAACTGGAACGGCGTCAGCGTTTTCGACGACTATGGGCACCATCCCGTTGAGATCAAGGCCGCGCTGCGCGCCGCGCGCGATGCCTGTTCGGGGCGCGTCATCGCCATTGCGCAGCCGCATCGCTTCACCCGCCTGCGCGACCTGTTCGACGATTTCGCCTCCTGCTTCAACGATGCCGACACGGTGATGATCGCGCCGGTCTATGCCGCTGGCGAGGATCCGATCGAGGGTGTTTCGGGCGAGACCCTGGTGTCGCGCATCCGCGCGGCGGGGCATCGCGATGCCCGTTTCATCGATGGCCCCGAAGCGATCGCGCCGGCTGTGGCCGCGCTTGCCGCACCGGGCGATTTCGTCATCTTCCTCGGCGCCGGCAACATCACGCAATGGGCCTATGCGCTTCCCGGCGAACTCGCCGCACTGGCTGGCAAGGCATGACGGACGGTGCGCGCCTGATCGAAAGCCTTGGCGAGCTTCTGTCCGGCCTGCGCGGCAGGCTGACGCCGGATGCGGGCATGGACAGGATCACCTGGTTCCGCGCCGGCGGGCCGGCTGAACTGCTGTTCCAGCCCGCCGACGAAGACGATCTGGCAGCGTTCCTGAAGGTGTTGCCGGCAGACGTCCCCGTCATGACCGTCGGCATCGGCTCGAACCTTCTGGTGCGCGACGGGGGTATTCCCGGCGTCGTCATCCGCCTTTCGGCCAAGGGCTTCGGCGATGTCACGGCCATCGGCGACAATCGTATCAAGGTCGGCGCTTCGGTGCCCGACAAGCGCGTCGCGGCGGTAGCGCTCGAAGCCGGCATTGGGGGCTTCCATTTCTATCACGGCATTCCCGGCTCCATCGGCGGCGCGCTGCGCATGAATGCCGGGGCGAACGGCGTGGAGACGCGCGAGCGCGTCGTCGAGGTCCACGCGCTCGACCGCCAGGGCAACCGCCATGTGCTGACCAATGCGGATATGGGCTATGCCTATCGCCATTCGGCGGCGCCGGAGGGTCTGATCTTCACCGGCGCGGTGATGGAAGGCTATGCGGAAGACGCGGCCGTCATCCGCAAGGCCATGGACGAGGTCCAGCATCATCGCGAGACGGTGCAGCCGATCCGCGAGAAGACCGGCGGCTCGACCTTCAAGAACCCGCCTGGCACGTCGGCCTGGAAGGAGATCGATAAGGCCGGCTGTCGCGGCTTGCAGATCGGCGGGGCGCAGATGTCGCCCATGCATTGCAATTTCATGATCAATATCGGCAGCGCGACCGGCTACGATCTCGAATTCCTCGGCGAAACCGTGCGTGCGCGGGTGCTGGAAAGCTCCGGTATCCGGCTTGGGTGGGAAATCAAGCGCATCGGCCGGTTCAGGCCCGGCAAGGATGTGCAGCCTTTTCTGGGGCAGCTTCTCTAGAGCATTTTGCAGCCAAGCGGAATCGCTTGGCGTCGCAGAAATGCGGCTAAAACAAAGAGCTAGAGCGGGTCGGCGTTTCCGTGAAATGCTGAACCGCTCTAGGCATTCTTGCGGCCGGGCGGTCTCCTTGCCTCGCACGAATGCCGCTGAATTGAAGGATGGATCGGCGGCCCGGATATGCATCCGGACGTGCGCGGCTCCAACGGCTGTCTTGCGTCGAACTTGCGACAGGAAGCAGGAATTTTAATCAAATTGCTGACAGGTCTTGCCACGGATTCAACTCTCTGATTCTTTGGCCCTACGGCACCTCCTGATTTGAGTCGTTTACGCGTCTCAGCGTTCTTGCCCTGCGCATATCAAGCAGGGGTGGGAGATTCATACTCGGAGTCAGGTGCCCGAGGGAGCGTTGGAGAGGGACGACGGCGCAATGGCAGGCCAGCATGTTGCCGTATTGATGGGTGGGTTTTCATCGGAGCGACCGGTGAGCCTGGCGTCCGGCAATGCCTGCGCCGACGCTCTGGAAGGCGAAGGTTTCCGTGTCACGCGCATCGATGTCACGCGCGACGTTGCTGCCGTGCTTGGCGAGTTGAAGCCTGACGTCGCATTCAACGCGCTGCATGGCCCTTACGGCGAGGATGGCACGATCCAGGGCATCCTCGAATATCTGGAGATTCCCTATACGCATTCGGGCGTGCTGGCCTCGGCCCTGGCGATGAACAAGGTTCAGGCCAAGAAGGTCGCCAAGGCTGCCGGCATTCCCGTTGCTGAGGCGCGGGTGGTCGACCGCTTCGCGATCGGCGTCGAGCATCCGATGAAGCCGCCCTATGTCGTCAAGCCGGTCAATGAAGGGTCGAGCTTCGGCGTCGTCATCGTCGGCGAGGGTCAGGCGCACCCGCCGCAGATCGTTTCGTCGACCGAGTGGAATTACGGCGCGACCGTCATGGTTGAGCGTTTCGTACATGGGCGGGAGCTCACCTGCGCGGTCATGGGCGATGTCGCGCTCGGGGTGACCGAGATCATTCCGGTCGGTCACAGCTTCTACGATTACGATTCGAAATACGCGCCCGGCGGCTCAAAACACGAATGCCCGGCAAAAATTTCACCGAATATTTACCAAAAAATACAGACACTGGCGCTCAAGGCTCATCAAGCCATCGGCTGCCGGGGCGTCTCCCGATCCGACTTTCGCTACGATGATCGCCATTCCGAAAATGGCGAGATCATCTGGTTGGAGGTCAACACCCAGCCGGGCATGACGCCGACATCGCTGGTGCCGGAGATTGCTCTGGATGCCGGTCATTCCTTTGGTGAATTGGTTCGCTGGATTGTGGAGGACGCGTCGTGTTTGCGTTGAAGCCGGGTCACGCAGGCGTGGCATCGTCGCCGCGCTTCGTTTTGCCGCGCTGGTTGCGGCGGCCGGCGCGCGCGCTGGGGCGTCTGTTCGGTCCCGATGTCGAGGCTCCGCGCTTCGCGGCGACCTTTCTCTCCGGCGGCCTGCTGCTCGCAACCGGCATCTATGGCGCCGCCGTCGGCGGCCATATGCCGGAGCTGATCAAGGGCGTGACTGCGCGTACCGGCTTTGCCGTCGCCGATGTGCGCGTCAGCGGCAATCGCGAGACTTCGGAGATCGATGTCGTCGGCAGCCTGGGGCTGGACGGCTATACGGCGCTGATCGGCCTTGATGTGCGGGAGGCGCGCGAGCGCGTCGTCGCGCTGCCATGGGTGGAGAGTGCGACCGTCCGCAAGGTCTATCCCGATGCGATCGAAGTATCGCTCGTCGAGCGCAAGGCCTTCGCGATCTGGCAGCATGAGGGCGAGCTTACGCTGATCGAATCCGATGGACGGCCCATCGCGCCGATGACGGGCAACCGTTTCGCCGAACTGCCGCTGGTCGTGGGCGAGGGTGCGCCCGACCGTGCCGCCGATTTCCTGCGGCGTGTGACGGCCTATCCGCAGCTTGCCGGGCAGGTGCGCGGCTATGTGCGCATCGCCGGCCGCCGCTGGGATCTTCATCTGGCCAATGGCGTGGTCATCCGTCTGCCGGATCGCGGGGAGGACGCCGCGCTGGCGGCGTTCGCGCGGATGCAGGACGAACATGACGTGCTCGGCCGCGACATCGTCGCGGTTGATCTGCGTCTCAGGGATCGCATCACGATCCAGCTTTCCGCCGAGGCGGCGAGCGAGCGGCAGGACGAGATGAAGCAGCTCGTCAGCGGGAAGAAGGGTCGGCGTATATGAGTTGGCTCGGCAACCAGAAGGATGCGAATGCGCGCCGCTCCGGCATCGTGACGGTGCTGGATATCGGTTCGAGCAAGATCTGCTGCATCATCGGGCGGCTCCAGCCGCGTCAGGACAGCCGCCTCCTGCCGGGGCGCACGCATCAGGTGCAGGTCATCGGCATCGGCCACCAGAAATCGCTTGGCGTGAAATCCGGCGTGATCGTCGATCTCGACCGCGCCGAGCAGGCCATCCGGCTTGCCGTTGACGCGGCCGAGCGCATGGCCGGCCTGACCGTCGATTCCCTCATCGTGAATCTGAGTGCTGGACGCCTTCGGAGCCAGGTCATGTCCGCCACGATCAGGCTCGGCGGCCATGAGGCGGACCAGTCCGATATCGATCAGGTGCTCGCCGCCGGCGCACGCCAAGCATTGCGTGCCGACCGCCAGGTCGTTCATTCGCTGCCCGTCGGCTTCTCGCTCGATGGTGAGAAGGGCGTGCGCGATCCGCGCGGCATGGTCGGTGACGAGCTCGGCGTGGACATGCATGTGGTGTCGGGCGATGCCGCGCCGCTGCGCAATCTCGAACTCTGCATCAACCGGGCGCATCTCTCCGTCGAGCGGATGGTGGTGACGCCCTATGCCAGCGGCCTTGCGGCGCTGGTCGAGGACGAGTCCGAAATGGGCGCGGCCTGTATCGATCTCGGCGGCGGCACCACGACGATTTCGGTCTTCTCGGATGGCAAGTTCGTGCATGCGGATTCGCTGCCGATTGGCGGCAACCATGTGACCGGCGATCTGGCGCGCGGGCTTTCGACGCGCACGGATTTCGCCGAGCGGCTGAAGGTGATGCACGGGTCGGCGCTGCCCGGCGGCGTGGAAGACCGCGACATGGTGACCGTCCAGCCGATCGGCGGCGACGATCACGATGCGGCCATGCAGATTCCGCGCGCGGTGATGAACCGCATCGTCCGCGCACGTATCGAAGAGACGATGGAGATGGTGCGTGACCGTCTCAATCGATCCGGCCTGGGGGGGCTGGTCGGCAAGCGCATCGTGCTGACGGGAGGCGCCAGCCAGTTGTCTGGCCTTCCGGAAGCCGCGCGCCGAATCCTCGGGCGCAGCGTCAGGATAGGGCGCCCGATGGGGATTTCGGGATTGCCGGAAGCGGCAAAGGGACCAGCCTTCGCGACGGCGGTCGGTCTCATGATCTATCCGCAGGTTGCGGGGGTCGAAAGCGTACAGGGCGGCCGTGTCCTGCGAATGAGGGCGACGGGCACGGGCGGCCGGTTCCACCGGATGGGTCGGTGGCTGAAAGAGAGTTTCTAGTTTGACGGGGATTAGCCTCAGTGGCGACCGCGGCGGCGACGCGGTGAACATGCGAAAAGGACGACACAGATGACCATCAATCTCAAGAAGCCGGATATTACCGAATTGCGTCCGCGCATCACCGTGTTCGGTGTGGGCGGCGGCGGTGGCAATGCCGTCAACAACATGATCACCGCCGGGCTGAAGGGCGTCGATTTCGTCGTCGCCAACACCGACGCCCAGGCGCTGGCCACGTCGAAGTCCGAGCGGCTGATCCAGCTCGGCGCGCATGTCACCGAAGGTCTCGGCGCGGGTTCGCAGCCCGAGGTCGGCCGCGCGGCCGCCGAGGAATGCATCGACGAGATCGTCGATCACCTCTCCTCCACGCATATGTGCTTCGTCACTGCCGGCATGGGCGGCGGCACCGGCACGGGCGCGGCTCCTGTCGTGGCCCGCGCGGCGCGCGAGAAGGGCATCCTGACCGTCGGCGTCGTGACCAAGCCGTTCCACTTCGAAGGCCAGCGCCGCATGCGCACTGCCGACCTCGGCATCGAGGAACTGCAGAAGTGCGTCGACACGCTGATCGTGATCCCGAACCAGAACCTGTTCCGGATCGCCAATGACAAGACCACCTTCGCCGACGCCTTCGCGATGGCCGATCAGGTCCTCTATTCCGGCGTCGCCTGCATCACCGACCTGATGGTCAAGGAAGGCCTGATCAATCTCGACTTCGCCGACGTGCGCTCGGTGATGCGCGAGATGGGCAAGGCCATGATGGGCACCGGCGAGGCTTCGGGCGAGGGCCGCGCGATGGCTGCCGCCGAAGCGGCGATCGCCAATCCGCTGCTCGACGAGACCTCGATGAAGGGCGCCAAGGGTCTGCTGATCTCGATCACCGGCGGCCGCGATATGACGCTGTTCGAAGTGGACGAGGCGGCGACCCGCATCCGCGAGGAAGTCGATCAGGACGCCAACATCATCCTGGGCGCGACCTTCGACGAGGAACTCGAGGGCGTCATCCGGGTCTCCGTCGTCGCCACCGGCATCGACAAGATGCTGGGCGATGTCTCCGTGGCTCCGTCGGCCGGCATGCGCACGCCGCCGCGTCAGGGCCAGCCGCAGCCCAAGCCGCAGCTGGAAGCGCCGCGCCCGCAGGTGGCCGCGCCCCAGCCCGTGGCCCACGCGCAGCATGCTGCCGATCCGGTCGCGGAGGCTATTCGCGAGGCCGAGGCCGTCATGCCTGCCGCCCAGCAGCAGCGTCCGGTTGCAGCCGCCGAGGAATTCCGCCCGCAGAGCAAGCTGTTCCAGCAGCCGCCGGCCGCCCCGCAGCCGGCTCCGGCTCCGCAGCCCGCGCTTCATCAGCAGCCGGCGCATCACTATGCCCAGCAGGCGCCGGTCGCACAGGCCCCGCGCATGCCGCGCGTGGAAGATTTTCCGCCGGTCGTGCAGGCCGAGCTGGAAGCCCATGCGGGCCATGGTGGCGCGGCAGACGAGCGCGGCCCGATGGGCCTGCTGAAGCGTCTGGCCAACGGCCTGGCGCGCCGCGAGGAAGAGCCGCGCCTCCAGCCTGCGCAGCCGCGCGAGCCGCGCCTGCGGCAGCCCGCGCCCGAGGCACGCCGCCTAGCGCCGCAGGACTCGCAGCTCTATGCACCGCGCCGCGGCCAGCTTGACGACCAGGGTCGCCCGGTCGTGCAACAGCGCGCCGCACATGAGGAAGACCAGCTGGAAATCCCGGCCTTCCTGCGTCGCCAGGCGAACTGACGGGCGAAAAACGATTGATTGTTTCGGGCGGAGATCATATTTCCGCCCGAAATGCGTTATTATACCGCTCGAATCATGGCCTTGCGCGCAGCTCTGAATCGTAACAATACGTAAGAAACCGTGATTTTGATGGCGCAGGACAGATTATTATCTTGCACGGTGAATGTTTCCGGCCTGCTGGCGTTGGGGGTGAGGCGCGGCGGGTTTGTTGAATGCGGGCATTAGGCCGCCGTGTGGCTGTCCCATGCGGGCACGCATATGGGGATCGATCGAGTTGTACGATTATCAGACAACGCTGAAGTCGAGCGTCTCCCTGTCAGGGGTGGGCGTTCACAGCGGCAAAGCGGTAACCATCCATTTTCATCCCGCCGACCCCGATACCGGGGTCGTTTTTCATGTGCCGGATGATGGCCCGGATGGCGTTCGCATCCGCGCGATGGCTTCCGAGATCGGCGGCACCGATCTGTGCACCATGCTGGGCGACGTGAACGGCGTCCATGTCGCGACCGTCGAGCACCTGATGGCAGCGCTGCTCGGCCTTGGCATCGACAATGTCGCGATCGAGATCGACGGCAGCGAAGTGCCGATTCTGGATGGCAGCGCGGCGAACTTCGTCGAGGCATTCGACCAGGTCGGCATCGAGACGCTCAATGTGCGCCGCCGCTACATCCGCGTTCTCAAGCCGGTGCGGATCGACAATGGCTCTTCCTGGGCCGAATTCCAGCCGCATGACGGCACCCGGTTCGAGGTCGAGATCGATTTCGACAGCCCCGCGATCGGCCGCCAGAAGCTGGCCGCCGATGTGACGGCCGACACGTTCCGCCGCGAGATCGCACGCGCGCGCACCTTCGGCTTCCTCAAGGACGTCGAGCGGCTGTGGGCCGCCGGCTATGCGCTGGGTTCCTCGCTGGAGAACTCGGTCGTCATCGGCGAGGATCACCGCGTGGTGAACATGGAAGGCCTGCGCTACACCGACGAGTTCGTGCGCCACAAGACGCTGGACGCCATGGGCGACCTGGCGCTTGCCGGTGCGCGCTTCATCGGCTGCTTCCGCTCCTATCGGGGCGGCCACAAGCTGAATGCGGCAGCGCTGCGCCGCCTGCTCTCCGACCGCTCGGCTTTCGAGATCGTCGAAACCGTGCGCCGCGACCGTGGCCGTTCGGCAGAGATGGTTCGCGTCAGCACCCCCGTCTACGCGCCTTGGATGGTGTGACGCCGGGCGGGGCAGCTGAAAAGCCGGAGACGGTTGCTACAGCGCTTCACTCCATTCATGATTGGGATGGGTGGCGGCCAGCCAGTCCTTCAACCGGGCGCGGTCGGCAGGCGTCAGGCGCGGGAGCGCATTGGCGAAATCCAGTTCGTCCTTCTCGCGCCGGTACTTTGCCTTGAACAGCAGCACTGCGGCGGGATCGAGATAGGGGACCCCGTCCGGTGATGTGTGGATCGCGTCGCCGCGCGGGCAGGTGATTGCCGGATCGCGCTTGTAGACCCATCTGTCCGGCGTGCCGTTCTCGATCATCATGTCCACGCGCCAGCATGAAGCCGCGCGCTCCCAGCACCAGATCTGGAATGTTTTCTGCTCGGGCAACCGGCCGGGCGGCAGCGGTGTCAGGACGCCGTCATGGGCCGTGTACATGTCGAATTCTGGCAGGGCTGGCAGGAAGACGGGCAGGTCGTCGCGCAGCACGACGAATTCGAGGTCTTCATGCAAGCGCGTCTCCCGGCCGTGCCACAGGTCGAGCGCCCAGCCGCCGGCCACATACCACGGCGCGGCAATGGCGCGCAGGCGCCCGGCAAGCTCCGCCGGGCTCCATGGTTTCCACTCGTCGATATCGTGCGGGGATGACATCCTCCGTCAGCTATTCGGCAGGAGAGGCAAGGTCAATTGCGGCGTCTCCCGTGTTGCGGTTGAACCGCGCGGCGGCAGCGCCTAGATTGTGCTGACCGCAACGACAACAGGATGTGTGCAGCAATGGATTTCAGCCCGAACGCAACGCCGCTTCGCCTTGCCACCGGGGAAATCCGTATCCATGCCATCCATCGTTCTTTCGGACATTGCCTACACCGCGCCTGACGGGCGCGAACTCTTCTCCCATCTCGACCTGAGCTTCGGCCGCGAGCGCGTCGGTCTCGTCGGCCGCAACGGCACCGGCAAGTCGACGCTTCTGCGTCTCGTTGCCGGCGAGTTGCAGCCCGCGCACGGGACTGTGTCGGTCGACGGCGCGGTGGCCGTTCTGCGCCAGGAATTGCAGGCGGGGCCGGACGAGACCGTTGCCGACCGGTTCGGCGCGCGCGCCGCGCTGGCAGTGCTGGCGCGCGCCGAACAGGGCGAGGCGACTGCACAGGAACTCGCCGAGGCCGACTGGACGGTCGAGGCCCGAATTGAGGCGGCGCTTGCGCGCCTTGGCATTGCCGTGCCGCCGCAGACGCCGCTGGCCGCGCTCTCCGGCGGCCAGCGGACGCGCGTGGCGCTCGCCGCGCTCGTTTTCCGCGCGCCGGACATTCTCGTACTCGACGAACCCACGAACAATCTCGACCGCGACGGCCGTGCGGCCGTGCATGCGCTGCTGGCCGGGTGGCGGGGTGGAGCGATGGTGGTGAGCCACGACCGCGAATTGCTGGAGGCGATGGACGCGATCGTGGAACTGACGTCGCTGGGCGCGAGCCGCTATGGCGGCTGCTGGAGCACCTATCGGGCGCGCAAGGAACTGGAGCTCGACGCTGCGCAACGTGACCTGGCGGAGGCCGGCAAGCAAGCTGCCGAGGCCCGCCAGGCCGCCCAGGCCATCGCGGAGCGCAAGGCGCGCAAGGATGGCGCCGGACGCCGGAAGGCCGCCCGCGGCGATGCGCCTAAAATCCTGCTGGGTGGCATGAAGGCGCGCAGCGAACAGACCGGCGGTGCCCAGGCGCGCCTGGCGGAGCGGCAGGACAGCGAGGCGCAGGAGGCGCTGGAGGCCGCGCGGGCGCGGGTGGAGGTGCTGACGCCATTGTCGGTCACGCTTCCCGCCACCGTCCTGCCTGCCGGCCGCACGGTGCTGGCGCTCGACCGCGTCAGCGTCGGCTATATGCCTGAAAATCCAGTCATCGGCGATCTTTCGCTGACCATTACCGGGCCCGAGCGGATCGCGCTCGCGGGGCCGAACGGCTCGGGCAAGACGACGCTCCTGTCGCTCATTGCCGGGAAGCTGGCGCCGCTCTCGGGCGAGATGCGCGTCACCGAGCGCTTCGCCATGCTCGACCAGCGCGTGGAACTGCTCGATGCGGAAGCCACCATCCGCGACAATTTCCGCCGCCTCAACCCCGAGAGCAGCGAGAATGCCTGCCGCGCCGCGCTTGCCCGCTTCATGTTCCGTGCGGATGCCGCATTGCAGCGCGTCTCGGAACTCAGCGGCGGACAGATGCTGCGGGCAGGGCTTGCCTGCGCGCTCGGCGGGCCGACCCCGCCCTATCTGCTGGTGCTGGATGAGCCCACCAACCATCTCGATCTCGATTCGATCGCGGCGGTTGAAGCGGGGCTTCGCGCTTATGATGGCGCGCTTCTGGTGGTCAGCCATGACGAAGCCTTCCTCGCCGCCATCGGCATCACGCGACGGATCGAGCTCCCTGCGCGAAGCTGACGCAACCAAAGATTCGTTGCTTCATTGCGGGAAAGGGCGCTTTTCGCTAAGCAACCCCGTCCACTGAAAGGAAAATTGCCGATGTCGATTGCCGACACCATCCGCAACACGCTGGTGCCGATCCATCGCGAGGGCTATCCGTTCATTGCCGGTTTCGCCATTGTCACGATCGTGCTCGCCTTCATCTGGCAGCCGCTTTTCTGGATCGGGCTGATCCTGACGGCGTGGTGCACCTATTTCTACCGTGATCCCGCCCGCGTCACGCCGGTGGACGACCAGTTGGTGGTCAGCCCCGCCGATGGCGTCGTTTCCTTTGTCGGTGCTGCCGTTCCGCCGCGCGAACTGGCGCTGGGCAGCGCCGAGATGACGCGCGTCTCGGTGTTCATGAATGTCTTCTCCTGCCACATCAACCGGGCGCCGGCGCGCGGGCGCGTGGCGCGGGTTGAATATCGCCCCGGAAAGTTCCTCAATGCGGAACTCGACAAGGCCAGCACCGAGAATGAGCGCAACGGCGTGGTGATCGAAAGCCCGAACGGGACGCTGGCCGTGGTGCAGGTGGCGGGTCTCGTTGCCCGGCGCATCGTCTGCTGGACGGACGGGGGAGAGGAACTGCTTGCCGGCGAGCGGTTCGGACTGATCCGCTTCGGGTCGCGGCTCGATGTCTACCTGCCGGCAGGCGCGGTGCCGCGCGTCGCCGTCGGACAGACGGCCGTGGGCGGCGAGACGATCATCGCCATGTTTGGCGACGGGCAGGCCGCGCCCGTCGTTCACGTATCTTGATGGCATGCGGATGAACGATCAAGCTCCAGAGCCGTCAGACCAACCCGCACAGCAGAAGCGCATGCAGGGCGCGCGCATCCGCGAGATTCCCATCCGGCTCTTCGTGCCGAACGTCATCACGGTACTGTCGATCTGCGCCGGTCTGTCGGGCATTCGCCTCGCCTTCGAGGGCCGCTACGAGCTTGCCGTGGCGATGGTGATCATCGCCGCGATTCTGGACGGCATCGACGGGCGCGCCGCGCGGCTGCTCAAGGCATCGTCCAAGTTCGGCGCGCAGATGGATTCGCTTGCCGACATCGTCAATTTCGGCGTTGCGCCCGCACTCGTTCTCTATGCCTTCATCCTGCTCGAGGCAGGTTCCTTCGGCTGGATCGCGGCGCTTCTCTTCGCCATCGCCTGTGCGCTCAGGCTGGCGCGTTTCAACGTGATGGCGGAAGACCTCGACCGGCCCGCCTGGCAGGCCGACTATTTCGTCGGCATACCCGCGCCCGCCGGCGCGATCCTCGTCATGCTGCCGGTCTATCTGGGCTTCATCGGCTTTCCGGTGGGCAAGGCGTTCGGCTTCCTCGCCTGCGCCTATACGGTGATGATCGCAGTGCTCATGGTCAGCGGCCTGCGCATCTATTCCGGCAAGACCAGCACGCGCATCCGCCGCGATCTCGTCATGCCGGTCATGCTTCTCGTCGTGCTCTATGTGCTGCTGCTGGTCAGCTACACTTGGTACACGCTTGCGGGGTCCGCCATCGCCTATCTGATCTTCATTCCCTTCTCGATCCGCGCCTATGTGCGGCGCGAGAAGAAGGAAGCGGCGCTGGCAGATGCAGGGGCGGCCGCGGAGACCACTGAAAACCAGCCCGGCTGACTTCGGTCAGATCACCACCTGCCCGTCAGCCTCGAGCAGGCGCTCGTGCAAGGCGCGCGCGGCGCTGGGTGGCGTGCTCGCTGAGCGTGCGCGCAATGCGTCCACGCTGAGCGCCGGCAGCGCGGTGATCGAGAGGCGAGGGAGCATGTGCTGCCCCTTGTGCCGTTCATGGGCGAAAGTCGTGTCGCGCGAGCCGCGCACTGAAACGGCGACGATCTCGGCGCCGGCCGTCTGCGCAATGCGCGCCACCGCGCGATAGAGCCGGAACGGCCGCGTATCCGGATCGACGCCGTCCGGCAGGTAGACCGCGAGCCGGCCCTTGCCCTTGAGCATGCGCACCAGCCGGCGGCTGACGAAGATGTGGCGTGCGTTGAAGGCGATGGTGCGCGCCATCTCGCGCCAGGGCTCCAGCCAGAAAGATCGCGCCGAAGTCTCATCGAGGATGTGCAGCGTATCGGACGGCAACAGCGACAGCATCAAGGCCGGGTCGAGCCGGGACTGGTGGAGGATCGCATAGATCACCGGCGGGTCGGAACGCAGCGGCGCCGGCTGTCCCTCGCTGATGCGGAAGAACACCTTCAGCGGCAGATAGAGCAGGGACTGGTGGAAGCTGCGCCCCCGCCACCATGCATGGCCGATCGCCCAGGCGACATAGCCCGCCAGCACAAGCGCGATCAGCGTCAGGGACAGGAACATGCCGCATCTCCTCCCGAGATCACCGGATCAGCCGAAACGCGCGCCGCGACGCCACGCTCCGGAGAAGGGAAGCTAGAGCATTTGCGCTTTCGCGTGAATGCTCTATCCCCCTGTCCTAGCGCAATTGCGGACGCAAGCCCGCTATGCACCTTTGCTTGAATTGCTCCAAGGATCGCCACGCGAAGGTCGATGCGTCCGGCGGCATCAATTGCCGGGACGGTATTCCTGCGGGGCGGGATGATAGTGGCCGTGAAACTGCGTCATGCCGGGGATGCTGTTCCGGTTGATGTTGCCGGACCGCACGGTTCCGATCGAGAATCGGCCAAACTTGCACCGGGTTTCCGTGGCCAGGCCTTCGTAATAGCCGCGGGAATCGTAGGCATTGACTTCCTGTTCGACGCAGTTGCCCTGCGGCGCGCCGCCCGCGCCATTCAGCTTCATCTGGACGCCGGGCAGGTCATGGAAGGTCGGCACGTCCTTCAGGCCGCCGCCGCCGGGCAGCGCCTTGAGATCCTGCGCGGAGGCAAGCCCCGGAGCGGCCAGCGCAAGGGTTGCGCCAACAAGGGCCAGGGTCAGGATATTCTTGCGCCGCATGGCGTTCTCCGTAAGCATCCGGGCAGGCTGCGAGTTCATCGCATATTTTATCCCGATTTGCGCCAATGCAAAGGGCTTGATGCCTCGATCGTGATGAGACGCTTGTGCCCCGGCGGGAAGCACCCGATAAGCGGCATATGCGCGCCCGAACGGTTCCTCTTGCAAGCCTCGCAATTGTCATTGCGCTGACTTCGGTCAATATCGGCGCCGCGCTTGGCAAAAGCCTGTTCGCTCTTGTCGGGCCGGAAGGTGTGGCGGCGCTTCGCACGAGCATTGCCGCCATCATTCTGCTCGTCGTGGCGCGAGCCTGGTCGGCGCGTTTCACGCGGCGGCAGGCGCTGTGGATGGCGCTCTACGGGATCGCGCTGGGCGGCATGAACCTTCTCATCTACTGGGCCATCGCGCGGATCCCGATCGGCATCGCCGTGACCATCGAGATCTGCGGCCCGCTGGCGGTCGTTCTGCTGACCTCGCGCAGCACAAGGGATTTCCTCTGGTTCGCGCTGGCCGTCGCCGGCCTGCTTCTCCTGATGCCATGGCCGGGGGCCGCCGGAACGAGCGTCGATCCCGCCGGGGTGGTCTATGCGCTTGGTGCGGCGACATGCTGGGCGCTGTACATTCTCTTCGGCAAGCGCGCCGCCGAGGCGGAGAGCGGGGTTGCCGTGGCGGTGGGAATGGCGATCGCCTGTCTCGTCACCTTGCCGGCCGGCATATCCGTTGCCGGCGGGAACCTCCTGCTTCCGGAGGTGCTGTTGTTAGGCGCGGTCGTGGCCGTGCTTTCCAGCGCATTGCCCTATTATCTCGAAATGCGCGCGCTGGAGAAATTGAGCAGCCGGCTGTTCGGCCTCGTCACCAGCAGCGCCCCGGCGATCGCGGCACTTGTCGGCTTCTTCATGCTGGGTGAGCGGCTGACGCCAATGCAATGGATGGCGGTCTGCATGATGATCGTCGCCAGCGCCGGCTGCTCGCTCGCGTCGAGACCGCCCGTGGAGCACCCCGGCGAAGACGTCATGTCCTGACGGCGCTGCGTCAGCCAGGCTTGCGCGCCAGCAACACCACGCCGGCGCGGATGTGGCAGATAAGGGCGAGAAGCGGGCTGGCCGGTGCGGCAAGGCGCGCGAAGCGGCCGAAACGGGGATGCACGGCGACGCGAAAGCGCATGTAGTCGGCCGCCAGCGAGCGCGGCGCCTGCCCGAAGGCCGCGCGCCAGAGCCGGCCGATCTCGCGGTTCGTGCGATAGTGACACTCTTTGCGGATGGTGTGGCTCATGAAGTCCGCCCAGCGTTCCGGCGTGGCATTTTCCCTGTAATAGCCGCGCCCGCGCCGATGGCAGGCGGCGAGATAGCGCTTCTGCCGCGTGTGATCCTTCATCCAGTGCGCGAAATAGATGCCGCTATGAGGCTCGAACCATGTCTGCGCAGTAGGGAAAAGCGCGAGGAAGAAACCGTCCGGCTTCAGGACGCGGGCGATCTCCGCCAGCGCGGGCGCCGCATCGGCGACATGCTCGAACACCTGATTGCTGACCACGCCGTCGAAACTCGCATCGGGGAAGGGCAGCCGGCCGTCCTCGATGCGGAAGATGCGCGACGCGACCTGCGCGGGGATGTCGGCCATCCAGCTTGCATAATAGTCCTGGAACGTATCGGCGCCGCAGATGTCGAGTTCGGGCGCATCGTCCATCGCCAGGGCGACGATGTTGCCGCGCCCGCAGCCGAAATCGAGCACCCGACCGCCTTGCGGCAGGAGACGCCGCGCCGTGGCGACGACATAGCCGTAATTCGGCGAATGCGTGTGCGATTGCGCCACGGCTGGCCGTTACTCCGGCAGGCGGTAGGCGAGGAAACGGTTCTGCGGCACGTCGAAGATCATGCCGGTCTCGGCCAGCGCCGGGCTGGCCAACGGCACGATCCTGCGCGCGACCTCCGAAGGATGCGGCAGCGTGTCGGGATTCTCGCCCGGCATGGCCAGTGCGCGCATCGCCGTGCGCGTCGCGCCGGGATTGACCGAGTTGATCCGCAGCGGCGTGTTGCTGGCCTCGTCGGCCCAGGAGCGCGCCATGGCTTCCACGGCGGCCTTCGATGCCGCGTAGGGGCCCCAATAGGCGCGCGCGGAATGGGCGGCGGCGGATGAAACGATGATGGCCCGGCCGGCATCGGAAAGGCGCAGCAGCGGATCGACGGTGCGGATCAGGCGCCATGTCGCCGTCACGTTGATCGCCATCACCTTCTCGAACACCTTCGCCTCGACATGGCCGAGCGGCGAGATCGTTCCCAGCACGCCGGCATTGGCGACGAGGATGTCGAGCTTGCCCCAGCGGTCGTGGATGGCGGCACCGATGCGGTCGATGCCCGGCATGTCCGTCAGGTCGAGCGGGACCAGCGTTGCGCTGCCGCCCGCCGCCTTGATCTCGTCATCCAGTTCCTCGAGTCCGCCCACGGTGCGGGCGACGGCCAGCACATGCGCGCCCGCCGCCGCAAGCTCGCGCGCGATGAAATAGCCGATGCCGCGCGATGCGCCGGTCACGAGCGCAACGCGCCCTGAAAGATCGAGAGAGGTCATGCCGGATCTCCGGGTTCGGCCGTTCGTTCAGCGGCACCTGATAGGATGGAATCGCCGCTTGTGAAACCCCGAAGCAGGCCGCCGGCGCCAATGTGCGACAAGTTCGTCGGCGGATGTCGGAAATGGCGATCCTGCAACGTCCTCAGGTTCAAACCGAGACGGAGCAAAAATATGCGCATGATCGCGATACTCGTCGCCCGGCTGATCTTCGCCGGTGCTTTCGCAATGGCCGCCTTCTTCAAATTTGCCGGCATGGAAGATACGGCCGGCTATATCGCATCCATCGGCTTTCCGGCGCCGCTGTTCTTTGCCTGGGTGGCTGCTTTCTTTGAAGTCGCGCTTGTCGCCGCATTCCTGTCGGGTGCGTTCTTCAGCGAAGCGGCGCTGCTTGCCGGCGTCTACGTCATCTTCCTGGCATTCGCCTTCCATGGGCCGGCGGCCTGGGAGAGCAACCAGATGGAGTTCGGCTTCTTCATCGACCACTTCGTCTTCCTGGCCGGGCTGCTCTATGCAGCCGTCCACGGTCCGGGCAAGCGCCTTGCCGTCCGGGCCAGGTTTTTCGAAAGGTCCGATGCCTGAGGCTTACTGCCCGCCGGCGGCCAGCAGCGACAGGGTCCGCACATTGTCGGAACCCTCGATGTCGGTCAGCCGGGTCGGGTATTCGCCGGTAAAGCAGGCGTCGCAGAATTGCGGGATCTCGCCATTGCGTCCGGCCTCTCCCACGGCGCGGTACAGGCCGTCGATGGAGAGGAAGCCCAGCGAATCCACGCGGATGAAATCGGCCATTTCCTCGATCGACATGCGCGAGGCGAGCAGCTTGGCCCTTTCGGGCGTGTCGACGCCGTAGAAGCAGGAGGCGCGGGTGGGCGGCGAGGCGATGCGCATATGCACTTCCTTCGCGCCCGCATCACGTACCATCTGCACGATCTTCTGGCTGGTCGTGCCGCGCACGATGGAATCGTCCACCAACACGACGCGCTTGCCCTCGATCATGCGGCGATTGGCATTGTGCTTCAGCTTCACGCCCATATGCCGGATCGAATCGCCCGGCTGGATGAAGGTGCGGCCCACATAGTGGTTGCGGATGATGCCGAGCTCGAAGGGAATGCCCGCCGCCTGGCTGAAGCCGATCGCCGCCGGGGTTCCCGAATCCGGCACCGGCACCACGATGTCGGCTTCCACGGGGTTCTCACGGGCCAGCTCGACGCCGATATTCTTGCGCACGTCATAGACGTTGCGCCCCTCGACGGAGGAATCCGGCCGGGCGAAATAGACATATTCGAAGATGCAGAAGCGCGATTTCTGCGGCTCGAAGGGGAAGAAGCTCTCGATGCCCTTATTGGTGACGACGACCATTTCGCCGGGCTTCAGGTCGCGGACGAAACGCGCGCCGATAATATCCAGCGCGCAGGTTTCGGAGGCGAGGATCCAGGCCCCGTCGAGATCGCCCAGTACCAGCGGGCGGATGCCGAGCGGGTCGCGGCAACCGATCATCTTCTTGGCCGTCAGGGCAACGAGCGAGAACGCGCCTTCAAGCGTCTTTACCGCCTCGATGAAACGCGAATTGATGTCCTTCTCGCGGCTGGTGGCGACGAGATGGAGGATGGTTTCCGTATCGGAGGTGGAGGTGAAGATCGAACCCTGCTTCTGCAGGGTGCGCTGCACCGTCATGGCGTTGGTAAGATTGCCGTTATGGGCGACCGCGATGCCGCCATCAGCCAGTTCGGCGAAGAGGGGCTGCACATTGCGCAGGCCGGCGCCGCCGGTCGTTGCGTAGCGCGTATGGCCGATGGCGCGCGTGCCGGGCAGGCGGTCGAGAACGGCTTGCTTGGTGAACGTATCGCCGATCAGGCCGACATGGCGCTCCACATGGAACTGTCCACCGTCATAGGAGACGATGCCGGCCGCTTCCTGGCCGCGATGTTGCAGGGCGTGAAGCCCGAGCGTCACGATCGCGGCGGCGTCCTGCCGGCCGAAGATGCCGAACACGCCGCATTCGTCGTGAAAATGATCGTCTGCTTCGCCGGCAAGCGGCGCCTGGGTTTCATCGGTCATGGCCAGCAGCCTTTCAGTCCAAACACTGCGGGCGCGGATCATTCCGCGCCCCTGTGCCTTGCATCTCGCCTTATTGCGCCGGCGCGGGTTGCCCCGGTTGCGGCGGCACCTGGTCGGAGGGCGAGTCCGGTTCCGCAGCTTCTTCACCGCGCAGGCGGTTGAAGATCGAATTCTCCGAATCCTCCGGCAGCATCTCTTGGATCCAGTTGCCGATGCTTTCCAGCAGCGGCCGCGATTTCGCTTCCAATACCCAGGCAGGCGGGTTCGTTCCCACCAGCCAGTTGAAGAACAGCAGCGCCACTGCCAGCACCACCAGACCACGCGCGACGCCGTAGACGAAGCCAAGCGTGCGGTCGAGCGCGCCGACGCGCGAATCGATGATGAAATCGGCAATCTTCATCGTGATCACCGTCACCACGATCAGCGCGATGAAGAACACCACCGCCGCTGCGGCGACCAAAGCCACCATCGGATGATCAATATAGGGCGCCACATAAGGCAATATAATGGGGTAGAAGAAATAGGCCGCCGCGGCGGCCACCACCCAGGATGCGACCGAGAGGAATTCGCGCGAGAATCCCCGGACCATGGCGAGCATCGCCGACACCAGCGTGAAGCCGACGACAATTCCATCGAGCAGCGTGATCGGCATGAATATCCTAGTCCCGATAGGTGCGGCCTGCGCCGCTTGGTTGTCCCCGTCGGAAGTCTGAGCGTTTCATTCTTCCGTGCCACTCCGCCGTGAGCCGGCTATGCGCGCCACCAGGTCGGCCAATCCCTCCGGCTGGAAGGTCTGCATGCCCTGTGCACCGCTCTTGTCGTCCGATGCGACCGGCATGACGGCCCTGCCGAAACCCAGTTTCTCCGCTTCCTTGAGCCGTTGCCCGGCATGCGCCACGGCCCTGACGGCACCCGAAAGGCTTATTTCGCCGAAATAGACACAATCGGCAGGCAGGGCAAGTCCGGTGAGGGACGAAACGAGGGCGGCCGCGACGGCGAGGTCCGCCGCCGGCTCGGAAATGCGGTATCCGCCGGCGACGTTGAGATAGACGTCGTGCTGGCCGAAGCGGACACCGCAATGGGCTTCGAGCACGGCCAGCACCATGGAAAGCCGCGCCGAATCCCAGCCCACGACGGCCCGGCGCGGCGTGCCGAGCGAGGAGGGCGCCACCAGCGCCTGGATCTCAACCAGCACGGGCCGCGTCCCCTCGATACCGGCGAAAACCGCTGCGCCCGGCGCCTTTGCGCTGCGCTCGCCGAGGAAAAGCTCGGACGGGTTGGCGACCTCGCGCAGCCCCTTGTCGCCCATCTCGAACACGCCGATCTCGTCGGTCGGGCCGAAGCGGTTCTTCACCGTGCGCAGGATGCGGTAATGGTGCCCGCCTTCGCCCTCGAAATAGAGCACGCCGTCCACCATGTGCTCGACGACGCGCGGTCCGGCGATCTGTCCTTCCTTGGTGACATGGCCCACCAGCACCACTGCGGCACCTGTGGATTTCGCATAGCGGATCATCGCCTGGGCCGCCGCGCGCACCTGCGTGACCGTGCCGGGGGCCGAATCGGCGAGGTCGGTCCACAGCGTCTGGATCGAATCGAGGATGACGAGGTCCGGTCGCTTGCCGTCGGCAATGGTGGCCAGAATGTCCTCGACATTGGTCTCGGCGGCGAGCTCCACGGCCGATCCCGCCACGCCGAGCCGCTGCGCGCGCAGCCTGATCTGCGCCACCGCCTCCTCGCCCGAGACATAGACGATGCGATGCCCCTGATTGGCCAGCGCTGCCGCTGCCTGGGTCAGGAGCGTGGACTTGCCGATGCCCGGATCGCCGCCGACAAGCAGCGCCGAACCGCGCACGAAGCCGCCGCCGGTGGCGCGGTCGAGCTCGCCGATACCCGACACGATGCGCGGCGCGTCCTCGATCTCGCCGGCGAGCGAGGTGAGCGTCACCGCGCGGCCTTTTCTGGCGCTTTTCAGGTTTTGCGGGCCGCTGCCGATGCCGCCGGCCGTGCCTTCCTCGATCAGCGTGTTCCACTCGCCGCAGGCATCGCATTTGCCCGCCCAGCGCGTATGCACGGTGCCGCAATTCTGGCAGATGAACTGGACGCGGGACTTAGCCATGGGTCGGTATCATGCCCCCACATAGACCCGATGGTAGCGCCGGCCGAGGCTGGTCAGCAGTTCGTAGCCGATGGTTCCCGCCGCGGCGGCTGCATCCTCGATCGACAGATTGGAGCCGAAGAGTTCGATCAGGTCGCCACGGCCGAGCATGTCGGGCTCGATGTCGGTGATGTCGAAGCAGGTGAGGTCCATCGAGATGCGCCCGATGACGGGCACGCGCCGGCCGGCCGCGAAGCCGAACCCGCCGAGCGGCGTGGCGCGGCGCATGGCGACGCCGGAACCCGATATTGCGCGATGATAGCCGTCGGCATAGCCGCAGGAGACGACCGCCAGCACCGTGTCGCGGTCGAGCGTTACGGTGGCGCCGTAGCCTACCGTTTCGCCGGCGCGCACGCTGCGTATCTGCAGGATGCGTGCCTCCAGCGTGGCGACGGCTTGCAGCGGGGTGCCGGGGCCGGCGCGCCCGCCATAGAGCGCGATGCCGGCGCGGGTCAGGTCGCAGAGGAAATCACCGCCAAGCCCGATGCCGGCCGAGTTGGCTAGGCTTGCTTCGACGCCTGCGAAAAGTCCGCGAACCCGCTGGAAGGAAGCGCATTGGCGTGCATTGAGCGGGTGGGCGGGATCGTCGGCGCAGGCAAGATGGCTCATCACCAGCGCCACGTTGAGCGCGCCCGTCAGCGCATTGTCGCGCGCGAAGCTTTCGGCTTCGGTGAGCGACAGGCCGAGCCGGTTCATGCCGGTGTCCACATGGACCGCGCAGGGCAAAGCGCGCCCGTCCGCCCAGCCTTCCGCTTCCCAGATGGTGATGTCGGTCGGGGTGTTGAGCACGGGGACGAGCCGGTGCTGCTTGAGCGTGGCGGTCTGTTCCGCGCCGAGCAGCGGCGACAGCACATAGATGTCGGCCTCCGGCGCCTTCGCCCTCACCGCGATGCCCTCATGCGGCTGGGCGACGAAGAAACGCCGGCATCCGGCGGAAAGCAACGCAGGAACGACCTGTGGGATGCCGAGCCCGTAGGCATCCGCCTTCACCACAGCGGCCGCCTCGGCGTGGGACGAACGCTCGGCCACGATGCGATAATTGGTCTTCAGCCGATCGAGGTCGATCGTGAGGATCGCGCCGGCGAGGTGATGTTCCGGACCGGTGGAATGCATGGGGGGAAGGGTAGCCGTCACGACCCTACTCGAATCGTTCGGGCAGGTGGCTGTCCTCGGCCAGGTCGAAGAAGCGGGTGAATTCGCCCTGGAAGCCCAGTCCGACCGAGCCGGTGGGGCCGTGGCGCTGCTTGGCGATGATGACTTCGGCCTTGCCCTTTGCCTCGTTCATCTCGTTCTCCCACTTGATATATTCCTCGGTGCCGGGCTTGGGCTCCTTGTTCTTCAGATAATATTCCTCGCGGTAGACGAACAGCACGACGTCGGCGTCCTGCTCGATGGAGCCGGATTCGCGCAGGTCCGAGAGCTGCGGGCGCTTGTCGTCGCGGCTTTCAACCTGACGCGAGAGCTGCGACAGCGCGATGATCGGCACCGCCAACTCCTTGGCAAGTGCCTTGAGACCGGTGGTGATCTCCGTGATTTCCTGCACGCGGCCCTGCGAAGCCTTGGCCGACGAACCCTGCATGAGCTGGATATAGTCGATGACGATCACGTCGAGGCCGCGCTGGCGCTTGAGCCGCCGCGCGCGCGCCGCAACCTGGGCGATGGAAATGCCGCCGGTGGAGTCGATGAAAAGCGGGATCTTCTGCAATGTCTGCGTGCAGACGACCAGCTTGTCGAAATCGGCTTCGGTGAGGTCGCCGCGCCGGATCTTGGAGGAGGGGACCTCCGCCTGCTCGGAAATGATACGCGTTGCGAGCTGCTCGGACGACATTTCGAGCGAGAAGAAGCCGATGACGCCGCCATTCTTGGCCTTGAACGCGCCGTCCGCCTGCTGGTCCGGCTCATAGGCGGCCGCGATATTGAAGGCGATATTGGTTGCGAGCGACGTCTTGCCCATGCCGGGGCGGCCGGCGAGCACGATAAGGTCGGAGGATTGCAGCCCGCCCATGCGGCCGTCGAGATCATGCAGGCCGGTGGCGATGCCGGAGAGGCCGCCGTCGCGCATATAGGCGGCGCTGGCCATGTCGATGGCGGTCTTCACCGCATCGTTGAAGCTTTCGAAACCGCCATCATAGCGCCCGGTCTCGGCAAGCTCGAACAGACGCCGCTCCGCATCCTCGATCTGGTCCTGCGGCGACATGTCGACCGGCGCATCATAGGCGATGTTGACCATGTCCTCGCCGACGGTGATGAGCGCACGGCGGGTGGCGAGGTCGTAGATGGCGCGGCCATAGTCGGCGGCGTTGATGACGGTGACGGCTTCGGCGGCAAGCCGGCCCAGATATTGGGCGACGGTCATCTCGCCGACCTTGTCGTCGGCGGGCAGGAAGGTCTTGAGCGTGACCGGCGTCGCTAGCTTGCCCATGCGGATCAGCTCGCCCGCCACCTCATAGATGCGCCGGTGCAGAGGCTCGTAGAAATGCGCCGGCTTGAGGAAGTCCGAAACGCGATAGACGGCGTCGTTGTTGACGAGGATCGCGCCAAGCAGTGCCTGCTCCGCCTCGATATTGTTCGGCGCCTCGCGATAGAGCGGCGTTTCCGCCACGCCAAGCTTGCGGACTGCTTCGGCCATCTTACCCTCATGTCTCCCGGGCTTATCCGGTATCAGAGTCGCCCAGGCCGCGGGAAAGAGGCTTCGCCTTGCTCCCGCGATTCACAGCTGTCCACAGCCGTGGCGGGAGCCTGGCTTGACGCGACTCGATCCGGCAGCATAGCGGCCGGATCGAGAGAACAAAACAGGAAAATGTGAGGTCAGCCGGACTTCGTCTTGCTTCGGCCGCGGGTCGTCCTGACGGGCGCCGCGGCCCGCCGAGGCATGGTTTTTGAATCCGCCGCGGCGAGGGCGGCTTCATTCGCGGCCATATAGTCACGGGTCATCGGCAGCGTGTCGTTCTTCTTGGTGATCTGGATCTGGAAATTCATCATGTCCTGGTAGCGGAACGCCGCTTCCGAGGCGACCAGATAGAATTCCCACATGCGCGCGAAGCGCTCGTCATAGATCTCCACCGCGCGTGCCCGGTTGGCCAGGAAGCGCTCGCGCCAGTTCTTCAGCGTGTCGGCATAGTGCAGGCGCAGGATCTCGATGTCGGTGACGACGAGGCCGGCGCGCTCGATGGCCGGCATCACTTCCGAAAGAGCGGGGATATAGCCGCCGGGGAAGATGTATTTGCGGATGAAGGCCGCGGTGGCGGATGGGACGCCGCTGCGGCCGATGGAATGCAGCACCATCACGCCGCCGGGCTTCAGCAGCGTCGCGCATTTGTCGAAGAAGGCATTGTAGTGGTTCACGCCGACATGCTCGAACATGCCGACCGAAACGATGCGGTCGAAGCGCTCCGACAGGTGGCGATAGTCGCGCAACTCGAAATGGACGTGATTTTCGAGCCCTTCCTCATGGGCGCGGTCGGTCGCGACGGCCAGTTGCTCGGTGGAGAGGGTGACGCCAAGCACGTCGGCCTCGAAGCGCCTGGCCAGATAGAGGCCAAGACCACCCCAGCCGCAGCCGATGTCGAGCACGCTGTCGCCCTGATGGACATCGAGCTTGGCGGCGATGTGCCGCTTCTTGGCCAGCTGTGCTTCCTCCAGCGTGGAATCAGGCCGCTCGAAATAGGCGCAGGAATATTGCAGGTCGCTGTCGAGGAAGAGACGGTACATCTCGCCCGACAGGTCATAATGGCGATGCACATTCCGGCGCGAGCGGGACGCGGTATTGATCTGCTGGAAGCGGCGGAAGAGGTTGCGCAGCCCCTCCAGCAGGCGCGATACGACAGGGCGACTGCCACCGCTGCTGCGGGCCTGATTCTCATAGGCGATGCGCAGGAAGTCGAGGAGATCGCCTTCCAGCACCTCGAACGTGCCGTCCATATAGGCTTCCGGCAGTGCCAGCGTCGGATCGAGCGCGATGGCGATCGCTGCGCGGCGCGTTCGCACCGCGACATGGACGGGCGCGCCCGTGCCGTCTCCATATGTGTGGGTGGACCCGTCGGGGGTGGTGAGTGTGAGGGTGCCGGTGCGGATCAGGCTCCGCGCGACCCTGTTCAGCATCGAATTCATGGCGCCAAACCGTCCGCTACAGAAACTAAGGTACCCTTAGTGTATCCTGAATCGTACAGTCTGCAATCCTTCCAGTGTCGGGAAGGTGATTGAGCCAGCCATTCTTGCGAGCTGGCACAAAAAAAGCCCGGGCATGCCCGGGCTTTCTCAGGATTGGCAGCCTGCGCGATCAGGCGTCTGCGTCTTCGTCGTCTTCCTCGGCATTCGGATCGAAGAAGGCGTCGGGACGTGCATTCTCGTTGATGTCGTCGCCATAGATGGCTTCGGCCGAGTCGAGCGTCTCGCCGGCGGCCTGGCGTTCGGCTTCCTCGGCGCTGCGGGCGATGTTCAGCGTCACGGCCACTTCCACCTCGGGATGCAGCACGATCTCGACATTGGTCAGGCCGATGGCCTTGATCGGCTGGTTGAGCTCGACCTGGTTGCGCGCCACGGAGAAGCCTTCGGCGGTCAGGATATCGGCGATGTCACGCGTCGACACCGAGCCGTAGAGCTGGCCGGTCTCGCCGGCCGAGCGCACGACCACGAACGTCTTGCCGTCGAGCTGGTCGGCGATCTTCTGGGCTTCCGACTTGCGCTCCAGGTTGCGTGCCTCGAGCTGGGCGCGCTGGCCTTCGAACTTCTTCTTGTTGGCCTCGTTGGCGCGCAGCGCCTTGCCCTGCGGCAGGAGGAAATTGCGTGCAAAGCCGTCCTTGACCCTGACGGTTTCGCCCATCTGGCCGAGGCGGGAAATGCGCTCGAGAAGAATGACTTCCATTGTCTTGTCCTTTCACGACCGCGAGCGGTCGAATGAGATGCGTAAGACAGGAAGCAAGAGGCGCTTCTTGCGCGCCGGTGTCGCTGTCCTGCCGGTGGCAGTTAGGGCTCTCACGATCTCGAAAAGTCACCGACTTCCCGGAAAGGCCCAACTCGGGGTTTCACCGCTCCCGAAGCGGAAAATAGACGGGCGCGGCCTGAAGACCGCGCCCGATCCGAGATTTACTTCACCACGTAGGGCAGCAGGCCGAGGAAGCGGGCGCGCTTGATCGCCTTGGCGAGCTCGCGCTGCTTCTTCTGGCTGACGGCCGTGATGCGCGACGGCACGATCTTGCCGCGCTCGGAAATGTAGCGCTGGAGCAGGCGCACGTCCTTGTAGTCGATGCGCGGTGCATTGGCGCCCGAGAACGGGCAGGTCTTGCGGCGGCGATGGAAGGGACGCCGGGTAGGGATCTGGCTGATGTCGACCATCATTCGGCTCCTTGCGAGTTCTCGTCGCGCTGGCGGCGCGGACCGCGATCGCCGTCGCGATCACCGAAGCTGCGGGGACCGCGGTCGCGATCACCGAAGCGCGAGCCGCGATCGCCGCGGTCACCACGCTCGCGGTCGCGATCGTCGCGGCGCTGCATCATGGCCGATGCGCCTTCCTCGTGCTTCTCGACCTTGATGGTCATGAAGCGCAGGACGTCTTCCGACAGACCCATCTGGCGCTCCATCTCGCTGACGGCGGCGGCCGGGGCCGTCAGGTCCATCAGCGTGTAATACGCCTTGCGGTTCTTGTTGATGCGGTAGGTGAGGGACTTCAGCCCCCAGTTCTCGACCCGGCCGACGGAACCGCCATTCGCTTCGATCACGCCCTTGTACTGTTCGACAAGTGCATCGACCTGCTGCTGCGACAGATCCTGCCGGGCAAGAAATACGTGCTCGTAAAGTGACATATGTCCTTGCCTTTCTTCATTCACACTGGCCCGACGGCTAAGCCTCTGCCACTTCGCAAACCTGCCGGGGCAGGGAAGAAAGGTGCATGTCGAGACGGTCGAGAGCGGAGACACGGGAGGCAGAAGCACTTCCGGCTTCATGCGAAGGCGACATGCCTTCGGCCCTCCGTTCAGCCCCCAGTCGGACCAGCGGATGCCGGCTCATATACATAACGGGCGGCGAAGGCAAGTTCGGCACCGTCAAATCATCGGATCGTTGAAAACCTCTGATTCATTGTTTGGTGCCATATTGCCGGACCGTTCGTTGGCTGGGGCACCGACGATGTATCAGCGCTTGCGCAGTTTCTGGCAGTCACGCGATGGAACCTATGCCGTGGCGATCGCGATCACGCTGCCATTGCTTCTCGGCGCGATCGGCTTTGCCATCGACATCGGAACCATGAGCAAGGCCAAGCGGCAGTTGCAGGACAGCCTCGACGCCGCGATCCTCGCCGCTTCGCGCATCGACGACGATGCCGACAGCCGCCAGAAGGTCTTCAGCGACTATTTTTCCGCCAACCTCGCCGACCGCAGTCACTTCAAGACCGTCGAAGCGCGGCTGAGCATCGACCGCGGCCTGAACTACATCACCACGACCGCAACGGCCAAGGGCGAAGTGGACCTGAACTTCGCCTTCGTCTTCGGCGGCGGGCGCTATGTCAGCGCGCAGAACAAGGCGTTCGAATCGACCAACAAGCTCGAAGTGGCGCTGGTGCTCGACAATACCGGCTCCATGGGCGACGCCCGCATGAAATCCCTGCGCAGCGCGGCGACCGCCCTGGTGGATATTCTGGCAACCGCCCAGACGCATGAGCGCGAGGTGCGGGCGGCGCTGGTGCCGTTCGTCACGGCGGTCAATGTCAAGGGAGCGGAGTTCAAGGACAGCTGGATCGACCGGGATGCGAAGGCCGCCTATCACGGCGCCAATTTCGCGCTGGAAGGCGGCAAGCGCGTGAACCATCTCGATCTTTTCGACCGGCTCGGCCAGACCTGGAAGGGCTGCGTGGAGGCGCGTCCCTCGCCCTACAATCTGAACGATGCGCCGCCCGACAATGCGGTGCCCGATACGCTGTTCGTGCCCTATTTCGCACCCGACGAGCCCGGTACCGCCAAGGTGTCGGGCGACAAGGGCGACAAGTTCAACAACAGCTATCTCGACGAGACGACATCGGGAAGCCAGCTCGACCAGCAGCGTTCCACGGGCAAATACAACAAGACAACCTATAACAAGATCGACAATGTCGGGTCGCTCACCAACGGGCCCAACTATGCCTGCCCGACGCCGATCCAGCCGCTGACGGACGACATGGCCGCCCTCAAGGCGGAGATCGCCAAGATGATCTACTGGAACGGCTCGGGCACCAATGTCGCCGAGGGATTGGCCTGGGGCATGCGCGTCCTTTCGCCGGAGGAGCCTTATACAGGCGGTTCGCCTTTCAAGCAGGAGGATGTGAGCAAGGTGGTCGTGGTCTTCACCGATGGCGAGAACAATGTGTTCGGCGCCAGCAGCGAGGGCATCAACAAATCGGACTACGGCTCATACAGCTTCGTCGACCAGGGCCGCATGGGATCGACCAACCGCAACACGGCGCTTACCAATGTGAACACCTATACGCTTGCGGTCTGCACTGCGCTGAAGGCGCAGGATGTGCGCGTCTTCACGGTGCTGCTGGGCGCTGACACCGCCGCGAACCGCACGCTCTACAGCAAATGCGCCTCGAACCCGTCGGACTACTATCCGACCGACGACGTCTCGACGCTGGAAGCGACCTTCAAGAAGATCGGGGCCGCCGTCGCCAGCCTCCAGATGACGCACTGAACGGGACTTCAGTTCTTCAGCCGGTAGCCGGTCCTGAAAATCCACCAGATCGCGCCGAGGCAGAGCGTGAGGAACAGCAGGATCGCCGCCACCGAGACGCCGAGGCTCACATCGGCGATCTCGTAGAAGCTCCAGCGAAACCCGCTGACGAGGTAGAGCACCGGATTGAAGTGGCTCACCGTCTGCCAGAAGGGCGGCAGCATATCTACCGAATAGAAGCTGCCGCCGAGGAAGACGAGCGGCATCACGACCATCATGGGGATCAGCTGCAGCTTCTCGAAATTGTCGGCCCATATGCCGATGATGAAGCCGAACAGGCTGAAGGTGACGCCGGTCAGGACGAGGAAGAACAACATCCACAGCGGATGCGCGATGTGGATCGAGACGAAGAAGGTCGAGGTGCCGAGGATGAGCAGGCCCAGAATGACCGACTTGGTGGCGGCCGCACCCACATAGCCGACGACGATCTCCAGATAGGAGACGGGCGCCGACAGGATCTCGTAGATGGTGCCGATGAATTTGGGGAAATAGATACCGAAGGAGCCGACTGAAATGCCCTGCGTGATCATGGTGAGCATGATCAGGCCCGGCACGATGAAGGCGCCGTAGGGCAGGCCCTCGACATCCTGCATGCGCGAGCCGATCGCGCCGCCGAAGACGACGAAATAGAGCGCGGTCGACAGCACCGGCGAGACGATGCTTTGCAGCAGGGTCCGCCACCAGCGCGCCATTTCGAACCGGTAGATGGCGGCAATCGCTCGCAGATTCATTGCGCATTCTCCTGCACGAGGCGGACGAAGATCTCTTCCAGCGAGCTCTGGTGGGTGGAGATATCGCGGATGCGGATGCCGCTGCGCGACAGTTCCGACAGCAGGGTGGGGATGCCGGTGCGGTCTGCATTGGTGTCGTAGGTATAGTGCAGCGATTGGCGGTCCTCGCCGACTGCAAGACCGTAGCTCGCAAACTGCTCGGGGATCGCCTCCAGCGGTTCGGCCAGGTCGATCGTCAGCCGCTTCTCGCCCAGCTTGCGCATCAGCTCGGTCTTCGGCTCGACCAGCAGCATCTCGCCCCGGTTGATGACGCCGACGCGGTCGGCGATCTCCTCCGCTTCCTCGATATAGTGGGTCGTCAGGATGATGGTCACGCCCGAGCGGTTGAGCCGGCGGATGAGTTCCCACATGTCCTTGCGCAATTCGACATCGACGCCCGCCGTAGGCTCGTCAAGGAAGAGGATGCGTGGTTCGTGCACCAGCGCCTTGGCGATCATGACGCGCCGCTTCATGCCGCCGGAGAGCGTGATGATCTTCTCGTTTCTCTTGTCGAAGAGTGAAAGCGAGCGCAGCACCTCCTCGACCTTGGCGTCGTCGCGCTTCTTGCCGAACAGGCCGCGGCTGAATGATACCGAGGTCCAGACCGATTCGAAGCCGTCCACATGCATTTCCTGCGGCACCAGACCGATCATCTCGCGCGCCGCGCGGTAGTCGTGCACGATGTCGTGGCCGGCCACGCGCACGCTGCCGGACGTGGCGTTGACTATGCCGCAGACGATGGAAATCAGCGTCGTCTTGCCGGCGCCGTTGGGGCCGAGAAGGGCGAGGATTTCGCCGGCGGCAATGTCGAGCGACACGCCCTTGAGCGCCTCGAAGCCGCCCTTGTACCGCTTCACGAGGTCGGCGATCTGGATGATGGCTGGCATGGGAAACCTTGCGCGGGAATGGCGGGTATGCGCGCATATAAGCAAGGTATGCGTGCAGGACCACCCGCCTGCGTTCCGTAAAATGGCCATACTGACAGTGGGCTGTCAGTGGCGCGGGCCTTGACGAAGCTTCCCGCCTGCGTCACGAGGCGAAAAAGCGGGCAATAACAATAAAGGAGACGCTCCATGGCGATCGCATTCACCTTTCCGGGGCAGGGCAGCCAGTCGGTCGGCATGGGCAAGGACCTTGCCGACGCCTTCCCGGAGGCGCGTCGCGTTTTCGAGGAGGTCGACGAGGCACTGGCGCAGAAGCTGTCGCGCATCATGTGGGAAGGCCCCGAGGAAGAGCTGACGCTGACCGCCAATGCGCAGCCCGCGCTGATGGCGGTGTCGCTGGCGGCGGTGCGCACGCTGGAGGCGCGCGGCTTCGTGCTGAAGGACAAGATCGCCTATGTCGCCGGCCATTCGCTGGGCGAATATTCCGCGCTGTGTGCGGCCGGCATGTTCTCCATCGCCGATACGGCGCGGCTGCTGCGTATTCGCGGCAATGCCATGCAGGCGGCGGTGCCGGTGGGCGAGGGGGCCATGGCGGCGATCCTCGGGCTCGACCAGGACGGCGTGGAAGCTGCCTGCGCCGAGGTCGGCAACTGCCAGATCGCCAATGACAATGGCGGCGGGCAGATCGTCATTTCAGGCGCAAAGCCGGCAGTGGAGCATGCCGCGCGGCTGTGCACCGAAAAGGGCGCCAAGCGCGCCTTGATGCTGCAGGTGTCAGCCCCCTTCCACTCGGCGCTGATGCAGCCGGCCGCCGACGCCATGCGCGAGGCGCTGGCCGGCGTGGCGAAGCGGGCGCCTGTCGTGCCGGTCGTGTCCAACGTCGCCGTCGCGCCGCTCACCGACCCCGACGAGATCGTCGCGCGGCTGGTGGAGCAGGTGACGGGACGCGTGCGCTGGCGCGAGACGGTCGAATGGTTTGCGGCCAATGCCGTGACCACGGCCTATGAGGTCGGCGCGGGCAAGGTCCTGTCGGGCCTCGCCAAGCGCATCAGCAAGGATATCGCCACCGCCACGATCGGCACGTCGGCCGACATCGAGGCTGCGCTGGCCTCATTGGCCTGATGGATAAGGCGCTGCTCCCCTGCTAAGGGAGTGGCCCGAGCGAAGATCACGGAGCACGAAGCATGTTCTCACTCTCTGGCCGCAAGGCGCTCGTTACCGGCGCATCCGGCGGCATCGGCGAGGCCATCGCCCGCATCCTGCATGCGCAGGGCGCGACCGTCGCGCTGCACGGCACCCGCATGGAAAGACTGGAGGAGCTTGGCGGCGAGCTCGGCGAGCGCGTCCTGCTGCTGCCTGCCAACCTTGCCGACCGCGATGCGGTGAAGGCGCTGGCGCAGAAGGCGGAGGCCGATCTCGGCGGCGTCGACATCCTCGTCAACAATGCCGGCATCACCAAGGACGGGCTGTTCATGCGCATGTCGGATGCCGACTGGGACTCCGTGCTGGAGGTGAACCTGACGGCCGTGTTCCGCCTGACGCGCGAGCTGACCCAGCCGATGATGAAGCGCCGGCACGGCCGCATCATCAACATCACCTCCGTCGTCGGCGTCACCGGCAATCCCGGCCAGGCCAATTATTGCGCCTCCAAGGCGGGCATGATCGGTCTGTCCAAGTCGCTGGCGCAGGAGATCGCCTCGCGCAACGTGACCGTGAACTGCGTCGCGCCGGGCTTCATCGAATCAGCCATGACCGGCAAGCTCAACGAGAAGCAGAAGGACGGCATACTGAGCGCGATCCCCATGAAGCGCATGGGCACCGGCGCCGAGGTTGCCGCCGCCGTGGCCTGGCTGGCTTCCGACGAGGCGGCCTATGTCACCGGCCAGACCATTCACGTAAATGGCGGCATGGCGATGATCTGAGCCCACAGCTCGTCCACCGGACGGCCTTTGCCCGCTGCATCTTTTCGTGTAATGCGGCAGCGAACCCGGAATATCCGCTTGCGGATGCTCCGCTCCGACCAATCTGCGTTTCGATTGCACTGCCGGCCTGAAACGGCGTTTGACAGCCCCGAAACGCGCCATCTTTCAGCTTGATTAGCGGCAATCGTGCCGCTAACGAAGTCCGGAACAACCAAGGAAGTCGAGGGTTTCCCCATGAGCGATACCGCAGAACGCGTGAAGAAGATCGTTGTCGAGCATCTCGGCGTTGAGGCCGACAAGGTCACCGAAGGCGCCAGCTTCATTGACGATCTGGGCGCGGACAGCCTCGACACGGTCGAGTTGGTCATGGCGTTCGAGGAAGAGTTCGGCGTCGAGATCCCCGACGATGCCGCCGAGACCATCCTCACGGTCGGCGACGCCGTGAAGTACATCGACAAGGCTTCGGCCTGATCTCCGGCCGCGTCCGCGCGGCCTTTTACCAAAGAGGGGTCATCCGATGAGGCGTGTCGTCGTCACCGGTATCGGGCTGCTTTCGCCGTTCGGCCTTGGGGCCGAACATACTTGGAAGCAGATACTGGCCGGAAAAAGCGCGACGCGCCGCATCGATACCTTCGAGACGGACGACCTGCCCTGCAAGGTGGCTGCCATCATCCCGCGCGAGGGGGAAGCGGCCTTCAATCCGGATGATTTCCTGGAGCCGAAGGAGCAGCGCAAGGTCGCTGACTTCATCACCTACGGCATCGCCGCCGCCGACATGGCGCTGGCCGATTCCGGATGGACGCCGAAGACCGAGGAAGACCGCTGGGCGACCGGCGTGATGATCGGCTCCGGCATCGGCGGCATTGACGGCATTGCCGACAATGCGCTGCTCTTGCAGGAGCGCGGCGCACGCCGCATCAGTCCCTTCTTCATTCCCGGCAATATCATCAACATGGCCTCCGGCCAGGTGTCGATCCGGCACGGCCTCAAGGGGCCGAACCATGCCGTCGTCACGGCCTGTTCCACCGGCGCCCATGCGATCGGCGACGCATCGCGGCTGATCGCGCTCGGCGATGCCGACGTGATGGTCGCCGGCGGCACCGAAGCGCCGATCACGCGCCTGTCGATTGCCGGTTTCTCCGCCTGCCGGGCGCTGTGCACGGCCTTCAACGACGAGCCCGAGAAGGCTTCCCGACCTTACGACCGCGACCGTGACGGTTTCGTGATGGGCGAGGGCGCGGGCGTTGTCGTGCTGGAAGAGCTCGAACACGCCAAGGCACGCGGCGCGCGCATCTATGCCGAGATCGTCGGCTACGGCCTGTCGGGCGACGCCTATCATATCACCGCGCCCTCCGAGGATGGCGACGGCGCCTATCGCTGCATGAACATGGCGATCAAGCGGGCGGGAATCTCGCCGGCCGACATCGACTACATCAACGCGCACGGCACATCGACCATGGCCGACACGATCGAGCTCGGCGCAGTCGAGCGCGCGGTCGGTGCGGCGGCGAATAAGATTTCCATGTCGTCGACCAAGTCGTCGATCGGACATCTTCTCGGTGCCGCCGGAGCGGCGGAAGCGATCTTCTCGGTGTTGGCGATTCGCGACAATGTCGCGCCGCCCACGATCAATCTGGACAATCCCTCGGTGGAGACCGCGATCGATCTCGTTCCGAACAAGGCGCGCCAACGCAAGATCGACGTCGCCCTGTCCAATTCATTCGGATTTGGCGGCACCAATGCGTCGCTGATCTTCCGCCGGCTCGAAGCCTGAGGCGCTGGGGTTTCCCCACCGCCAATTCGCCATATTCGGGGCTAGGCTCCGGCGGAAATGATACGCCGCGCATGAAGGAGCAGTTCATCGGATATGAGCGACAGCAGCGCTGACAACAACGCCACGCCCGACCGGCCCGCGCAGCAGCGGGTGATCGTGCCGAAGACCGCCAGCGAAGCGCTTCGGCCCGAGGCGGGCACGCCGCCGCCCGGCCGTGCGCGCCGTTCCCGCCGTTCGCGCAGCCAGATCGTCGTCTTCATGAACTTCGTGCTGTCGGCCATCATCCTGCTGACGCTGGGCGCAGGGCTGGCGGTCTGGTTCGGCAAGCAGGAGTTCGAAGCAGCCGGCCCGAAGGCGACCACCGATACGGTCCTGATTCGGCCCAATAGCGGCACTGCCGAAATCGCCAATACATTGGAGCGCCAGGGCTTCATCAGCGATGCCCGCATCTTCCGTCTCGGCCTGCGCGCCCATCGCAGCGATGCGCAGCTCAAGGCTGGCGAGTATGAGATCAAGGCGCGCGCCTCCATGCATGAGATCATGGAACTGCTGAAGAGCGGCCGCTCCGTGCAGCATGCGGTGACGATTCCCGAAGGGCTTACCGTCGACCAGGCTTTCGCGCGAATCGCGGCGACCGAGGAACTGTCAGGCGAGATGCCGGCCGAGATCCCGGTCGAGGGCAGCCTTGCGGCCGATACGCTGCGCTTCACGCGCGGCACCGCCCGGCAGGACATCATCGACAAGCTGATCGCGGACCAGAAGGAACTGGTGGAGTCGATCTGGGAGCGCCGCCAGCCCGACCTGCCGATCAAGGACATCAACGAGTTCGTGACGCTGGCTTCCATCGTGGAGAAGGAGACCGGCCGCGCCGATGAGCGCTCGCGCGTTGCGGCGGTGTTCATCAACCGCCTGCGCAAGAACATGCGGCTGCAATCGGATCCGACGATCATCTACGGCATCTTCGGCGGCAAGGGGAAACCCTCCGACCGGCCGATCTACCGTTCCGATATCGACACGCCGACCCCCTACAACACCTATGCGATCAACGGGCTTCCGCCCGGCCCGATCGCCAATCCGGGCCGCGCGGCGCTGGAGGCGGTGGCAAATCCGTCGAAGACCAACGACCTCTATTTCGTTGCCGACGGTTCGGGGGGGCATGTCTTCGCGCTGACGCTGAACGAGCATAACGAGAACGTCGCGCGGCTGCGCGCGCTGGAGCGCAAGCAGCGCGAGGCGGCCGAGAAGGCGGCCCGTGAGGCGGCAGGCCAGGGGACGACCGCGCCGGTACAGGCACAGTAAGCCGGTATTCCGAGGATTGGGGGCAGGGCCGGATGACTGTGGAAAGCATGACGGGCTTTGCCCGCGCCGCAGGCGAATGGGGCGCTACCGGCATCGTCTGGGAGCTGCGTTCCGTGAACGGCAAGGGGCTGGAGGCGCGGCTGCGTCTTCCGCCCGGCCATGAGCGGCTGGAGCAGCCGTGCCGTCAGGCGATCCAGAAAGCCTTTGCGCGCGGCAATATACAGGCCTCGCTCAATATCGCGCAGGCGCCGGGCCAGCAGCAGCCCATCGTCAATGAGGCCTTGCTGAAGGACCTAGCCGGCCTTGCGCAGCGGCTGCAGGAGCAGTTCGGGGCCTCCCCCGCCAGCGCCGATGGGCTTCTGGCCCTGCGGGGCGTGCTGGAACTGCCCGAGCAGATACTTTCCGAGGAAGACCGCGCCGCGCTGGATGCGGTGGTGATCGCCACGCTGCAAACCGCGATCGAGGCGCTGGAGGCTGCGCGGCACAGCGAGGGAGCCGCGCTGGAAGGCCTGTTGCGCGGCCATATCGAGCAGATCGAACGGTTGACGCTGAAGGCGGAGGCCGATCCGTCCCGCCAGCCCGAGATGATCCGGGCGCGGTTGGCCGAGCAGGTTGCGCTCCTTCTCGGCGCCGCGCCGGCACTCGACGAGCAGCGGCTGGTGACCGAGGCGGCATTCCTGGCCACCAAGGCCGACATACGCGAGGAGATCGACCGGCTGAAGACGCATGTCGCATCAGCGCGCGCGCTGCTGGGCGAAGGCGGCCCGGTCGGGCGCAAGCTCGACTTCCTGGCGCAGGAATTCAATCGCGAATCGAATACTTTGTGTTCCAAGTCCAACGCGGCTTCGGTCACCGCCATCGGCCTCGAATTGAAGGCGGTCGTGGACCAGTTCCGCGAGCAGGTTCAAAATCTGGAGTAGCCATGAGCGCAATGCCCAATAGCGCGATCCGCCGACGCGGACTGATGCTGGTGCTTTCCTCGCCCTCGGGCGCAGGCAAATCGACCATTGCGCGCAGCCTGCTGGAGGAAGACAAGGGCTTCGAAATGTCGGTGAGCCTCACCACGCGTCCGCGCCGCGGCAGCGAGATCGATGGCGTGCATTACCACTTCGCCTCCAAGCGCGAATTCGAGCATATGCGCGACGATGGCGCGCTGCTCGAATGGGCGGAGGTGCATGGCAACTACTACGCCACGCCGCGCGCCCCGGTCGAGGCGGCGATGGCAGAAGGGCGCGACATGCTCTTCGACATCGACTGGCAGGGCGCCAAGCAACTGCGCGAGCAACTGCCCGCCGACATCGTTTCGATCTTCATCCTGCCGCCGTCCATGGCCGAACTGAAATCGCGCCTGCTGCGACGCGCCGAGGATCAGGAAAAGGTGATCGAGCAACGGCTGAAGAATGCGCGCGACGAGCTCGAGCACTGGCGCGAATATGACTATGTGGTGATCAATCGCGACCTGCAGGAGGCGTTCCATCAGGTCCAGTGCATCGTGCAGGCCGAGCGTTTGCGTCGCGACCGCCGTCCGGGCCTTTTCGACTTCGTGACCGGCCTGCTCGACGAGCAGGTCTGACAATCCAGCTTCTCGACAGGGCCGTTTTCACTTATCCGTCACCGCAAGATTATACGGACGGGGGACGAGCGGAGCGGGGTTGGCTGCTGATGACGAACCATGTTGCCGGTGCGGATGCGAAAGCCGTGCAGGGGAGTGCTGCGGAGGTCTTCCTCGTCTTTCTCAAGCTGGGCCTAACCTCTTTCGGCGGTCCCATCGCCCATCTCGGCTATTTTCGCGACGAGCTGGTGGCGCGGCGGCGCTGGCTGGAAGATCATGCCTATGCCGACCTCGTCGCGCTCTGCCAGTTCCTTCCCGGTCCGGCATCCAGCCAGGTCGGTTTCGCCATGGGCATGATCCGGGCCGGGTGGCCGGGCGCGCTGGCGGCCTTCACGGCGTTTACCCTTCCCTCGGCACTGATCCTGCTGGCCTTCGCGCTGACGGCGACGGCAATCGACGGCCCGCTGGGCATCGGCGCGCTGCACGAGCTCAAGATCGTTGCCGTCGCCATCGTCGCGCAGGCGGTGTGGGGCATGGCCAAGAACCTTTGCCCCGATCGCGAACGCGCGGCGATTGCCGTTGCCGCCGTAGCGGTGCTGGCTTTCGTGCCGGGCGGGCTCGGCATGATCGCGGCCATCCTGCTTGGTGCCGCGATCGGACTGATGCTTGGCCGGGGAACTGGAAGGCCGGCGGACGGCAATATTGTCGTACCGGTTTCGCGGCGCGCGGCCGTGGTTTCAGTCTTCATCTTTGTCGCGCTGCTCGTCTTGCTGCCGCTGCTGGCCGGGCAGTCGCAGGCGCTTGCCGTCGTCGACAGCTTCTACCGCGCGGGCGCGCTGGTGTTCGGCGGCGGCCATGTCGTGCTGCCGCTGCTCGATGCGGAGGTGGTGCAAAGCGGCTGGGTCACGCCGGACAGTTTCCTTGCCGGCTATGGCGCCGCGCAGGCTGTGCCCGGCCCGCTCTTCACCTTTGCCGCCTATCTGGGCGCGGTGCTGGGCCCTGCGCCCAATGGGGTCTTGGGTGCGGCACTCGCTCTCATCGCGGTGTTCCTGCCGGGATTTCTGGTGCTCGTCGGCATCCTGCCCTTCTGGGATCGCTTTCGCGCAATGGCGCCGGCGCAATCGCTGATGCAGGGTGCGAATGCCGCCGTGGTGGGCATTTTGGGTGCGGCGCTCTATTCGCCGGTCTTCACGGGCGCAATCGCCGATCTGCGCGACCTGACGCTGGCGCTGGCCTGTTTCGTGGCGCTGATGGCATGGAAGGCGCCGCCATGGGTTGTGGTTGTCATTGCGGCGCTCGGCGGCGCCGGTCTGGCCCTCGTCGAATAGGTTTCAGAGCGCCCGTGCCAGCGCGATGAATTCCTCCATGCTAAGCGTTTCGGCGCGGCGGGTGCCTTCGATGCCGGCTTTTGCCAGCAGGGTCTCGCCGCCGATGCCCTTGAGGCTCTGCCGCAGCATCTTGCGCCGCTGGCCGAAGGCAGCCTCCGTCACCCGTTCCAGTGCCGCGAGCGGGGCTGCGAGCGGCACCGCGCTGGGCGTCAGCTGCACCACCGACGAGGTCACCTTCGGCGGCGGCGTGAAAGCCTGCGGCGGCACGTCGAACAGGATTTTCGCCTGGGTGCGCCAGCCGGCAAGAACGCCGAGGCGGCCATAGGCGTCGTCGTCGCGCGTCGCCACGATCCGCTCGGCCACCTCGCGCTGGAACATCAAGGTGAGCGAGCGCCAGAAAGGCGGCCAATCCGGCGTCGCGATCCAGTTCAGCAGCAATTGCGTGCCGACATTGTAGGGCAGGTTGGCGACAATGCGCACATCTTCCGCGCCCTGCGTGAGGGCGGCATAGTCGGCATTGAGCGCGTCGCCCTCCACCACCGTCAGCCGGCCCGGCCAATGGTCGGCGATCTCGGCCAGCGCGCCGAGGCAGCGCGGATCGCGCTCGATGGCGATCACATGGCGCGCGCCATTGTGCAGCAGGGCGCGCGTGAGGCCGCCGGGACCGGGGCCGACCTCGATGACGGTCGCCTCGTCCAGCCCGCCGGCAGCCCGGGCGATCTTGCCGGTGAGGTTGAGGTCGAGCAGGAAGTTTTGGCCGAGCTCCTTGCGGGCGCGAAGCCCGTGGCGCTCGATCACTTCGCGCAGCGGCGGGAGTCCATCGAGGCTGGTCATGCGAGGGCCTGTTCCCGCGCCGCCATCTCGCCGGCCATCCTGATCGCGGCGATGAGGCTTGCCGGCCGCGCCAGGCCGCTGCCGGCAATGTCGAAGGCGGTGCCATGATCGGGCGACGTGCGGATGAAAGGCAGGCCCAGCGTCACGTTGACGGCGTCGTCGAAGCCGAGCGCCTTGGCGGGAATCAGCGCCTGGTCGTGATACATGCAGATGGCTACGTCGTAGCGCGCCCTGGCGTGGGCGTGGAACATCGTATCGGCGGGCAGGGGGCCGCGTGCTTCGATGCCGTCGGCGGCGAGGGCGGCGACGGCCGGCGCGACGATGTCGCGATCCTCGCAGCCCATGGCGCCGTCTTCACCGGCATGCGGATTGAGGCCGGCAACCGCAAGCCGTGGCCGGGCGATGCCGAAGCGCATGCGCAGTTCCGCATCCACGATGCGGCATGTCTCCACGATGCGCCGCTGCGTGAGCGCGCCGGGCACCGCCGACAGCGCGATATGGATCGTCACCGGCACGGTGCGCAGTTCCGGCCCTGCGATCATCATCACCGGCGTCGCGTCGCGGTCGAAGACCGTCTGCGCCAGATGGCCGAGAAATTCCGTGTGGCCAGGAAAGCGGAAGCCTGCATCGTAGAGCGGCTTCTTGGCGATGGGGCAGGTGACGATGGCGCCTGCCTCGCGCGCGGCGATATAGCCGACGCCACGCTCGATCGCTTCGATGATACCGGGTGCATTGGCTGTCGAGGGCAGGCCGGCCTCGTCGACGAAAGGATGGCTGAGCGGCACCACGGGCAGGGCGTTGATGAAGGCCGAACGCGCATCGGACGGCTCGACGATGGCAATCGGAAGATCGATGCCGAGGTCCGCCGCGCGGGCCTTCAGGAGTCCGCCATCGCCAAGCACGAAAAAGGGCGGAAGACGCTCCCGCTCGCGCTGCGACCATGCTGCGATCAGAACCTCGGGGCCGATCCCGGAAGGGTCGCCGGACGTGACCGCAATGGGCAGTGCCACCTTGCCTCCTGGAGCGCGACCCCGGAAGGTCGATGCAAGACTCGTTTCGTTCCGGGAGTCTACCGGCTTTTTGCACTACCTGTCGATAAAAGGAGGCGCGGCCGCGCACGACTTCAACGTGAAAGTCGTGCGCGCAATGTACCGTCAGCGTGAGGTGATGCGGGCCCGCTTGCGCAGTTCCTCGGTATAGCGCTTGCTCAGCGCCTCGCCCTGGTTGTCGCCCTTTTCCATCTGTTCCTTCTGGAACACGACTTCGGCAACCTTGTCGTCATCCACATTGCGGGTGCTGCAGATCACGAGGAACTCGACGCCGCGCGGGGTCTCGCGCGCAGCGGTCGCGCGTCCCACCGAGGCCGCCTTCACCTGCTTCTCCCAATCGGGCGGAAGCTCGGGCTCGAGGACGCGGCCGAGGTCGCGCACGGTCACGTCGAGGACCGTCTTGGCAAGATCGCGGGTGTTCTCGCAACCGGAAACGCGTCCACGCATGGCGTTGGCCTCGTTCTTGCGGCGGCCCATGATGGAGCGGCGCTCGCGTTCGGGCACGACGAAGATGAACTGCTGGAGCGTGTATTCGGTGGCGCTCGGCTTGGTGCCGCCGCGCTTGGCAAGCTCGCGCAGGGCCTGCTGGTCGGCGCGGCTGCCTTCAGCAGAGGCGCGCGCCTGGATGGCCTGTCCCCAACCCATCTGAACGCGAATGAACTCGCGGAAATGCGCCTTCGTCACGCCGGACTGCTGGAGAATGCCGTCGAGCTGCTTGACGGTGAGCTTGTTGGAGTCGGCGAAGTTCTTATAGGACTGATCGAGCTGCTGCTCCGAAATGCGGATGTTGAGCCGACGCATTTCCTGCGACCGCAGCACCTGGTCGCGCATTTCCTCAGCGGCTTCGTTCTGCAGATTGCCGCGGCGCTGCTGCACACGCAAGAATGCCACGCGGCGCTGGATGTCGTAATTCGTGACCGCCGTGCCGTTGATGACCTGCCGGATCTCCTGCGCCGCAGCAGGCGCAGGCGCAAGGACCGCCGGCATGGCTGCGCCAGCGAGAAGAAGAAGCGCGGCCGGTGCAAGGCGCGAGAGAAGAAAGTTCATGCCGGATACCCTGGAACTGTGTTCTGCCAAGTATGGACGAAAACCATCCTTGTCTCAATTGTTAGGCGAAACGGTGGCTCCACAGGCTAGAAACTGCCGGTCGTGGTGCCGAAATCGCCCAATGTGCGCAGCGAGACGCGAATGCCGAAGGACGTCGTCATCTTGTCGGCCGGTTTCGCACGACTTTGCGCCGCCGTGAAGGTGAAGGTGAAACATTCATCGTCATAAGTGAAGCCGATGCCGTTGCGCATCACCTTGCCGGACTGGAAGTCATAGGTGCCCGAGCCGAACACACGCCAGTACTGGGCGACCTGCGAACTTGCCGAAAGCGTGACCTCCTGCCGGTCGTCTTCAAAACCGTAGAGCGGCTGAGCCTGGATATAGGCGTAGCGGGCCGTCGCCGAGACGCGGCCGACGGCCGCGGTGGCCGCGGCGTCGAGGCGGCGCAGTTCGAAGGTCGTCTCGTCGAGCCGGGCGCCGGTCATGAAATTGATGCCCGGGCGGCCGAAGCTGACCTGGCCGACATAGTCGGAACGCGCGGTCTCGAGGCCGGAATAGGCGCCGACATTGACGAGGTCGGGCGAGGCGTAGGAGTTGCGTCCGGCCAGATGGTAGGACTGCCCGACGATGGCGCTGCCATGCCAGCGCTCGCCGAACTGGCCCGTATAGCGGAAGCCCAGATTGGCGCGCACGCCGCCTTCGATGCGGTCATAGCCGGAGAACTTGTCGCGCTCGAAGAGATTCGTGGCGTCGAAGACGAGGCTCTGCGCATCCTCGTTGGGGATGCCCAGCGTTGCGCCGTAGGGCTCGTCCGGACGGGCGAAGATCTGCGCGATCGGCTCGATGACATGCGAGGTGTTCTGCGTCGCCATCATGACCGGCCAGCGCGCCTCGAGGCCGGCCGTCGCCATGGTGCGGTAGTAGGAGGAGCGGATATCGACGGGGGCGGGGCCGCCGTTGAACTGCCTGGCATTGATGGCGGTGATGGTCGCCGCCGAATAATTCGCCATGATCGCATCGCCGCGCGCATGCAGCAGCGGCGTGATGACCGCGCCACCCGGCGCGATGAGCGAACGCTTCCATTCCGCTTCCAGCGTCATGCGGCCGGAAGTGCCTTCGATGCCGTCGATATTGGTGTCCGCCCCGAAGACGGGATCCGGAGCTGCCATGCGCTCGGCAAGATTGGCGCGATGGAGGCCCTGCACGTTGAGGTCGATATTCAGCTCGCCGCCGGCCAGCGGCGCGTCGGGCGTGTAGGAATAGTCGAGGCTGGGCAGCACCCAGGGCTGGATCGGGTTGCGGGCGCCCGCTGCGGAGTCCAGCGCGCTTTCCTGTACCTGGAAGCGCATCAGCCGCAGGTCGAAATAGTTCCGCTTGTTCAGGCCGGTCAGATAGATCTCGGACTTGTGGTAATAGTCGGCATAGCCGTCGATCGTATAGGTATTGGCGAAGTTCTTGTCGGTCTGCGCCAGGATATTCCAGCCGAAGGCCCAGCGCGGATTGACCTGGAAGCGGCCCTTGGTGCCCACCATGAAGCGTGTGCGCGCGCTGCGGCTCACCGGCTCGCTGGTGGGGAAGTTCAGCGGATTGGCCTGCGAGATGCCGGCGATCTTCACGCTGAACTGGCCGTTATTGTAAGCCTTGCGGAATTCGGCCTCGCCGAGAAAGCCCTGCTTGGTGAAGCCGGTGGCCTGCACGGTCAGGTCCATGCTGGGCGAGAAGACGTGATAATAGGGGACCGTGATGCCGAAGCCGGTCCGCGAGCTGGTGCGCAGCGTCGGGAACAGGAAGCCGCTCTTGCGCTTCACCGTGTGGTCGGCGACCGTCAGCGACGGGAAATAGGCGATCGGCATGCCGAACAGCTCCATGCGCGGGCTGACGAAGCGGATCGTCTTCTTCTTGCTGTTCCAGATGATGGTCGAGGACTTGACCCGCCAGATCGGCGCCCGGTCGGGGGCTTCCTCGCAAGGCTTGCAGGCGGTGTAGATGCCGTTGTTGAAGGTCGTCACCTCGCCGCCGCGCCGTACCGCGCTTTCGGAGGCGAAATAGGTCTCTTCCGTGGTCTCGACCTGAAGCGCATTGACGAAACCATCGCGGAAATCGTCGGAAATATCGACTTCCTCGGCGAAGGTACGCGTGCCGTCGCGCTCGATGATCTCGACATTGCCATGCGCGATCAGGCGCGCGCTCTTGCGGTCGTAGGTGACGCGCTGCGCCACGATGCGCCGCCCGTCATAGTCGATGCGCACATTGCCGGCGGCGATCACCGTGTCGGCGTCGTTATTGTAGATCAGCCGGTCCGATTCGAGCAGGAGCTGCCCGGCGATCTGGGCCTCGGAACCGGCGGCCTGCGCAAGCACCTCGGTCGGCAGCGCAACGCCACAGGCCAGCGTCGCCGCCAGCGTGGCAACGCGCGCGAGCTTGCGCACGGGGAAGGTTCTGCGGCCTGGCGCCGCTGCGATCCCCACTAGCCGTCCTCCTTGTACAACAGAAAGGTCACTCCGACGAACAGCGCTACTACCACTGGAACCCACGCGGCGAAGAAGGGAGGAACGAACCCGACATTGCCGAATGCCGTTACCACGACGAGGGTGACATAAAGCAGAAAGCCCGCGAGGATGCCACCCAGAATCATCGTCCCCGACTGACCGGACCTCACGAAGCGAAGCGTCACCGTGGCCGCGATCAGCGTCATCGCGACAAGCAGCGCCGGCAGGGCGACAAGTGAATGGAATTGCATCAGAAAACGGTCGCCGCTCAGGCCGAGCGTCTCGGCCAGACGTGCCTTTTCCGGCAGTTCGTAGACAGAGATCGTCTGTGCGTCGGCAAGCCGCTGTTCCACATCCTGCGCCGTCAGCGAGGAGGGGATTCGCGCCGTCGGCATTGTGTGCTTCTCGCGCTCTGAATCGGTCAGCGTGACGTCCTGGAGCAACCATACGCCGTCGCCCAGCGTGGCATTGCGGGCGTCGTAGCGCTCGATCAAATTGCCGTCATTGTCGAACTGGAGAAACACCACATCGCCCAGCACCACGCCGCGCCGCGCGCTGGTGCCCGCGCCGATGACGGTCACGCCATTGTCGGTGCGCTGGCGCAGCCACGGAATCGTCAGCGCATCGGATGTGTTGGGCGTATAGCCGCGGAACGTCGTCTCAAGCTCTTCGACCGCGCTGAGCGCGCGCGTGGCGATGGGATTGATCAGGGTGACCGCGCCGATGCCCACCAGCAGGCTGGCAAGACAGATCGGCGCGAGGAACTGCCATGCCGACACGCCGGACGAACGCGCGATGACCAACTCGTTGCGGCGGTTGAGCGAGATCAGCACGCCCATCGCGGCAAAGAGAACCACGAAGGGCCAGATCAGCATCGTGATCATCGGCATGCGCATCGCCGAGAGATAGATGCCGCGCGCCAGCGTATATTCGGGCCAGGCGCCGGCGCGGCGCGCGAATTCGGTGAAATCCACCAGATAGGCGACGATCAGGATGCCGCCTACGACCATGAAGATCATGGCGAGCTGTCGGCGGAAGAAATACCAGAACAGTGTCTGCCCGATCATGTCGCCTGCTCCTTCGGACGACGCCAGATTCGGGCGATGATGGCGGAGAGCAGCGTGCCCATCGCATCGTAGAGGCGGCCGAGCGGTCCACGCGCGACCGGCCCGGTGCCGAGCCGCCCGCCGTAGAGAATCAGCGTCGAGACGACGATGATCGCGCCGATGGGTACGATGTAGGTGACCGCGGCGAAGAAGGTGCTGGTGCCGGAATTGCTGACAGCGACGAAGCCGATGACGCGCAGGACCAGCGCCAGAAGACCGCCCATGATGCTGACGATGGGCTGCTGCTGCCGGTTGGTGCGGGCGGTGCCGACGAAATAGGCCGCGATCAGGCCGAAGACGAGCGGATAGAGCCACTCCGTCATGCGGCGATGGAGCTCGCGCCGTATCTCGGACGGCGCATCGCGCGCCGCGACATTGTTGGGGTCCGGCGACAGAAGCTGGCTGGTCTCCATCTCCTGCGGGCGATATTTCGCCGAGGCGTTCGAGCTGGTGAACTGGGTGAAGTCGAGCGCGGTCGAGGCGAAGGAGATGATCGACACATTGTTGTCGGCCCGGTTGCGGCGATGGACTTCGCCGTCGAGCAGCACGAGCACCGTCGAGCCCTGCACTTCCAGCAGAGAGCCACGCTTGGCGTGATAGATCAGCTCGGTCTTGGGATCGCGCGCATCGACAAGCACCAGCTTGCCGAATTCGCCGCCGGGCAACTGCTCGGCGATCTGGAGGTAGCTGCCCGCCGCGATCATCTGGAACGTGCCGGCCTGGGCGGCGGAACGGATCAGGTCGGCGCTGGCGCGCGCGATCGCATCGCGAAGGTTGCGGTTGGACCAGGGCTCGGCGACATGGGCGATGAGCAGGCTGGCAAGCGTCAGCAGGAGCGCCAGGAGCACCACCGGCCGGGCGGTGAGGGCCGGCGAGCGACCTGCCGATTCGAGCACTGCCAGCTCCGAATCGGCATTCATCGCATTGAGGGTACGCATCGCGCCGACCAGCAGCGCAAAGGGTATCACCACCATCGCCATGCTAGGGATGAGGAAGACGGCGATCTGCACGAAGGTCAGGAAAGCGTCGCCCGACCGCGTCAGCATCGCCACCCGCGACAGGAGCTGTGTCGACAGCACGATCGTGGTCACCACCACGAGCGTCGACAAAGTCACCACCGCGACCCGCCGGAAAATGTACTGTTCGATCAGTTGCATCGGGGCCCGTGCGGTTGCGGAGCGACGGACAAGCGGCGCCATCCCGCCTCGATGGTTGGATGGCCCCACGATATCTGCCCGTCGGGTCGATTGCACTCCAGAATGGCTAAAAATGGCCGAAGAAAGACAGTTAATAATCTATTGCAAGGTGAGATAATTCGCACATCATGATGAAAGCCAATGATTTTTCGTGATCGTGGGCGGGCTGCATCGCTTCGGGGCTTGCGTTCGAGCCGGAAAAATCCAAGATCGCTGCCCTGTCTCTCAGCATCTCCCCGGAGTTCTCCATGACCACCAAGCTCGACATCACATTCGCGCGCTCGGCAAAGGCAGCCGATGGCCTCGCCGTGCTCCTGGTGTCGGAAGGCGGCGGGTGCGGACCTTCGGCTGCGCTTGTCGATCCGGAAACGGTTCGCGACCGCGCGTTCAGGACCACGGGCTTCACCGGCAAGAGCGGCACCACGGCGGATCTGCTCGCGCCGCAGGGGGCCGGGGCCGACCGCATTCTCTTCGTCGGCATCGGCGATCCGGCCAAGCCGCAGCCGGATGGCTGGGCGAAGCTCGGCGGCGCGATCTGTGCCGCCTTCGGCAAGGCCGACAAGGTGACGGTCTATCTCGATGTCGACGGCGAGGAAGTCGATGCAGATGCCGCCGCGCAGGCCGCCCTCGGCATGCTGCTGCGCAGCTATCGTTTCGATCGCTACAAGACGAAGAAGAAGGACGATGCCGGCAAGGCTCCCGACCGCGTCAAGGTGACGATCGTCACCGCTGCGGCTACGGCGGCCAAGAAGCTGTTCTCGGAGGAGGTGGAGGCCGTTGCCGGTGGTGTGCTCTTGGCGCGCGACCTCGTCAACGAACCGGCCAATATTCTCGGGCCGGTCGAGTTCGCGGCAAAGGCGAAGGAGCTCGAGGCGCTTGGCGTCAAGGTCGAGGTGCTGACCGAGAAGGAGATGAAGAAGCTCGGCATGGGCTCGCTGCTCGGCGTCGCGCAGGGCTCGGTGCGGCCGCCGCGCCTCGTCGTCATGCAGTGGAACGGCGGCAAGCCGAAAGACCAGCCGGTGGCCTTCATCGGCAAGGGCGTGGTGTTCGATTCGGGCGGCATCTCGATCAAGCCGGCCGGCGGCATGGAGGACATGAAGGGCGACATGGGCGGTGCAGCTGCCGTGACCGGCCTCATGCGGGCGCTGGCGGCCCGCAAGGCCAAGGCAAATGTCGTCGGCATCATCGGCCTGGTGGAAAACATGGTCGACGGCAATGCGCAGCGGCCGGGCGACATCGTCACCTCGATGTCGGGCCAGACGATCGAGGTGCTGAACACCGATGCAGAGGGCCGGCTCGTGCTGGCCGACGCGCTCTGGTATTGCAACGACCGTTTCGCGCCGCGCTTCATGATCAATCTGGCGACACTGACCGGCGCCATCATTGTGGCGCTCGGGCATCAGCATGCGGGGCTCTTCTCCAACGATGACGAACTGGCGGAGCGCCTGCTCGCCGCGGGCCTTGCCACGCAGGAGAAGCTGTGGCGCCTGCCGCTCGGCAGCGAATATGACAAGCTGATCGATTCCAAGAATGCCGACATGAAGAATATTGGCGGCCGCGCGGCGGGCTCCATCACGGCGGCGCAGTTCCTCCAGCGCTTCGTCAAGGAGACGCCTTGGGCGCATCTGGATGTGGCCGGCACTGCCATGGGCTCGCCGTCAAGCGAGATCAACCAGTCCTGGGCCTCCGGATATGGCGTGCGGCTGCTCGACCGGCTGGTGCGCGATCATTACGAGGCGTGAGCAAGCGCCGGATGGGCGACCAGTGACCGAGATTCTGTTCTATCACCTGACCGAATCCACGCTAGAGAACGCGCTGCCGGCGCTCCTGGAGCGCAGCCTGGCGCGGGGCTGGCGGGTCGTGGTGCAGGCCGGCAGCGAGGAACGCCGCGACGCACTCGACGCGCATCTGTGGACCTTTCGCGACGATTCCTTCCTTGCGCACGGCATCGACAGCGACCCGCATGCGCCCGATCAGCCTGTTCTGCTGACGACCGGCAGCGGCAACGCCAATACCGCGCAGATCCGCTTCCTCGTCGATGGCGCGGAGCCGCCGGCACTGGATGGCTATGACCGCGCGGTCTTCATGTTCGACGGGCATGACGAAGCGCAGCTCGAGGGCGCACGCGGCCACTGGAAACGACTCAAGGGCGAGGGGCACGAACTGACCTATTGGCAGCAGAGCGCGGGAGGACGGTGGGAGCGCAAGGCGTGAGGGCGCGTCCACTATTCGTGCTCGGTTTCCAGTCTTCGGCGCGATAGCTGCCCTTGCCTTGCCGGCCTTGGTCGGCCATTAACGCCGCGCCATGCTCACAATCAACGACCTTTCGCTCCGCATCGCCGGGCGCCTGCTCATCGATCATGCTTCGCTTTCGCTGCCGGCCGGCACGAAGGCGGGTGTGGTCGGGCGCAACGGCACCGGCAAGACGACGCTGTTTCGCGCCATCACCGGCGATCTCGCGGCCGAGACCGGTTCCGTCTCGCTGCCGAAAGGTACGCGGCTCGGGCAGGTTGCGCAGGAAGCGCCGGGCACCGAGGAACCGCTGATCGACATCGTGCTGAAGGCCGATGTGGAGCGCACCGCTCTTCTCACCGAGGCAGAGACCGTCACCGACCCGCATCGCATCGCCGATATCCAGATGCGGCTGGCCGATATCGACGCGCATTCGGCCGAGGCGCGCGCCTCCACCATCCTGTCGGGCCTCGGCTTCGATCAGGAGGCGCAGAAGCGGCCGGCGTCGAGCTTTTCCGGCGGTTGGCGCATGCGCGTGGCGCTGGCGGCGGTGCTCTTCGCTGAGCCGGACCTGCTGCTCCTCGACGAGCCGACCAACTATCTCGATCTTGAAGGGACATTGTGGCTCGAAACCTATCTGAGCCGCTACCCGCATACGGTGCTGCTCATCAGCCACGACCGCGACCTGCTCAACCGCGCCGTCTCCTCGATCATCCATCTCGACCAGAAGAAGCTGACTTTCTGGCGCGGCGGCTACGACCAGTTCGAGCGGCAGCGTGCCGAGAAGATGGAGTTGCTGGAAAAGAGCCGCGTCAAGCAGGAAGCCCAGCGCAAGCATATGGAGGATTTCGTAGCGCGCTTCCGGGCCAAGGCGTCGAAGGCGCGGCAGGCGCAATCGCGCCTCAAGGCGCTGGAAAAGCTCAAGCCTATCGAAATGATGATGGACGACACGGTGAGGCCGTTCCGCTTTCCCGAGCCGGTGAAGAACGTGGCATCGCCTATCATCGCGGTGGATGGGGGTGCCGTGGGCTATGCGCCGGGCTCGCCCATCCTCTCGCGATTGACCTTGCGCATCGACAATGACGACCGCATCGCGCTGCTCGGCGCCAACGGCAATGGCAAGTCCACTTTCGCCAAGCTGCTCGCTGGCCGGCTGAAGCTGGAGCGCGGCACGATGACGATCGCGCCCGGCCTCAAGGTGGCGATCTTTGCCCAGCACCAGCTTGACGATCTGCGACCGGAGGAAAACGCCATCGAGCATGTGCGCCGGATGATGCCGGAAGCGCCGGAGGCCAAGGTGCGCGCCCGCGTCGCACAGATGGGGCTGGCGACCGAGAAGATGACCACGGCGGCGAAGGATCTTTCGGGCGGCGAAAAGGCGCGCCTGCTCATGGGCCTGTCGGCCTTCGAGGGACCGAACCTGTTCATCCTCGACGAGCCGACCAACCACCTCGACATCGACAGCCGCGAGGCGCTGATCCACGCGCTCAACGACTTTCCGGGCGCCGTCATCCTGATCTCGCACGACCGCCACCTGATCGAAGCGACGGCCGACCGGCTCTGGCTGGTGCGTGACGGGCAGGTCGGGCCGTTCGACGGCGACCTCGCGGATTACCGCCAGCTTGTCACCGGCACGGTCGACCGGCGCGAAAAGCGCGAGGCGGACAAGCAGTCGAAGCAGGACCGCCGCCGCGAGGCTGCCGCGCGCCGGGCGGCGCTGGAGCCGCTGGCGAAGGAGATCAAGGCAACCGAAGGGCTGATGGACCGCACGCGCCAGCGTATTGCCCGGCTCGAGGCGGACTTGGCCGATCCGGCGATCTACGAGAGGCAGCCCGACCGTGCGACGGATCTCGCCAAGGAGCGCGCGCGGCTGGTCGACACGCTTTCGTCCCACGAAGAACGATGGCTGACGCTTTCGGCCGAATATGAGGACGGCGTCGCCGAATAATTTGCAGCACTCAACCGTCCGCGTTCCGCCCCCAGCGCGGTGCCGGCGGCTGTGAATTCGGATTCTGCGGCGGCCTTTGCCGAAAGCCAAGCAGGAGGCCGATCGCGCCGATGGCCATGAGGATATAGCCCACGGGCACGGCGCGCGGGTCGACGTCGAAAGCGCCGGCATCGAGCGTCAGCCGGATGGCTCGCAGGCGGTCGAGGCCGGCCGCGCCTTCGCCGAACTGGAATTCATAGCGCGCGCTGCGGGCGGAGGGGAAAACCGGAAGATCGAGGCGATAGACCGCGTCGCTGGCCTGCGGGCTGGCGATCGAGGCATTGATGCCGTCGAGATCGATGGTCTCAGCCCGCTCCTGCTTGCCGTCGGCGGTAACGGTGAGCGTGAGATAGGCGGTCCTGTCGCCGGCCGGAAGCGGCCCGTTCGTCGTGATCGCGACATGCGGGAAAAGCGGCGCGTCGGAAGGCGCTATATTCACGGCAACCGGCCTGAAGCCGTCAGCGGGGGAATAGGCTTCCCATGCGCCGATCTCATAGCCCGAAACATGCGCGGCTATCAGCGGATAGCCGATCCCGGCCACGCCGCCGAGGATGAACATGAGAAGGAAGATAAGCCGCGCCACGATCAACGATTCCGCCCGCAAAGAGGCTTGTGTGCACCTGCGGGGCGTGGATGTCCATCGCAGCCATTTTAGGCAGCGCCTGCACGGTTCGTTTTCGCGGTGGCCGTCTGGCACCGGTGACTTCACCCTCTTATGCCGGGCGTCCCGGCATCGACGTTGCGCCATATGCGGCAAACCACGCAGCATAGGCGGCGACGATCAGCGAAGCGGCAAGGAAGATCGGCGCTGCGCCGAGGCGGTCGACAAACAGGGCTGCGACGGCCACGCCGATCGATTGGGAGAAGAAGAACAGCGTTGCGAAGCAGGAGAAGCCGGTAGCACGCGCTTCCGGCAATAGCTGCGTGGCGAAGGTCTGCAGCGTATTGTGCAGCATATAGGCTCCGAAGCCGATGAAGATCATCGCCGGCGGCACCACCAACAGGGACGGCGCCAGCGCGAAGCCGCACATGCCGACAACGGCCGCCAGCGACCCGAGCACGACCAGCCGCATCTGGTGGAACCGGGGGAGGAAGCGGCGCAGGCCGATCGTATAGGCCATGCCGCCGACCGCGAAGAAAGCCAGCATCAGCCCGATCACGCCGTAACCCAAGCCGAATCGCGACTTGAGCTCCATGCCGACGAAGGTGAGGGAGGCATAGATGGTGAAGCCTTCCATGAAGACCGAAGCGAGCACAATGCGCGACCAGGGCCGGCGCAGCATCGTCGCAATCGCCACCAGAGGATGAAGGCGAACGGCGGGGGCAACAGGCGCGGCGGCGATTAGCAGATCGCGCTTCGCCACACGCAGCAGGCCGAAGCCGGCGGTGAGATAGACAAGCGCCACCATGACCAGACCGACGCGCCAGTCCCAATATTCTGTAACGAGCCCGCCGACGATCTGGCCGGCGATCATGCCCAATATGCCGCCATTCGCGTAGCGCGCCAGGGTGGCGGCACGTTCGTCGTAAGGCAGCATGTCGCCGACCCAGGCGAGGGAAATGGGAATGATCGCCGAAGCCGCCGCGCCGCACAGGAAGCGTGCAAGCGTCAATTGGCCGAGCGATTGCGCAATGGCTGCCGCGATGCAGGCGAGGAAGCTGGCGAAGCACAGCGCCGTGACGAGGCGGATCTTGCCGAAACGGTCGCCGGCAATGCCAAGCCCCACCTGCATGAGGCCATATCCGAGTGCATATGCCGTGACGATCTGCGCGGCCAGACCGACCGTGACGGCAAACTCCGCCGACAATTGTGGAAGCACCGGGTCCATCAGCCGGACATTGGCGCCGCTGGCGAAGCCGCCAAGGGTCAGGAGCGTGATTGTGCGGTCGATGCCGCGCGCGGAAACCCCGGCATTCATGGCTTGATCCCTCATTCGGTCCAAGCCGTAAGCGGCGAGGTTATCACATGTCAATAATCATATATCTCACATTTCAGATTCAAATACATATCGAAGTATGATGGCCGAAAGATCGATGAATGACATTGGAGAAGTCGCAGCTTGTCATGCCGGGAAAACATGCAGAATGCCCACGAAATATGCATAGAAACATGATATTTAAGCACTTTATGGTCTACTATGGCACTTGCCAGCTTTGCCATGTTTGATACGCTTGAACAGAAATTTCAGTTCGAGGTTGAAATGTCAGTTCATATTGATGGTCCCGTGGAAACAGCCATTGACGCGAAGACGTTCTGGCAGGCGATCGGCTGCCGCGCGTCCGGGGTGGCGATCGTCACCGTGGCCGGCGCCGACGGGTCGGAGGGTTTTCTGGCCCTGTCTGCAACGCATCTGACCGCATCACCGCCGATGGTCACCGTCTCGCTCGACAAGAAGACCTCGGCAGGTCCGGCAATCATCGAAAGCGGTGCATTCGCGATCAACTATCTGTCGATGTCAGGGCGGCCGCTGATCGGGGTTTTCACCTCGCGGGAGGGTCCGAAGGGACCGGCCCGCTTCGAGGGGCTGGACATGTCGACGCTTGCCACGGGCGCGCCCGTCCTGCCGGACATAACCGGCGTTCTCGATTGCCGGGTGGAGGAGGTGATCGAGCGGTACGGCGTCTATCTGCTCATCGGCCGCATCATTGCGTTCGAGAATTTCAACGACCGGCAGCCGCTGGTCCACTATCAGGGACAGGTGCTCGCATGAACGAACGGGTCGATCTCTTCAAGCTTGGAATGCGCCGCCTGGCGGCCGGCGTCTCGCTGATCACCACGCGCGATGCGCAGGGGCGGCCCCATGGGATGGTCGCCACATCGGTGACGTCAGTCTGCATCACGCCGCCATCCCTTCTTACCTGCATAAACAAGACCGCATCCAGCCACGATGCGCTGGCGTCGGCGGGCATCTTCTGCGTCAATCTCCTCGCGGAAGGCGACGATGAGGTGGCGATGCGATACAGTTCATCCAGGCTGCGCGAAATGCGGTTCGGGGAGGGGACCTGGGGCACGCTGGAGACGGGCTCGCCTGTCCTCGACAGCGCGATCGCCAGCTTCGACTGCAGGGTCACCAGTACCGTCGAAGCCTCGTCCCATACGATCTTCATCGGCGAGGTGGTTGCCGTGCGGCTGCGCGAGCAGACGACCTCACCCCTGCTTTATCTTGACGGAGCCTTTGCCCGCTGTGCACCGGCCGTCTGACGCCGGAGCGGTTCATCGTTTCACGGAAACGCTGAACCGCTCCATCCCCCTTGGCTTGGCCGCATTTGTGTGACGCCGAGCGATTCCGCCTGACGGCAATATGTTCTAGGCCCATTCTCCCGCTTGCAGGGCTATGCCTTTGCGAACTGAAATGTTAAGAGCGCTAATGGTGCTTCTGAGCGGCGCTGCCGTTCCTGTCTCCTGAGGATGGTGGGTGGCCGCTAATGTTTCGGGGAGGAAAGTATAGATGGCAAGAAAAGCAGAAACGAAGAAGACCAGGGGGCTTCTTCGTGACGATGCGTATGAGCAGATCCTCATGGCGATCATCCTCGGCGAGCTCGAGCCCGGCTCTCGCGTCGACGAAAAGCGCCTGATGAAAGACTTCAAGCTTAGCCAGGCATCGGTGCGCGACGCGCTCTATCGGCTTTCGCTAGAAGGGCTGGTCGAGAGGCATGCGCGGATTGGGACACGCATCGGCGATCTCGGCCTGCGCGAGCTGCGCGATGTCTTCGAGGCGCGCATGCTGGTGGAAGGCCAGGCCGCGCGGCTCGCCGCCCAGCGTGCCACGCCGGAGGATCTGGCGGCCATCAGAAAGGCCTATGACGGTTACGAGGCGGTTGCGGAAACGCGTGACATCCGCGCCCTTGTGCGCATGGATCGTTCCTTCCACCGCGCGCTGGCCGCAGCCTGCAAGAACGGCCAGATCGAGCAGGCCGCGATCCGTCTCCACAACAATGCCGCGCGTTTCTGGTGCTTCAATATCCAGCGCACCACATCGGAGCGGCACCGTGCCCAGATCGAGGAGCATCTCAAGGTCGTGGATGCGATCGAGAAGCGCGATTATGCGGAGATCGAACGCGTTCTGACGGGGGTGCTAGGCTACTATCCGGACAGCCGCTTCTTCCTGGCCGATCCAATGTCGCCGGACATGCCGCAGGCGGCGGAATAGCATCATCGCAGTGTCTCGAAGGGGTGTCCCGGGTGGTCGGGGCGCCCCTTCGCATTTGTGCGACGCGAAGCGATTCCGTCTGGCGGCAAAATACTCCAAACCTCGTCGTTCGGTGCGAAAATCGGTCGAAATCGGGTCGAACGACACGATTGCACAATTCCTGCGCAATATTTTCTGATGCCTTATCTTTAAGCTCGCGACGGCTGGGCAGTCGAAAAAAAATCCCGCATTTTGATATTGCGATGCAGCATCCGCAGCAGCCAGTGACGCTTCCGGAGTGTCGCCGATGCCTATTTTTTTATTTTAAAAACCTTTGATGGTGAGTGAATAGGCATATTAAATACATGGAATAAGCAGTTTTGCATTGCAGCAAAACTGATTGACAGTCGGGTTCAAAGTTTCTTTTATTCAAGCGTTGAAACATTTCGGAACAGCGGTTTGTGAAATGTCAGTGCGCCGGGAAGATTGAAGGGTTTTCCCGACCGGCATGATGCTCACCGATCCGCTGTCGCGCAGGACAGGAGCTTGAACATGCGCAAGGTCGAGCTGGGCGTCTTCATGCCCGTGGGGAGCAACGGCTTCCTGATGTCGAAGCGCACGCCGCGCTATCATCCGACGTTCGAACTGCATCGCGACATCGCTTTGATCGCCGAGGATATCGGGCTCGACTACCTGTTCTGGATGGGCAAGTGGATGGGCTTCGGCGGCGAGAGCGGCTTCTGGAAGAACACGATCGAGCCGATGAGCATGGCGAGCGCCATCGCCCCGCTAACGACGCGCCTCAAGCTCTTCACGACGATCAACCCGCTGCTCTTCCATCCGGCCGTGGCCGCCAAGCTTATCTCCACCATCGACAATATCAGCGGCGGCCGGTTCGGCATCAACATCGTTACCGGCAACACGCTGGAGGAGCTGGAGCAGATGGGCCTCGTGCCCGAGGGCTATGGCGACTACCGCTACGGATATGCCGACGAGTGGATCCGCGTCATGAAGATGCTGTGGACGCAGGACCGCAGCACCTTCGAGGGCCGCTTCTTCAAGCTCGACAATTGCGTGTCCGACCCCAAGCCGCTGAGCACGCCCTATCCGGGCATCGTCAGCGCTGGGCTGTCGTCGGAGGGACTGCGGTTCGCGGCGAAGCATTCCGACTATCAATTCGTCGGCCTGCGCCCGGCAGAGGTCGCGCGGGTGCGTGAGTTCGCGGCGGAGGAGGGGCGCACGGTCAAGGTCGTCACCTCGATGATGCTGCTGCATGGCGAGAGCGACGCGGCCGCCGAGCGCGAGTTCGCGGCGATCCGCGACGATCTCGACACCGAGGCGCTGGAGAACCTGATCCAGTCCTTCGAGCGCGACAATCGCGACTCCTACAAGAGCCGGACGGACCATCTGCGCCAGCCCAACACGGTGGGCTTCGGCTCCGGCACGCCGGTGATCGGTTCGCCCGACACCATGGCGGCGAAGCTTGCCGAACTCATCGTGGAAAGCGGGATCGACGGCATCCAGTTCACCTTCGTCGATTTCGTGAAGGACCTTAAATTCTTCGGCGCCGTGGTGCTGCCGAAGCTCAAGGCGCTGCTTGCCCGCCACGACATCGTGGTGGCGGACGCGCCGGCCGCGAAGGCGGCCGCCTGACAAGCTGAACGAGCGCGGCGGCCTGCGCCGCGCCTGAACAAGATTGAACCGTCCTGCGCCTGCACGCGCCGGAACGATACCCCCTTTGCCTGAACGGATAGCAGCATGCCCACCAAGATGCATATCGGTTACGACCTCTCCTGGACTCATCTGGAGGGCCGCTGGCGCCTTCCGGGCTCGTGGTCGCATGCCACCTATCCCGACATGCGCATCTTCAAGGAACTGGCGCTGATCGCCGAACGGGGCCTGCTGGACTTCATCTTCTTCGGCGACGGCAACGGGATTCCCTCGACCTATGAGGGGAGGCGCGACGGCGCGGTGAAATGGGGCCTCGGCTGGCCGCGGCTGGACATGTCCCCCTTCATCGCCGCGATGTCCCAGATCACCAGCCATATCGGCTATGGGCTGACCTATTCCTCGACCTTCATGCATCCGTTCTACACGGCCAGGCTGCTCAACTCGCTCGATCACGTGACCGGCGGCCGCCTGGCGTTCAATGTCATCGCATCGTCGCGCCGGGCCGATGCCGCCAATTACGGCTTCGACGAACTGATGGAGCACGCCCGCCGCTATGAGCGGATGGAAGAGTTCATGGAGGTCTGCAAGAAGCTCTGGGCCTCGGTCGAGCCCGACGCCTTCGTCTGGGACCGCGAGACCGGCGTGGTGGCCGACCCCGCCAAGGTCCACGCCATCAACCACAAGGGCGATTTCTTCTCGGTCGCGGGGCCGCTTGCGGTTGCGCCCTCGCCGCAGGGCCGCCCGGTGATCGTGCAGGCGGGCGTCTCGCCGCGCGGCATCGAGGCGGCGGCCAAGTTCACCGACATGCTGTTTGCCTCATCGCCGGGCAAGGCCAAGCAGGTCGCCCACCGCGCCAATATCGATGCGGCGCTGGTCAAGCAGGGGCGCGCGCCGGCCGATGTGGGCATCGTCTGGGACGTGGTGCTGATCGTGGGCGAGTCGGAGGCCGAGGCCAAACGCCGTCACGGCATGCTGGCAAATGCACTGCCTCCCGAGGCGCTGCCGGTCTGGCTCTCGCACCATTCGGGTTTCGACATGTCGAAACTGCCGGAGAGTTTCACCGTCGCCGAGATCAACGAGGTGATCGTCAAATCGAACGCGTCGCCGGTCAGCTTCCTCAACATGACCCAGATGTTCGCGCCCGACCAGCAGATCAGCCGCAGCGAATTCTTCGAGGCAATGGCCGATCACCAGTCCTCCGCCGACCATGCGGTCGTGGGCGACGCCAAGCAGATCGCCGACTATCTGGAAGATATCTTCGTGGCCACCGGCGAACGCGGCGGCTTCATGATCGCCCACCCGATGGGTGTGCCGCGCGACCTGCTCAACGTCATCGATTTCCTGATCCCCGAACTGCAGCGCCGCGGCCGCTTCCGCACCGGATATGGCGGCAAGACCCTGCGCGAAAACCTGCTCGACAGCTGATTTTTCGACCCGACCACCAACAAACCGGAAGGACTGATCCGATGGCAGTGATGGCGAGAACAGAAGCACCGGAAAGTCCGGGTTTCCTGACCGGCCTGCTGGCCGCGCTCTCGGGGCAGGGCGACGAAAACATCCGCAAGGTGCTCATCAGCGCGCTGTCGGTCGCGACCCTGATCGGGCTCTGGTATCTGGGCTCGCTGGCGCTTCCGTCGAGCGTGCTTCCGGGGCCGTTCAAGGTTGTCGCGGCGCTGTGGGAGAACCTGGTCAAAGGCGAGATCTACACCGATATCGCCATCACGCTGGGTCGCATCGCCGGCGCCTTCATCATTGCCATGTCCGTGGCGCTGGTGCTGGGCTTTTCGATGGCCCTGTCGAAGACGGCAGGCATCTTCTTTCAGGTCTGGATCATCTGCGGCATCACCATGCCCGCCCTGGTCGTCATCCTGACGCTCTACATGGTCATCGGCCTCAACGATACGGCCGCCATATTGGGGGCTGCGGCGCCCGTCATCCCGATCCTGTCGATCAATATCCGCGAGGGCGTCAAGGGCATCGATACCCGCCTCATCGGCATGTCGCGCGCCTTCCGCGCCGGCAAGCGGCAGCAGATTTTGCAGGTCATGGCGCCACAGGTCGCGCCCATGCTGCTGGCGTCGACGCGCTTCGGCATCGGCCTGATCTGGAAGATGGTGCTGTTCGTCGAATTGCTCGGCCGTGGCAGCGGCGTCGGCTACCGCATCGAATTCTTCTACCAGATGTTCAACATGACCGAGGTGCTGGCGCATGCGCTCAGCTTCGTCTTCGTCATGCTCTTCATCGAGATCGCCGTGCTCGGCACGATCGAACGCCGCATCTTCCGCTGGAAGCGGACGTGAGGAGGCTCGCATGAACATCGCCATCAGACCGGAAGAGGCAAGGCTCGTGTCGCAGATTTCGCTCACAGACATCCACAGGCAGTTCGGCGGCGGGGCACGCGGCGGCTGGAAGGCGCTCGACGGCGTCAGTCTCGACGTCGATACGGGAGAGATCGTCGGATTGCTGGGCCCGTCGGGCTGCGGGAAGTCGACCTTGCTCAACATCGTCGCCGGCCTCGACGAGGGCTATGAAGGCACTTTCACCATCCAGGGGAAGTCGCTGAAGGAGCAGCTCAGCTCGGGCTTTCGCGTGGCCTATGTGTTCCAGGAGGCGCGGCTGCTGCCGTGGCGCTCGCTGCGCCAGAACATCGAGTTCGCGCTGGAGGCCAACGATTTCCCGCGCACCGAATGGGCGGGCCGCATCGATCGCGTTCTGGAACTGGTCGAGCTGTCGAAGTTCAGGGATTTCTATCCGCTCCAGCTTTCGGGCGGCATGCAGCAACGCGCGGCGATCGCCCGCGCCTTCGCCATCGAACCGGACATCCTGCTGATGGACGAGCCGTTCAGCGCGCTGGACGAGTTGACGGCACGCCGGCTGCGCCAGAGCCTGCTGAACATCTGGGCGGCGTTCCGGTCCACCATCCTGTTCGTCAGCCACAACGCCTTCGAGTCCACCTATCTGGGCGACCGCGTCCTCATCATGAGCCCCGGGCCGGGCGGCAAGATCAAGGAAGAGATCGACCTTCGCCATCTCAAGCGGCCACGCGACTATGAGGACAGCGCGCTGTTCGAGCAGAGCAAGCGGGTCGTGGAGAGCCTCCAGCGGCACATAGGGAGGGCGCTGGACCACTGAGCATCGCATGGGAGGAGGCCAACGAAACACTCAAACAGGGAACACGCGCATGAGTATCGTCAAATCGATGGTTTCGGCCCTGCTGCTGGTCGCGGCGGGTACCTTCGCCACCTCAGCCAACGCTCAGATGGGAGACGGCGGCACCATCCGCCTGATGTCGAACCCCTCCGGCACGCAGTCCTATCCGCCCTTCGTCATGAAGAAGTTCGAGCTGGACAAGAAGTACGGCTTCAACCTCGAAGTGATCCCCTTCACCAACGCCCAGGCAGCGATTGCCGCCGTTCAGGGCAAGAGCGTCGAGACGGTCGTCCAGGACTGGACGACGATCGCCCGCATGCGCAACCAGAACATCCCGATCATCGGCGTTGCGCCGTTTCTCGCCTATGTGAACACGGTGCTGGTGCCGGCGGATTCTGACATCAAGACCATTGGCGATCTTAAGGGCAAGCGCCTCGGCATATTCTCCAAGACCAGCTCGGACTGGATCCTGCTCCAGGCCGCGGCGAAGAAGAGCTACAATGTCGACCTGTCGAAGGAGGCTACGCTGCAGGAAGGCGCGCCGGCGCTGCTGCGCGGCACGATGGAACAGGGCCAGCTGGACGCCACGCTGATGTACAATTCGCTGACGCCCGACATGCTGCTTGCGGGCAAGGCCAAGCTTCTGATCACCGTGCATGACATCGTGGCCGAGATGGGCATCACCGAGGTGCCCTACCTGATGTATGCCATGCGTGAGGACTATGCGGTGGAGAATCCCGAGAACGCCAAGGCGTTCGTCGCAGCCTATCGCGAGGCGATCGACATCCTGCTCAGCAATGAAGAGGTCTGGCGGGAACAGGGCGAGATCATGAAGCTCGCCCCGGAAGCGACGGAGATGTTCCGGCAGGGCGCCAGCAAGGAATTCGTGAAGGAATTCAAGCCCGAGATGGCCGACGCGATCAACGAGACCTTCGCGATCCTGCTCGACGTGGCTGGGCCTGACGTGATCGGCATGACCGCCATGCCCGACAAGGTCTTCACGATGGACTACCAATAACGAGCATCGTTTCACCACACGCTCTCGCCGGCGCTATCGTAAAGGGCGTCGGCGGCCTTCCTGCCGACAGGGGAATTCTCGATGTCCAAGCTTGCGCGCAGCCTTGCTGCAACCCTTTATCTCGCCTTTGGTTTCGCCGCTCCGGCTTTCGCCCAGGACATGCCCAGGGGCGATGGCGGCACGATAAGGATGATGGCCAGCCCCTACGGGTCGCAATCCTTCATCCCGTTCGTGATCGACAAGTTCAATCTCGATGAGAAATACGGCTTCGAGCTGGAGCGCATCGTCTTTTCCGACAGCAAGGCGGCCGCGGCCGCCGTGCAGGCCGGCAGCGCCGAGATGGCGATCTTCGACTGGAACGCGATCTCGCTGATGCGCAATGCCGGCATCGATGTCATCGGCATCGCGCCCTTCATCACCTATGTCAGCACCATCGTGGTGCCGACGGACTCGCCCGTCCAGGGCGTGGCCGACCTCAAGGGGAAGAAGTTCGGCATCTTCTCGCGCCAGAGCACCGACTGGATCCTGGTCGACGCGGCCGCGCGCAACAAATATGGGCTCGACCTGTCGAAGGATGCGGAACTGCAAGAAGCAGCACCGCCGCTGCTGCGCGGCTCGCTGGAACAGGGGCGCATCGACGCCACCATCATGTTCTCGTCGATCGCACCGGACATGCTCGCCACGGGCAAGTTCCGCAACGCCTTCGGCATCCGGGACGTGACCGACGAGCTTGGCCTGCCGCTGGCGCCCTATCTGATGATCGGCACCACGGAGCGCTATGCGAAGGAGAAGCCGGAAAACGTCAAGGCCTTCGTCGCTGCCTACAAGGAAGTGTTCGACATCCTCATGACCGACGACAGCGTATGGGATGAGCAGGGCGCCAATATGAAGCTGTCGGGGCCGGCCCTCACCTTCTACCGCGACCAGATGCGCCGCGATCTTCTCCAGTCGTTCAAGCCCGAGGACAACGACACGCTGCGCAAGACCTTCGACGTGCTGGTGGAAACGGCGGGCACGGCGGCGCTCGGCATGGAGAAGATGCCGGAAACCATCCTCACCCTCGATTTCCAGTGAGGTCGCTGTGATCGTCGAGGCCACCAACTATTTCGCCAGGGACGGCATGATCGATGCCGTCCTGGAGCGACGCCGGGAAGGCTCGCGGCTGCGCCAACGTCTCGGTCTTCCCGCCGGGCGCATCTTCGTCAACCATGGCGGGCAGGGCTCGGATGTGCGCTGGGAATGCGCCTTTGCCGATGAGGCCGCCTTCCAGGCCGATCTCGCCGCTCGCGATGCAAGTCCCGAATTCGCCGCCCAGCGCAAGGAGATGCAGAAACTCACCATGCGTTTCGAGCGTCACGTCTTCATGCTGGACGACATCCAGCTCTAACCGCCGAAAGTCAGGAACAGCCATGGCACTGCGCCCCGTCTATTCGAACAAGAAGATCCGCATCGCTCATCTGGCGGGTCCGAACGCGACAATCCAGAACACGCCGCCGCTGGTCACGTCCAACAAGGCGCGCACGGCACATGGCTTGCCGCTGCTGACCGATGTAGAGGGCAATCCCTCCAGGTTCGATCCGCTGCGCGCGCAGAGGCTCGCCGCGCCCGTTACCGTCTATGTCGAGCAGTTCTCCGCCCATCCGCTGGAGAAGGACGCAGCCGAACTCTACGCCGCTCCGGATGGCTATGTGGCGCCGGATGGCCGCTTTTCCACGGAGCGAAAGTCCGACGCTGACAAGCCGGTCTACAAGGTCGAGCTGAAGCCGGAGGATGGCTATTATCCGATGCCCTACATGGCGCGGCAGGCTGACGGCTCGGCATGGGAGACCGACGGAACCGGTCAACGGGTGGATCGGGCAAGGAGCCGTCAGCCCTTCATGCCGGACGGCCGGCGAACATTCGACGAAGTGGACCGGCTGGGCGTCGATGGCATGGGCCTCGGCAACACGATCTCGGACACGGCCGATGTCGATTTCTACCGGCTGGCACCCTCGGGCGGATATACCAAGGGCCTGACGGCTGCCGAACGCACCGACAAGGGCGAGGGCGACATCGCCGCCGAGGTCGCCGGCAAGGACTTCTTTCCCTACCGGCCTGCGCATCTGAACGCCTCACCGCCCCGCATGACGCTGGCCCGCATCACCAATATGGCGCAGGAGATCCTCGGCTCCGGCGACTATGACGGCGCGATCTGGACGCAGGGCAGCCCCCGCGTCGAGGAGACCTGCTACTGGCTCAACCTCGCGCTCGACATCACCGTGCCGGTCTGCGGCAACGCCTCGCAGCGCTATCACGGCCAGATCAGCAATGACGGACCGAAGAACCTCGCCGATTCCACCGACTGGATCGCGTCGAAGGTCTGGGCGGACGATCAGGGCCGCAACCGCGCCGGCGTCGTGATGGTTCAGGACCAGCGCGTCTTCGCCGCGCGCGAAGTCACCAAGGTCGATGCGCGGCCGGGCGGCTATGCCGTTGCGGGTGGCCATGGCGGCATTCTGGGCGCGGGCGGCGGCGGGACCGGCTCGGTCCTACGCTACGTGCCGGCGATGAAGCATACCTGGCAGTCGGAGGTGAACATCTCGAAGCTGCCGGCCAGTGTGACCGGCATACGTGCCGGTACAGCCGGCATCGAGACATTCGACGTGGCGGTGAAGGACGGCGGCGGCAAGCTTCTCGACACCGCGATCCCGAAGGTCTCCATCGTCAAGGATGCGAGCTATATCGAGGATGACTATGACAGCGATCCCGCACAGGAAGTCGATACGATCGCCTTCATGGCGTACAAGCTGAAGCACGCACCGCTGTCGGGCTTTGTCCTGGAGGGCCTGAATCCCTACGGCAAGGCTGCGGCCACCTCGAAGTCGCGCATCCTGCTTCAGGCGGTCTATTCGGGCTTCCCGGTGGTCAATGTCGGGCGCGGGACGACCGAAGGCTTTGCCATTGCCGGCGGGCCGTTCATCGCCGGCTCGAACCTGACCTCGGTCAAGGCCCGCATCTTGCTCATGCTGTCCATCATGAAGTTCGGCATGCTGCCGCCCGCGAGCGACCCCCTCAAGCCAACCAGGGAAGAGATCGCCGCCACGGCAGAACGGCTCGCGCTCTACCAGACGGTGTTCGATACGCATTGAGCCGAGGTGCAAATCTGGCGATGCCGTTCTCGGGCATCTCCGCGCGAGTCGGTAGCAGTCCGCGGCTTTAACCGGGCGTTCATCTTCGCTGGCCATGGTCTGGCGGCGGATATGTTTCGTGTTCCGTGTCTCAGGTAATCAAAGCCCCGCTGGCCATGGCTGGCGGGGCTTTTTGCATTTCATGGACGGGCGGCAATGTGACACCGCGATTCATTTCTTGTTTCGCGTGCATCGCACAACCGTCTCTAGGCTTCTCAGGTTCCAGATAATGAACGAGGCCTGTAATGAATATTCCATCCTGCCGGCGGCGATCATTGCCGTTTCCTCCCTCGCGCTCGCAGGTTGCCAAAGTTCAGAGCAATCGCCATCCACCGGCTATGAAGCACCTCCGGAACCCGGCCAGACGACGTTCAGCCGTGCAACCGGCGATGCGCCGCCCGAGCCGGGCCAAACGACATTTTCGGGTCCCACATCCGATAGTCCGCCGGAGCCCGGGCAGACGACCTTGAGACGAGAGAACGATCCGCCCGAGCCAGGGCAAGGGCAGGATAGCTTTCAATAAGCTTCGCCGGGGTCGGCTGGCTATGCCATTTGCAAATCCTTAGCCGCGCTCCTTGTGACTTCTTCCGCTGGCGCGACGGTGGCGAAGTAGATGTGGTGAAAGGCATCGGCGCGGCCGCCGATGAGCTGGATATCCTCGCGGCTCCAGTTCCAGCCTTCGGCGTCAAGCGCGCGTTCGAATGGATCGGAGATCGTGGCTGACCAGAAGGCGGCAATGCCGCCGGGGCGAAGCGCACGGCGCACAGCTGCGAGGCCCGGTTGTGCATAGAGCCGATCGTTCACCTGCCGGATCGTGAAATCCGGACCGTTGTCGGTATCCATGAGAATGACGTCAAAGCTGCGGGGATGCATCTCGAGCACGTCCATGACGTCGGCGATCCGCAATTGGACGCGCGGATCCTTCAAGGGGTGGCCGGCAAGAGGGCCGAGAGGGCCGCGGTTCCAGTCGGCGATTTCGGGAATGAGTTCACTGACGGTGATGCGCGAAGCGGAATCGAGGAGATCGAGTGCTGCACGCAGGGTAAAGCCCATGCCAAGTCCGCCGATCAGGACGTGGGCAGGTCCGTCGCCGAAGAGCCAGAGCGATCGGGCTGCGAGACTACCTTCCGACTGGTGGTTGAGGTTGGACATGAGTTCCAATCCGTTGAACCGGATTTCAAAGATATCGCTGCGTCTTCGCAGCAGAATTTCATCGCCGGCCACGGTGGTGGCGCGGGCCAGTTCGGTCCAGAGTGTCATGACAATTTCCAGTTGGCACGCCTGAGGCGGCTGGTTTCCAGGATCGTTGGGAACAGAGAAGGGCTGTCCGGCGATCAGCGCCTGGACAACCCTTGGGCATTATTTGCCTTGGTCCCGATCAGCAGAGGGAAGAGTTCCTCTGCCCTGGAAATGTCATTGCCGGTGGTCATGAAAAGAATTTAGCCTGGTTTGACTTCCCATCATCTCACGAAGGTCAGGAAATAGCGAGCCGTTGATGGCAGGTTCCATGGCCTGTGCGCTTAATCTACTAGCCTGTGATCTCGTCGATCCGCAGATCGAACATCGAGCGGAATTGATGCAAGCCGGCCGGCGTGAATGTGACAATGCGCGTGGATTTGTCCACGGACGCCCATCTCATCTCGACGAAACGTGCGAGCATTGCGCGCCCGAGGCTTCCCGCAAGGTGCGACCGGCGCTCGCTCCAGTCGAGACACTCCCGGCACAGTTCGGAGCGGCCGGCGGTCAGCTTGTCGACGTCGATACCAATCGTGGCCGCAAAGTTCCGGCCCGGTTCAGTCAGCCGCAATCGGCCGCCATCCGAGACGAGATGGTTTTGCGCCATCAGGCTGTCGAACATCTGGACGCCCATGTCGCCGGCAAGATGATTATAGCAGATGCGGGCCTGCCGCAGCGCCTTGTCCTTTGGACCCGTGCGGCTGCGGAGAAGCCCGGCATCGGCGGCGAGGCCCATGAGAGCTTCCAGCGCGTCCGCCACCTCGTCCGATGCGAGGGAGAAATATTTATGCCGGCCTTGCCTGCACGGGCGCAACAGCCCGCCCTCATGCAGCCGGGCTAGGTGCGAACTCGCCGTCTGCGCCGTGATTCCAGCCTCGGCCGCCAGCTCCGTCGCGGTGAGCGCCTTGCCGCTCATCAACGCGACCAGCATGTTCGCGCGGGCGGGATCGCCGATCAGCGCGGCAATGTGGGCGATATCCGGGCCTTCTTTCATAGTTCGATGTTAGCCGAAACATGTACGGTGCAACACCCCTTATGATCGGGTTGAAACAACGGGAGAAGGCCGCCATGCTGACCTGTGTCATCCGCTATCACATCGACCCGTCCAAGAAAGAGCAGTTCGCCCGGTACGCCCGCAACTGGGGGCAGGCGATCCCGCGTTGCGGTGCGGATCTGATTGGCTATTTCGCGCCGCATGAAGGATCGACCACGCTAGCCTATGGAATCTACAATATCGCCAGTCTTGCAGCCTACGAGACTTATCGCGCACGACTGGCAGCCGACCCGCTCGGTCGGGAGAACTATGAGTTTGCGATGCGCGAGCGGTTCCTCCTTCGCGAAGACCGGACGTTCCTCAAGTTGGTCTCTGCACCACATGGGAGCAAGTCATGATCGCGGTCATCTTCGAGGTTGAACCGGCGGAAGGGCAGGAGGCTGCCTATCTCGATATTGCCGCCGAGTTGCGGCCGCTTCTCGACGGGATCGAAGGGTTCATTTCGGTCGAGCGGTTCCGAAGCATCGCCAATCCGGGAAAGGTACTTTCGTTATCATTCTTCGAGAACGAAGATGCTGTCATCCGATGGCGCAATACGGTCGAGCACAGACAGGCGCAGGCGAGGGGGCGGGCTGGCATTTTCAGCGGATACCGCCTGCGCATCGCTAGCGTCATGCGTGACTATGGCATGTCCGAGCGCGAACAAGCTCCCTCGGACAGCCGTGCCGCGCATGCATCGTGCCCTGCAAATTGCCGCGGTGACTAGCGATCTCATGCAGCCGGGCATAGCCCCATGCTGCAGGCCGTTTTGATCTCCGGCACACAACATTCTGTTGCTTACTTCTACACTCTGTTGATACGGTGCCCGCGATGGGTGCCATTGCAATCGGGAGGAAGATGATGAGATTTAAGAGATTGATGGGATTGGCCGCGGCGATCGGCGGGATGGTCGCAGCGAATGTCGCCGGGGCCCAGGATGTGGCTCAGGCGCCGTCGAAGACGCTGGAGACCGTCAAGCAGCGCGGTATGGTGATTTGCGGTGTGATCGGCACCAGCCCCGGCTTTTCCCTGCCGGACAGCCAGGGCGTGATGCGCGGTATCGATGCCGACCAATGCCGGGCAGTGGCTGCCGCTACGCTGGGCGATGCGGAAAAGGTGAAATGGGTGATGCTGGCGCCGGCTCAGCGCCTGACCGCCCTGCAGTCGGGCGAGGTCGACGTCCTCTATGCCAATGTCACATGGACGATGACGCGCGAGAGCAAGTCGGGCCTGCTCTTCCCGAACATCTATTATTATGACGGCCTCGGCTTCATCGTGAAGAAGTCGCTGAACATCGAGAACGCCTCGGGCCTCGACGGTGGCAGCATTTGCGTGCTCACCGGCGGCACCGGCGAGATGTCGTTGCAGGAGTTTTTCACTGCCCACAACATGAAGTATACGCCGGTCGTGCTGGCGCAGGGCGAAGAGGCGCGCAACGCCTTCCTGTCCGACCGCTGCGACGCCTATATGTCCGACGCCTCGTCGCTCGCCGCGTTCAAGGCGACCCAAGGCGACAAATCCGACGACTTCGTTATCTTGCCGGAGCGCCTGACGGCAGAGCCGCTCGGTGGCGTGGTGCGCAAGGGCGACGAGCGCTGGTTCGATATCGTGCGCTGGACCCACTTCGCGATGGTGCAGGCCGAAATCCTCGACATCAAGAGCACCGATGTCGACAAGGCCAAGAATAGCGAGGATCCGCGCATCAAGCGGCTGATGGGTGTCGAAGGCGACCTCGGTCAGTCGTTGGGCCTGTCCAACGACTGGGTGGCGAATATCATCGGGCAGGTCGGCAATTTTGGCGAAATGTGGGACCGCAACATCGTTGGTGTCGATCGTGGCATGAACAATGTCTGGACCAAGGGTGGCCTCCAATACGCCCCGCCGTTCCGTTGATATGACGCCGACTGGAAGCCACGTGGCTTCCAGTCATCCTACCGCTCCGGGTAGCGAGACGGAATGAACATCAGGACCAAGGCATCGGCCGAATTGCACAGGCCGCGGCGGCTGCCACCGGCGCGGGTGCTGGCCACGCAGGTGCTGATCGTTCTCGGCATCGCGGCGGTCGCCTGGTTCCTTGTCGACACCACACTCGCCAATCTGCGGGCTCGGGGCATCACCACGGGCTTCGCTTTCCTCGCTACGCCGCTGGCGCAGCCGATCAATCACAGCTGGCTGGACTTCACCCCCGGCGTCAACAGCTATGGCCGTGCGCTCCTCATCGGCTTCCTCAACACGCTAACAGTTTCTGCCGTCGTCATCGCACTTTCGACCGTGCTCGGCACCGCCATCGGATTGTCACGGCTGTCGCCAAACTGGCTCCTGTCGCGCAGCGCCGGCGTCTATGTCGAGGTGGTGCGCAACGTGCCGGTGCTGGTGCAGCTGATCTTCTGGTACCAGCTCCTGCTGCAGTTGCCGCCGCCGCGCGGCGCGCTTGCCCTGGGTGGCGGCGTGTTCGTGTCGAACCGCGGCATTCGCGTGCCGACATTTGCCGTCGATGGCTGGGTATGGCTCGCGCTGGCTGCCGGTCTCGTTGCCGCGCTGGCGCTGCCGCGTCTCCTGCGCGCCGGCGGATTCTCTGTAAAGCAAATATCCTGGCCGCTGCGGCTGGCGATCATCCTGTTACCGCCGCTGATCGCAGCCTGGCTGACCCGCTCGACGCTTGCGCTGGACTGGCCGCAGTTGCAGGGCCTCAACTTTCGTGGCGGCGCGGCGCTGACGCCTGAACTTTCCGCGCTGGTGATCGGCCTGACTTTCTACACGTCCGCTTTCATCGCCGAGATCGTGCGGGCCGGCGTCCAGGGCGTGGCGCAGGGTCAATGGGAGGCCGCCCGTTCGCTCGGCCTGCATCCATGGACCACGGTGCGCAAGGTGATCATGCCTCAGGCGCTGCGTATCATCGTGCCGCCGCTCGCCAGTGAATATCTTGGTGCCACCAAGAACAGCTCGCTCGCGGTCGCGGTCGGGTATCCGGACCTGGTGAGCCTGGTCAACGTCGCCATCAGCGATACCGGGCAGGCAATCGAGGGCATCGTCATTATAATGCTTGCTTTCTTGAGCATCAGCCTCGCGGTCAGCGCCTTCATGAACTGGTATAACCGCCGCATTGCGCTGGTGACGCGATGACCGCGCCGTGTAGCGACGCACTGGATTTCACCCCGCTGCCGGACGAGCCGGCCCCCGAGGGCAAGCGAGGCATGATCGCCTGGCTGCATGACAACCTGTTCAGTTCATGGCTCTCGGCAGTTGTCACCGTCGTCATGATGCTCCTCATAGCCCGCGCGGCGATCGCCTTCTTCGACTGGGCGGTGGTCGACGCCATCTGGTGGCTACCCGGCAATACCATCGCCGATACGCAGGCATGCCGTATGCCGGGCGTCGGCGCCTGCTGGGCGCTGATCGCGGAGAAGTACCGGTTCATCCTGTTCGGCATCTACCCATATGATGAGCAATGGCGGCCGGCGCTCTGCATCGCGATTTTCGTCGCCATGTATATCGCCTCCGCCAACCGGCGCTGGTGGGGCCGCAGGCTGGTGCTGCTCTGGCTGGCGGCGCTGGTGGCCATCGGCGTGCTGATGCATGGGGGCATCGCCGGGCTGCGCACCGTGACCGAGGACCAGTGGGGTGGCCTGCCGGTTACGCTCATCCTGTCGACGTTCGGCATCGTGCTGGCCTTTCCGCTGGCGATCGTCGTGGCACTGGGCCGCATCTCTACCGCCAGTCCGGTCCTGCGGCTCGTCTGCACCCTCTATGTCGAGATCGTCCGCGGTATCCCGCTGATCAGCGTGCTGTTCATGGCGAGCGTCATGTTCCCGCTGTTCCTGCCGGAGGGCATCACGGTGTCGAAGCTGCTGCGCGCTCAGATGGGCATTGTCCTGTTCATCGCCGCCTATCTTGCCGAGACCATTCGCGGCGGCCTGCAGGCGGTGGGCGAGGGGCAAGGCGAGGCAGCCGATGCGCTTGGCCTGACCTATTGGCAGAAGATGTTTCTCATTGTTCTGCCACAGGCGCTGACGCTGGTGCTGCCGCCGATAGTCAGCCTGTGCATAGCCTTCTTCAAGGCGACCTCGCTGGTCACGATCATCGGCATCTTCGACCTGCTCAATGCGGGGCAGCGCTCCGTCGGCGAGCCGGCCTGGCAGGGCTTTGGTACAGAGGCATATCTGTTCGTTGCCTTCATCTACTTCTGTTTCTGTTTCTCCATGTCGCGCTACGGCCTGGCGCTGGAGAAGCGTTTGAAAAGGTCCCGCTGATGGCACTCGACCCGGTGGCGATGCGCCGCGACTTCCCCTACCTCGACCAGCGCCTCTACCTGAACACCGCCTCGACCGGCATAGGCCGGCTGGGGTCGGGGCAGGATGTGGCGCGTTTCTTCGAGAAAATGTACAGCCGTGGCTATGATGGCGCAGCTGAATGGCGTGCCATAGCAGGCGCGGTTCGCGCGCGGGTTGCTCGTCTTGCCCATGTGAAGGCGGATGATGTCGGCTTTGCTGCCAGCACGACCGAGGCGCTGAACCTGATTGCCCATTCGCTGCCGGTGACCAGAGGTGACCGCGTCGTGCTGATGGCCGACGAGTTTCCGTCGGTGCGCGCTGCCGCCGACATTCTTGCCGCACGCGGGGCGACACTGGTTGAATTGCAGGTGGTTGATGAGATCACGCGTACGGCGGTGCTGGCCGATGCCGCTTCCGGTGCGCGCTATGTGCTGGCCTCGCATGTGCACTGGGAGGCCGGCACCAAGGTCGATCTTGCCGCGCTCAAGACCGCTTGCGGAGCGGGTGCGTTGCTCGTCGTCGACGGCATCCAGGCGCTGGGCGGCACGGATGTCGATGCAGGCCATGCCGACGCCTATGTCGCGTCGGTCTTCAAATGGCTGATTTCGGGCTTTGGTCTGGCGATTGCCATTACCAGTCCGGCGCTGCGCGAGGTGCTTGAGCCGGTGTTCCGTGGCTATGCAAATCCCGCACCGTCACGGGCGTTGGCCTATAGCCATGCCAACTATCCGGGACTCGCAACGCTGGATGGCTCGCTTGCCTATATGGAGGAAATCGGCTGGGCGGCGATATTCGAGCGCAACCGCGAATTGGTGGCGCGGCTGCGCGAGAAGCTGACCGGCTTCGACATAGCCACGCCGCCGGGCGCCGCAGGCAGTATCCTGTCGCTGCGCCTGCCTGACCCCGCGGCTGTCGCGATGCGGCTGTCGCAAGCGGGCGCCAGCGTCGAGGCGCGGGGCGTGCATCTGCGCGTATCGCCGCATTTCTACAATGACGAAACAGATATCGACCGTTTCGCAGAATTGATGCTGCAAACGACGAGGGGAAACTGACCATGTCGACCGCCGCCCGTCTTGAAGAACTCGGTGTGAAGCTTCCCGCCGTCTCCGCGCCGCTCGCGGCCTATGTGCCGGTGAAGCGGCTTGGCAACGCGCTCTACATTTCCGGCCAGGGCCCGATCGTGGACGGCAAAATCGTCGCGCAAGGCAAGCTGGGCCGCGACATGACAATCGAACAGGGGGCGGAAGCTGCACGACTGGCTGCGATCAATGCATTGGCAGCCATCGCCCATGCCGTCGGCAATCTTGATCGCGTGAAGGGGATTGTGAAGCTCAATGGCTACGTCAATTGCACCGATGAATTCGACAAGCAGCATCTGGTGATCAATGGTGCGTCCGAATTCCTGGTCTCGGTCCTCGGCGAAAGGGGCAGGCATGCCCGCGCCGCCGTCGGTACCAATTCATTGCCAATGAACATGCCGGTCGAAATCGAGCTCGTCGTCGAGGTAGAAGACTGAGCTGTCCGGAGAGAACGCCATGATGATGAGCCCACGCACCGACCGCGAACGCCAGCTCGTCATCGCGACGCTGAAGGGGGTGGTGGAAGGATTGCAGCGCATCGTCGGCCGCAATGTCGAGATCGTGTTGCATGACCTTTCTCAACCAGGCCATTCGGTGGTGGCGATCGCCAATGGCCAGATCACCGGCCGGAAGGTAGGAAGCGCGATCATCAGCGGACCGTTCGACGACCTTGCGCTGCAGAAGCTGATGTCCGGCGAGGATGTGGTGCAGGGCGAAGCATTCTCGATTGTCAGCGATTATCGCACCCGCGCTCGCAGTGGTCACGAGCTCGATTCCACAAGCATCGTGCTCCGTGACGAAACCGGCCGTGCCTATGCGGCGCTCTGCATGAATGCGGACCGCAGCAAGCTGCGTGAACTGGAAACGCTGGTACGCGGCTTTATCGATGCTGAAGCGTCAGAACCCGAGCAGGCGGCGGAAACCGATTCCGCCAATGTCGACGACCTCGTCGGCGAGATTATCGAATCCGGCATCGCTTCCACCGGCAAGATGGTCGACGCCATGAGCCGCGAAGACAAGATCGATGCGGTGCGGTACATGAACGGCCGTGGCCTCTTCCTGATCCGCTCGAGCGTTGATCTGGCGGCGGCGAGCCTTGGTGTCTCGCGCTTCACCATCTACAATTATCTCGATGAGCTGAAGTCCAGCCTTCCCGCCGAGGCGCTCGCCCACTCCCGTCGAGCGCGGAAAGTGAAGGCATGAGCCCGCTCATGCTGCTTAGCGGCCATAGGCTTCGGGCGCTCCAACCGACCATGTGATCGGGAAGGGCCGAGGCTCGTCTTCCTCCTGGCCTGCTTGTTCAAGCCGGCGAACCGCGCCGACGAATTCAGACCGGCGCTTGTGGCGGGATGACTTTGCCAGTTGGGTCGGCAAATATTGGACGGTGAGCGGACGAGTCGAATTTCCAGCTTGAAGGGAAGAGCGATGCCCGAAGCGGAACAGTATGATGCCGTTGTCATCGGCAGCGGCGAAGGCGGCAAATATCTTGCCTGGCATCTTGCTCAGACGGGGCAGAAGGTCGCCGTGATCGAACGCCGCTGGATCGGCGGTTCCTGCCCCAACATAAACTGTCTTCCCAGCAAGAATGAAATATGGAGCGCAGGTGTCGCCAGCATCGTCGCGCGTGCCGGGGCGTTCGGTGTCGTCACTGGCGACATATCGGTCGACATGAGACAAGTCCGTGAGCGCAAGCGGAGCATGGTCGAAGACCTCGTCGCCTTTCACCTCGATCGGTACAAGGCTACCGGGGCGGAACTCATCATGGGGACCGCGCGCATCGTCGCACCATTGACGGTCGAGGTGTCGCTCAATGATGGCGGGACACGACGGCTGGCCGCTGAAAAACTGTTCCTCAATCTCGGCACCCGTGCCAGCATTCCACCGGTTCCCGGCCTTGGCGAGGCCGGACCGCTCACCAATATCGAGGCGCTCGAACTCGACAGGGTTCCTGGCCACCTTATCGTTCTTGGCGGCGGCTATGTGGGGCTTGAATTTGCTCAAGCCTACCGCCGCTTCGGCAGCAGGGTCACTGTCATTGAACGTGGAGCGCGCTTGGCAAAGCGCGAAGACCCGGATGTCTCGGACGAGATCCAGCGTATCCTGGAGGCGGAACACGTCGAACTACTGCTGTCTGCCGAGGTCGAGCGGGTCGAGGGAAAATCCGGCGAACAGGTGCGTGTGCTGGCGCGTACCCCGGATGGCGGAAGGACGATCGAGGGGACCGATATTCTGGTCGCCGCTGGCCGCACGCCGAACACGGACGGGATGGGCCTCGAAGCGGTGGGCATCGAACTTACCGATCGCGGCTATATCCGCGTCAACGATCGACTGGAGACGACAGCACCGAACATCTGGGCGATCGGAGAATGTGCTGGAAGTCCGCAATTCACCCATATGTCACTCGATGATTTCCGGGTGATCCGCGACAGTCTGAAGGGCGGCAACCGTTCGACCAAAGATCGGATGACGCCCTATTGCATGTTCATCGACCCGCCGCTTGCCAGGATAGGGATGAGCGAGGAAGAGGCGCGCGCCAAAGGCGTGGCGATGCGGGTGGCGAAGCTTCCCATGAAAGCGGTCTTGCGGACGCGAACGACATCGGAATCCGACGGGTTCATGAAGGCGCTGGTCGATACCAACGACCAGATCCTTGGCTTCACCATGATCGGATCGGAAGCTGGCGAGGTGATGGCCGTGGTGCAGACCGCGATGATGGCTGGTCTTCCCTATACCGCGCTGCGGGAGGCTATCCTCGCCCATCCGACCATGGCCGAAGGATTGAACATGCTGTTTGGCAATGTTCCATCCGGGGGTGGCTGACGTCCGCTCGATCTGGCGTGCTTGTTACTAGCAGTTGCTTCATGCCGGAGCGCTGGCCGTCGATCCACGCCGCGGATTACCTCTCAAGGGCTTTTGGTGCGTTCAATCATCTCGTGATTTTTTTTGACGTCGAATGCCGGACAAAGACAATCAGGCAAAAGACCGACCATCCTCGGTACGCTGGAAAAAAATCAGGTCCAATTGGAGACTTGGCTGCCCTAGCGAGGTCAGGATCGTGTGCGCCTGGCCGCGGTGGTGGGTCTGGTGGTTGAACAGATGCGCGAGTGCGGGTGACAGCCGCTGGGAGACGGTGCGCAGGTCGGTGACTGTCATATAGGTGAAGCGGCCGGCGAGGGCCTCGCGCGACAGGCTGTCGACCCAGTCGACAATGCGCCTGTCTTCCGCCTCGCGTGCCAGTGTGAGCGCCGGCAATGTGTCGTGGAGGATGGAATCCAGCGCCGCCGGCGCATCGCCTTCGCCGGTGAAACGCTTCATCCAGATGCGGTCGGCGGCGAGGAGGTGGTTCAGCGTGCCGTGCAGGGACTTGAAGAAGGCGCCGGTATCGCGGCGGTATGCTTCATCGTCCAGCAGCGCCGCCGCCTCGTAGACGCGCCGGTTCGCCCATGCATTATAGGCTGCCATCATCGCAAAATGCTGCTTCACGCCTCTTCCCTCTCGCCCGGACGGGGGCAATAGTGCGCCCTCCAGGAGGGATGTATCAAAATGTCGGTCATTGTCTACGAACTCGCCGGGGCGGACCCTTCGGTGCGGTTCTCTCCACATTGCTGGAAGATCATCTGGGCGCTGAAGCACAAGGGGCTGGAATTCGAGCGCGTGCCCCTGCGTTTCAATGAAATCCGTAAGCTTGACGGCAAGACGGTTCCCGTCATCCACGATGGCGGGCGCGTGTTGCGCGACTCCTTCGATATCGCGCTCCATCTCGAGGAAACCTATTCCGATCGGCCAAGCCTGTTTGCGGGCGAGGGCGGGCGTATGCTGTCGCGTTTCGTGGAGCGCTGGACGCAGCTTGCGGTTCACAGCTATCTCGGCGGCGCCATGCTGATGGACCTCTTCGACATCATCCATGAGGACGACCGCGACTATTTCCGCGCCAGCCGCGAGGCGCGCTTCGGGCGCAGGCTGGAGGAGGTTCCGCAGGGCATGGAGGACCGGCTCGGCGCCTTCCGCGCCACGCTCCAGCCCGTGCGGGCGATGGTGGAGGCGCAGCCCTTCATCGGCGGCGCGTCGCCGCTATTTGCCGACTATATCGTCGCCGGGGCGCTGCAATGGGCGCGCGTGGCCAGCCCGATGCAGGTTCTGGAGGAGGACGATCCGCTGGCGGGCTGGTTCGAGCGCATCCTCGACCTGCATGGCGGTATCGGGCGGGCAGCGCAGGCCAGGGCATGACCCCTTCACAGCCGGCCAGAGCGCGGCTATAGACGCCGCCACGCTCACAATTCCAATATTGAAGGACCTCAAATGGCTATCGAACGCACCTTCTCGATGATCAAGCCGGACGCAACCCGCCGCAACCTCACCGGCGCTATCACCAAGATGCTGGAAGATGCCGGACTGCGCGTGGTCGCTTCCCGCCGCGTGTGGATGAGCCGTCGCGAGGCCGAAGGCTTCTATGCCGTCCACAAGGAGCGCCCCTTCTTCGACGAATTGTGCGAATTCATGTCGTCGGGCCCGACCATCGTCCAGGTGCTGGAAGGCGAGAATGCCATCCTCAAGAACCGCGAAGTGATGGGTGCCACGAACCCGGCCAATGCCGATGAGGGCACCATCCGCAAGGTCCATGCTCTGTCGATCGGCGAGAATTCGGTGCACGGCTCGGATGCGCCCGAGACGGCCGCGCAGGAGATCCGCTACTGGTTCTCCGACACCGAGATCGTCGGCTGAGCCGAACGAACTGAGAGAAAAAGGCCGGGCAAGCGCCCGGCCTTTTTCATTGCAAGGGCGTATGCAGGGGCCGGCTGGCCTCGCCATCGGGCACGAAGCCGCGGAACATCTGCGTGAAAAGCTCGGCCGGCAGCGCCTTGCTGTAGAGATAGCCCTGGAAAAGATCGCAGCCATAGGCGCGCAGGAACGCTTCCTGGCGGGCATTTTCGACATGCTCCGCCACGGCCGACATGCCCAGCGTGCGCGCCATGGCGAGAATGGTCTTGACCAATGCGCGGTCGTTTTCCGTGTGCTCGATATCGGCCACGAAGCCGCCATCGATCTTGAGCTCGTCGAAAGGCAGGCTTTTCAGGTGGGCGAGCGAGGAATAGCCGGTGCCGAAATCGTCGAGCGACAGGCGAACGCCGAGTTGTTTCAGTTCCGTCAGGCGCTCAGCCACGATTGCCTGGTCGGAGGCCATCACATGCTCGGTCAGCTCGAGCGTCAGCCGCCCGCCATCGATCTGGTGCCGGTCGAGCAGGGTGCCCAGAAGCCGCGCGAGCCTGTCGTCGAAGAATGACTGCACGCTGACATTCACCGAGAGGCTGAGCGTCGGCATCGAGGCATCGCTGTGCCATTTTGCGAGCTGGCCGATGCCTTCCCGCAGGACATAGGCGGTGACATCGCCGATCAGGCCGAACTGCTCGGCCATCGGAATGAAGTGGTCTGGGGAGATCGCACCCTTTTCGGGGTGGGTCCAGCGCAGCAGAGCCTCGGCTCCGACGATATGCCCGGCATGGTTCATCAGCGGCTGGTAGTGGACCGCGAATTGGTCGCCGCCGCGCGCGATCACGCCGCGCAGGTCGGCCAGCAACTGGTGGCGCTGGGTTTCGCGCTCCATCGCCACGGGGTCGAACAGCGACAGGCCGTCCCGGCCCGAGGTCTTGGCCTGATACATGGCCGTGTCGGCGCGCTTGAGCACTTCCGTCGCGCCGGCCTCGGAACCGTCGAAGACGACGACGCCGACGCTGGCCGAGGCGCGATAGCGCGTCACGCCGAGGTCGAACTCGTCGCGGAGAGCAGCGACGATGCGATTGCCCATTGCCATCGCCTCCCGCGTCGCACGCGCATTATCGGTCTCGATGACTTCGGCCAGGGCGACGAACTCGTCGCCGCCGATCCGCACGACCAGAACGCTGTCGCCGCAGCAATGGCGCAGGCGCGCAGCGATCTGGCGCAGATATTCGTCGCCGACATCGTGGCCCATCGTGTCGTTCAGCGACTTGAAATTGTCGAGGTCGATGAAGAGCACGGCGCCTGCCAGACTGTCGGTCGCCCTTTCCTCCAGCGCCTTGCCCAGCCGCTCGTAGAGCATGCGCCGGTTGGGCAATTGCGTCAGCGGATCGAAATAAGCGAGCTGCGTGATCGCCAGTTCGTGCTTCTTGCGCTGGGTGATATCGGAAACGTGGCCGTACCATACGATGCCGTCACGCGTCGCATCCGGGGTAGCCGAGATGCGCAGCCATTTCTCGCCGCCTTCGGCCGCGCTGTAGCTGTGCTCGAAATCCCAAGGGGCGAGATGGCCGTCCGGATCGCTGATGGCGCGGCGGAAAATGTCGCGATCCTGCTCCGGCACGGGCGAGAGCTGGCCGCTCCGGCCGGCTGCCAGCTGCTCCACCGACATGCCGGTGACCCTTTCGAAATGCGGGCTGACATAGTCCACGGTCGCGCCGCCGTCGAAGCGGGTGGTGAACTGGAACAGCGCGCCGGGAACCTCGCGCAGGAGCTTGCTGAACTTCTCTTCCAGGTTCAGCCGCTTCATCGTCTCGGTCACTTCGCGTACCGAGCCCTCATAATAGAGGATATCGCCGGTGGCGGGATCGCGCACGGTGCGCGCCGATTCCGAAACCCAGATGCGCTCGCGCGTCTTGTGGCGGTAAACTTCCGACACGAAGTCGCTCACGAAGCCGTCGCGCTCCATCAGCGCCTTGAATTCGTCGCGGCGGGCGGGTTCGACATACCATTCCGACCCGATATCCCTGACGCCGGCCAGCAATTCCTCTTCCGTGTCATAGCCGTTGAGCTTCACCAGAGCGCGGCTCGACATGACCTGCCGACCATCGGGCGTGGAGCGGTAGATGCCCTCCGACAGGTGTTCGATCAGGTTGTCGATATTCTCGGCATCCCGGCGGGCACGGATCGCCAGCCTGCGGTAGCGAATGGCCAGGAAGGCAAGGGTCGCCCCAAGAATGGCAACCAGACAGAGCAGCCATTCGCGGTTCGGCGCGACGCTGGTCAATTGCTGGATCGTATCGGTCATGGGCGCCGCGCGAGAATGTCTGGTTTCTCACGCTAGCGCACCTTGTTTGAAAAAGCGCTAAGCCGAAAGGCCGAATATCAGCAGATTCTTGCCCGCTTCGTCGGAAAGGATCAGCTTTCCCGCGTCGAGCCGGTAGGAAGCGACGCGCGCCAGCGCATCGAAATAGGCGCGCTCGCGCTCCATGGCGGCATTTCCGCATGCCATGAAGGTCGAGCCGATCTCGGAAAAGGTGAGGGCATCGCCGCTGGCGGTGATGGTGGCGAAGAACCGGTTGCATCCGCCCTTGCCGCCCGCCGTGCCTTTCTCATTGAGCATGAGCGAGGAAACCGGCTCGCGGTCCATCGCCTTTCCGTCCATTTCCTCCAGCATCCATTCCACGCCGACGATCTCGGCGGGGAGGGTGCTGGTCTCGTCGGGCTGGCGCACCATCAACAGATCGGCGGGTTCGCTCGCCGACAATTCGTAGGGCCTGGGCTCGGCCGTGGCGAAGATCACCTTGCCGTCTACTGCGATGGAAGCATGCAGCGCGTAGCGATGGTCGCTGGCCACGACAGTCTCCGCCACGGTGAATTCGAAGGCGATCGGCACCTGGCCTGCCGGCGAGACGACGGTTTCGCCCACGGATGTCGGCGCGCCGCTGGTATTGGTGACATCGAGCAGGCGCACGGTGAGCGCGGCATTGTCGGGCAGTGCGATGCGCTCGCGATAGGTGGCGGTGCCCTTGATGGACAGATCGGCGGCGAGGCTCTCCTGCGCGGCCAGCGACATGGCCGCAATCAGCAGAACGGCCTTGGTAATGGCACGGCGGTCGACGGAAAAGCTCATTCTTCAGACCTCGATGCGCGGGTTCTCATAGAGAAAGACATGGGATTGCGGCAGTATTCCGATTGCGCCGGAGCCTCTGTGCGTAGGTCAGCCCTCATCCCAGCGCTTCATCGCCTCATGGTCGCTGTCGCGCGCGTCGACCCATTCGCCGGCATCGCCGGAAGCCGCATGTTCCTTCTTCCAGAAGGGTGCCTCGGATTTGAGGAAATCCATGATGAAGCTGGCGCCGTCGAATGCGGCGTGGCGGTGGGTGGAGGCGGTCGCCACGAGCACGATCTGCTCGCCGGGCGCGATGCGCCCGAACCGATGGATGACGGTGACCGCCCCGAGCGGCCAGCGTTCGGTGGCGCGCTCGACGATGCGGGCGATCTGCGCCTCCGCCATGCCGGGATAATGTTCGAGTTCCAGTGCCGAAAGGCGACCGCCTTCAGCGCGGCAAAGGCCGGTGAAAGTGACGACGGCGCCCAAATCCGGCCGCCCGGCGCCGAGCCGCCCGATCTCCTGCCCGACATCAAAGTCGTCGCGCTGGATACGGATATCGATGGCGCAATCCATCGGTCTCAGCCGCCCGTCATCGGCGGGAAGAGGGCGATCTCGCGCGCACCGGCGATCCGCTCCTCATGCCTGACATGTTCCTGATCGATCGCGACGCGGATGGCGTCGGGAAAGCGCAGCGCCTCGGCATAGCCTTCGCCGCGTTCTTTCAGCCACGTCAGCAGGTCGCGCACCGTCTCGATGCCGGCCGGCAGGTCGACATTCTCTTCAGCCAGCCCGATCCGCTCGCGAACCCAGGCAAAATAGATCAGCCGCACGATGTCACCGCTTCATAGTCACCGATCAGTCGGCCATGTGTTTCAGGCCGGCGCGGAAATAGTCGTAGCCGGTATATAGGGTGAGGATCGCCGAGGCCCAAAGCAGCACGATGCCTGTTTCGGTGATGTAGGGCACCAGCTTGTCGGCGGCCGGGCCGGCGAGCAGGAAGCCGACCGCCAGAAGCTGGACGGTGGTTTTCCACTTTGCCAGCCGCGTGACCGGAACCGATACTTTCAGCGCCGCCAGATATTCGCGCAGGCCCGAGACGAGGATCTCGCGGCACAGGATGATGATCGCCGCCCAGATCGACCAGCCGGCAATGGTGCCGTCCGCCGCCATGAGAAGCAGCACCGACGCTACCAGGAGCTTGTCGGCGATCGGGTCCAGCATCTTGCCGATATTCGATGTCTGCTTCCAGATGCGGGCGAGATAGCCGTCGAGGAAATCGGTGATGCTGGCGACCGCGAAGATGGCGAAGGCCAGCCACCGCGCGAAATCGCTGGAGCGGAGCTCTCCCTCGATGAAAAAGCACAATACGACCAGCGGCACTGCGAGAATGCGGGCATAGGTCAGCATGTTGGGGATATTCAGCGCTGGTCGCTGCATCGGCGTGGGCTCTGTTGCTGGCGCGGTCAAATCGGATCCGTCCCTTATAGGCCAATCTCCCGCCATATGCCGGGCGATTGGCCGCTGCGTCCATTCATCGCCATCGTTCCTACGACGGCGCCTCGTGGAAATGATTGTATATCTGACGCGCCATGGATTCCGATATGCCATCGACGGCAATCAGGTCTTCCACCGCCGCGCGGCTCACGGCCTTCGCCGTGCCGAAATGGTGCAGCAGCGCGCGCTTGCGGCCCGGCCCGATGCCGGAAATCTCATCGAGCGGATTGCGAACCATCTCCTTCTTGCGCCGCGCGCGATGAGAACCGATGGCGAAACGGTGAGCTTCGTCGCGCAGCCTTTGCAGGAAATAGAGCACCGGATCGCGCATCGGCAGCATGAAGGGTTCGCGGCCTTCCATGAAGAAGCGCTCGCGGCCGGCATCGCGGTCGACGCCCTTGGCGACGCCGATCGCCGTCACCCGGTCGGCAATGCCCAGTTCGTTCAGCATCGCGCGCACGGCACTCATCTGCCCCTGGCCGCCGTCGATGAGCACGAGGTCGGGCCAGGCCGGCACATCCTCCGATCCGCCGCCCGGAGTTTCGGTTCCGTGCTCCTTGATAAGACGGGAGAAGCGCCGCTGCATCACCTCGCGCATCATGCCGAAATCGTCGCCGGGGGTGATGTCGGTCGAGCGGATGTTGAACTTCCGGTACTGATTCTTGATGAAGCCCTCGGGCCCGGCCACGATCATGGCGCCGACCGCATTGGTGCCCATGATATGCGAATTGTCGTAGACCTCGATCCGCTGCGGCGGCTGCGGAAGGCCGAAGGTCTGCGCCACGCCGTCGAGCAGCCGCGCCTGCGACGAGGTTTCCGCCAGCCGGCGGCCGAGCGCCTCGCGCGCATTCTGGAAGGCGTGGTCGACCAGCGCCTTCTTCTCGCCGCGCTGCGGGTGGGACACGGTCACCTTCATGTCGGCGCGGGTCGAGAGCGCCGCGGCCAGCAGTTCCTGGTCCTCCACCGCATGCGAAAGCAGGACGAGCCGGGGGCAGGGCTTGTCGTCGTAGAACTGGGCGAGGAAGGCGCCTAGCACCTCCGCCGGTTCCAGCGCCGGGTCGGCCTTGGGGAAATAGGCGCGGTTGCCCCAGTTCTGCCCGGTGCGGAAGAAGAAGACCTCGATGCAGCTCTGCCCGCCCTCCTGATGGATGGCGAAGACGTCGGCCTCTTCCACGGATTGCGGGTTGATGCCCTGATGGCTCTGGACATGGCTCAGCGCCGAAAGCCTGTCGCGATAGATGGCGGCGCGCTCGAAATCGAGTGCGTCCGAGGCTTCCTGCATGGCCTCGGAAATCTGCGCCTTGATGCGGCTCGACTTGCCCGACAGGAATGCCCGGCCCTCGGAGACCAGTTCAGCATAGTCGTCCGGGCCGACCTCGCCGGTGCAGGGGCCGGAGCAGCGCTTGATCTGGTAGAGAAGGCAGGGGCGCGTCCGGCTCTCGAAGACCGAATCGGTACAGGTGCGCAGCAGGAAGGCGCGCTGGAGCGAGTTGATGGTGCGGCCGACAGCCCCCGCCGAGGCGAACGGGCCGAAATACTCGCCCTTGCGGCTGCGTGCGCCGCGGTGCTTGAAGAGGCCCGGCGCGGGATGGTCGGTCGTCAGCAGGATGTAGGGGAACGACTTGTCGTCCCGCATCAGCACGTTGAAGCGCGGCCGCAGCCGCTTGATGAGATTGGCTTCCAGCAGGAGCGCTTCGGTTTCGGTCCGCGTGACCACAAATTCCATCGTCGCCGTTTCGCGCACCATCCGGCCGATCCGGTTGGTATGGAAGCGCCCCTGCGCATATTGGACGACGCGCTTCTTCAGGCTGCGCGCCTTGCCGACATAGAGCACGTCGCCGGCGGCATTCATCATCCGGTAGACGCCGGGCCGGTTGGGAAGCCGCTTGGCGAGTGCGTCGATGATCTCCGCGCCGGAGGCGGCTGGCGACGTGGCAAGCGATTCGCTGTTCCAGTCGATATTGGCGATGGCTGGAAGTGCGGCGCCGGCCTCGACCTCGATCTCGGCGTCGTCGTCATCGGTATCCGCGCCGGGCATGTAGCCGGCCACGTCGTCGGAAGCGGCCGACGATTTGCGGGGCACGGGCGGTGTGCGATGATCGGGCGCGCTCATTCGGCGATCCCTGCCACGTCCGGCGTTTCCCAGGCAAGGTGCTGGCCGCCGTCTATGGCGATCATCTGGCCGGTTACTGACACCTCTTCCCACAGATAGCGGATGGTGCGCCCGAAGGCATCGAGCTCGGGACCGCGCCCGAGCAGGACGTTGCGGCTCTGCTGGTCGAAATCCGCCTGCGATTGGCGCGGGTTGGGCAATGTCGGCCCCGGCCCGATGGCATTGACCCGGATGCGCGGCGCAAGCGCCTGCGCCATCGTCTGCGTGGCGGCCCAGAGCGTCGCCTTGGAGAGCGAATAGGTGAAGAAGCGGGGCGTCGGCTTCCAGACGCGCTGGTCGATGATGTTGACGACAAGTCCCTGCCGGTCCACCGGCAAGGCGGCGGCGAACCGGCGCGCGAGTTCCAGCGGCGTCTTCACATGGATCGCAAAATGGCGGTCGAACTGCTGCCAGTCGAAATCGGCCAGTTCGTCGTCGAGAAACATGGAAGCATTGTTGACCAGCAGGCAAACGGGCCCAAGCGCTTCGGTTGCCGCCGATACCAGTCGCCCTGCCTCACCGATGTCGGCAAGGTCGGCTTCGATGAGCGCGGTGCGGGCGCCGAACGAATCGGCGTTGGCCGCGACGTCCTCCGCTTCCGCGCGGGAGCCGTGAAAATGGATGGCGACGTCGAAGCCGTGGCGCGCCAGGTCAATGGCTATCGCCCGGCCAACCCGGCGGCCGGCTCCGGTGACGAGCGCGACGGGCCGACTCATGCCCGGCACCCGTGCGGGCAGACAGGCGCTTCTACGCTGGTTGGAAACGGGGTTCTGATGGGCACTTCATTCACCGGAAATGGCGGAATTCCGGGAAAATATAGGGTTTCCACCTTCCTGATCCAAGGGTACTTTGTGGCTGGCGTCATGGTTAACAAAAATGAAAAAATCCTTCAAATCCAATGTGTTGCGCAAATGCAACGCCACAATTCCGACATATTTTAGACCGATTATGACCTCAATTGGGGTGCTCTTTGGTCGTAATTCGCGCTCAAAGAATGGAACTGAAAGCACGAAGCGCTATTATGCCTCCCGAAGGCGTTGTGAGTGTCTTTCAACTTGAATTGGGACGGGCGTTTTACCGTCTGAGATGGCCAAGGAGTTATACAATGAGAGCCAGCAATATCCGCACGGTCGCCATGGCGGCAGCAGTTGCGACGATGGTAGGTGCGCCCGCGTTCGCTGCCGACGTCGTTTATGAAGAGCCGCCGGCACCGTCGGCTCCGATCATCAGCACTCCCGTTTCGACCTGGGCCGGCCCTTACGGCGGTCTTTCGTTCGGCTACGGCTTCGGCAACAGCAATGTCACCAACGGCGTGAACGTTCCCAACGGGAACATCTCGACCGGCGGCTGGGCGCTCGGCGCGTTCCTCGGCTGGAACGGCCAATCCGACAACTTCGTCTACGGTGTCGAAGGTGACGTCGGCTACAACTGGGCCCATGACCGCAACTCGAACTTCGGTTCGCAGTATGGTTGGGAAGGCTCGCTCCGCGCCCGTCTGGGTTATGCGGTGTCCGACGCGACCCTGCTCTACGTGACCGCTGGTGGCGCTGCCGCGAGCCATCGTTTCCACGATGCTTCCGGTTCCGACCGCGAGACCCATCTCGGCTGGACCGTGGGCGCTGGTGTCGATCAGAAGCTCACCGACAACGTCTTCGGTCGTCTCGAGTACCGTTACACGGGCCTGAGCCGCAAGTCGTACGCGACCCCGGCCGTGTCCGCGGACATCCAGCCCAACAACCACCGCATCTCGGTGGGCATGGGTATGAAGTTCTGATCAGCTAGCTGATCGAACCAGAAAAGCCGGCCTTCGTGGCCGGCTTTTTTGTTTTCCGTCCTCAGCCCTGCGGGGCGAGTGCCGCAAGTTCGGGAAAGCGCTCGTCGAAGCGCTTCATCCAGCGCACCAGCTTGCTGCGCCCGCGCTCCCATTTGCCCTCGAAGCGAATCGCCAGATAGCCGAGGCAGGCGCGAAGCGCGATCTGGCCTGCGGTGATCTTCTTCGGAAGCTTCGGCGGGTTGGCATTGAGAATATCGAGCGCGCGGGACGCCTTTTCCCACTGCTTGTCCAGCCAGGGCTGGTGGACCTTCTCCTCGGGACGGAAGCGCCGCTCATACACGTGAACCAGCAAGGCATCGCAAATGCCGTCGGCCAGTGCCTCCAGCACCTCGGCCTCGGTGCGCTTTGCGGCATTGCGCGGGAACAGGGCATTGCCGGACAGCCGGTTGAGATATTGCGTGATCGCCCGGCTGTCGAAGATCGACTGCCCGTCATCCGTCAACAGGACGGGAATCTTGCCCAGCGGGTTTGCGGCGAGGAAGGCGGCATCCGGCGCATTGGTGTCCTGCTTCACGGATTCGAAGGCGATCCCGGCATGGGTGGCGCACATGCGCACCTTGGCGCTGAAAGGAGAGGCGGAACTGTAGAGGATTTTTGGCAATGGAGATGATCCCGAAAAGTGAAAACCGGTTTTTGGACAAGATCATGCCTCGGCTACTTAATCCAGCGATCTCGCATGAAAGACCGGTGCCCGGCCTTGCTGAAACCGTCGCGTCAGGGTGCGGCGGGAAGCAGGAGGTTTGCTGAACGGCAGCCGCGGCGGTCGAGTTGGGGGCAGGGGCGAAAATCCAGGTTCCGCGTCAGGCAGATGCGAACTTCCTCCGCGCGGCCATCGTCGCAGGAGACGGCGATGCCATCTGCCGTCAGTCCTGTATTTGCCGCGACGAATGCGGCCTCGATGGCGCTGGCATCCAGGCGCTGGCTGCGTTCGCCATCGCGCAGGGAGGAGGGAATGGCGATGCGCTCATAAGCGCGGCGCGTGGTGCTGAGATAGTCGCGTTGCGACAGCCCGGTGCAACTGCCATGCTTGCGCCACTGGTGGCCGACCAGTCCGCGGGAGGGAATGATATCCGCCATGGAGTCGGCAAGGTCGTTCGGTACGCGGTCCGGCGCGCGCGTGGCGCAGAATTCGGGATAGCCCTTCTCGAATTGCGGCCAGAGCCCGTGCACGATGAAGCCGAAATCGCGATCGGCGCCGCATTGAAAGCGGCTGGCTTCGTCGCCCTTCGCCGCGCAATAGCTGGGCGACCATGACAGCGCCAGGACGAAGAAGTCGAAGCCGCTGCCCGTTGCGGCGGCTACCGGTTGCGCCCTGGATGCCGGCGCCGGCGGGGAAGCCGGCTGGCCGGCCGCGTCGTCATTGCAGCCGGCGAGCGCCAGCGCCATGGCGAGAATCGCCGCCATGGAGGCCGGACGATGCGGTCGCATGGAAGACCGGCGGCTTACCGCAGCACGCGGCACTGGCCGCCATAGACATGCCAGCGATCGAAGCCTGCAATGCAGAATTCGACATTACTGCCGATTCCCGCAAAGCCCATCGGGTTTTCGATGAGATAGTAGATGCTGCGGCTCTTGCCGTCCGACAGGCTCACCCGCCCGGCGCAATAACGCCGCTCGATCGGGCGGTTTTCATGTGCCGGAAGATAGCGCACCGCGCCGACGCTGTCGAAATTGGCGATCGACACCAGGGGCAGGTGGGGCACGTTGCGGACCTGATGGTCGAAACGCGCCGAAATCCGCGACAGGGTACGGGAATCGCCGCAGGCGTCCGGATCCGCCGCATAGACCCCCACGACGAGATCGGCTGCCGCCGCGGGCACGATTGTCACTGCCGACATTGCCGCTGCGGCCAATGCGCTGATCCACCTGGACATGTTGCCTCCAACGGAATCTTCTCCGATCCGCAATTTGCGGATCGATGGGGGAATGGTCAAGCGACGCATACGCTTATGTGGCCTCCGGCACCAGCCATTCCGTGCGCCCGCCGGGACAATCCGCCGTGCCGAGCAGGGATGCGAGCGCTGGCGTGATCGCTTCCATCTCCGTCTTGAGCGTGAAGGGCGGGTTGACCACCACCATGCCCGAGCCGGTGAGGCGCGGCTCGTAGGTGGGCGGAGGCTGTATCTCGAAGGTCACATCCAGCACGCCCGTCATGCCGGAGCTCTGGAGATCGGCGCGGAAGCGATGGACCGCCGCCCGGTCCTTGATCGGATACCACAGCAGATAGATGCCGCCCGGCCAGCGCCGCCATGCGCGCGTCACGCCTTCGACCAGCCGCGTGAATTCGCCGGCCTCCTCGAAGGGCGGATCGACGAGGACGAGCCCGCGCCGTTCCTTTGGCGGCACATGCGCGCCGAGCGCCAGCCAGCCGTCGAGCTCGATGATCCGCGCCTGGAAATCGCCGGCAAAGCGAGTCTTGAGCGAAAAGGCGTCCTGCGGATGTTTTTCGATCGCCGTGAGGCGGTCTCGCACGCGCAGCAGGTTACGTGCGATGGCGGGAGACCCCGGATAATAGCGGAACGGATGCCCTTGGTTGAAGCTGCGAACGATATCGAGATAGGGCGCGACGAGGTGTGCCATCGCCTCGGGGAGAGGGGCGTCCAGCAGGCGGCCGATGCCTTCGCGCCACTCGCCCGTCTTCTGGGCCTCGGCGGATGAAAGGTCGTAATCGCCGGTTCCCGCATGCGTGTCGATCACGCGGAAGGGTTTGTCCTTGCGCTTGAGATATTCGATGACGCGAACCAGCAGGATGTGCTTGTGCACATCGGCGAAATTGCCGGCGTGATAGACATGGCGGTAGTTCATGGCGCTTCTCGGGTTCCGGCGTGCGGCTATGTATCAGCCCGCCGGTGTCAGAAGAACAGCGCGTGCAGACGTTCCTTCAGCGTCGGAGGCGCGGGCCGGGCGCCGCCGATGCGGAAAGCGCCATCGGCGATCAGCCGCTCGAGCTGCGGGCGATCGAACCCGTCCAGCCGCATGGCGAGAATCTTGTTGGCACGGTTGCCGGCATACCAGCCATCGCCCCGATGGCCCCGCGGATGCGTGAGGTGAAGGAGCGGAAAGCCGGGGACGCGCTCCAGCGGAAAGCCGAACTTGGCGAAGCGCGTGCTCAACTCGTGGTCTTCATAGCCCCAGCTGATGAAATATTCATGGTAACCGCCGGCCTGCGCGAAAGCGGTCTTGTCGAAGATGACGACACCGCCGACGGAGTTGGTGTTCATCAGCACGGCATTGTCCGAGGGCCCTTCGACTTCCGAAAGGAGTGGCGCCGATTTCCCGTTGCTGCCGACCATGCCCGCGCGCAGATCGTCCCGGATATCGAAGACGCGACCGTCAAAGGGAGAAACGAATGCGGAACCGCCGCGCAGCTTTTCCAGCGCGCCCTGAATCGCTGCCGGATAGACCAGCACGTCGGTATCGTAAGCCGCGGCGAAACGGCGGGTGGAAAGTTCCGCGATGCCCTTGTTGAGTATGCGGGTGCGGTGGAAGTCGCGGCTCTCCACGGTCCCGACATAACGGATACCCGACAGATCCTCGCCTAGTCCCGCGATCACCGATTGGCCCACCAGCGTCGGGCCGGATTCCATCAGGATGATCTCAGCGCCAGCCAGCGTCCGCTGCAGGTGGGAAAGCACAGCGCGAAGATTTTCGAGCCGCTCGGTACGGTCGAAGCGGAACGGAATCACCAGCGTTAGGTCATCGGCGGTGACTACATCCGATCTTCCTGCATTCGCCTCCGCAAATGTGCCATGCATTTTCTTCGCCCTTGACCCCTCTTCGCACCTATCACGACAGGGCAACGGTGAAAAGATCGGCGAATCGCTTATCCGCTGCTTAAATCCTGGGCGATGTCGGCATCATCGGCGGCTATGGGCGCCCCAGGAGCCGGATGCGTTGCGACGTGGCAGGATGGGTGTCTGTCGCCGGATATTGCAGCCAGTTTTTCAGGTCCTGGCGACGTTATGGCGTCATTCGCGCGAGGCTCTCGATATCCGAGGCCACATCGGCGGTCGCGGGCGAGAACAGGGCGCCGCCGGCCGCCACATCGGCAAGCTCCACCTTGCCGTTGCGGAGCGTGGCGCGTCCGGTTGCAACGAGTTTCAGCGCCAGCGCATAGAGCCGGTGCTCGGTGGAAAGCACCCGCGCGGCAAGCGCGTCCTCGTCGTCTCCGGCGAGCACCGGCACCGCCGCCTGCGCGATGATCGGTCCGTCATCAACCTCGGCGGAGACGAAATGGACGGTGCAGCCGTGAAGCCGCACGCCATCGGCCAAGGCGCGGCTATGCGTGTCGAGCCCCCGATAGAGCGGCAGGAGGGAAGGGTGGATGTTGAGCATGCGGCCTTCCCAGCGGGCCACCATGTCGGCCGACAGAAGGCGCATATAGCCGGCAAGGCAGACGATCTCACCGCCCATTTCCATGATCGCAGCCTCGACGGCCGCTTCATGCGCCGCTTTGGAGGCATGGTCTGAGCGTGCGACGATGCGGGTGGGCACGCCGGCGCGCTCCGCAGTCTCGATGCCTTTGGCATCGGCGCTATCGGAAATCACGCCCACGATGCTTGCCGGGAAGGCTTCGTCCTTCGCGGCGGCCATCAGCGCCGTCATGTTGGAGCCACGGCCTGAAATGAGGATGACGACGCGCTTCCTGCTCATGCGATCAGAACCCGATATGCCCACGATAGATGACGCCGGCCTCGCGGCGCGGCACGATGCGGCCGATCGGCGTCACCGTCTCGCCCTGCTCCTGGAGGACGGCCGCCACCTGCGCGGCCTGTCCCGCCGCCACCACGGCCACCATGCCGATGCCGCAATTGAAGGTGCGCAGCATCTCGTCATGCGCCACGCTGCCTTCCTTCGCCAGCCATGAGAAGACCGGCGGCGCCTCGATGGCCGTCAGGTCCAGTTCGGCGGAGAAGGCCTCCGGCAGCACGCGCGGAATATTGTCCGGGAAGCCGCCGCCGGTGATATGCGCCAGCGCCTTGATGCCGTGCGTGTTGCGGATCGCGTGCAGCAACGGCTTCACATAGATGCGGGTCGGCTCCAGCAGCGCCTCGCCGAGGCGCTTGCCCTGCGCGAAGGGGGCCGTGTCGCTCCAGTCAAGCCGTGCACGCTCGACAATGCGGCGCACCAGCGAAAAGCCGTTGGAGTGAACGCCGGAGGAGGCGAGGCCCAGCAGTACGTCGCCTTCGACGATATCGTCCGTCGGCAGCAATTCGCCGCGCTCGGCCGCACCCACCGCGAAGCCGGCGAGATCGTAGTCGCCGCCGGCATAGACGCCGGGCATTTCCGCCGTCTCACCGCCGATCAGCGCGCAGCCAGCCTGGCGGCAGCCCTCCGCGATGCCTGCGACGATCGCGGCGCCCTGGTCGGGATCGAGCTTTCCGACGGCGAAATAGTCGAGGAAGAACAGGGGCTCGGCGCCCTGTACGACGAGATCGTTGACGCACATGGCGACGAGATCGATGCCGATCGTGTCGTGCAGGCCCGTCTCGATGGCGATCTTCACCTTGGTGCCGACGCCGTCATTGGCCGCGACCAGAACCGGATCGGTGAAACCGGCGGCCTTGAGGTCGAACAGGCCGCCGAAGCCGCCGATCTCGCCATCGGCGCCCGGCCGGCGCGTGCTGCGCACATGCGGTTTGATCTTCTCGACCATCGCGGTGCCGGCATCAATGTCGACGCCTGCCTCGGCATAGGTCAACCCGTCATTCGGATGGCTCATCGTGCCGCTCCCGGTGCGTCCCTGTTTCGTCCGCGCTCTTCGCATGCGCGCGATGCGCCTGCAAGGCAAGCCAGCCATGGAACCCACAGCGTCTTGTCACGTTCGCGGTTGCGGCAGGCTTGAAGCCGGCGTGCGAACGTTCCAATTAGTGCCGAGGCGGCGCTGCCCGATATTTGAGCGTCGTGGCTGAGGCGAGAGGCAGTCGGCTTGACCATTCCCAATCTTATCACGCTGATGCGCTTCCTGCTCGTGCCGGCTGTGGTCTATTGCATGCTGGAGGGAGCGACCGGATGGGCCTTTGTCGGCTTTGTCGTGGCCGGCATATCCGACGCGGTCGATGGCTTCATCGCGCGCCAGTTCAACCAGCGCTCGAAGCTCGGCGCCTATCTCGATCCCGCCGCCGACAAGCTGCTTCTGGTCAGTGTCTTCGTGGTGCTGGGCCTGATGGGCGAACTGCCGCTATGGTTGGTCATTCTGGTGGTCTCGCGCGATGTCCTCATCATCGGCGGGGTGCTTCTGGCCAATCTGATGGGCAATCCGGTCGAGATGAAGCCGCTCCTCGTTTCCAAGGCGAACACGGCGGTACAGATTTTCCTGGCGGCGCTGGTTCTGGCCGAACTGGCCTTCGCCATCATGTTCGGCGATCTCCGCTTCTGGGTCGTCATCCTGTCCGGTGGCTTGACCGTTGCTTCCGCCGCAGCCTATCTCGTAGCCTGGCTCAAGCATATGAACGGCTATGGCGAAACGGACGACCACTCGAACGGTTAGCAAATCTGCAGGTCCGCGGCGCAGGCCGGCGAAGCCTGCGACGTCGACGGATATCGTGCCGGTGAGCGAGCCCACGCCCT
>DATMGE010000038.1:0-2808 GCA_035555795.1 Rhizobiaceae bacterium | reverse complement strand
CGTGAACAGGCCGCGCGCTGCTCGCAATGCGGCGTTCCCTATTGTTCCGTACATTGCCCGGTGCACAATCACATCCCGGACTGGCTGAAGCTCACGGCCGAGGGCCGGCTGCGCGAGGCCTATGAGCTGAGCAACATGACCTCCACCATGCCCGAAATCTGCGGCCGCATCTGCCCGCAGGACAGGCTGTGCGAGGGCAATTGCGTGATTGAATTTTCCGGCCATGGCGCCGTCACCATCGGCGCAGTCGAGAAATATATTACGGACACGGCATGGGAGCAGGGCTGGGTCGAACCGGTTGCGGTCGGCGCCGAAACAGGGCTTTCCGTCGGCGTGATCGGGGCCGGACCCGCCGGCCTCACCGCCGCTGAATATCTCCGCCGCGCCGGGCACGAAGTGCATGTCTATGACCGCTATGACCGGCCTGGCGGATTGCTCACCTATGGCATTCCCGGCTTCAAGCTGGAGAAGGATGTCGTCATGCGCCGGGTCGACCGGCTGATCGCGGCCGGCATCGTCTTCCATCATGACTTTGAGGTGGGCCGCGACGCCACGCTCGCCGATCTGCGCGAGCGGCACAGCGCCGTCCTGATCGCCACCGGCGTCTATAAGGCCCGCGATATCCGCATGCCCGGTGTCGGCGCGCCGGGCATCGTCAAGGCGCTCGATTATCTTACCGCCTCCAATCGCGCCGGTTTTGGCGATACGGTGCCGGAGCATGAGGATGGCTCGCTGCTCGCCACCGGCAAGGATGTCATCGTGATCGGCGGCGGTGACACCGCGATGGACTGCGTGCGCACCGCGCTGCGGCAGGGCGCGAAGAGCATCCGCTGCCTCTATCGCCGCGACCGGGAGAATATGCCCGGCTCCCAGCGCGAGGTGCAGAATGCCGAGGATGAGGGCGTCGAGTTCGTCTGGCTCTCCGGCCCGATCGCCTTTGAGGGCACGGAGCATGTCTCGGGCGTGATCTATAACCGCATGCGGCTTGGCCATCCGGATGCCTCCGGCCGCCGCGCGCCCGAGCCGGAACCGGACAGCGAAACCCACGCTCCGGCCACGCTCGTCATCAAGGCACTCGGCTTCGATGCGGAGGATCTGCCGGTGATGTTCCGCGAGCCTTCGCTGGCGGTCACCCGCTGGGGCACGCTGCGCGTCGATCATCGCACGATGATGACCAGCATCGATGGCGTGTTCGCCGCCGGCGATATTGTGCGCGGCGCCAGCCTCGTCGTCTGGGCGATCCGCGACGGGACCGATGTGGCCGGGCATATGCAGACCTATCTCAAGGCGAAGGCCCCGGTCCGCGAGGAGATCGAAGCATGATGCGCGGCGATCCCCAGTCAAGCGGCACAGAAGGAAATCATATGATGGTCGATCCAGACGCCGAACGTCTCCGCCTCGCCCGCGAAGGCATGTATCGCCCGGAATTCGAGAGCGACGCCTGCGGGGTCGGTCTTATTGCGGCGACGGATGGCAAGCCCTCCCGCCGGGTCGTCACCAGCGCGATCGATGCGCTGAAGGCGGTGTGGCACCGCGGCGCCGTGGATGCGGACGGCAAGACTGGCGACGGCGCGGGCATCCATGTCGATCTGCCGGCGCGCTTCTTCGACGATGCGATTTCCATCTCCGGCCACAAGCCCCTGCCCAACCGGCTCGCGGTCGGCATGATCTTCCTGCCGCGCATGGACCTTTCCGCGCAGGAACATTGCCGCACCATCGTGGAAACCGAGATCATCGGCGCGGGCTACAAGATTTACGGCTGGCGGCAGGTGCCGGTCGACGTCTCCGTGATCGGCGACAAGGCGCAGCGCACGCGCCCGGAAGTCGAGCAGATCCTCATCGCCGGGCCGCTGCCCGAGGAGCAGGCCGTCGCCGAATTCGAGCGCGACCTCTATCTCGTGCGCCGACGCATCGAGAAGCAGGTCGTCGCCGCGCAGGTGAACGACTTTTACATCTGCTCGCTCTCCTGCCAGTCGATCGTCTATAAGGGCCTGTTCCTCGCGGAGAGCCTCTCCGTCTTCTACCCGGACCTGAAGGACGAGCGCTTCGAGAGCCGCGTCGCCATCTTCCATCAGCGCTATTCGACCAACACTTTCCCACAATGGTGGCTGGCCCAGCCGTTCCGCAGCCTTGCCCATAATGGCGAGATCAACACGATCCGCGGCAACAAGAACTGGATGAAAAGCCACGAGATCAAGATGGCGGCGCTGGCCTTTGGCGAGCAGAGCGGCGACATCAAGCCGGTGATCCCCGCCGGCGCATCGGACACGGCCGCGCTCGACGCCGTGTTCGAGACCTTGTGCCGCGCCGGGCGCGATGCGCCGACCGCCAAGCTGATGCTGGTGCCGGAAGCCTGGCGCGCGGACGACCCGGACCTGCCCGAGGCGCACCGCAACATGTATCATTATCTCGCCTCGGTCATGGAACCATGGGACGGGCCGGCCGCGCTCGCCATGACCGATGGCCGCTGGGCCGTGGCAGGTATGGACCGTAACGCCTTGCGTCCACTGCGTTATACGCTGACCACGGACAATCTGCTGATCGTCGGATCGGAGACCGGCATGGTCGTCGTGCCCGAGACGACGGTGCTGAAGAAGGGCCGGCTCGGTCCGGGCGAGATGATCGCCGTCGATCTCGACGCCGGCAAGCTGTTCAACGATCGCGAGATCAAGGACCGTATCGCCACCGACCGGCCCTATGCCGATTATGTGAAGGACTTCCTCACCGGCCGCGATCTTCCGCCCGCGCCGCAAGGCTCCCGGCCGGACTGGGACCGGGCCGAGCTGACCCGCCGGCAGGTGGCCGCCA
>DATMGE010000037.1:0-1541 GCA_035555795.1 Rhizobiaceae bacterium | reverse complement strand
CCTGTGATCGCGCTCGTCGCGGCGATCGGCCTGCTCGCCTCCATCATGGGCGTGGGCGGCGGCTTCATCATGGTGCCGGCGCTGATCTACCTGCTCAAGGTGCCCACAAATGTCGTCATCGGCACCTCGCTGTTCCAGATCATCTTCGTCACCGCCTATACGACGATCGTCCACTCGACGGCCAACCAGACAGTGGATGTAGTGCTGGCCTTCCTGCTGATGATCGGCGGCGTCGCCGGCGCGCAATATGGCGCCAAGGCGGGACAGCGGCTGCGCGGCGAACAATTGCGCGCCCTGCTGGCCGCGCTCGTACTTGCCGTGGCGCTGCGACTCGGTTTCGATCTCTTCGTGCGGCCCGAGAGCGTCTATTCGCTCGCACCGCTGGGGCTGGAGTGATGCTGCGCGCCGCCGCGATAGCTGCGCTCGCCCTTGCGGCGGTCGGGACGGCTCATGCCCAGCAGCAGCCTGCGCCGGCCGAACCGTTCATTCCCTTGCAGCAAAGCCCCCTGCCCGAACAGATCCAGATCGGCCTGTCCACCGACAGGATCTCCATCACCTCCGATTTTTCCGGTGCCGACCTCACCATTTTCGGCGCGATCGAAAATGCCGACCTGCTGCTGGCCCGCCAGGGCCGCTATGACGTGGTGGTGGTGCTGGAAGGCCCAACGCGGCCTGTCGTAGTGCGCCGCAAGGACCGCGTGCTCGGCATGTGGATCAACACGGATTCGGAAACCTTCACCAATGTGCCGACCTCCTATGCGGTGTCGACCACGCGGGTCTATCAGGACATCACCGGTCCCGACAGCTATCGGCAGCTCTCGCTCGGCCCGGCCAATATCTACCTCGCACCACTGGAAGCCGACCGCCCAGCGCCGACCATCGAGGAGTTCCGCGCGGCGCTGCGCGAGCGCAAGCTTGCCAGCGGGCTCTACAATGAGCGCATCGGCGGGGTGCAGTTCCTGTCGCAGAACCTTTTCCGCGCCACGGTGAGGCTGGCGCCCAACGTGCCGGTCGGTTCGCACCGGGCGCGCGCCTTCCTGTTCCGCAACGGCGTGTTCCTCGACGAATCCTCGGCGACGCTCGGCATCTACAAGGCGGGTTTCGAGGAATCGATCCATGCCGCCGCGCATGATTACAGCTTCTTCTACGGCCTCTTCGCCGTGGCGCTGGCCGTGGTGACGGGATGGGTCGGAAGCATCGTCTTCCGCCGCGAATGAGGCCTTGGCTTTATTTTACGCAATTCCGGACGCAAAACCGCTGCATACTTTTGCTGGAATTGCTCTAGCCCCGGCTAAGCATGGTGCCGTCGATCGGATAGACCCGCTCCGCGCCCAGCATATAGGCCATCAGCCGATTGGCGCCGAACAGGCCGGCATAGGCGCGGTCGAGGACGTTCAGCATGCCGGTGAAGGCGCCGAAGGCGGGCATGACGAGGCGCTCGCCATCGCTGGCGAAGCAGCGGCGGCGTACCGAGCGGCCCTGCCGCACCAGCCGCGCGCCGGGATGGAGATGGCCGGCGATCTCGCCCGCACAGGGGTGCG
>DATMGE010000036.1:0-3828 GCA_035555795.1 Rhizobiaceae bacterium | reverse complement strand
AACCACTTCGTGACCGACACCGAGGCCGAGATCGCGGCGATGAAGGAATATGTCGCCGCGCAGGGTGCTGAGGCTGTGCTGTGCAAGCACTGGGCGCAGGGTTCGGCCGGCATCGAGGAGCTTGCCCACAAGGTGGTGGAGCTTGCCGAGAGCGGCCATGCGCAGTTCTCGCCGCTCTATCCGGACGAGATGCCGCTGTTCGAGAAGATCAACACGGTGGTGAAGCGTATCTATCGCGGCTCGGAGGCGGTTGCCGACAAGGCGGTGCGCGACCAGTTGCATCAGTGGGAGCAGGCCGGCTACGGCAACCTGCCGGTATGCATGGCCAAGACGCAGTACTCGTTCTCGACCGATCCGAACCTGCGCGGCGCGCCGGTGGATCATGTGGTGCCGGTGCGCGAGGTGCGGCTGTCGGCCGGCGCCGGCTTCGTCGTCGCCATCTGCGGCGAGATCATGACCATGCCCGGCCTGCCAAGGTCGCCCTCCTCCGAGCGCATCTTCCTCAATGACAAGGGACAGATCGAAGGACTCTTCTGAGTATTTCCCGCGCCGTGCCGCAGGGCATTTCGCAATCCGGTGAAATGCCCCGCCGTTCCTCTCATCCGTCACACAATGCGTCGGATCGCAAAGTACCGTGTGGTAAGTAAATTGCCTTGGCGGAATCCGCCTGATAACCACGGACTCGATGACCAGACTGCAAAAGAACAAAGACAGGCAAGCAGAGCCGAGACTGGGCCGGCGAATGATCGACGAGGCGCGCCCCGGGGCCGCCGATCTCGCCAGAATCGCGCTCGAACTCTTTGCCGAACGCCATTTTTCGCTTGTGACGATCCGCGATATTGGCCGCGCCGCCGGCGTCAACAGCGCCATGATCTACTATTACTACAAAGACAAGGAAGCGCTGTTCCGGGCTGCTATCGAGAATGCCATCGACGAAGCATTCCTGCTCTTCGCGGAACACAGTGAATCGCAGAACTACGACAATGCAGCCGATGCGATCCGTGCATGGTTCGATGTGCATGTCGCGCTGAGCAAGCCGCTGGGCAACGTCATCAAGATCAGCATGGACTGCAAGGGGTTGGTCAACGTCATGCCCGACATACATGAGCCGATCCGGCGATTTTATCGCCATGAAGGCGAGATACTGCAGAAATTCATTCGCAGCGGCATCGAGAAAGGCACGTTCAGGGATGTCGATCCTGCCCTCATGGCGACGATGATCTCCACCAGCCTGGATGGCATCCTGGCCCGGTCGAATATTCTGCCGGATTTCGAGATGCTGGAAATCGTCGCCGAATTCAAACAAGCCATTTGCCTGCATCTCGAGCAGGGCAGCGCGGCCATCGATCCCGCGCATCTGGCCGAAACAGGCTCGCCCCGCATCAGATCCTGACACGACGAGGGATGGACCCGCTTCCTTGCGGCGCGTAGCTTCCCGACCGGGAGGACCTGAGATCATGCTGCCACGACGCCCCACATTCCGCTCTGCCCTGGAGGCCGAGCGCCCGCTGATGCTGTTCGGGGCATATGACGGCCTGTCCTCGCGGCTCATCGAACTGGCCGGCGGCAAGGCGATGTTCGTCAGCGGCTTTTCGGTGGTCGGCGGACGCTATGGCGTACCGGATTATGGCCTTCGCGCCTTTGGCGACATTGCCGGCGCGGTGGCCGACATCATGCAGGCATCGAGCCTTCCGGCATTGGTCGATGCCGACAACGGCTATGGCGACGTCAAGAATGTGGTCCATACGGTCAATCAATATGAGCGGCTCGGGGTCGGCGGCGTCGTGCTGGAGGACCAGACATGGCCTAAGCGGTGCGGGCATCTGGCCGGCAAGAGCGTCGTGCCGATGGACGAAGCGGCGGCCAAGATCCGCGCCGCCGCAAGCGAACGCATGAGCCCCGACACCTTCATCCTGGCGCGGACCGATGCCCGCACAGTCAACGGGCTCGATGATGCGATGCGCCGCGCGGAAGCCTATCTCAAGGCCGGCGCGGACGGTATCTTCATCGAAGCCCTGGAGACGGTCGAGGAACTGGCCGCCGTCGGCAGGGCGTTCGATGTGCCGATCCTGGCCAATCCGATCGAAGGCGGACGCTCGCCGCAGCTGTCGCCGGCGGAATATGGCGAGCTCGGCTTCGCGATGATCGGCTATGGCATCACGCTGCTGCTGCGCGCGGCGGGCGCCATGCGGCTGGCGATGGACGACATCCTGTCGGGCCGCTTCGAACATTGGGACAGCGGCATGAGCTTTGCCGACTTCACCAGCGCCATGGGCATTGAGGAGTGGCAGCGGATCGAAGCCGCCTATGCGGCCAGACGCGACTGATCAGATTTCGTGATGCTCCGGCATCTGCTCGATCTGGTCTTTCGTCCAGGACGTGACCGCATGAACCGCGCCCGCCTCATCGCGCATGAAGGTGAGCTGGCTCATCGGAACCGCGATGCGCTTCGAAGCGCCATCGATCCCGATCACCACGAGACTGGGCGTTCCCGCCCCATGCATGTAGGCGACCTTCCCGACCACGGCATCATGGGCACCGTAAATCGTCGCGCCCTCGAGCGTCGCGGATGTAAGTTCGTCATTCGCAAGCCGTTGATGATTGCTGTGGTCCATGGTCCGAACTCCCTTGCTTCTTCGCTCCCTTAACAACCCATCCGCAGAACCGTTCCGCTGGAACGAAGGTCGCCTTCCTGCATTGGGGCAATAGGAGGACCGCCCCATGCCCGAAAAGAGGAACCAGCGCGCTGCGCTCGATGAGGAAAAGGCGATGAAACTTGCCGAGGCCACGGATGTTTCGCCCCGCCAGGCCCGGCTTCTGATCGAACGCTATGGCGACGACGAGAAGCGCCTTATGGAAGCAGCCCGGAACTTCAAGGCGGAAGGCTGACCGGCCCTACCGCGCATGGTCGAAAAGCATGCGCTCATGCATGGTGAACGAGATCGCGCCGCCGCAGAATGACGGCGTATCGGCAATGAGCGCCTGCCCGACCGGCGACGCGAAGGCAGCAGCGACGTCATCGTCCCCGAAGCGCATATCCGCTATCCCGTCCAGCAGCGTTTCGTCGCCCGGTGTCCCGGCGACAACCAGATTCTGCGTATAGGCACGCAGATGCGGCAGGCGGCGCGCCATCGGCGCATGGACATTCATCCAATGGTCGGCGAACTGCGCGGGCATCGTCCCGTCCAGCCGGCGGATGAAGGTGATGCGTTTCGCGCCTGTGGCCGGCTCCCCCGCCGACACCACGAAATTCTCCCTTACATCGAAGCCATGGCCCGCATCGAGGAATGCCGACCCCTCGGCCGCAAGCCATGCGAAGAGCCCTTGGGAGGAGACGCCGGGTGAAATCCAGGCCTCGAGCAGGCCATCGGCCGCGATCATATCCCGGCGCAGGTCGCTGCCGACCGATCTTTCCCCGATTGTGCCCAGCGTCGCACGGACCACATCGCTATGGCCGAATGTCTCGACGAAATGCGCTTCCAGCCGCGCCAGACTTGCGGCCGGATCGGGCCCGCGGCCGGCCAATATGGCGATCCATTTGGCCATCGCGTCACCTCCCGAGCGTCAGCGGCCGCTGATAGGAAAGATCGCCACGATCGCGGCGCGACATTTGCGCTCCATCCTCCGGATTGAGCGGAATGGCCGCCGCCACGCGCCGCCAACGCACGGAGGCATGACGCGCGGCGATCTTCCAGCCGCCGGGGGTGCGCATCAGGCGGTCGTCCAGCCGCCGGCTTTCGACCGAAACATCCGCACTGGCCTGGGTGACCACGAATATGTCGCTCACGGCCCGCGCCGTCTGCCCATTATATTCGGCGAGATGGGTCG
>DATMGE010000035.1:0-1800 GCA_035555795.1 Rhizobiaceae bacterium | reverse complement strand
AGGCGATTATTGATCGCCTTGCCGCCCCTTCCGCGGATGTGACGGAAATCCAATGCCTCGTTTCCGGGGAAAGGGGGCCAGCAGCTCGACTGCATCCAAAGATCAAGAATGTGTGGGGGACGGCTGCAGCGGAGGTCCCGTTGGTCTCCTTCAATAACGACGCCTTCACCTCGCTCGGCAAGGAGCAGGGCGCCAACGCGCCGACCAGTCAGGGCGCCGCCTTTCGCTACGGCGCCGCGCTCAATCACCTCCTCCTCCGTGACGGGCCCAATCGCGTGCGCCGCCCGATCGGCGACTCCACCGTGGTGTTCTGGGCCGATGCGAGCAATGCGAAGGCGGCGGAGGCGGCGGACCTGTGGTTTAGCGAGGTGCTGGACGGCGACATCGGCGATGCGGAGGAGGCGGAGAAGGTCGGGCACGATCTGGAGGCGCTCGCCAAGGGACGCCCGCTTGCCGAGCTGCGCCCGGCGATCGCACCGGGGACTCGCTTCCATGTCCTCGGCCTGTCGCCGAACGCCGCGCGGCTTTCGGTGCGCTTCTGGCTCAGCGACGATCTCGATCAGTTCGCCCGCCGCCTCGCCGAGCATCATGCCGACCTGAAGATCGAACCGGCGCCGCGCGGCTGGCGCGCTCCGTCGGTAAACCGCCTGCTGGTGCGCACGGCCGCGCTTCAGGAGAAGTTCGAGAACATCCCGCCGCTGCTGGCGGGCGAAGTGATGCGCGCGGTGCTGACCGGCGACCGCTATCCGCGCAGCTTGCTGGCCGCCGCGATCATCCGGCTGCGCGCGGGCGACGATCCCGGCAGCGGATGGCATGCGGCGGTGATGCGCGCCGTCCTGGTCCGCGATCGGCGCTTGTCAGGCAAGGACCACGATAGTCCAGAAAAAGGAGAAACGCCCGTGGCGCTCGACCGGAACCATCGGAACGTCGGCTATCTGCTCGGCCGTCTGTTCGCCGTGTACGAACTGGCGCAGGTCGCCGCGCAGGGACCCCGCGTGAAGTCGACGGTGCGTGACCAATATTTCTCCAGCGCGGCGGCGTCGCCGGCAACCGTCTTTCCGCTGGTGATCGCCCATGGCCAGAATCACCTGGCCAAGGCGCGCAAGACCCAGTCCTCCGCCGGCTGGGCGGTGCTGATCGAGCGCGAGCTGAACGCGATCATGGACGAGATCGTGCCGGCGGAGCCGCACACGCTCCCCCGTTCGCTGCGGCTGGAGGACCAGGCCGAGTTCGCGATCGGTTACTACCACCAGCGCAGCACCCGGCTGAAGAGCGACAAGGGTGAAGAACTCAGCCTCGCCGACAAGGACGACACCGGCACCGAAGAGGGGGAAGACGCATGAGCACTCCGGTTACCAACCGCTACGAATTCGTCCTGTTCTTCGATGTCACCAACGGCAACCCGAATGGCGATCCCGATGCCGGCAACATGCCGCGACTGGACCCGGGGACCAATCAGGGGCTGGTCTCCGACGTCGCGTTGAAGCGCAAGGTGCGCAACTATGTCGCGCTGGCCTCGGACAACCGCATCTACATGTCCGAAGGATCGACGCTGAACCTGCTCCACAAGGAAGCCTGGGCGGCGGTGATGCCCGAGGTGACGAAGGTGGAGGAGTTCAAGAAGCTTCCCAAGGAAGAGGCGAAGGGGCGTGAACTCACCGCATGGATGTGCGCCAATTTCTGGGATATCCGCACGTTCGGCGCGGTGATGTCGACCGGTGTCAACGCCGGGCAGGTGCGCGGGCCGGTGCAATTCACCTTCGCCCGCTCGGTCGAACCGATCCTGCCGCTGGAAATCTC
>DATMGE010000034.1:0-84537 GCA_035555795.1 Rhizobiaceae bacterium | reverse complement strand
GAGGACGCGGCGGGCTGATCGCATCCGGCAAGATGCAGCCCGCCAGGTTGGCGGGCCGCAGTGTCTTTTCCGGAATGCTCCGGCCTATTGCTCCATCTTCTTCAGGAAGCCGCGCATCGTCTCCTTGAGCGCCTCGTCCGTATTGGCCACTTCCTCGACGATCTCGCCGATCTGCGGATAGCCGGTGATCTTCGGCGTGCCGCGCAGGATGGTGGTGGCCTTGTCGAGGAACTCCGGCGTCGCGGTCGCCTCCACGAAGGTTTCCCGCAGCATTGTGAGATGCTCTTCCGGCGTTCCGGGAGGCGCGACGACGAGCCAGTTCACCGGATCGCTGACGCGTCCGTGGAACTTCATCATGTCCCAGATCGGCCCGCTCGGCTCTTCGCCCTTCACCCGGCGGTAGTAGGAATCGAAGGGCTCGAATTCGGGCATGGACGAATCTTCGAGCAGGCCGGTACCTTCGGCATTGGGGCTGGAGAAATAATAGAGCCCCATCGTCTTGCCGTCGGCGATGATGCCGCTCTTGAGCGACTGGTTGTAGTCGACGCCCGTGGCGGGATAGGAATCGATCTCGCCGCGCTCGATCGCCGCCGCCAGCGGCGCGCCGCCCGCGAAGCCCGACACGAACTTGTAGTCGATGCCGAGCATGTCGAGCGCGCCCGCCGCCCGCATCGAGGCCGAGCTCTTGGCGCTGAAGCCGCCCATCGTGATCGGCCCCTTCACCTTGGCGGCGAAATCGTCCGGCTTTTCGAGGCCGCCACCGAGCTTCCTGTCGACATGCATGAAGAAGTGGAAGCCGCCGACCCCAGCGATGGCGCCGAACTTGTCAAAGGGTATCTGCAGCTCGACCGGATCCAGGATGCGCGTCGAGCCGTCCCAGGCGAGCCAGCCGACGGTGAGGCCGTCGGGCCGCGCATTCATCACCTGGTGGATGCCACGCGAGAGCGCGCCGCCCTCGACCGGCTGGACGACGATCGTCGGATTGCCTTCCATGGTCTTTGCCCATGCTTCGGCGGCGAGCTGCGCGGTGAGCGCGGTCGCGCCGCCCGGCGCCACATTGATCACCAGCGTCACCGTCTTGCCGGCGAGGTCGATCTGCTGGGCATGGGCCGTGCCGGCCAGGCAGGTGGCGGCGGCCAGCGCCAGGGCGTGGAACGCACGCCGTGTAAGTTTCTTCATCGGTGTTCCTCCCATTCGGTTGATTTGCTCTGCCGGAGCGGCCGCCCTCCTCGACGGACCCGCGCCGGTATGCGCTGCTATGGACTGTGACTGTCCTTTCTGCGGCGTGCGGCCGCTCCGTTTTCGCCTTCTGCGGGCGGTGTCAGTTGATCGGCGCGAGCGCCGGCCGGCCGCGGATCATGTCCGCGCCCTTCTCGGCGATCATCATTGTGGGCAGGTTGGTATTGCCGCCCGGCTCGTCCGGCATGACCGAGGCATCGACCACGCGCAGCCCCTCTATGCCCCGCACCTTGAGTGTGGCGTCCACCACCGCGTGATCGTCAATGCCCATCTTGCAGGTGCCGACGGGATGCTGGTTGATGTCGCTGTTGCGCCGCACCCAGTCCTCGATCTGCGCATCGGTGCGGATATCCGCCCCCGGCTTGATCTCGCCGGTGACAAGGTCACCGAGCGGCGGCGAATTGTAGATCTCGCGCACCCGCTTGACACCCTCCACCATGCAGTCAATGTCCTGCTTCTCCGAATACATGTTGAAAAAGATGCGCGGCGAGGCCGTGGGGTCGTTCGAGCGCAGCTTGACCCAGCCGCGACTGAGCGGATGGAGCAGGTTGGGGCCTATGGCGAAGCGATGGATAGGCGGCGCGGTGACGCCCGGAAACCAGAGCTGCGCATCGAGCCCGACGGAGGAGCAGATCATCTGTATGTCCGGCCGCGCCGAATTCACATTGGGCGTGCGGAAGAAGATGTTGGCCGGCGCCGCATTGGTGGCGAAAGGCCCGGTCTTGGTCAGATACCACTGGATCATGCCCATCACCGCGCGGTCAAAGCGCAGATGGCTGAGGAAGGTGCGCTTGAGCGAGCTCCTGAACACCATGCCGATGATCGGATGTTCCGACAGGTTCTGGCCGACGCCGGGCAGATCGTGCAGTACCTCGACGCCGACCTCGCGCAGATGGTCGGCCGGACCGATGCCGGACAGCATGAGAAGCTGCGGCGAATTGTAGGAACCGCCGGACAGGATCACCTCGCGCGTGGCGCGCGCCGTCTTTAACTGGCCTTCGTGGCGGAACTCCACGCCCACGGCGCGGTCCTTCTCCAGAAGCACGCGCGTCGTCTGCGCATGGGTCAGCACGGTGAGGCCCGGCCGCTTCATCGCCGGCGCGAGATAGCTCTTGGCCGTGCTCTGGCGCTCGCCCTTGCCCACCGACATCTCGACCCGGCTGATGCCGTCATGCTCGCCGACCGACTGGTCGTCATTGACGGGCAGGCCGGCATTGCGCGTGGCGTCCGCCAGCGTCTCGTAGAGCATCACCGGCATGTCGATCTGGGTGATGTGCACCGGGCCGTCGCCGCCATGATGCTTGTTCTCGCCGCGCCAGCTCGTTTCCATTTTCTTGAAGTAGGGCAGCACGTCTGCATAGCCCCAGCCTTCCAGCCCCTGCTGCCGCCACAGGTCGTAGTCGAGCGGATGGCCGCGCAGAGCGATCATGCCATTGACGGATGACGAGCCGCCCAGCGTCTTGCCGCGCCGCAGGCGGATGCGACGGTCGTAGAGGCCCGGCTCCGGCTCGGTCTCGTACCAGTAGATATATTTGTCGTTCAGCGAGATCTTCTGGAACGCCAGCGGGATGCGCATGTAGGGATGGTCGTTGCGCCGGCCCGCCTCCAGCAGCAGGACCTTGACGTCGGGGTCCTCCGTCAGCCGGTTGGCCAGCACGCAGCCGGCGGATCCCGCGCCGACGATGACGTAGTCGTATTCGCTCATGCATCTCCTCCCAGATCAGCAAGCGCAGACTATCCTGAAATGGACAGGCTGCACGTCAGGCTAGCTGATAACGGAAGGATTTGCCGTCACTATTTATGTTGCAGTCAATGGATGCGGATGAGCGACCAGTCCTCATACGCGCCGATGATATCATGCGCCGGCGCGCTGGAGAGCGCACTCGTCCGCACCCAGGCGGTTTCGCCCGGCTGCAGGCCGGCCGCATCGGCGACGGACCTGCCTGGCTGCGGCATATAGAGCGAGATGAGCACCACGGGCTTGTCCGTCGAGGCGGGCGGCGGCAGCACAATGGCAACTGGGCCCTGCCTCATGGCTTCGCCGATCGGCCCGGTGGTGAGCTGCATCTTGCTCGCGGGCGTATAATTGCCCCACAGGCCGGTAGCGAACAGGCCGGCAATGGCGAGGAAGGGACCGGCAAGCCACGCCCATGCCCAGCGGCAGCCATGGCGCTCGCCGGCGCGGCGGTCGGCGAGCAGCATCGCCAGCGGGGCGAGGAAGCCGAGACCGGTCGCCATGATGACGAAGCGCAGCGGCGACAGCGCCGGAGGCAGCGGATCGATGCCCGCAAGCATGGCGACCGGCACCGCCGCCAAGGCGAGCGCGCCGGCAGCGGCCATGATGAGCGTCAGCACGAGGGGCAGCCGGGCACGCCGCGCATAGGCTCCTGCAAGCCACAAAAGGCAGGCGGCCGCCAGGATCGACATCATCGGCAGCAATTGCAGCGCGTAATACCAGGCCCGCGTGGTGAAGGAGGTCAGTTCGACGAACAGGACCAGCGGGAAGCCGATGACCAAAGCCCGGCGGCGATAGGCCTTGTCGCGCCAGACGACGAAAGCGCCGCCGATCGCCAGTAGCGACCATGGGAAGGCGTTCGCCGGCACGTTCCACAGATAGTAGAACGGGCCGACATTGTGGAAATCCGCCCCGGCGAGGAAAAGCAGCTTGCCGAAATAGGCTTCGATCGGGAACCAGCCGTGGCGCACATAGCTGAGGCCGAGCCAGGCCACGGTGGGCAGCAGGCCGGCGAGCACGCCGAGCCACAGCCACGGATTGGTCAGGTGCCGATGGCGGCGGTGCTCCCACAGGAGATAGGGCGCCATGGCCGCGGCGGCGGGCAGCATCATGAAGCTCTTGATAGCGAAGCCGAGGCCGAAGGCGATGCCGGCGAGCGCCGCGAAGCCGCGCCGGCCTTCCTCCGCCCGCAGCAGGGCCCAGATGGCCAGCAATTCGGTGAAGACCAGCGGCACATCCTGCGTCGCCAGCTTGGAGGCCTGCATGAAGATCGGCGTGACGGCGAGGATGGCAGCGGCAAGCAGCGCGACCGGCTCCGGCCCGATGCGCCGGGCGATGGAATAGAGCAGGAGGACGCTGCCCAGCGAACCGATCATGGCAGGCAGGCGCGACGCGAGCTCGCCGAAGCCGAAAAGGCCCTGGCTTGAGGCCACCAACCACTGGATGCCGTTGGCGCGGTCGTAGATGAGCGTGCCCCACCATTGCTGGGTGATCCAGTCGCCGGCGGCGAGCATCATCCGCGCCTGCTGCGCATAATAGCCCTCGTCATGCGCCATGAAGCTCTGCGCCGGCGAGTTGATCGCCAGCAGCGCGCCGCACAAGACGAGGAGCATGAGGACGGAACGGCCGCTGGCCGGCGGCGGATGCTGTGCCTGCCCGGCTGGCAGCGGCCCCTCTGTCGCGGCGCGCATGCGCTAAACCGCCTTCAGCTTGCGCCAGGCGAAGGCGAGCATGCGGATGAGCAGCCAGCCGTCGCGGAAGCGGGAAATCTGCGTCTCGCCATAGGTGCGCGCCTTGTAGTGGATCGGCACCTCGACGATCGACAGGTTGGCCTTGGCCGCGCCGAAGATCAGGTCGAAGTCGCCGAACGGGTCGAAATCGCCGAAATAGCTGCGATTGGCCACGATGCGCTCATAGTCGCGCTTGCGCAGCGCCTTGGTGCCGCACAGCGTGTCGGTGAAGCGCTGGTTCAGCAGGTAGGAGAACATCACCGCGAAGAAGCGGTTGGCCAGATGGTTGAGGAAGCGCATCGCATCGTCCTCGAGCGGGTAGACCAGCCGCGTGCCGTTGACGAATTCGGCCTTGCCCGTCGCCAGCGCCTCGTGGAACTTGGGCAGGTCGCGCGGCGGCATTGTGAGGTCTGCGTCGAGGATCATCAGCACGTCACCGCTCGCCGCGGCGAAGCCGGCGCGCACGGCGTCGCCCTTGCCCTTGCCGGGCTGCTTCATCACCTTGATGTCCCACTGGCCGCGATAGGCTTCCTGCACGCGCAGGCACTCTTCAAAGGTGCCGTCCGAGGAATTGCCTTCCACGAAGAGGATTTCCTGATGCGCGCCGAAGCGCGGCATTTCGAGCACCGCGCGCTCGATATTGCCGCGCTCGTTGCGGCAGGGCACCAGCACGGTGACCGTCTCGGCCGGCGCCGGCGCGACGCGCAGCGAGCGCGCGACGACATAGCTGCGCAGGCACAGCGCCCGCAGCAGCGGCAGCGGCGCGATATAGCGATTGATGAAACGCCCGACGCCCAACAGCGAGAATGGCACCAGCTGGCGCCATTCCACGCGGATAGGCTCGAAATCGGCCAGCTTGAGCAGGTTGGCGAAATCGGTGCCCGAGATCAGGTTCTGCTCCGGCTGCTTCTGGCGAAGCCCCAGCCTGCCGGCCAGATGCAGCGCCGGGTTCCACAGCGGCGAATAGTGGCTGATGACCAACCGCGTCTCGTCATGGAAGAAGCGGTGCAGCCGCTTCAGCACCGTCTCGATATCGTCGAGCATGCCGATCGTGTCGGAGAGGATGACGAAATCGAACGGCCCTTCAATATCGTCGAACGTGCTTTCCTGCTCGATATCGCCCTCGACGAAGGCGAGCTGCGGATGGCGCCGCCGCCCCTCCTCCAGCATGCGCGCCGAAAAATCGACGCCGACCCCGTGCGAGGGTTCGAGCGAGGCCAGAAGGCGGCCGGTGCCGCAGCCGAGGTCGAGCACGCGCCGGCCGGGCGGGATGATGAACCGCATGTAGCGGACGTCGTCTTCGTAATAGGCCGCGTTGCGTGCGATCCATTCCTCGCGGCCGGCAGCGCTGGCCTCGGCATGGGCATGGAAGGTCGAGGCACGTGCCGCGCGCGGCGGCGGCACCGTCATGGGCGGGTGCGGGCGGACGCGCCCGGCATGGGAGAAATGGCGACTGCGATCATGGAATATGTAATTGGCCTTGCCCTTCGGCGAATGCAAGCTCTAGCCTGCGCGCGACGAGGGAGGACAGGATGCAGGGACAGGACGAGACACCCCGCTTCACGCGGTTGCGGCTTGAGGATATGGACGCCGCGCAGCGGGCCGTGGCCGAAGCGATCCTGGCGGGACCGCGCAAATCACTCGACGGCCCCTTCAGCGCCATGCTGCACAGCCCCGAAATGGCGGACCCGATGCAGGCCCTGGGCGCGGCCGTGCGCTTCAATACACGCATTCCGACCGCGATCCGCGAGCTCGCCATCCTGCTCGTCGCACGCCGCTGGAAAGCCCAGTTCGAATGGCATGTCCATCGCCTCCACGCCTTGGATCTCGGCCTCGATGCGGTGATCTGCGACGCCATCGAGGCGCAGCGCCGGCCGGAGCGGATGAGCGCGGAGGAAGAGGCCGCCTATGACTTCTGCCACGGGCTCCTGGAAACCGGGTCTGTGACCGATGCTGCCTTCGACGCGGTCGTCCGCGCCTTCGGCGAAAGCGGCGCGGTCGACCTGATCGCTACCGTCGGCTATTACACCACGGTGTCCTTCCTGCTGAACGCCGACCGCTATCCGACGCCGGAAGGCGCGCGTTTGCTGAAATAGCGACTCCTGCCGGCGCGGGCGGCTTCCTGCCCGCAGGCTGTCATGGGGATCACACCCAGATCCAGACGCGCTCGCGCCAGCAGCGCCGCTGCCAGCGGCCATGCACGCGGACGCGACGGCAGACGCGCAGCCAGACCCTGCGCCGATGACGCCGCGGGCGGCGATGACCGGGAGGACGGTGATGTCCGGGCCGGTGATCGACATCCATCAGATCGGGCATCGGATCGGGCGCGGATGCTTCCAGTTCGTCGAGAATGCCATTGCCCGGATTGAGGATGCCGGCCTGGGCGCTTTCCGGCCTGATGATGGTGGTTGCCACCGCCGTTCCGGCCAGGCCGAGCAAGCCGGTGAGGAACAGTCTTCGATCCATATGATCCTCCGCTGAATTCCTGTTGAACAATGAGGGAAATAGCGGAGCGCCACGACAGGACAAGAAGGGCGGCACGACATCCGCCGCGCAGTAAGTCCCCTCGCTTTCTGCAAGTGCCCGAAGGTCTGGTCGCGGGCGGGCCTTGAAGCAATGGGCCTGTCCTTGCAGACACTGCGCCGAAGCGGCCTTTCCCGTCGCAGGACATCGCCATGCGGGAGCGCCGATGCTCGGCAATGTTCGCGCGGCGCATGCGGGCCGATCCGTGTCACTATGAAATGATGGACGCCGGCGCCGCGGCACGCCGCTGCAACCTTGACTTGACTTCGATAATACCTAGTTTCGCGGCATGTTGTTCATAACCGACCTTGCATCCCCGCGTGAGCCGCAGCGCATCAAAGCGGGAACCCAACCGGACGCGATCTGAAGCCTGGCTTCGCGTCCGGGTCGCCAGGTCCATCTGCCTTCCCGCAATCGATCGACAGTCCCGCGGAAGGCGTGTCCGGCCTCGGACCACCCACTGCCGCCGCCGGCGACCGGATTTCGCTCCATCGTCAAACGCGGCTGGTAAGACGATACCGACCGTTCATCCGCCGATCGATCCCGCCCGCCATTCATCGGACCGACAATGATGCAAACCCCCTATTATCTGATCGATCGCGACAAGCTGCTCCGCAACATGGAGATCATCGCCCAGGTGCGCGAACGGTCCGGTGCGAAGGCCCTGCTGGCGCTGAAGTGCTTCGCGACATGGTCGGCCTTCGAGATCATGCGCGACTATATGGACGGCACCACATCGTCGTCGCTGTTCGAGGTGCGGCTCGGCCGCGAGCGCTTCGGCGGCGAGACCCATGCCTATAGCGTCGCTTGGGCCGATCACGAGATCGACGAGGCCATCTCGCATGCCGACAAGATCATCTTCAATTCGATCGGCCAGCTCAACCGCTTCGGCGCGAAAGCGGAAGGCATCGCGCGCGGCCTGCGGCTCAATCCGGGCGTGAGCTCGTCGAGCTTCGATCTGGCCGATCCCGCGCGGCCCTTCAGCCGGCTGGGCGAATGGGATGCCGGCAAGGTCGAGGCCGTGCTCGACCGCGTCAGCGGCTTCATGATCCACAATAATTGCGAGAATGCCGATTTCGGCCTGTTCGACCGGATGCTCGAACAGATCGAGGCGCGCTTCGGCCCGCTTCTGCACTATGCCGAATGGGTGAGCCTCGGCGGCGGCATCCATTTCACCGGCGAAGGCTACCCGCTCAATGCCTTCTGCGACCGGCTGAAGGCCTTTTCGGAGCGCTTCGGCGTGCAGGTCTATCTCGAGCCTGGCGAAGCCGCGATCACGCAGAGCACGACGCTGGAATTGACCGTGCTCGACACGCTCTTCAACGGCAAGAACCTCGCCATCGTGGATTCCTCCATCGAGGCCCACATGCTCGACCTGCTGATCTATCGCGAGAGCGCCAAGGTGCAGCCGAACAAGGGCGATCACGAATATATGGTCTGCGGCAAGTCCTGCCTGGCGGGCGACATCTTCGGCACCTTCCGTTTCCGCGAGCCGCTCAAGGCCGGCGACCGCATCTCGATCCAGGACGCCGCCGGTTACACGATGGTCAAGAAGAACTGGTTCAACGGCGTGCAGATGCCGGCGATCGCGATCCGCGAAAGCGACGGATCGATCAGGAAAGTCCGCGAATTCACCTTCGCGGACTACGAACAGAGCCTCTCCTGAGGCAAATGAAATCCGAGGTGCAACCTCCGGGAAGAAGGAGAATCCCCGCGAAATGAAGAAAAATGTCCTCATCATCGGCGCAGGCGGCGTGGCGCAGGTCGTCGCGCATAAATGTTCTCAGAACAATGACGTGCTCGGAGACATCCATATCGCCTCGCGTACTGAGGAAAAATGCCGGCGCATCATTGCCTCGGTTCATGAGAAGAAGGCGCTGAAGACGAACGGCAAGCTGGAAGCGCATGCGCTCGACGCGCTGGACGTCGAGGCAACGGCCGCGCTCATCCGCAAGACCGGCGCGCAGATCGTCATCAATGTGGGCTCGGCCTTCCTCAACATGTCGGTCCTGTCGGCCTGCATCGCCACCGGCGCGGCCTATATCGACACCGCCATCCACGAGGACCCGGCGAAGATCTGCGAGACGCCGCCCTGGTACGCCAATTACGAATGGAAGCGCCGCGAGGAATGCGCGAAGGCGGGTGTGACCGCCATCCTCGGCGCCGGCTTCGATCCGGGCATGGTCAATGCCTATGCGAAGCTCGCCCATGACGTCTATTTCGACCGCATCGATTCCATCGACATCATCGACATCAATGCCGGTTCGCACGGCCGCTACTTCGCGACGAATTTCGACCCCGAGATCAATTTCCGCGAATTCACCGGGCAGGTCTGGTCATGGCAGGAAGGCAAGTGGACGTCGAACAGGATGTTCGAAGTAGGCCAGGAATGGGACCTTCCCGTCGTCGGCAAGCAGAAGGCCTATCTCACCGGCCATGACGAGGTGCATTCGCTTTCGGCGATCCTCGGCGTGCCCAATGTCCGCTTCTGGATGGGCTTCGGCGACCACTACATCAACGTATTCACAGTGCTGAACAATCTCGGTCTCCTTTCGGAGAAGCCGGTGACGACCGCCGAGGGGCTCGAAGTCGTGCCACTCAAACTGGTGAAGGCTGTGCTGCCCGATCCGTCGTCGCTGGCCCCCGACTATACCGGCAAGACCTGCATCGGCGACCTGGTGAAGGGCGAGAAGGACGGACGCAAGCGCGAGGTCTTCATCTACAACGTCGCCGACCACAAGGAAGCCTTCGAGGAAGTGGGCAGCCAGGGGATTTCCTACACTGCGGGCGTGCCCGCGGCAGCCGCGGCAATGCTCATCGCCAGCGGCGAATGGGATGCCGGCGGGATGCGCAATGTGGAGGAACTGCCGGCGCAGCCTTTCCTGTCGCTGCTGAACCGGATCGGCCTGCCCTCCCGCATCCGCGAGGGCGATACCGATCAGGCGCTGGATTTTTCCGCCAGCGCGTGACGGCTACAACCCGCCCTGCACCTCGATGAACCGCACGATGTCGGCAACGCCGATCTGGCGGCGCAGGTCGGTAAGGACGAAGGGCCGCGCGCCGCGCTGCCCTTCGGTGTCGGCGCGCATGATGTCGAGATCGGCGCCGACATGGGGCGCGAGATCGATCTTGTTGATGATCAGGAGGTCCGAGCGCGTGATGCCCGGACCGCCCTTGCGCGGGATCTTCTCGCCGGCGGCGACATCGATGACGTAGAGGGTCAGGTCGGCGAGATCGGGCGAGAAGGTGGCGGCCAGATTGTCGCCGCCGGATTCGATGAACACCACATCCAGATCGGGAAAGCGGCGGCGCATCTCGGCGATTGCCGCCAGATTGATCGATGCGTCCTCGCGGATCGCGGTATGCGGGCAACCCCCGGTCTCGACGCCGATGATGCGCTCCTCGGGCAGAGCCTGCACGCGGTTCAGGATGAGCTGGTCTTCCTTCGTGAAGATGTCGTTGGTGACCACTGCGACGGAATAGCGGTCGCGCATTGCCTTGCAGAGCATTTCGGTGAGCGTGGTCTTGCCCGCGCCGACAGGGCCGCCAATGCCGACGCGCAGGGGGCCGTTGGGTGAGGTCATGAACGGAATACTCGCGAATAGAGGGTTTCGTGGCGCATCGACAATATGTCGGACATGATCGTGCAGGAGCCGAGATCGTCGAGCGTGGAGGCGCTGGCGCGTTTGGCGACGTCGAGGATCGCCGGCTCCAGCGAGACCAGCGCCGCCGTGCCGTCGCGCTGCCCAAGCGGGACGAGGCGGATGGCGGTTTGGACGAGATTTGCGGTGAAGCCGTGAAGGTACGCAGCGAGCGTCGGCTCGATCGCTATGCCGTGGCGCGCCGCGGCAACCGCGACGGCAACGGGATAGGGGCATCGATCCGCCTGGGGTTGCTGGTCGGCAGCGCCTCCCCATGCCGCCACCGCCTCGCCGAAGGCCGCACCCTGAAGGGTGGTTTCCATATGCCGCTCTTTCGTACCCGCCGTGGCCTCCGCAAGCGCGGCGACCTCCGCGACATCCTCGCCGGCCATGACACGCCGCCAAGCCTCAGCCAGCAGGACCGCGTCGTTCCAGACGGAACCATGCGCGAGCAAGGTTTCAAGCCAGTCGACAAGAGCGGTCCTGTCCGTGACCAGCCCATCGAAGATGGCCTGTTCCAGCCCGTGGCTGTAGGCAAATGCCCCGACGGGAAATGCCGGCGAAAGCCACGCCTGCAACCTGAGAAGGCTTCTCTGTTCCTCAGCCATGATGATGGTGGTCATGCCCGTGATCGTGCGTCGCGTGGCCGTGATAGGCGCCGTGCACCGGTTGGAACGGCGCGACGATCTCGGTCACGGCCGCGCCCAGCCCGATCAGCATGTCGCGGATGACGTGGTCGCGGCGGATCAGGATGCGGTCATCGTCGATCTGCGCGGCAAGGTGCCGATTGCCGAGATGCCAAGCGAGGTAGCGCAGCGGCACAGCCGCGCCGGGCCTCACCTCATAAAGCTCCTCATTCGCCGCGACGATGGCAACGGTGCGACCATCCTCCAGCACCAGCATGTCGCCATCCGAAAGCAGCACCGCCTCGGCAAGGTCGACCATCAGTTCCTCCCCCTGATCGGTCCGGATCAGCTTGCGCCGCAGATGGCGGTCGGCGGAATCGAGGACGACCGTGCCGTAAGGCTCAACCGATCTGGTGTGGGCGTGGGAGACAGCGCGCAGCATGGCAGGCCTCAGAACAGGAAATAGCGCTGCGCCATTGGCAGCACGGAAGCGGGTTCGCAGGTCAGCAGTTCGCCATCGGCGCGCACCTCATAGGTCTCCGGGTCGACCTCCATGAACGGCGTGGCATCATTCAGGATCATCGAGGCCTTGGAAATGCCGCCGCGCGTATTCGCCACCGCGACCATCTCCTTGGCCACGCCAAGGCGGTGCTGAAGGCCGCGGGCCATCGCCGCCTGCGAGACGAAGGTCACGGACGACATGGCGGGCGCGCGGCCATAATGGCCGAACATCGGGCGATAATGCACCGGCTGCGGCGTCGGGATCGAGGCGTTGGGGTCGCCCATGGGCGCGGCGGCGATCATTCCGCCCACCAGAACCATATCGGGCTTTACGCCGAAAAAGGCCGGGTTCCACAGGACGAGGTCCGCGCGCTTGCCGATCTCGACGGAGCCGACCTGCTGCGACAGGCCCTGCGCGATGGCCGGGTTGATCGTGTATTTGGCGATGTAGCGGCGCACCCGCAGATTGTCATTGTCGCCGGTCTCGCCGGGAAGCCGCCCGCGCTGCACCTTCATCTTGTGGGCGGTCTGCCATGTGCGGATCGGCACCTCGCCGACACGGCCCATGGCCTGGCTGTCGGAGGAGATGATCGAGAAGGCGCCGATATCGTGCAGGATGTCCTCCGCAGCGATCGTCTCCTTGCGGATGCGGCTCTCAGCGAAGGCGATGTCCTCCGGGATCGACGGCGACAGATGGTGGCACACCATCAGCATGTCGAGATGCTCGGCGATGGTGTTCTTCGTATAGGGCCGCGTCGGGTTGGTGGAGGACGGGATGACGTTCCTGAGCCCGCATACCTTGATGATATCGGGCGCATGGCCGCCGCCCGCGCCTTCCGTGTGGAAGGCATGGATGGTGCGCCCCTTGAAGGCCGCCACCGTGTCCTCCACGAAGCCGCTCTCGTTGAGCGTATCGGTGTGGATCATCACCTGGATGTCGTGGTCGTCCGCGACCGCGAGGCAGTTGTCGATGGCCGCCGGCGTGGTGCCCCAGTCCTCGTGGAGCTTGAGGGCGCAGGCGCCGCCCTCGATCATCTCGATCAGCGCCGCGGGCTTGGAGGCGTTGCCCTTGCCCGACAGGCCGAGATTGATCGGAAACGCGTCGAAGGACTGGATCATGCGCGCCAGATGCCATGGCCCCGGCGTGCAGGTGGTGGCGAGCGTGCCATGCGCCGGGCCGGTGCCGCCGCCGAGCATGGTCGTGACGCCCGACATCAGCGCCTCCTCGATCTGCTGCGGGCAGATGAAGTGGATATGCGCGTCGATGCCGCCGGCGGTGAGTATCCTGCCTTCGCCGGCGATCACCTCCGTGCCCGGCCCGATGACGATGTCGACGCCGGGCTGGGTGTCCGGATTGCCGGCCTTGCCGATCGCCGCGATGCGACCGTCCTTCAGGCCGACATCGGCTTTCACGATGCCCCAATGGTCGACGATCAGCGCATTGGTGATGACGGTGTCGACCGCGCCTTCGGCCCGCGCGATTTGGCTCTGGCCCATGCCGTCGCGGATGACCTTGCCGCCGCCGAACTTCACCTCCTCGCCATGGATGGTGAAATCCTTCTCGACCTCGATGAACAGGTCGGTGTCGGCGAGCCGCACGCGGTCGCCGACGGTCGGCCCGTAAAGCTGCGCATAGGCGGCGCGGGAGATTGTCGCTGGCATCAGAGCTTACCCATCACCTTCTGCTGGAAACCGAAGACCTCGCGCCCGCCGCCGAGGGGGACAAGCCGCACCTCGCGCTGCTGGCCGGGTTCGAAACGGACGGCGGTGCCGGCGGCGATGTCCAGCCGCATGCCGCGCGCCGCCGCGCGGTCGAACGCCAGCGCATTGTTGGTCTCGAAGAAATGGTAGTGCGACCCGACCTGGATCGGCCGGTCGCCGGTGTTGGCGACGATCAGCGTGGTCACCTGTGCGCCTTCGTTGAGGATGATATCGCCTGCCGCAGTCAGGATCTCTCCGGGGATCATGCTCATCCTCCCGCCACGATCCACAGGCCGCCGAGCGCCGTCAGGCCGCCGAGGCCGCGCGTTATCCAGCGGCCGGCTTCGGTCCCGACGAGCCTCGAACCGCCAAGGCCGATCCCCACGCCCACCGCATGCAAGAGCGCCGTCGCAAGCGCGAAGCCGGCCATGAAGGACCATGCGCCAGCCTCGCCCAGTTCGCCGCCATGCGCGTGACCGTGGAAAAAGGCAAAGAAGCCGACCAGCGCCATGGCGACGGGCGTCGGCGCCTGCAGGGCGACAAGCGCCAGCAGGCCGAGCACGACGACCGAGGCGGCGACCACCGGCTCCACGAAGGGCAGCCCGATATTCGCCATGGCGGCGGCGAAGCCGGCCATCATGGTGACGACGAAGGCGGTGGGGACACGCCAAGTCGCGCGGCCGCCCAGAAGTGCCGCCCACAGGCCGACGCCGACCATCGCCAGAATATGGTCGAGCCCGAACAGCGGGTGCGAGAAGCCGGCGGCGAAGGAGCCGTGCTCCGCCGGATCGAGATGCGCGAAGGCGGGCGTCGCCATCGCCGTCATGGCAATCGCGGCGACAAGGATTTCGGTGCGATGTTTCATGGGCGTTCCTTTCATGTCGGGCCGCTAGCGTATGGGTTCATGCACGGTCACCAGCTTCGTCCCGTCAGGGAACGTCGCCTCGACCTGAACGTCGTGGATCATCTCGGCAATGCCTTCCATCACCTGATCGCGCGTCACCACATGCGCGCCGGCTTCCATCAGCTCGGCGACCGTCCGGCCGTCGCGCGCGCCCTCCACGACGAAATCGGTAATCAGCGCGATCGCCTCCGGATGGTTCAGCCTGACGCCGCGCTCCAGGCGCCGGCGCGCCACCATGGCGGCCATGGCGATCAGCAGCTTGTCTTTCTCGCGGGGGGTGAGGTTCATGTCGTCGGTCCTAGATGCGCCAGACTTTGGGCAGCGGATGTTCGCCCAGCAGAAGCTGGAGCAGGGTTTCGAGCCGCCGCCGCAGCGCCAGGCTGTTTTCGGCGACGAGCCGCGCGACGAGCTTGCCGTCCCAGGCGCTGGCGCCGCCGGCGTCGCCGATGATCGCGCGCGCGGGCGCAAGCAGCCACTCCGGCTCCGGCCCGGCATGGAGCACGGTGGCCATGGCCACATTGCCGCCCAGCACCGCCGGCCGGGCGACCCGCGCGGCGATCTCGCGATCCAGCCGGAGATCGTCGGCGAAGATCGGCCTGCCGTCGCGGCGGATCCGCCAGCGGTCATGCAGCGCGCCGGTCCGCACGGTCTCGCCCATCGCGGTGCGGCCGAGCACCATCGCCTCGACGGCCACGAGTTCGGCACCGCCGGCAAGGTCGGCCTCCAGCACCCGCTTCAACTGGCCGCCGTCGAACAGGATCGTCTCCTGCGGCAGCCAGGCGAGATGCGCGCCTTCGCTAAGGCGTAGGCGGTTGGTCACCACGGCATCTGCCCCGGTGGAGCGGTAGACGCGCTCGCAGGCCTGCGTCGTCACCACTGCGCGCGTTCCGGGGGCGAGCTCGACCTCGGTCGTCAGGCGGTCGCCGCCGGTCAGGCCGCCGGCGGTGTTGATGAGAATGGCTTCCGGGGCCACGCCGGCAAGGGCGGCCGGCAGGCGGATCTTGGCGCAGCCTTCCTGGAACAGCGTCTGAAGGCGCGTCGCGCCGGCACGCAGGCGGAACGCGACCCGTGAACGGCCTTCGGCGCGCTGAAGGCGCGCACTTCTCTGGTCAGAGCATGAGGTGTCGACGTACATCTGGCTCGTCAAGGCCTGCCGCTTCACCCGAAAACACGATCTCCCCACGATCCATCACCGCGACGCGATCCGCAAGCGCGCGTGCGAAATCGAGATATTGTTCGACCAGCAGGATCGTCAGGTTCATCGTGTCGCGCAGATACTGGATCGCGCGGCCGATATCCTTGATGATCGAAGGCTGGATGCCCTCGGTCGGTTCGTCCAGCACGAGAAGCTTCGGGCGGGTCACCAGCGCGCGTCCGATGGCGAGCTGCTGCTGCTGTCCGCCCGAAAGGTCGCCGCCACGCCGCGAAAGCATCTGCTTCAGCACCGGAAACAGTTCGAAGACGTGATCGGGAATGTGCCGGTCGGCACGCTTCAGCGGCGCGAAGCCGGTTTCCAGATTTTCCCGCACCGTCAGCAGCGGGAAGATCTCCCGCCCCTGCGGCACGAATGCGATGCCCGACCGGGCGCGCTCATACGGCGCGCTCCGGTCGAGCGCCTTCCCCTCGAAGGCAATGCTGCCGCTCGTCAGCCGGTGCTGGCCGACGATGGCTCTCATCAGCGACGTTTTGCCGACGCCGTTGCGGCCGAGCACGCAGGTGATCCTGCCCGGCTCGACATCGAGCGAGACACCCCGCAGCGCCTGCGCCGCGCCATAGTGGAGGACGGCATCCGAAACGGTGAGCATGGTTCTCATCTCCCCAGATAGACCTCGATGACGCGCTGGTCGGACGAGACATGGTCGAGCGTCCCTTCCGCCAGCACCGATCCTTCGTGCAGGCAGGTGACCTTGACGCCCAGTTCGCGCACGAAATGCATGTCGTGCTCGACCACGATGACCGAATGGTTCTGCGCGATCTCTTTGAGCAGGCGCCCGGTCTCTTCGGTCTCGGCATCGGTCATGCCGGCGACCGGTTCGTCGACCAGAAGCAGTTTCGGGCTCTGCGCCAGCAGCATGCCGATCTCCAGCCACTGCTTCTGGCCGTGGCTCAGATTTGCCGCCTTGTCGCTGCGGCGCGCATCGAGGCGAATGACCTTGAGAATCTCGTCGATGCGATCCTGTTCCGCACCGGTGCGGATGTCGAACAGGGCCGCGAACACGCCGCGCTTGCCCTTCAGCGACAGCGCGACATTGTCTTCCACCGTGTGCATCTCGAAGACGGTCGGCTTCTGGAACTTCCGGCCGATCCCCAGATTGGCGATGTCGGTTTCGTCGAGCTTGGTCAGGTCGTGCTCGCCATCGAAGAACACCTCGCCGCTGTCGGGCCGGGTCTTGCCGGTGATGATGTCCATCATCGTGGTCTTGCCGGCCCCGTTCGGGCCGATGATCGCCCGCATCTCGCCCTTGTCGAGCGTCAGCGACAGGTTGTTGATCGCCCTGAACCCGTCAAAGGCGACCGACACGCCGTCGAGATAGAGGATGGTGTTGCTCATCGGCTCACTCCGCCGGCTGCGGCGCCGTGGCGCCGCTCATCGACCGGGGCTGCGCCGGCCTGTCGGGTGGCGAGGCCGGTTCGGGATCGACACCTGCTTCCGCCGCCGGCCGCGGCGAGATCACCCTGCGGTTCTCCCGCCATGCGTCCCAGGTACCGACGATGCCCCTGGGCAGGAACAGCGTGCAGGCGACGAACAGGCCGCCCAGCGCGAACAGCCACAATTCCGGAAATGCGCCGGTGAACCAGCTCTTCGCCCAATTGACCAGCAATGCCCCGACCACCGGCCCGACAATGGTCCCCCGCCCGCCGATCGCCGTCCAGATGACGACCTCGATCGAATTTGCCGGCGCGAATTCGCTCGGATTGATGATGCCGACCTGCGGCACATAGAGCGCACCGGCGATCCCCGCCATGACTGCCGACATGGTGAAGGCGAAGAGCTTGATATGTTCCGGCCGCCAGCCGATGAACCGCGTCCGGCTCTCGGCATCGCGCACGGCCACCATCAGCTTGCCGAGCCGCGAGCCGGTCACCGCGGCGGTGATCGCCACGAACAGAGCCAGCATGAGCGCGCTCGCCGCGAACAGGGCCGCGCGCGTCTGGGGCGCCTGGACCGGAAAGCCCAGAATATCCTTGAAATCGGTCAGGCCGTTATTGCCGCCGAAACCCATATCGTTGCGGAAGAAGGCAAGCAGCAGCGCATAGGTCAGCGCCTGGGTGATGATCGAGAGATAGACGCCGGTGACGCGGCTGCGAAAGGCCAGCCAGCCGAAGGCGAAGGCCAGCAGCCCCGGCACCAGCGCCACCATCAATGCTGCGAACCAGAACTGGTCGAAGCCCTGCCAGAACCAGGGCAACTCCTTCCAGTTCAGGAACACCATGAAATCGGGCAGCAGCGGATTGGCATAGACGCCGCGGTCGCCGATCTGGCGCATGAGATACATGCCCATGGCATAGCCGCCCAGCGCGAAGAAGGCGCCGTGGCCGAGCGAGAGGATTCCGCAATAACCCCAGACGAGATCGAGCGCGAGCGCCAGCAGCGCATAGCAGAGATACTTGCCCAGCAGCGCCACCATATAGGCCGGGACATGCAGCGGGTTCGAGGCAGGCAGGGCCAGATGCAGCATCGGCACGAGGACCGCCGCCGCAACCAGAAGCCCGATGAGAACCACCAGTCGGCGGTCGAGCCCGTTGGCGAGGAGTTTTCCGACGATCATGCTTCCACCGCCCGGCCCCTGAGCGCGAACAGGCCGCGCGGGCGCCTCTGGATGAACAGGATGATGAGCACCAGCACGATGATCTTGCCGAGCACCGCCCCCGCATAGGGTTCGAGGAACTTGTTGGCCACGCCCAGCGTCAGCGCGCCGACCAGCGTGCCCCACAGATTGCCGACGCCACCGAACACCACGACCATGAAACTGTCGATGATGTAGCTCTGGCCGAGATTGGGCGAGACATTGCCGATCTGGCTCAGCGCCACGCCCGCAATGCCCGCCACGCCCGAGCCGAGCCCGAAAGTGAAGGCATCGACCCATGGCGTGCGGATGCCCATCGAGGACGCCATGCGGCGGTTCTGCGTCACCGCGCGCATCTGAAGACCCCAGGCCGTACGGTTGGAAATGAACAGCAGCATGGCGAAAACGGCGAGCGCGAAGAGCACGATCCAGAGCCGGTTCCAGGTGAGCGCCAGTTGGCCGATCTCGAAGCCGCCGGACATCCAGGAGGGGTTGGCGACTTCACGGTTGGTCGGCCCGAAGATCGTGCGCACCGCCTGCTGCAGGATGAGCGACACGCCCCATGTGGCGAGCAGCGTCTCCAACGGACGGCCATAGAGGAAGCGGATCACGCCGCGCTCGATGGCCACACCGACCGCGAAGGTCAGCAGGAAAGCGCAGGGCAGCGCGAAGGCGAGCGACCAGTCGAACAGGCCGGGCGCCCAGGCGCGCACCGCCTGCTGCACCACGAAGGTGGCATAGGCGCCGAGCATCACCATCTCGCCATGCGCCATATTGATGACGCCCATCACGCCGAAGGTGATGGCGAGCCCGATGGCGGCAAGCAGAAGCACGGAGCCCAGCGACAGGCCGTACCAGACATTTTGCGTGGCATCCCAGGCCATCAGCATGTTGCCGATCGAACGCATGCCGGCCTGCGCCTGCGCCTTCAGCGGTTCGGGCGCATTTGCTTCGAAACTGGAGAGCAGGTTCAGCGCATCGCGGCTGCCGAGGCCCGAAAGGGTCCTGATCGCCGCGCTCTTCTCGGCTTCCGGCAGGCCGGAGACCAGCACGGCGGCTGCCCGCGCCTGTTCGAGGCGCGCCTTGACCGCGGCGTCCGTTTCCCTGCCGATCGCCGTGTCCAGCGCCGGAATCGCGCCGGCATCCGGCCGGCGGAACATCGCCTCGGCGGCGGCCATGCGCGCCGCCGGGTCCTCGCCGCCCAGAGTCAGCGCACCGGACGCTTCACGCACCGCGCCGCGGACCGCATTGTTGACCCGCACCTTCGTCAGTTCGGACTTGGCCGCCGTGCCGGCGGGAGCCGCCGTCACCGGATCCAACAGGGTAAAATCCGAGCCGTCTTCGACGCCGATGAACACCGCCTTGTCGGTCTTGCGCAGATAGAGATTGCCATCCGCCAGCGCGCCGAGCGCCCCTGCGCCGGCCGGATCGCCCATTGCGCCGATTTCACGCACCAGCGCCTCGATCTGCGGGAAACCCTTCGCGTCCGCGAACCTTGCAAGCGCCGCGCGCAGCGCAGCCTCGTCGGCGCGCGCCGGGATCGCCATCGCCACGAGCGCAAGCAGGGCAAGGAATACCCCGATCGCCCCGCGCCTCGTCTTGCCGTGCCTGTCATCCGTCAATGTTCGGGCTTTCATGCTCGGGATCGATGCCAAGAACGGGCTTCCGGCACGCAGGGCGGCCGGAAGCCCCGTGTGAGCTAGTTCGTCGTCTGTCCGCCGCACTTGCCGGTGGCGACATTGAAGTTGCCGCAGGACATCGGCTTGCGCCAATCGGCGATCAGGTCCTTCGAGTCCGGCAGATAGTCCGACCACTCGTCACCCACGACCAGACCCGAGGTCTGCCACACCGTTTCCATCTGGCCGTCGGCCTGGATCTCGCCGATCAGCACGGGCTTGGTGATGTGGTGGTTGGGCATCATGGTGGAATAGCCGCCCGACAGGTTCGGCACCGAGACGCCGACGATCGAATCGATCACCGCGTCGGGATCGGTGGTGCCGGCCTTCTCCACCGCCTGCACCCACATATTGAAGCCGATATAGTGGGCTTCCATCGGATCGTTGGTGACCCGCTGGTCATTGCTGGTGAAGGCCTGCCAGGCCTTGATGAACTCCTCATTGGCCGGATTGTCGACCGACTGGAAGTAGTTCCAGGCGGTCAGGTGGCCGACCAGCGGCGCCGTGTCGAGACCGGCAAGTTCCTCTTCACCAACCGAGAAGGCGACGACCGGAATATCCTCCGCCTTGATGCCCTGATTGGCGAGTTCCTTGTAGAAGGGCACGTTGGCATCGCCATTGATGGTCGAAACCACCGCCGTCTTCTTGCCCTCGGAGCCGAATTTCTTGATATCGGAGACGATGGTCTGCCAGTCGGAATGGCCGAAGGGCGTGTAGTTGACCATGATGTCGCCGCTCGCCACGCCCTTCGATTCCAGATAGGCCTGAAGGATCTTGTTGGTCGTCTGCGGATAGACATAGTCGGTGCCCGCCAGCACCCAGCGCTCCACCGCGCCGCCTTCCTCGCTCATCAGATAGTCGACAGCGGGAATGGCCTGCTGGTTGGGCGCGGCACCCGTATAAAAGACGTTGCGCTGGCTTTCCTCGCCTTCATACTGGACCGGGTAGAACAGGAGATTGTTCAGCTCGGCGAAAACCGGCAGCACCGACTTGCGCGACACCGAGGTCCAGCAGCCGAACACCGCCGCCACCTTCTCCTTGGCGATCAGGTCGCGGGCCTTTTCGGCGAAAAGCGGCCAGTCGGAAGCGGGATCCACCACCACCGCCTCCAATTGCCTGCCAAGCACGCCGCCCTTCTTGTTCTGCTCTTCGATGAGCATCAACATGGCGTCCTTCAGCGTCGTCTCGGAGATCGCCATCGTGCCCGACAGCGAGTGCAGGATGCCGATCTTGATCGGCTCTTCCTGTGCGAAGGCGTGACCCTGGAACGCCAGCGTGGCGGCGAACACTGCTGCACCCGTCAAGCGACCGGCAGCACGTAAGAACTCACTCATTTACGCTTCCCCTTTCGTGTTTGAGCATCACGAAAGAAGGAGCAAGGGGCGTGCCAGTTTTTCCGGAAGCCGGATTTGCGTTCTATTTCAGCATGATAGCCATTTCATAGCCACAAGCACCCGCCTGAAACCGCCTTGCAATTAAGCAGATAGAGCCAGTCGCCTAAAATTTAGACGACATCTTGTCTGCCCAATTTTTCAGCAATCCCGGAGCGTACCACCGGTGATTGATCCGAAATGGCTGCAAGCCAGACCGGACAACCGGCGCATGAACTGCGATAATGATGAATCGTGAGGGAAGGTGGTACGCCCAAGGGGAATCGAACCCCTGTTTGCGCCGTGAGAGGGCTCGCTTTCACGTTCAGGCTTGTTTAGCGACGTTAAGTTAATCCCTTTAACCTCAATAACTTAGTTGATTTCAAGTTGCTCGCGTTCTAGCGTGTACAGGTAGGTATATTCGACGGATATTCGACGAAAATTCGGATCGGTGCATGGCGAAGAGGCTTTCGGAAGGGAAAATTACAACCGCCAATGCGCGCAAATCGCTCGCAGAAGGTGTGCATTGGCGCCGGCTGGATGCCGATTGCCACCTGGGGTATCGCCGCGGGAAGCGGAGCGTCTGGCTGGTGCGTTGGCGTAATCATTTCGGCGGCGCCAATTATCGTCAGGCACCCATTGGCATCGCGAACGATATGAACGACCGATCGACGCCGGGCGCATTGACGTTCGACGAGGCCGAGAAACTCGCACGCGTTAAAATTGCTGAGGCACGGAGCGAAGCGGCGATCACGGCATCGGGTCCGGTTTCGACTGTGGCGAGCGCAGTAGAGGCATACATCCGCATGCGAGATGGCAGGCACAGCAAGCGTGCGGGCCGGCCGGTCCGATCAGATGCAGGGCGACGCCTTCGCCGGTATGTTCTTGGGCAACCGGCACGAGGGCGCCAACCAGAAATTCAAGCCACGGAGCTCGCCGGCTTGCCGCTCCATAAATTGACGGAGCGCAGTCTATCGACTTGGCGGGAAGGGTTGCCCGAGGATCTGAAACCGACCTCAAAACAGCGACTGTTCAACGATCTGAAGGCGGCTTTGAACGAGGCCGCTAAAACCGATCGTGATCGATTGCCCGCAAACCTTCCAAGCATCATCAAGCACGGTCTCCGCGCTATTTCAGACGACGCGGCGGACAACTCCGTTGCGCGGGAAAACCAGATCCTTGCGGATAAGGATATCGCCCGCCTCGTCGCCGCTGCGAAAGAGGTGGACGATGAGCAGGGGTGGAATGGCGACCTTTTCCGGCTGGTGCTCGTCCTGGCAGCCACCGGTGCGCGCTTCTCGCAACTTGTCCGGGCGCGAGTCAGTGACTTGCAGTTGGGCGAGCGGCGTATCTTGGTACCGGCGAGCCGCAAGGGAAAGGGGAAAGCTGGGTCTATCGCCGTACCGCTCGGCGATGACGTTCTCAATATGCTGAAGCCGGCGGCCGACAATCGGCCAGCGGACGCGTATCTGTTGGAGCGGTGGCGAAGCGTGCAGGTCGCAGGTAGCGTCGGGATTTGGGAGCGCAATCGACGAGGGCCATGGCAGGCGTCGAGCGAGCTGACCCGGCCATGGGCAGAGATTCGCGATAAAGCAGAGTTGCCGGCCGTCATCCCGTATGCGCTGCGTCATTCATCGATCGTGAAGGGCATACGGGCGAACCTACCGATCCGGCTGGTGGCAGCCCTGCATGACACGTCAGTCATCATGATCGAACGGCACTATTCGAAATGGATCACGAGCGGGCTCGAGGACATGGCCAGGGGTGCCATCGTTCCCCTCATTCCTGAAGGAGAACACGTCTAGTGGCCGGCCGTGGACGCCCTAAGATCCCTATGGGCCGCGGTGCTGCTTGCGCCTGGATCGCCACTCGCGACCCTTGGCTGGTCGAACGGGTCGAAGCATGTGAAGCTGCTGGACAGCCAGTTCGGGTCGACTATTGGTCGGACGATGAAGGCGGCAGATATCATGTCGACGATCTCCCAACTCGCCTGACAGCCGCGGCAGACACTCTGGATCGAAGCGGCGTGCAAGAAATCGCGCCGGGCACGTATTCGCGAACCGAGATAACCGGCAAATGGCGCCGTCCAGAAGGCGCACCGCCGCGTGCCGAGGATTCGATCTGCATCGAACGGATGTTCTGGTTCCTGATGACAAACGAACCGCGTTCTAGGCAGCAACTTGCTTTGGATAATGCGGCCCTATGGTCAGATCCGCGAACCGGCGGTGGACCAGATGACCGTCGATTTCGCCGCCTATTGCCGAAGTGCCTACACCACGCGCAACATCGTGTGGCCGAAATGAATCGCGTCGCTCATGCTGGGCGCAATGGCGAGGAAATAGATGCTACTTCGGCGGCATGGGAGCGCCTGGACGCCTGGTTTCGTTCACTCAAGATGATCTGATTTATTCCGAGGTTTCCGCCATAGAGGTCGCATTCGTACCGCCTTTATCTTTCCAGCACGTCGTTAAACGGAAAGGATGAAGACATGGACGAATTCGGAAAGCTGCTCTCGGTTCAAGAGGTCTGCGAGTACCTCGGCGTTTCGCGCACCACAATCTACTTTGCCCGGCGTGAAGGCGATTTTGCGCCCGAGATCCGGATAGGCGGCCGCATAGTCTTTGCAGAGCGACAGCTCGTTGACTGGCTGCGTTCACGCCAAGGCGTCGCGCAGGCCGCAGCCTAAGCCCCTCTCCCATCTCGAGAAACGAAAATGGCCCGCCGCCTGCCAGCGGTTCGGGCCAATATTCCATGCGGGAAAATTTTGGATACCGGAAATTTGCCTACCACTATTGATGTGGGAAATCAAGCAATTACGCCACAGAAGGGGCTGTTTTTGCGCTTCGATCGCGACGGATATCGGATTCGCCGCACGGTGCCGTCTGTTCTGTCGGTGGTTTTCGCCGACATTAGCAAACGCTTGTCAAATGAGCGCCTGTTTGAGTTCGCTCAGGCGTTAAAACTTGCCGACCAGATCGTCATTCGCATCTTCGACTCGAGAAAGGGGCGCGAGGAGCGGCCCCTCGGCTCGACAGACTTCGACCGGCCGGCGATAGCCCGGGCGCTCACCCATGGCCGACGGTTTGTCCTGATCGCAACAACCGGCCGGCTGCTGCGGGAGACACTGAACTGGATCAACCGTCACCGGCCGCCAGATTGCGACGTGATGGTTCTCGACGGCGGCGAGCCTTACTCGGTCGTGCCGATGCGGGGGTTGCTGAAATGAAGCCCGCCCCCACCGAACTCGATAATATCTGCGCCGTCGACTTTCTGCTGAAGCTCGACCCGACCGGCCGGCATAATATCGTCGCGATCGAGCCCGACGGGCCGATCACCGGTCGGACCTTCGAGCCCGGCGATCGCGCCGGCATGGAGGCCTTCGTAGAGCAGCACAACGGTGTCGCCAACCTCTATTACAGCGACAACGAGCCGAAAGAAGGCGCGCCGCACAAGAAGCTGGCGAAGTCAGATATCGCAGCGGTACGCGTCGTCCACGGCGATATCGACCCGGATGCCGGCGGGGACATGGCCGTGCAGCGCGACAAGGCATTGGCCTTGGTCCAGAGTCTACCGGTCCCCCCATCGATTATCACGGATAGCGGTGGCGGGATTCAGGTGTTTTGGCGCTTGGCCGAGAAAGTACCGGTAAGCGACGGCGACACGCAGCAGATTGAGGCCCTGAACGATGGGGTCTGCGCGGCGATCGGCGGCGACCCAGCGGTCAAGAATATCGACCGCATCATGCGCCTGCCATTCACGGTCAACATCCCGACGAAGTCGAAGCTCAAGAAGCATCCCGGCCGGCAGCCGCGCATGGCGATGGTGATCTCAGACGGCGGCCCGTGCCATAGTGTGATTGATTTGCAGGCGGTATTCTCTGCACCCATACCACCGACAAGGCTGGAGAAGAAGCTCATCCGCGCCACGCGATCGATGGATGTGGTGGCAAGCGCTATTCGCCATATACCCAATGCGGATGCAGATTATCGCAGCTGGATACAAATTGCCTATGCGTTGTGGGCGGCGGTAGGGCCAGACCTGAGCGAGGGATGCGCGCTGTTCCATGAATGGTCTGCGCAATCAGAAAAATACGACGCGGAAACAACCGATACGACTTGGAGCGGGATAAAGTCTGTTAATCATTCCGACGGCGAGACGCTCTTTGGCTTAGCGCGCGCTGCGGGGTGGCCCTCCGCTTCCGATGAATTCGGCATGGTCGATATCGATGTGGAGGATTTGCCGGATACCCCCGATGCAACCCCCGCCGACCCCACGCCGAAGGCCGAAGGCTCGAACGTCGATGGCCACCTGGCGAAATTGAAATTGTCGGTTACCGCGTTCCAGCTTCGCACGCCGTCGAGTATTCCACCCAGACAGTGGCTCTTCGACCGTCATTATATTCGAGGATACGTTTCCACCACGGTGTCGCCGGGCGGCCTCGGCAAATCGAGTGAAAAGCTGGTTGAGGCGCTGGCAATGTCGACGGGGCGCCCATTGCTCGGAACACGGCCGCCGCGGCGATTGAAGGTTCTATATTGGTCCGGCGAGGATCCCAGCGAAGAAACCGAACGCCGCTTGGTCGCTGCGTGCGCCCACTACGACATTGAAAAAGACGAGTTCGACGGAAACCTGCTGGTCGCCGATCGCGACACGCTGCCGCTGGTGCTGGCCAAAGATGGCGGAAATGGTGTCGGCCTTGCGAAATCATTGGCAAAGGCGCTGACGCAATTTTTGATTGAGGAACGCATCGACGTCCTGATCGTGGACCCGTTCGTCAACACCCACCTCGTGTCCGAGAACGACAACGCTGCGATTAACGCCGTCGTGGGAGCGTGGAGGTCGATTGCCCGGGAGGCGAATTGCGCAATCGAACTTGTGCACCACTCGACCAAACAGGCGCGCCTCCCCGGCCAATCCGATCTAATAGGCATCGCCCAGGCACGCGGTGGCGGCGCGCTGATCGACGCTGTGCGGTCGGGCCGGTTTCTGGTTCCGATGACGGAGGATGAGGCACGGAAAGGTGGACTGCTCAGCCATCGCGGGTTTTATCGGGTCGAGAACGGCAAGGCCAACATGGCGCCGCCGGCCGAACATGCACGCTGGCGGCGCTTGGTCTCGGTGAACCTTGGCAATGGCACGTCGGAATATCCGCATGGCGACAGCGTCGGCGTCGTCGAAGCGTGGGAGTGGCCGATCCCCACCGATGGGTTGCCAGACGACACGCTCGATCGCGTGAAGGAGCGGGTTGCAGCGGGTGAGTGGCGAGACAGCGATCAATCGCCGGATTGGGTGGGCTTTGCAATTGCAGAAGTGCTCGATATCGACCCTGGACCCGTCAAGCGGAAAGACCGGGACGGCACGCAGGCGCAGGCTTGGGCGCAGTGCAAAAATCTCCTGAGAGCGTGGAAGACCAGCGGTGATCTCATCGTGGAGAAGCGACACAGCCCGCGTGATGGGCGTGAAATCGCTTACGTCGTCGTGGGCCAAGGGGCTTCCGCACCTTCCGCACCATAAGTGCGGAAGGGGTGCGGAATCACACCGTCTACCCGCTCCGCCGCACCCTCCTTATAGGGTGCGGGGGGTGGTGCGGTGGGGAGAAAGTCTCCGCACCTATCGTCAAGGCCAAGGGGGCGGGTGAGGTGCCGGCTCTCCTGCAGCAGCTCCGAATTTGTGCTGCGTGAGGACAGGTCGATTTTGCGAAACGGCAGTCAGCTTAGCTCGGCGCCAAAGCTCTACTCGCGGAAGCGAGGCGCCGCGGATGCGCGATCTGCACCTAGGGCCGGACGGCGTCCACCAATTGCCGGCATTGCCGCGGCCCTCCTGCGGATAGCGCCGCGATGTAGGCATTTCGCCCTTGCTGCCGCGGGCATTCGCGCAGAAATGGTGGTGATCCCCCTCAGGGAAAAGAAATCCGAGCGATTATCCGCGATGCCGCGCATCGCGGGTGCCCCCGTCTTCGTACGGTCCCTAAGATGTATGGTGGATGGGGCGGCGGCGCGGGCATCGGGTGCGGCGCTGGCCAGGGCGCGAAGGTGCGCGCGCATGTATGGTGCGCCAAGATAGTTGCGCAGGCGTAAACTCACAACTCGGCGGGTAAACATGGTGCACCCGCGCGCACCCGCACACCTGCAGCCCATGCGACGAGCTGGCGGCATGCGTTTGCTAGGTTGGCGGCATAGCCTTGGCGGAGCTTGTCCAGCTCATGCCCGCAGCTCACGCCATGCACGGCGCCAGGCGCATGTAAGGGGGGCGTTTGTCGAGTTTTGAGAGGTGGCATATTTCTCAAAAATCTACATGAAAACAAAGACTTACATGAATTTTCCTGTTGACTGAACGCGCAGATTCGGGCATCCTGAACATGTCCAGATGAGGACAAAAAACGGCCTGGAAGAGAGTTGCAGCTCTCGACCAGGCCTCACCGAAACCGAACGTAGGGGTTCGATCGTGGCTACTTTCATACCTACCATTTCCTCGGCAGTTGTCGCCAGCGCCATAGCGCTCACGGCACCGGCATTCGCATCCGAGCAGCCGGCTCTGGCCGCGTCCTTCGAAGCCGTTTGCGCTTCGCCTTTCGTGAAGTCTGACAAGCTCCAGGCCGCATGCGCCACAAACGCCATGCCTGCCGCGCTGAAAGACGGCACGCGCTTCAAGGCCGTCGGCATTGGCGCGGAAGTCAACACGCTGGTCGCTAACTTGCACCTGGTCTCCAGCCGCTAAGTTCACCAGTTCCGCCCGGTCCGAAAGCAAACCGGCCCGACCCGCGATCATGCGAAACGGGCGCCGGGCGGTGCCTCCCTCACTCCCATCGTCGACAACGCGTATCCGCGCGACCGGCGAAGCCATGTCCGAAAGGATTTCCCCATGCGACAGGCCATCACCACAAAATTCCACAGCCCCACCAACACCCGCGGCGCTCGCGTGACAGCCCGCGCCGATGCGGGTTCCGTTTCCGTGCCCTGGAACCACGCTCACGGTATCGAACGCAACCACACCGCTGCTGCTCGCGCGCTGGTCGAGAAGCTCGGATGGGGCGGCGAATGGCATGGCGGCGGGCTTCCTGGCGCCGGCTATGTGTTTGTGTGCGCGGACACCGCTTCCTGCTTCACGGCGGAGGGTTGAGTCGATGACCTTCGATCCGTTCATTCGCGTCAACGCGAAATACGGCGCACCCATGGGCCGCCACGGCGACAACTTCGACCAGCTCGCCGATTGGTGCGAGCGGCCGCTCTATATCCAGCATTGCGGCGGGGACGGCTTCTATGATCGCGGCGGCGCATATTGGGGCCACAGCCACGTATTTGCGGTCTATCCCGCCGATGGCGAGCTTTGTGCCTACATCGAAGCGCCCTCGCCTTCCGCCGCCATCGCCATGGTGCATGAGGTCGCACCGGAAGCCGAAATTCATTTTCAGCAGCGCGGCGCGAAGCTGGAGGCGGGTAGATGACCGCCAAGAGCTTGAAAGCCCGCAGGATTAGAATGGGCTCCGACCTCAATGCTGCCGATCGCGCATGGGCTCTGGCCACATTTCCGAACCGGCTCGGGATGTCCGATGACGAATGGCTGGCTTGTACGCGGTTCCCTGTGCGTTGGAGCGGCAAGGTCAACCGCAGCGCCGGTCAATGCACGACCCGCCTGGGTCGCCCATGGCCATGACCTTCCGCGCTGTCCTTCTCGAGGCCCTGGCCGTCACCGCCGAATTCGCCGCTGTGCTGGTCATCATCGCCGGAATTGGGGCGATGGCCGTGGGGTTCGCACCATGACCGCTTACAGCCTCCTCCTCCTGAAACCATCCGCGGTGCGCGCCAGCGCGCCGTCCCCCTTCGACTGGTCGGCGCTCTACCACGTCGAAGCCACGACGCCGGAAGGCGCTTTCCACACCGCGCAGCACCTCGCCAGCGCGGATTATGCGGAGCCGTTCAGCACTCCGACCCCGGAATCGTTCGCCGTGCTGGCCGTGTTCACCGGCCACTTGTCCGACGAGCTGACTCCCAATCCAGCAGCAAATTGAAAAGGTGAAATGAAATGACCACACATCACGTCGCCAATCCTTCCGAAATGTCCGAGCTCGCTTTCATGGTCGAGCGTTTTGGCGAGGATTTCCACGTCACCGACGGGGACAAGTTTTCCCTGTCACAACACGAGAACCCGACCGGCCGCGAGGTGTCGCTGGAGGAATTCCAGGCGGCGGCGCGTGAATATCGTGCGATCGCCGATCGCGTTCCGTGCCCCTTCACTTACGCCAGCGGCAAGCGGTGCACGGGCCACGTTGTCCGGGTCGAGGGCTACAAAGCCGATCTCGAGTGGTCGCGCGGAGCCGACGGATGGAAGTTCGGCTGCGGTGAGCCACGCTCTCACTATCACTTATTCTGTTCTGAGAAAGGCAATCATGCCGGCTATGCCAGGCACGATAGCGAGAAAATGAAATTCTATTACTCCCAACTCCCCGTTGCCTTGCAGAATGTGGTCGCGAGGACGGGCGAATGAACACCGCCATCGCAATAGGCCGCACCGTCGACGGCAGGGATATTTCCCTACCGCTGGCCCTCGGCAATCGCCACGGGCTGGTGACCGGCGCCACAGGCACCGGCAAAACCGTCACGCTGCAGCGCCTCGCCGAGGAATTCAGCCGCGCCGGCGTGCCCGTGTTCGCCGCCGACGTGAAAGGCGACCTGTCAGGCATCGCCGCAAAAGGCGACCCGCAAGGCAAGGCGGCATCCCGCGCCGAATCGCTCTTGTCCCCGTGGACGCCGGATAGCTGCCCGGCTTGCTTTTGGGATATTTTCGGCGTGCACGGCCTGCCGATCCGCACCAGCGTTCACGCGCTAGGCCCTGAGCTCCTGGCAAGCATGCTGCGGCTGAACGAAACTCAATATGGAACGCTGGCGATCGCCTTCCGCAAAGCTCGCGACGAACAGGACTTCCTGTTGACACTCGACGATCTTCGCTGGGCGCTCAATGACATGATGGAATTTCGCGAGGAAGTTTGCAAGCGCTACGGCAATATCACCGCGTCGTCCATCGCCGCAATCCAGCGCAATATCCTGGCGCTGGAAGCCCAGGGCGGGCACCATCTTTTCGGCGAACCGGCGTTCAATGTGCAGGATTTCATCCGCACCGAGGACGGCCGCGGCGTCGTCAATCTGCTGCATGCCGACGACCTGATGGAAGCGCCCAAGCTCTACGCCACATTCCTGCTGTGGCTGCTCACCGAGCTTTTCCGCGCCCTGCCGGAGGCCGGCGACCTGGACAAGCCCAAGCTGGTGTTTTTCTTTGACGAGGCGCATTTGCTTTTCCGCGATGCCCCCAAGCCTCTGCTCCAGCAGATCGAACGGCTGGTCCGGCTCGTGCGCTCCAAGGGCGTCGGTGTGTTCTTCGTCACACAGACCCCGCAGGACGTGCCGGAAACTGTCCTGGCTCAGCTTGGCACGAGGATTCAGCACGCCCTGCGCGCTTTCACTGTCCGCGACCAGGCGCGCGTCCGTGCTGCGGCGGATGCCTTCCGACCAAACCCGCAGGTCAATGCGCGTGCGGCGATTACCAGCATGGCCATCGGCGAGGCCCTGGTGTCGGTCCTGTCCGCTGACGGCACGCCGTCGCCGGTAGAGCGCGTGATGATCTATCCGCCCGCCGGGCAGATCGGGCCGATATCGGAGCTGGAGCGCAAGGCGCTCATCGATCAGTCGCAGCTGCGGCAGAAGTATGCGGCAACGAAGGCCTCGAGCGAGGCCAATCGATCGTTCATCGACAGGATGCGGGCGGAGCGCGGCTTGCCGGCAATCGCGTGGTCGGAGGAGGAGTGGAAGCCGGGCGACTATGCCCAGTTCCTGCCTGATTTCACGCCGGCGCCAAGCGTGGAGCGGCGGAGGGGCGATCCGAATGCGGGGTGGAAGGCGATTGTGGCGCTGGCGGTGGCCGCAGTCTTGCTAGCGGTAGCCGTATAGTTAAACGGATGATCAAGGTCCTACTTGATATGCGATACTAGCTGATCCAGCAACGAGCCCGCCAGATATGAAGTCTACCACGATCCTGTTGTTAGCAGGGTCATATGAAACAGGCTCCGCCCCCATCTGAGCGAATCCAGCAAGTGTAATTATCTGATTCGAATCAGCCTGAATAGTCAGTCCATCTCCAACCGGCGGCATAATACAATCACCGCTGCTATTTGTTTGACATATCGACAGATTCAAGATTCCTTTTGCTGCTGCTGTCCTCCTAACAAAGACGGAAACTGGCGCACTTGCGCCGAGATTTAATCCGGCTAGCGCAAAGACATTTCCACCCTGGAGTGGAATGGTCAACATACCATCGCGACTAGGAGTAACGGCTGAAGCAATAATGTCGACGGACAGACCATTTACATAGGTGAAATCAAAAGAATTTACTGCCTCGTATTGAGGCGCCGGCAATGAATTTGAGCATGTAAAGACGGGGAAGTTTCGCCCGCTGTGAATATTCTTTAAAAGAACTAAAAAGAATTTTGACTCTCCTGGTTCAAGATCAAAATTCTCGTTTGTCTGTCCGAGATTCAGATCTGGCATAATTCTTTCTGCAAAGAATACGAGAGACGTCTCCTCCACCGGATAAAGCAATCCGCTTGGCGTTGAAATCGAGCAACCCTTAGCTATCACGTTTCCGGCATTTATAATAGTTGCAAATGCCGTGGTGTAATTCATGCCTGTTGTGGGCTCGTATGCTGGAGCTGTGCGTGCGCTAGGCGTAATAGCCGAAACAAGGCGCGGATAATTTGTGTATCCACCTCCCATTATTGACAAATTTCCTGATCTAGATACTCCGGAATTCTTGTAAACGATGGAAATTTGATACTCTGTTCCAGACAGCCCATTGAAATCCAAGAACACACTACGCTGGTGTGTAGATACTGATCGCGTGGATGTTTCTGACACTTGCTTCAATGCATCGATTCTCTCGCCTTCAAAAACCGCTAAAATTGCATCAAATGATTGAACCTGAACTCGAATTTGCCCCGAAGTTTGCGGTTTGAAAGAATACCATACGCTTGCTGAGTAGAGATTCCCGCCAAGATATTGCGGCTCCCCGGGCTCGGACGTTGCCCCTCTGGTTTCAACCGGAACGGTTACAGTCCCTGCACCCTCAGACGGGGGTGAAATCAAAATGCGGGACGAAAACATATCGTTGGAAGGCGGAGTGCTTTGAGCCTGCGTGGTGCCTGCCAATGATGCTAGAGATAGCAATGTAAGAAATAAAAAATACATTATCACATCCACGTAAGTGCGAGAGATATTATATCCTGACCAGCAAGAAAGAGCTTTCGGCTACTCCTCCTTACCTCCTATAAACGAGTCAAGTCACTACTTTCAGCGCACTATGACAGCTCGCATCCTCGTCGTCGACAAAAGCCCTGCTAATGTGAAGCTGCTCGAAGCGCGGCTGCTGGCCGAATATTTCGACGTGCTGACCGCCACCAATGGGCAGGACGCGCTGGAGACCTGCGAGAACGGCAAGGTGGATGTCGTGCTGCTCGACGTCATGATGCCGGGCATGGATGGTTTCGAGATCTGCCGCCGACTGAAGTCGAACCGTAACAGCTCGCATATTCCGGTGGTGATGGTGACGGCGCTGGAGCAGGTCACCGATCGCGTTCGCGGGCTTGAGGCCGGCGCCGACGACTTCCTGACCAAGCCGGTCAACGACCTGCAACTGATGACGCGGGTGAAGAGCCTGGTGCGGCTCAAGATGCTCACCGACGAGCTGCGCCTGCGCGCCTCCACGACGCGCAATATCGGCATCGAGGAATTGCTGGCGCGGGGCGCGGTGTCGACGGACGAGCGGGCATTGGTCCTGCTCGTGGACGAGAACACCGCTTCCTCCGACCGTATTGCTAAAATGCTGCGTGGCAGCGTCGACCTCACGGTGATGGCCGATCCGCAGGCCGCCTTCTTCGAGGCTGCCGAGAAGCCCTATGAATGCGTGATCGTGTCATCGCGTTTCGCCGATTACGACCCGCTGCGGCTGTGTTCGCAGCTACGCTCATTCGACCATACGCGCTTCATTCCGATCGTGCTTCTGGCCGACCAGGGGGAGGAGGAGCGCATCATCCGCGGCCTCGATCTCGGCATCAACGACTACCTCACGCGCCCGATCGATCCGCAGGAGCTGGTGGCGCGGCTGCGAACCCAGGTGAAGCGCAAGCGCTATAACGACCATCTGCGCTCGTCGGTGACCCAGACGATCGAGATGGCGGTGACCGACCCGCTGACGGGCCTGCACAACCGCCGCTATCTCGACAGTCATCTGGAGACGCTGTTCGACCGGGCCGTGGCGCGCCGCCGCCCTCTTTCCGTGATGATCACGGATATCGACCTCCTAAAGACGGTCAACGACACCTATGGCCACGATGCCGGTGGCGACGTGCTGCGCGAGTGCGCGCATCGGCTACGACAGCGCGTGCGCACCATTGACCTTGCATGCGTTTACGGTGGCGACGAATTCGTTGTAGTGATGCCCGATACAGACAGCACGACAGCCGCTATGGTGGCAGAAAGCGTTCGTGCGAGAATTGCCCAAGTGCCGTTTGTAGTCGGCCAAGAGTCTAAGACAATTGAAGTTACCGTCAGCATCGGCGTTTCTTCGGTACTCGATCGAGTTGACACCGTTGTCCAGCTGGTAAAGCGCGCTGACGCTGCCCTTTATGAAGCTAAAAATGGCGGTCGCAATCGCGTATTTGTTAGTTTGAAGCGGTGACGTTCTCGTGGCTTAGGCAGAGAAGCGCGAGGTAACTACTTCCAACAAAATCCGCGAGTCCAAAAGCCTCGTTGAAACCGCGTCCATTTTTACTTCTGCTGAAGGCATTCGGGAATCAGCGACCATATCTGCGTCTTGGCGGGTTTCGCGGCGGTATGGCAGGGCCACGAACCGTCACAGTGACTCGGCGCCGCCCTACTGGGCGTCCGCCAAGAAAGACCGTCAGATCCATTGCGTGATCGCCATTGTAAGCGGTGTGACGTTCGACCGAAGTTCCGGACCCTGCGACATGGCCCATGTCGTTCTCTATCGCAGCTTCCCGACCATGGTTACGTACTGTCCACTTCAGCGTGCATCCAGCGGGTAGCATGTCCGGTCTCGCAATGGTGAAAGTAATGTCGCAGTCCTTGGGCACAGGCCGGATCTCATTGATGCCCTGGATCGGCATGACGTTGTGATTGGCACGCGGCATCGCCGTAACAATGATGTCAGGGGTATATGCGTAGACGGCGATTGCCTGGCTCTTCGCTAGGGCCTGCGTACCCTCCTCTGTATCTTCCGGCATTGGGAAGAACTGGTCGAAGGCCTCGCTCCAGATCTCGGCCGCCGCGGATATGTCGGCAGCGAGACGCGCCCGCTCGCCGAGCGTGGCTAGATCTCGCAGCTTCACGACCAGCATAGTGACGGCCTCCATTTCCAACCTGTTCACGTCCTCGTGGGAGTTCACAGGGTTCAGAACGGTAGGGTCACTCTCCAGGCGATCGGCGATCAGCGTAGCTGCCTTTTCAAGTATATCGTCGTCATCCACGACCGCGTCCAGATCGAGGTTGTCGAACGATTCTGCTGCCAGAACGGTCAGAAGTATAGATGATGGACGTTTGGGCTCTTCAATCCGCAGTGCCGCCCACATCTTGAGATAGCGGATCAGTCGGCGCAGTTTCTTGCGCGGCACATCATCCTGACAGGTCTTGAACCATTCGTAGATCTGCTTCGGATCACTCACCTCCCAGCCCATCGTCTCCGTTGCAAGCTTGCGGGCATCGCGTACGCTGTCTAGATGGTAGCAAGGTATGTCGATGTGGAAGTCCGGCGCGAAGGCGATCCGGCAGCAGCGCTCCTTCGGGTTGGCGACACCGGTCGCTTCGTTGTCCTCGTCGTCCTGGTAGTCGACGAGCGCGTTCTGAACGAACGCCTTCAGCTGCTCTGGTGTATAGTCGCTATCCTCCGGCTCGCCCTTCCATTCGAAATAAATGCCGAGGTCGATGTCGAACTCAGCGCCAACTACCCAAGGCCGGATCTGCGTACGAAACTTGTAGGATCCCTGAAGCCATGTTCGGATGGAGTAGCCGCTGTCCTTCGTAAGCCGCATAACGAGAAAGTCGGCGAGATCGTTCCAACGATCTTTCTGAGCTGTGAATTGGTCGGCCGTGGGCGTGATCCGCCGATGAAGGGTCTCAGATTCACTACCGGCCTGGTAGAACAGCTTGGCTGACTGGGACATCGGATCCTAGAGGGTTGCGTTGATAAAATTGAATTCCGGTGCCACGTGGTCGAGCATGTCACGCAGCATCGGATTCGACGAGATGTCAGCGATGGAGCTGGCCGCAGCAGACTGTAGATCGCGCTTGGCGATGGGACTTGCGCAATCAAGCGCCAGCTCGGCCTGCTGGTCCGGCGGCTGGGCACGGTCGATCCGAACGTACCTGTCGGCGATAACGTGTCGCATCATGTCATCGGTCAAGGCCTGCTGCGATCCGATCATGACGCTTGGCAGGCGCTCGTTCTTCATCCATCCGTAGGATCCCAGCTTCCGTCCGGCGGAAGCGGAGAAAGAAAAGGCCGTCGTGGTGGTGCCAACGCTGAGAACCCTAACATCCTCTCGCTTCACGTCGAGGAATGTCTCGGCCTCGTGCAGCGCGATCAGATCGGGCGAGTTGGCGAACATCCCGCCATCGGCGTAGAGCTCGGCGCCGATCTGATGAATCGGGAAGTATGTTGGTGCCGCCGAAGTGGCCAAGGCGACGTCGACAACCTTTAGCTGCCAGTCGATGATGAAGTGCGGATGATGCCCGGTCTTGAATACCTTGGGGCCGCCCTTGGTAAGGTTAACCGCGGGGATAACGGTTGGCCGTCTGAGATCCGACATCCTGGCATTTACGCCTACGATCCGGTCGATGATGCTGCGGAGCGGCGCGGGGTCATACCGCGAAATAGGCAAGCCCGACAGGAAGCGTGCTCCCGTGCTCAAGAAGTTGGACGCCGGCCGCCTAGGTGAGAATATCTTGTCGCCTTCTTCTAAAAACGCCTGCTTGATCTCAAAGGCGCTACAACCGGCGGACAAGCCGAGAGCGATGATTCCGCCAACGGAGGTACCCGCTATCAGATCGAATGAATCCGCGAGCGGCCGCCCCGTCCGCTCCTCGATCTCCGTCAGGACCGATGCAGTGTAGAGGCCGAGAAAGCCGCCACCCGATAGACTTAGAATCTGGAATGCCAAAGGCCGCCCCCCATGATCGAAGTTAGCTAATCGCCATATAGATGCAATGGATCTCGCCTATTCGCGGGTGCGGGTGGCTCGGTCTTTGCTGACCTGTTCAGGTCGCCTCTTTTCTCAGGGTCAAATGCGGCAATGACGATGAGCTTCAGCAATCTCTGTTAAGGTGCGATCATCTCGCAGTTGCGCCCAAGTTCTGGGTAAGACCATCCGGCTGTGATCGCTTCAATTCGTGCCTGCCGCCCAGGATGCGAGAGAGAAGGCCTTTCAGACAATATAGGAACGGCAGCAAGTGCTGCCTCTAACGACCGCCGCAGAAGACGCGCTACGGCGCCCGCAAATGCGTCAGCTTCAAGCTCTTTAGCAGGGTCCGAAGCCGTTCCCAGATGGCCACAATGGTGATGGCCGAGTTCGTGGGCAATGATCATTTCAGCGCCTTCATAGCCAACCAGTGAAGAAAGCTGACGATCGTAGACGATCACTCGATTCCCATCGAGGATGGTCGCGAGTGCATTGCCATCGAGATCGGCATTCATGGGAAAAATTTGACAATCGGCTGCTTCAAACCCCGCAGCATCACAAATATCGAACAGCATGAAGGCGTAATCTTCGAAAGCCGGATAAGCAGAGACAACGCGATCTCTCACCGGGAAATGAACCGTCGGGACTTCATCGAAATCGATCGACAGTCCGGTTTCCGCCGTCACGTCCTGCACTGCCGCGAAAATCGAGAGCGCCCCTGCCAGGACCAGCAATGATGCTCGCAATCGCCATCTGCAGGACGGGCTAGCCTTCATTTCCATTTTCGCGCCCACTCAGCGAGTGCGCGACGTGCTTCTGACGGCCAATCGCCTACTGCCGGTCGAACCACGATCGGCTTGTCTTCCAGCTTCCAGGCGACGAAAACACGACGATCCTGGAGGCTGGCGACCGTTATTTGCTCGATCAGCGAGCAAGAGTGCGGCAGGCAAGATGAGCCCACCAGGAAATCTCCGCGGTATTCTGCCGATCCGACGCCCTCAACAATGGGCAAAACATCATCGCGATCGCTCCCCAGCAGCGAAAATATCTGATCTGCGACCTCGCCATAGCTCAGGAGATCAGCGGGGTGGTCGACCTCCCTGCTACGCAACTCATCCCAGCCTTTTGTTCGATCAGGTGAAAAGGCCACACTCGGCCCCTTTTCGAAGCCTGCGGGGGTCCATTCCCAAGCTTGGCCGGGGTTTGTTGCAGAGGCGGGTGTGGTGAAAACGATGCGGTCGGCTTCGATTTCGTATCGAATGAGCCGGCAACTGTCGATCGGCCCATCAAGCCGCGGCGCCTTGTCTGCCGGGAAGGAGATTACGAAAGGGCTTCCCTCACACGCGTTGCCGCCTGGACTGGAAGACCCAACCACAACGGGAATGCCCGCCACGACTGCGATCTCCTCAAAGGTAACATATTGGTTTTCGTGGATCTGCCTGCCATCGACACGCAGCACTGTTTGCATGTCGCTGTTCTTGAGAAGCGAAAGGTCGTGACCAAAAGCCCTCAGTTCATCGGCACGCGCGCTGGCGATGAGCGCTGAAAAGATAGCTACGCTGGCAATTGTCCGAAAAACCATCTGCATCCCCCCACCGGTTGGCGCCCTCTATTGCGAGACTATCGAGTAAGCGAGCAGGATCACCAACACCACCACCGCACCGACGATACCCGCGATGCCACGCGCCTTCAGCTGTATCCCAAGAAAAGAAATATCGATCTGATTCATGACGTCCTCCATCTGGTGGAGGGACTCTAATCTCCGGCGGAGCGGCGGGGATAGAATCGACCGCTGATGTAGAGTCTACGTTGGCAGCCGCATTGGAGCCGCAGCCCACGAAAATCGCCTTTCAACCGCAATTTGCACGCCTAGATAAGCGCCAGCGATAGCCACGGGAACGCGTTTATTATCAGGAGGCCGACAAACCTTACAAAAAAGAACGGCATGACGGCCTTGTTCACCGCGTCGAGGCCGAGGCGGCTGACGCGGGCCATGACGAACAGGTTCATTCCGACCGGCGGCGTCAGCGTCGCGATTTCGCAACATGCGACGAAGATGACGGCGAAATGGATTGGATTGATGCCGACTTCCGTGGCGATGGGGAACATGATCGGCGCCGCAAGCACCGTTATCGAAGCGCCTTCGAACACCGTCCCGAGTAGAAGGAGAATCAGGTTCGCTAGGATCAGGAAACCGATCGGCCCAATATCGAGTTGGCGGAAGATGGCGATGATATCCTCCGTCACGCCTAACCGCACGAGCAGGACAGAAAGAAGCGTCCCGGACATAATGATCATGAAAACCAGCATCGTCTGGAGTAGCGATTCTTTTGCAATGCCGAAGCCGCTGCGCAAGCCGAACGTGCGATAAACCAGCAGCCCCAGAACTGCCGCATAGGCGACCGCGAAGGCCGAGATTTCTGTTGGCGTCATTATACCCAGATAGAGGCCGCCTATGATGAGCAGCGGCATTAGCATGGCTGGTGCGGCGCGCGTGCCGTCACGCCGAAAGGCCTGCCAATCGGGCCGGTCTGTCTTCACGCCATACCCGTGACGGCGGGACATGTAGATCACTGCTATGATGAGTAGGGCGCCTTCCATCAGGCCGGGCAGGATGCCGGCGATGAAAAGGTCAAGGATAGGCAATTCCATCATCGCGCCGATCACGATGAAGGCGAGCGAAGGGGGGATCATAATGCCGAGCGTCCCGGCCACCGCCACCAAAGCAGCGGCAAAGGATTTCGGATAGCCTTCCCCGGGTAACATGCGGATCGCAGCCGGGCCCATCGCGACGGTGCATGCGACGCTGGAGCCGTTCATGGCGGAAAAGAAGATCGTTGCGACAAGAAGGCTAACTGCCATGCCGCCGCGCACGCAGCGCAACACCGATGCCAATGTCGAAAAGATCATTCCGGCGATATCGCCACGTGTTGCGAGATTGCCGGCCAGCACGAAAAGCGGAATGGCGACGAGCGCATAGCTGTCGAGCGATCCGAACGCGACCTGGGCGAGAACGACGCTCGGTATATCGAAAGAGAAGAATAGCAGGATGACGGCAACCAGACCGACCGCGACGGCGACGTCCTGGCCGATGGCCAGAAAGAGGAGCAGCAGCCCCAGGGCAACGGCGCTACTCATGGATCGGGTCCTCGTCGGCAATGGCGTATGGATCGAGGCCCGCGATGGCCTCGATCATCGCCCGGACCATGAACAGCAATAGGCCAAGTGCTGCGACGGCGATGGACGCCTTCACCCACCAGAGCGAAACCATGAAGGCATCGCCCTTGATGCCGATGCGATAGAGAAATCGCACCTGCATGATACTCGAATAGAGCATGATGGCGGCAAACAGGATTCCGGTCAGGCTGTTAACAAGGTAGGTGATCTTGAGCATGGCCGGCGACATGTATTGGGTAATGAGTTCCGTCCTCACCAGGTGACCCCTCCGGTAGCCTAGCCCGACCACGATAAACACCGCCCACAAAATCATGTAGCGGATGAGTTCTTCCGCCCAAGCTTGGGTGACGCCGAATCCGGAACGCGTCACTACTTCCATCAGCATCAAAGCGGCGGTCGCCACCAGCAGAATGGCGCCCAACGGCCAGAGGATACGGGTTTCGAATAAGTCGACGAAGCCCACGATCCTGCCAAGCAGGCCGGGCGGCATATAAGGTCTGTTTATAGTGGATCCGTCTGTCATGATCTCCCCCCGGCTTGAGCCCAGTCCGGTGGCATGGCGCAGAAATGCTTTTGAAGATGAACGATCCGGTCGACCGAATGCGCGTCAACGAATCGCGCATCCGGTTTTCAGCCATGGATCGAGAGCGCGCCCCTAGCGCGCCATCGCGGCCTGGACCTTTTTCGCCAGGTCGGCGTAGTCGGCGAGATATTTCTGCCGCATGGGCTCCAGCGCCGTCCGGAACGGTTCGGTCGCATCACCTTCCAGCCGAACGATTTCGCCGCCCTGTGATGTCATGCGTGTGATGGCTTCAGCCTCATTCTTCGCCGCATCATTCCACTGGTGAGACATGAGATCACTTGTGGCAGAAATGACCGCGGCGCGGTCCTGTTCGCTCAGCCCTTCAAGCCAAGCCTTGTCGACGGCGATCGAATAGGTGCCAAGATGCATGTCGGCCACCTGGAAACCGTATTTGGTAACAGACGTCCCCATGCCGGGCCATTGTCCAGCCGATGTGAAAGCCATGTCGATCGCGCCTTGCGAGAGAGACGTTGCCAATTCGGAAGCAGGCAGCGAAATGCCATTTGCACCAAGTGCCGCCATCATCTCGCGTGCGCTGACAGAACCAGGAACGCGAATCTTCTTCCCAGAAAGGTCGGCGAGCGTTTCAACTTTTTCTCTGCTGAGGAAAATCGCCTCTGTGGCACGGGCGATGCCGAGAATCTGGATGCCACGTGGTTCCACCAATTCAGACATCAGCCGCGTGAGTTCGCCCTGCGTCTCCACTTTCCCCATTTGCGCTGCTTTGAACGTGAAAGGCACGCCGAGCACGGCGTAGGCGGGATTGATCGCTTCAAGCCTGTCGCTCGCCGGCCAGACCATGTGGACAGCGCCGGAGCCCAGCGCCTCGATGGCTTCCTTATCTCCTTTGAAGAGTGTGGTGTGGTATGTCTTGGCCTGGATGCGCCCCTCGCTGCGCTCAGTGATATCCTTCGCCAGCGCATCCATCTGGAGCGACTTCCAGTGGGAAGGCGCAGTTTCTGATGTGATGATCATCTCGGCGGCAAATGAAGCGGTTGCCGTACCCAGAGTAACGAGTGAGGCAAGAAAATAGGACGTAAATTTCATCTGTGTTCCTCCCTTGAACTGAGGCTCCGTGGAGCCTGATCATGTTTGTACGTACATGATGCGGCAGGGCTCCTCCCCCTGCGCGGATCTTGCTTCAACCGACGCTCGGCTTGAAGATCGCCCGTTCGTCTCCGACCCAGGGCACAGTTCCCGCGCCCCAAATCGTCACGTCGAGTGACTTGAAGAGCCAGCGGCCGTTCTGCACCACACAAAAGTTGTCCCAATGCCCAAGGGCGCTGATGTAGGTGCGACCGGAATCGACATCCTTCTGAATGATCGTCCAGTAGGCCTTGGCACGTGCCCCGTTTTCCTCGCGGCTAATCAGGAACTGCGTGGCGATATGCTGTTTGCCGATGAACCAGCTAGGCCGCCCGTACCAGAGCTCCTCCAACAAAGCGCGGATTGCCGTGGAGCCTTGCCGCCGCCCCTGGGGTGGGTGAGCTAGATATCCGTCACCGGTGAAGCACGAGAGCACTTGCTCGAGATTGCCGGTATTCAAGCCCCAACAGTATTTCGCGAAAAGCTCTTGGATATCGAGACGCTCTTCGACGGTTAATCGGTTGTCGCTTCCCATGCCGGCCTCTGCTCCTACCCATCAGCTGCAACGATTAACATGTTATATGAAAATTGCAACATCGCACCTTTGGCTTTTGGAATGGTACGGACATATAAATACGCCGGCCCCGGATGAGCGTCCGGGACCGGCGTTGCCACGCCTCTTGAAACCTGCGTGGCTTCGGCGGGGGAGGAAACCGCCGAAATCAATGTTGCGATCAGGCGTATCGCCGAGCCGTGAACAGAACGCGATATATGTTCTCGAGCGCATCGGTCGGAGGCAGCGTCGTGGCTCCGTGGAGACCCACTCCACTCCCGCTTGCGGACGCGAGGCTTGGCCCTTCACGCATTCTTCCCAGCGCCGTGCGTAGGCGCACGGCCGCGACGGCCTGGCCGTACATGTCGGCCGCCATCTGCGTCTGCTCGTCGCTGGCGTCGAGGATGGCCCGGTCGTAAGGTCCGAACACGGACTGCAATTCCGCGAAGCTGTCTTGCAGCAGCTGCCGACGACGTTCGCGCTCTTCCTCATAGGCCCGGATGGCGGGCGTGAACTGCGCAACCTTGAGCTGCTCGGCCTCGACCTTGTCCTCCAGCGCGGCAATCTCGGCGTCTGACGGGCCATCGTCATCACCGAGCCGATCCGCCACAGTGCGTTTGGCGATCGCCTTGCTCAAAGCCGCCGCGGCCACGCGCAGCGCCTCTTCTGCAGCCAACTTCGTTTCCGCGCTGGCATGCTGGGTGTGCGCGTCGCTGGCGACTTTGAACGCGTTAAGCGCGGCCTCGACCTTCTGGGCAGCAGCGACGATCTCCTCAGGAAGGGGCACTGCGAGGGCCCGCTCGATGGGGGTTTGGTCGCCCTTTGCGGCGCGGCCGCGCGGTCGAACTGTGTCGATCAAGCTCATGGGCGGGCTCCCGAAGCGCGACGCCACGACTCCCGGAAGGACTCAGTTCCCCCAGACTCAAGCCCATCCACATCCGTATCAGCGGCAAGTAGAATCTCGCATGCGAGCTGCTCAGGTATTTCGTCCTTGCTCGCTAAGAATGCCGTTAGGTTATGCAATCGGCGAGAGTGGGGGATTGCCTCGAATGCGCGCTCGATGGAAGTTTGATTGCCTTTCGTGGCGCGGCCGCGCGGTCGAACCGTGTCGATGGTTCGTACCTCCCGGTGGGGGCCGACAAAAGTCGCAGTACGTACGTGGCGCTCCAGATCGCATTTCGCTGCAGCGAGAATTTTGGCTACCACTGAAGCATCCATTCTTCCGTAGATGGTCAGCCATGCAGCAAGGCATGGCATCGTACGGGCGTCCTTCGAGTTCATAATCTCCAGCACTCGCGCATCCGCCTCCGCTTTCCAGATCCTGTCTGATTGATCTGTGCGCGTGTCGCTATCGTCTCCCCAGATCGCGTTCATCAGTGCACCGCCTCACTGCCCATCCGGGCATTTGCCTCGTCGACCGCCTTCTTCCATGTATCGCTGCCGGACGAAGAGGACTCGAGGGGCGCCAGGCCAAGCGTTCCGGCCGCCGCTTTGCGCCGATCGTATGCGTCACTCATGCTCATGGTGCTCTGCGCTTCACCTTCCCTGGCCGCCACCGCGAGAATGCCGATTGCGGTCGACTCGTCGCAGTCGGATTCAAAAGCCAGATGATTGGCCAGGGTGTTGCGGCCGACTGCCTCATCTGATCCGAGGATGGCGCGGATACGAGCTCGCACATCAGCTGCTGTCATTTCTGTACTCATTAATTCCCTCCTATGGGGTTGGTTTTACGGACGGCCTCGCGCCAGATGGCGGCAATGCCGTGCTGCCTCATTGCCGCAGTTGCTTCCTCCGCGGTCATTGTGGTTTCGAAGGCGAGTTGCGCCGCCTGTTCGGGGTATTTCCGGCCAATCTCGGACTGGCAGATCGCCCGAATGCGAGCCATTTCGCGCTCCTCGGCAATCACCTGCGCCTCGATGCGCTGGCGCTCGGAGTTGCTGATCTGCGGCGCCGCGAGCTGGGCGGCCGGGGTCGGGCGGTACGTCGGCCGTTTGGCCGGGGCGACGGCCGATAGCGGCTTCACGTTCAGCGGAATCGGCTGGCGCTTCAGGTCGGCGAGCATCGCTTCGAATGTGCCCACCGCGTCGGCCATGCCGGCCTTCACCGCGTTTGCGCCGACTTCGACGCCGCCCTGGCCGAACTTCTTCACCACCGTTTCAGGTGTGACGCCCCGGTGTTTTGCAACATGCGTCACGAACACGTGGCCGAGATCGTCGACCATTTTCTGGACACGGGCTCGGCCGCGGTCGGTCGCCACGTCGGGCCGTTTGTCCGGCGACATGGAAGACACGAACTCGAGACGGGAAACCCCGTTGCGCTCATCGGCCTTTCGCCGATCAACGTGCTCGACAACGGCGCCGATGGAGCCGAGGATCGCACCGTCAGATACCACCACCCGCTGCGCTGCCGATGCCAGCCAATAAGCACCGGAGCACGCCATGCCGCTAACGAAAGCTGCGGTCGGCTTTTGACCTCGTGCTGCATAGATCGCGCTCGCAAGCTCGTCGCAGCCGTTGGCTTCGCCACCGGGCGAGTCGACGTGCAGCGCGATTGCCTCGATCCGCTTATCGTCCAGCGCCACCTGCAAATCCTGCCGCAAAGTCTCGTAATCGGTGAAGCCGAAGACTTCTGTAATCCAGCTCTTACGCTTGACGAGCGGCCCTTCGACGAAGAGGATGCCGACGCCGTCACGCACGCCAAGCCGCTTGCCCCTGTCGGCCTTGTCCGGTCGGACGGCCTGCAACGCTTGCGGCTTGCGCAGCCGCTCGGACAGGGAGGAAAACGCGAGTTCTTCCATCGCCCATGCGCCGCCGGCGGCGTTGAAGAATGGCACTCTCATCCGAGTACCTGCGGGATGAGGGCAACAAGGGAGAGCCAAAAGAGCGACAGTGCGGCACCACCGCTGGCAATCGCGCCGGCGGGCGTGGTCCAGAATTGCGAGGCAGGGCGAAGGATGAATATGCCGAGCCACACGGCGTAGGCTGCGGCGAGTGCGGTCATCACGATCATGGTCAGCCTCCCGTATCTGCGAAGTTGCGACGCATCTCTGCGCCGACGCTATTGGTAGTGGAGGTGATGGCCGCTCCAAGTTGGTTGAGGACAGCATTCAAACGCAGCCCCTTCTGGATCGCCTCGTCCAACGCGGAGGTGTCAACGTCCGGCCGCGCCTCGATCGACAATGATTGCTTCATCGTCTCGCCGGCCTGCTGCGCGCGCTGCTCGGCCGCAGTAAAGGAGGGTTCGTCGACGACGGCCCGATGCACAGATTCTGTCGGGGCGGCCGGTGACGCTGCAGCAGCTGGCACTGGCGGCGAACGCTCCGGCCCAATCCGCATATGTTCCCGGAAATCGAAGTCGGGGTCTGCCGCCTTGCCGAGCATGAAGCGCCGCCAAGCCGACACTTCTTCCTGCTGGCTTTTGAGGTCCGTCAGCGCTGCGTTGATTTCGGCGCCGTAACGCTCTTCAACGACCGTTGGCGTTGCCGGAGGGGCGAATGCCTGGCCCTGCCGCTGCTGCGCTTCCCTGAACTGCTGTTCCCGCGCTTCCGGATCCGAAATATCCGGCGCGTCGGGGAATAGGCCGCCAATCGTACGGATGTGACGCTGCAGCGTTTCCTTGTACTTCTGCTGCCTGGCGACCTGGTCTTCGAAGTCGTCGCCCTGCGAGTCGCCGAGGCTCTGGACCGCGAGTGCGGAACCAATCCCCAGCCCGAGCGTGCCGGCCCAGCCCAACAGGCCGAGAGCACCGCCCTTGCCCCCCTTCCCGCCCTTGCGGCCGTCAGGGAGATCACCGCCCGCGACACCGGAGCCGCCAAGGGCTACGGCAGCGCGGGTCAGCGCGGCGGCGGATCCGTCCAGCGCGACGGCGGAGGACTTGAGGCCGAAGGCATCGCTGAGCTTGCCGAGGAGTCCCTGCCCGCCTTTATATGCCGCATACCCACCAGCAGCCATTCCGAGCCCAACCAGTGCCGGGTTCCGCTCGCCGGCCTTGGCCAGTTTATTGATGCCGTCGGCCAATCCGTTCAGCCCGGCATTGATGGTGTCGATGGGGGTCAGTGCAGCGGACAGGTTTTCCAGCGACTTTTTGAACGCCTCCCAGCCGACGAACGGGTCTTCGAAGCGGACATCTTCCGCGATCTCGATGCCGGACGCCTTCTCCATCAACTCGAGCCAGCGTTCAATCTGCTCGCGCTGCGTGATGATGCGCGTCAGAAACCCGGTCGCGTTGGTGTTTCCGGAGAGTTTGCCAACGGCCTTGGTGATCGCACCATCATCGTTGATGTCGACGCCGTCGCGCTCTAGCGCCGGGATCAAATTCTTCAACACCCATTGGTCGGGGTCGGAAATGTAAAGTGGCAAGTCGATGAGCTCGCCATCCTTGCGAAGGCCGAGGCGATCCCGTTCGGCGAGATATTTCTTGCCGCCAGCGGAGCCGACGGCTTCCAGCGCAAACGCCTTAAAGCCCATAGCGATCATATTGCCGGCGGCTTCGGAGCCCATGTCCTGCATGAAGACTGGCGCCCGCGACAGAAACCCTGGCGAAAGACCGGGGCCTGCCACCTTGGTCCGCTTGGCGAAGGGAAAGAATTCTTCCGGGTTGATGTCCGGGTCGACCTGCGCCGACTTCACCACTGAGGCGATAATCTCCTTGACGAGATCCACGCCCTTCTGGCCGTCCTCGTTCACACCGAGATTGTCGAGACCGCGGAGTAGTCCGGCAAGTACGCGGTCAGCTGTGTCAGTACCTTTGGTGCTTTGCAGGACAACGTGCGCGCGGATCATATCCTCCACGACGGCCATCGCCCGCTCGGCGCTGCCCATGAACGAATATGCGTATCGAGACAATTGCATGATGCCGGTCACGGGCATCGACGGAAACTGGGCCGATAGCCCCTCCGACCGATCAAGCAAGGTGGTCTGGTCGTCGGGGGAGATGCCCGCCATCTGTTGGCGAAAGATTTCACGACGGCGCTCGGATGAGGCGGTCAGCGCCTCCATGCCCAAGATGCCTGTGAAATACGCTCCCGTGTAGGCACCTCCCATCACAAGGGCGGGTTTGAGGATGGTGCTCATTCGGCTGGCGTGGACCCGCGCCTTGCCTTCAACAGCCTTGAAGTGTTTTTCGATCTCTGCGCGGCCTTGTGCCAAAGCGGAGATAGTGTTGGTCTTCCAGTGCGAAATTTCTGCGCTGCGCATTGCGCGGCCGAGATTGCGCTGCTGGATCGAAGCGTGCAGGTTCCGCCACGACTGTTCGATCTGGCGGATCTCGGATTGGGCAAGCTTGAGCTTATCGAGGTTCTTCTGGAACCCGATGCCCCAGGAACCGACACCGTTGGCGCCGAGCCGCCGGGCGGCGCGCTCAATGTCGCCCATGGTGTTGACGACCTTCTTCGCCTCGCCGAGCCCTTCAGCGCGGAGGCGTAGAATCAATTGTCCTATGAGCGTACGCGCCAAGTCTGCATTCCCTCCAAATCGTGAGGAAAGATACACCAGAGCGCACTTACAAAAAGTGAATCAAATCAATAGCTTAACTTAACACCGCTGAACAACTCTGCACGCAATCGCACAGGCGCGCACATGCGTGAGACAGCACGCAATGGAAGCAGTTTCTCAAATCGGGAGGCCGTCTCGACTCGCCTTCGCCCGACCGATGACACAAACCCGTACGGCTTTGTTCATCGTCGTTATATTCGACGGATATTCGACGACTTTGACGGGATGCTGACTAAGTCATTGAAATTGCTGGTACGCCCAAGGGGAATCGAACCCCTGTTTGCGCCGTGAGAGGGCGCCGTCCTGACCGCTAGACGATGGGCGCTGAGCCAGAGCCGCGATATAGATGGGATCGAACGGGAATGCAACACCGTCTGCGTATCCACATGGGCGGTGCGTCCATCTTTACGCCGGTCGCCGCGGATGCAACCCGCGGCTATTGCCCGAGCGTGAAGCGCGCAACCGTTTCGCCCGAGGCGATGTCGACGACATGCACCGCCTGCCCGCCCGACGCCAGTTCCAGCAGGAGCGAAAGGCGTCCGCCGTCCAGCGATTGCGACAGGACGCGTGCGCCGGCGGGAAGGGCAAGCATGCGCTCGACCGTTCCGTCTCCGGTGGGCGGCGTCAGCCCCGCCTGCTGCTGTGGCGCAGGCTGCTGGCCGGAACGGTAGACAAGCGCGCCGACCACCGCCATAAGCGCCAGGAAGAGGATGGCGAGATTGATCCCGATGAAACGGACCAGCTTGCGCCTCACGCGTTCGACCGAAGGGTCGAGCGGCTTGTCGTCCGGATGGTCCTGCGGGTTTCCCGCCATGCGCAAAGCTCCTTGGTTTGCTGGTGAACGCATCTGATACAGAAGCCGGAGAGGCGGCGAAAGCCTTTTGCGTCCTCCCGCAGGACGCCGGCTCGCGCCTCGACCAGTGGCTGACCGGCCAGATGGAGGGAGCGCTTTCGCGCGCGCGGCTGCAAGCCCTGATCCGCGACGGCATGGTCACCGTCGGCGGCGCCGCCGCAACCGAACCGAAGCGCAAGCTGAAGGCGGGCGAGGAGGTGGCGGTGACGCTGCCCGAGCCCGAACCGGCACAGCCCGAACCCGAAAACATCCCGCTCGACATCCTCTATGAGGACGACCAGCTCATCGTCGTCAACAAGCCCGCCGGACTGGTCATGCATCCCGGCGCGGGCAACTGGACCGGAACGCTGGTCAACGCGCTGCTGCATCATTGCGGCGACAGCCTGTCGGGCATTGGCGGAGTCAGGCGACCCGGCATCGTGCACCGCCTCGACAAGGACACGTCCGGGGTGCTCGTCGTCGCCAAGACCGACCTCGCGCACAAGGCGCTGTCGGCGGCCTTTGCCGACCATGGACGCAATAGCTTCCTCGAACGCGCCTATGCGGCGGTCGTCTGGGGCACGCCGGCGCGGATGACAGGCACGATCGACGCAGCACTCGGCCGTTCGTCGTCGGACCGCACGCAGCGGGCCGTGGTGAGCCCCTCCCATCCCGATGCGCGCCACGCCGTGACCCATTTCACGGTGGAGGAGCGATTCGGGTCGAAGCCGGACGCCACCGCCGTTGCCGCCCTGGTGGAATGCCGGCTGGAGACGGGGCGCACGCACCAGATCCGCGTGCACATGGCCCATATCGGCCATCCGCTGATCGGCGACCGCGACTATGGGCAGGGTTTCCGCACCAAGGCGAAAACGCTGGATGAGCCCTTGCGGGGGCTGATTGAGCGCTTCCCCCGCCAGGCGCTGCATGCGCGGCTGCTCGCTTTCGAACATCCTGTGAACGGCGCCGAAATGCGTTTCGAAGCGGACTTGCCGGCCGACATGGCGGAACTTGTCGCGGGGCTGCGCCGTTTATAGGCCGGAAGCCCGATCCTCGCCCGCGGTCACATCCGCGTGACAGGCGTTTCACGCAGAATAAATGCGTGCAATATAGCCAAAGGTTCCTATATAGTCAGGGCGCGGCGCGCCTTTTGGCGGCTGCGTATCCCATGCCCGCCTGCGACAGGGGGCTTCCAGAGAGGGAGGGCGCTTATGGCCCAGTCACTACCGAGTATCGTTTCCGGCGAGGGCGGACTTTCCCGCTACCTCGAGGAAATCCGTCGTTTTCCGATGCTGCAGCCCGAAGAAGAATATATGCTCGCCAAGCGTTATGCCGAGCATGAGGATTCGCGCGCGGCGCACAAGCTCGTCACCAGCCATCTGCGGCTCGTGGCCAAGATCGCCATGGGTTATCGCGGCTATGGCCTGCCCATCGGCGAGGTGATTTCCGAAGGCAATGTCGGCCTCATGCAGGCTGTGAAGAAATTCGAACCCGACCGGGGCTTCCGCCTCGCAACCTATGCGATGTGGTGGATCAAGGCCTCGATCCAGGAATATATCCTGCGGTCGTGGAGCCTCGTGAAGATGGGCACCACGGCCAACCAGAAGCGCCTGTTCTTCAACCTGCGCAAGGTGAAGAGCAAGATCCAGGCCCTGGATGACGGCGACCTGCGGCCCGACCAGGTGAAGGAGATCGCCACCCGCCTCAATGTCAGCGAGGAGGAAGTGGTGTCGATGAACCGCCGCCTCTCCGGCGACGCCTCGCTCAATGCGCCCATCCGCGCGACCGAGGGCGAATCGGGCGAGTGGCAGGACTGGCTGGTCGACGATCAGGACAATGCCGAGCAGATCCTGATGGAACAGGACGAGCTCGACAACCGCCGCAACATGCTGAGCGGAGCGCTGTCGGTGCTCAACGACCGCGAGCGCCGCATCTTCGAGGCGCGCCGCCTGTCGGATGAGCCGATGACGCTGGAAGAGCTTTCCGGCGAATTCGACATCAGCCGCGAGCGCGTGCGCCAGATCGAGGTTCGCGCCTTCGAGAAGGTGCAGGATGCCGTGAAGTCGGCCGCCAAGCGGCAGGCGCAGGCGCTGCGCACCATAGAGGCGTAGCCGCGCATCAGACGGAAACGGAAAGCCGCCGCGGTCACCCGCGGCGGCTTTTTTGTTGAGTCCGTCCGACCAGGTCGAAGTGAGGATTTACCCTGCCGTGGCGGACTGCCAGGCCTGGACGGCCTGGTTGAAGGCGCGCTCGCCGGGAAGGCCCTTCTCTAGCGACACGAGCGCGCGGCGGCCGGAGCCGTAGACGATCGGAATGTCGATCCAGTTCTGGCGCTGCATGAGCTGCGTGTTGATCGTGGCATCCGCCTGCTGGTCGCTGAGCGCGATAAGGAAATAGCCATCGGCGATCTTGGCGGGGATGCCCAGCAGCGGATTGCCCGGCGCCTCCTCCGACGGCTTGAAGGCGATGCGCAGCACGTTGGAGATCGATCCACCGGGGAAATTGTCCGGCGTCAGGAAGATCATCTCGACGATATGGCTCGCCGGCAACGACGCATCCGCATTGCGCCGGAAGGTGAGGCGCAGTTGCAGGTCCTTGGATGGGATCGTCACCTCGGCGCGCACGGCCGGCTCCGGCGGCAGGTCGCCGCCGGGCGATTCCTGGATCACCGACCAGACGATCGACCCCTGGTCGGCCGTCGCATCCGCAACGGTGGTGCGTTCCTCATAGAAGATCGCACGCTGGCCGACCGGCACGGCCGGCGGCTGCTGGGCAGCCGGCGCGGTCTGCGCGGGTGCATTTTCCGCCGGCTGCTGCGGCGCGCCAGGCGTGGATGGCTGCGTCGCCGCGGCGACGGAGGTACCCTCGCCGACGGATGGCTCGGCCCCGCCGGTGCCTTCATCCACTTCCTCGCCCGTCGGCATCAGCCGCTGGGTGAATTTCTGCGGTGGCCCGTCCGATGAGGCGGGCTCGGTCGCTGTCGGCTGCGTCGGCGCGGCAGCCTGCTCGGAAGGCCCGCTGCCGGCAGGCGCGGACGGTGTCGACGGCTGCGTGGCCGCCACTTCCGGGGGCTGGTTCTCGAGGCCGAGCATGTCGGCAAATTCCGCCCGATTGAGCCAGATGCCATAGGCAGCGCCGGCGATCACGACCAGAACCAATGCTGCGGCGAGAAGCCCGCCAAACCCGCGCCTCTGTTTCGGACGCCGGGTCCGCGAGGCCGGATCGAAGGAAGGCTCGGGCTTGCGCGCGGGGATGACCGGCTCAAGCGCGGCCGGATCGGCGCGAACGTCATGCGCGCGCGTGTCGACATATTCCGCCTCGGGCGCGGCCAGTTCGCCCTCGTCCTGCGCCGGCCAACGGCCGTCGTCATCCCGCCCGGCCATGTCCTCCGCATGGGCGGGCTCGTCGTAAGGGGCTTCGTCGGCAGGCGGCACGAAGGCTGCCGGCTCGTCCTGCGGCATCATCGGCATCGCCGGCGGTGCGGCGCGCGGGGTGGACGGCGGGGCGACGGGCTTGCTGAAATCCGCCAGGAAGGCGTCGAGATCATCCTCGACCGGCGGAGGCGGCGTGAATTCGGCCTCCACCACCGCGATCGCATCTTCCAGCGCCTGCTTCTGGCGGTCGGCCACCAGCGGCGGTGGCGGCGGATTGATGGCGGCAAGCTTGGCCGCGATGGTGGCGCGCGCCTTCTCGTAGACCTTCTGGCGCAGTTCGGGCGTATTGTCCGCCAGACCGCCAATGGTCTTCTTCAGGACCGCAACAAAATCAGCCATGCGTCAGCAACCTGTCTCCGCCGTGACCGCGAACGGCCACGAAACATGTTGAAAAGGCCAGAGCATGGCCGCCTTCCGGGGAAAGGCGAAAATGCTCCATCTTTTTGTCCCCACGCAATTCCCGGCGCAACCGCCGCGTAATATGCCGGAATTGCTTAGTCCTGGAACGGGTCGGTCACAAGTATCGTGTCCTCCCGCTCCGGACTGGTCGAAAGCAGCGCGACGGGCGCGCCGATCAGTTCCTCTATATGGCGCACATATTTCACCGCCTGCGCCGGCAGCTGGCTCCAGCTGCGCGCGCCGGCAGTGGTGCCCTTCCATCCTTCCAGCGTCTCGTAGATCGGCTCCACGCGCGCCTGCGCGCCCTGGCTGGCCGGCAGATAGTCGATCACCTGGCCGTCGAGGCGGTAGCCGGTGCAGACCTTGATCTCGTCCATGCCGTCAAGCACGTCGAGCTTGGTGAGCGCGATTCCGGTGATGCCGTTGACGGCCACCGCCTGGCGCACCAGCACGGCATCGAACCAGCCGCAGCGGCGCTTGCGCCCCGTCACCGTGCCGAATTCGTGGCCGCGCGTGCCCAGGAACTCACCCACCTCATTGTCCTGTTCGGTCGGGAACGGACCTTCGCCGACACGCGTCGTGTAGGCCTTGGTGATGCCGAGCACATAGCCGATCGCGTCGGGGCCGATGCCCGAGCCCGTCGCCGCCTGCCCCGCCACCGTGTTGGAGGAGGTGACGAAGGGATAGGTCCCCTGGTCGATGTCGAGCAGCGTGCCCTGCGCGCCTTCGAACAGGATGCGCGCGCCGCCGCGCCGCGCATCGTCGAGGATCTTCCAGACCCGGTCCATATAGGGCAGGACCTTGTCGGCAATGCTGGTCAGCTCCGTCATGATCGTCTCATGCGCCACCTCTGCATGGCCGAGCCCCCGCCGCAGCGCATTGTGATGCGTCAGCAGCCTGTCCACCTTCGCCGGCAGCGTATCGAGATCGGCGAGGTCCATCACCCGCACAGCCCTGCGCCCCACCTTGTCTTCATAGGCCGGCCCGATGCCGCGCCGGGTCGTGCCGATCTTCGTGCCCGAATTCGATGCCGCATCCTCACGGAAAGCGTCGAGCTCGCGATGCAGCGACAGGATAAGCGCGGTGTTTTCGGCGATTTTCAGGCTTTCCGGCGAAACCGACACACCCTGCTCCGACAATTTGCCGGTTTCGGCGACGAAAGCATGCGGATCGAAGACGACGCCATTGCCGATGACCGAGAGCTTGCCGCTGCGCACGACGCCCGAGGGGAGCAGCGACAGCTTGTAGACCTTGCCGTCGACGACCAGCGTATGGCCGGCATTGTGGCCACCCTGGAAACGCACCACGACATCGGCGCGCTCCGAGAGCCAGTCGACGATCTTGCCCTTGCCTTCATCGCCCCACTGCGACCCGACGACCACGACATTGGCCATGAGTAACCGTCCTTCCCTGAACCTGCCGGATTGGTCCGGCTAAATTGACAGGCTTCTATAGCGTCGCGAATCGCTGCGCGCGACCCCCACGACACGTTTTGTTCCGTGGACCTGACAGTAAGTGCGCTGGATCATTTACCCCGCCGGCCCGTTGCCGTAGACCGCCGGGCGACGCGGCGACAACGGATGGACTGATGTATCGCAATGCCTATGTGCTCCTGCTGTTGACGACGCTGTTCTGGGCGGCGAATTCCGTCGCCGGCAAACTGGCGGTGGGGCACGTTTCGCCGATGATGCTGACGACGCTGCGCTGGACGATCTCGCTGGCGCTCATCTGCGCCATCGGCTGGAAGCAGTTCGCCCGCGACTGGCCGCAGGTGCGCGCCCATTGGCTGGTCCTGTTCAGCCTCGGCACGGTGGGCTTCACCTTCTTCAACGGCGCCATGTACAGCGCGCTGAAATATACGTCGGCGATCAATGTCTCCATCGAGCAGGCTATCCTGCCGATGGCGATCCTCGCCGCCAACTTCCTCATCTTCGGCATCCGCGTCACCTGGCTCCAGATGGCGGGCTTCGCGCTCTCGGTGTTCGGCGTTGCGGTTACGGCCAGCCATGGCGACCTGTCGCGGCTGGCGCAGCTCGACGTCAATCTGGGCGACGGGCTGATGGTGGTGGCCGCGCTCTTCTACGCCGCCTACACGCTCGGCCTGCGCTACCGGCCGCCGATCCACTGGATGAGCCTGATGACGGCGCTCTGCGCAGCCGCGCTGGTGGCCTCGCTGCCCTTCGTCGCCGTCGAGATCGCGCTGGACGCCGCCATCATGCCCGATGCGCAGGGCTGGGCCGTCGCCGCCTTCACGGCGATCTTCCCGTCACTTCTGGCGCAGACATTCTATGTGCGCGGGGTCGAGCTGATCGGCGGTAACCGGGCCGGCCTGTTCATCAATCTCGTGCCGGTGCTGGGCACTCTGATGGCCATTGCCGTGCTGGGCGAGGCCTTCCATGCCTATCACGCCGCCGCGCTCGCTTTGGTGCTGGGCGGCATCGCCCTGGCTGAATACAGCGCCCGCCGGCACGCTTTGGCGCAGACCTCCTGAGCCAATGAAAAAGGGCCCGGATCGCTCCGGGCCCTTTCGTTCGAATGCGTCCGGGATCAGATGCCCAGATTGGCGAACTTGTTCTTGAACTTGGTGAGACGGCCGCCGCGATCGACGAGGTTCTGCGAGCCGCCGGTCCAGGCAGGATGCGAATTCGGGTCGATGTCGAGGTTCATCGTGTCGCCTTCCTTGCCCCAGGTCGAGCGGGTGAGGTACTCGGTGCCGTCGGTCATCACGACCTTGATGGTGTGGTAGTCGGGGTGGATGTCGGCTTTCATCGGCTTGTTCCTGGCTTGGGGCGCGTTCTGCCTGCGGCGATCTCGCCCAATCTGAAAACTTGAAGCCGCGGCCATGGGAGGCTACGGCTTCGGAAACGGTCGGCGGTGCCTATACATCAGCCGGCGTCAAACCACAAGGCCGCAGCAGGCGGGGTGAGGCAGGAACAGCATGGCGGCGGAGGCAAGCCCCGATACGGACAGGCGCCGCTCGCTGCGCCCGCTGCGCCGCGTCTTCCCCTATCTCGGGCGCTACCGCGCCATGGTGGCCGGCGCCGTCGTGTCGCTGGTGATGGCGGCGGTGGCGACACTGACCCTGCCGCTCGCCGTGCGCCGCATGATCGATCACGGCTTCGTCGACAGCGATGAGAGCTTCATTGCGCAATATTTCGCCATGCTGCTGGTCGTCGCGGCCGTGCTGGCGATCGCCTCCGCCACCCGCTACTATTTCGTCATAACCCTCGGCGAGCGTGTCGTGTCTGATTTGCGGCGCGATGTATTCGCCCATGTGACGCGGCTTTCGCCGGCCTTCTTCGACAGGTCGCAGTCGGGCGAGATCGTCTCGCGCCTCACCGCCGACGCCACGCAGATCAAGTCGGCCGTGGGGGCCACCGCCTCGGTGGCGCTGCGCAATGTCATCATGGGCTGCGGCGCGGTGGTGATGATGGTCGTCACCAGCCCGAAACTCTCTGCCATGGCACTGGCGGCGATCCCGCTCGTCGTGCTGCCGCTGGTCGCTTTCGGCCGCTCGGTGCGGCGCAAGTCGCGCGCCGCGCAGGATACGCTCGCCGCCGCCACCGCCCTCGCTTCCGAGCAGATCGGCGCGGTGCGCACCATGCAGGCCTTCACCAGCGAGGCGAGCGTGGCCGGGCGTTTCGCCGCCGCGGTGGAAACCGCCTTCGCCGCCGCGCGCTCCTCGGTGAAGGCGCGCGCGGTGCTGACCTTCGTCGTCATCTTCACCGTCTTCGCCTCGGTCGTGGCCGTGCTCTGGTTCGGCTCCCGCGACGTGCTGGCCGGCGTGATGACGCCGGGCACGCTCGGCCAGTTCCTGCTTTACTCGGTGCTCGCCGCCGGCGCGCTCGGCGCGCTTTCCGAAGTCTGGGGCGAGCTGGCGCAGGCCTCAGGAGCCGCCGAGCGCCTGACCGAACTGCTGGATGAAGTGCCGGCGATCAGTGCGCCCCAGCATCCGGTCGCCCTGCCCGCCCCGGCGCGCGGCGCGCTCGCCTTCGCGGACGTTTCCTTCGCCTATCCGACGCGGCCCGACGGGCCGGCGCTGAAGGATCTCGATTTCGCCGTCGCACCGGGCGAGACGGTCGCCATCGTCGGCGCCTCGGGCGCGGGCAAAAGCACCATCTTCTCGCTTCTGCTGCGCTTCTACGATCCCGATGCGGGCCACGTGGCGGTGGATGGCGTGGACATCGCCAAGGCCGACCCGCAGGCCGTTCGCTCCCGCATCGCCATCGTACCGCAGGACGTGACGGTGTTCGCCGCCACCGCCCGCGAGAATATCGGCTTCGGACGCCCCGGCGCCAGCGATGCCGAGATCATGCAGGCAGCGGTGGATGCGCAGGCCGATGGCTTCATCCGCGAGCTTGCCCACGGCTACGATACGGAGCTGGGCGAGCGTGGCGTGACATTGTCCGGCGGCCAGCGCCAGCGCATCGCCATCGCCCGCGCGATCCTGCGCGACGCGCCGATCCTGCTCCTGGACGAGGCGACCTCCGCACTCGATGCTGCCAGCGAGACACAGGTGCAGGCGGCGCTGGAGCGGCTGATGGAAGGCCGGACGACGCTGGTGATCGCCCACCGTCTGGCGACGATCCTCAAGGCGGACCGCATTCTGGTCCTGGACGGCGGACGCATCGTGGAACAGGGCACGCATCAGGAACTGGTGCGTCAGGGCGGCACCTATGCGCGGCTGGCGCGGCTGCAGTTTGAGGCCGGAGCGACCTCCCTCGACCCGCTGGCTGCCGAATAGGCTTAGGCCGCCACGCAAAGAAAGAAAAAAGAAAAAGGCCGCCCGGAGGCGGCCTTCCTGAAATCTGCCGGAGATCCTACTTGTAGACCGGCGTGACCGTTTCCGGCTCGTAGGGCACATAGGCTTCCTGGACCGGCGCGCAATCCTTGCCGCCACCGAACTGGTAGCGCAGGCCGGCGCGAGCCTCGTGGACATTGAAGCCGCGGTCGAAGCCGGGTCCAGGCGCGCCTGGCGCCATCTGGAACATGCGGCCGCCGGAGACCCGGGTATAGCGATAGCCGAGATCGGCCTTCCAGTTCTTGTTGATGCAGTAGCTCGCACCGGCCATGAGCGACCAGGCGAAGCGCCAGCTCGACGCACCGTCGTGGATGATCGGATTGCCGCCGCCGGGCGTATTGCGCAGCTGGCCCCACCTGACATGCGCGCCACCGATACCGGCACCGATATAGGGCGTGATACGGTTGAAGGTGCCGAGCTCGGCATAGGCATTGGCCATCAGCACCAGCGCGCTCATATCGGCTTCGTCGGTGCAGGTCAGGCCGCAGGCGGTGCCGGTCGTGCCGCGGAAACGCGACTTGAACCAGTAGTCGCCGGTAAAGTCGGCGCGGAACCACTTGTTGGCCTGGTAGCCGACACCGGCGCCGAGCGAGAAGGAAGGCCGCATCGCGCCGGTCAGGAAGGACTGCGTGCCGGGCGGGAAATAGACGATGTAGTCGCCGCCGCGCCAGCCGGTCCAGTGATAGTCGATATCGCCGCGCAGATACCAGCCGCCTTCGGACGCCGGCTTCTCATATTCGTAGACCGGCGGCGGCGTGTCGATAATCGGCTCGTAAATATCGGCGGCGACCGCCGGCATCGCCGTGCCGGCGACGAGGGCCGCGCTCCACAGAAGCTGCTTCGCGTTGTTGAACATGGTCATGCAATCCCCGGACCATCCCGTCGAAGACGACGGAGGTTGAACTCGCGTGGATACTGCAAGGTAAAGGTTAAGGTGCGCTTAACCTTGAAAATTAACCACGTCCAGTGCGGCTCCCGCCGTTTCCGGCGATGCTAAACCGGCGCATTTTGCCGGCAGCGAAGGATGTTCCAATAGTCACGTAAGGACATAAGCATTTCTTTATATCCTTATTGACATATCCGGCGCCGCGTGGAAGTTTCAGCCATCCCCAAGCCGCGAGGTCATCATGTCCCAAGCTCCCTACCGCGCCGACCATGTCGGCTCCCTGCTCCGTCCGCCGGCCGTGAAGGCGGCGCGCGAGGCCTATTACGAGAAGAAGTCGATTTCCGCCGAGGAGCTGAAGGCAGCCGAGGATGTGGCGATCCGCGACGACATCGCCATGCAGGAGGCCGTCGGCCTCAAGGTGGTGACCGACGGCGAGACACGCCGCACCTTCTGGCACTACGACTTCATGGACGGCCTGACCGGCCTCGACCTGGTGAAGGGAGCGGAAGAAAATGCCGTGCAGTTCCACGGCACGAAGATCCCGGCGATCTTCCCCTCGATCACCGGCAAGCTCGACTTCCCTTCCGACCACCCGATGATCGAGCATTTCAAATTCGTCGCCGCCAACACCAAGGTGACGCCGAAAATCTCGATCCCCGGCCCGAGCTGCGTGCATTTCCGCACCGAGAAGGCCAATATCCACGTGCCGGAATATGAGGACCTGTCGGTCTATTTCGGCGATCTGTCGCGCACCTATGCCAAGGCGGTGAAGGCGTTCTACGACGCCGGCTGCCGCTACCTGCAGATGGACGACATCTATTTCGCCTATCTCGGCGACGAGAAGATCCGCGCCCAGAAGAAGGCCGAGGGCGTCGACCCCGACTGGCTGATCGACCAATACGCGCTGATGATGCATGAGGCGATCAAGGATCGCCCGGACGACATGCTGATCGGCATGCATATGTGCCGTGGCAACTTCCGCTCCACCTGGGCGGCGGAAGGCAGCTATGACGCCGCTGCCGACGCCATCTTCAACAAGAGCGGCGTGGACCTGTTCTTCATGGAATATGACAGCGACCGCGCCGGCGGGCTGGAGCCGCTGCGCCTGCTGCCCAAGGGCAAGCAGCGCGTCTATCCGGGCTTCATCACCACCAAGACCGGCAAGCTGGAGAAGCTGGACGATCTCAAGCGCAAATTCGAGGAAGCCTCGAAATATGCCGATCTCGACCAGCTGGGCATCGCGCCGCAATGCGGCTTCGCCTCGACCGAGCACGGCAACGACATCACCGAGGACGACCAGAAGCGCAAGCTGGAACTCGTGGTGGAGACGGCACACACCATCTGGGGCGAGCCCTGATCCGATGTCGGATGTCAAAAAAGGGGCGTCTGATGGCGCCCCTTTTTTATGTCACGAATGGAAGCGATCAGGCCGCGTTGCGGGTTTCGGCGATGACGCCGACGATGTCGTCCACGACCTGCTCGACCAGCGCCTTGTCGTCGGCCTCCGCCATGACACGGATCAGCGGCTCGGTGCCGGAGGGGCGGATGACCAGCCGGCCGGACTTGCCCAGCCGGTTGCGGGCATCCTCGATCATTGCCTTGACCGGCGCGCTTTCCAGCGGCTTGCCGCCGGAGAAGCGGACATTCTTGAGCAGTTGCGGCACCGGTTCGAACTTGCGCAGCACCTCGCTCGCCGGCTTGTCCTGGCGCTTGATGCAGGCCAGCACCTGCAGCGCCGACAGAAGCCCGTCGCCGGTGGTCGAGAAATCCGAGAGCACGATGTGGCCGGACTGCTCGCCGCCGACATTCAGCCCGTGCGCGCGCATGTGCTCGACCACGTAGCGGTCGCCCACCTTGGTGCGATGAAGCTGGAGGTTCATGTCGGCGAGGAAGCGCTCGAGCCCCAGATTGGACATCACCGTCGCCACCACGCCGCCGCCGGCCAGCCGGTTGGACTCGTTCCAGCTCTGCGCGATCAGCGCCATGATCTGGTCACCGTCGACCACCGTGCCGGTCTCGTCCACGATGACAACGCGGTCGGCGTCGCCGTCCAGCGCAATGCCGATATCGGCGCGCACTTCATGCACCTTCTTGCACAGGCCGGCCGGATCGGTTGAGCCGCAATCCTCATTGATGTTGAAGCCGTTCGGCTCGACATTGATCGAAACGACTTCGGCGCCCAGCTCCCAAAGTGCTGCCGGGGCCACCTTGTAGGCGGCGCCATTGGCGCAGTCGACCACGACGCGCAGGCCGGCCAGCGACATGGAGCGCGGCAGCGTGCGCTTGGCATATTCGATATAGCGGTCATGCACGCCGTCGACGCGCTTGGCGCGGCCGAGCGAGGCCACGTCGGCGAGCTGGCGCGACAAGTCCTCGTCGATCAGCGCCTCGATGCGGTCCTCAATCTCGTCGGAGAGCTTGTAGCCATCCGGCCCGAACAGCTTGATGCCATTATCGGCATAGGGATTGTGCGAGGCCGAGATCATCACGCCGATATCGGCGCGCAGCGAGCGCGCCAGCATGGAGACGGCCGGCGTGGGCACCGGGCCGAGCAGGAAGACATCCATGCCCGCCGCGCAGAAGCCCGCCACCATGGCGTTCTCGATCATGTAGCCGGAAAGGCGCGTATCCTTGCCAAGCACCACGCGATGGCGGTGATTGCCGCGCTGGAAGGCGACACCGGCGGCCATGCCGACCTTCATCGCGATCTCTGCGGTCATGGGGAAGGCGTTGGCGCGCCCGCGGATTCCGTCGGTCCCGAAATAGCGCTTGGTCATGATATCCGTGATTTGCCGTTGGGTCCCTTGCAAGCACTCATGCCACACCGGATGCCTGCATCCGTCTCACAATATATGAGTGTATGTAACCAATTCTTTCGGATGAGGCAGGCACCTGCACAATCTGCATGCATGATTAACGCATGGTCACGCCGGGCGGAAGTGTTGCGGCGATGGGGTGTCCGAACCACTCCCGGCCGGGCCCACTGCCTCCGACAGCTCCCTGCCCTTCCTGTCCGCCCGAAGGCGGACCGGGTCTTCACCGTTCGGCGCCTGCCATGATGCCAACGGCATCATGGCTTTCGTGCTACGCGCGAGACCAGCGCCTCACCCCTGCGGCTGGGGCTCCAGCCCGCCTTCCGGCTCCTCGCCGCCCTTCTTGCGGCGGCCGCTGGTCGAGCCGGCCTTGGGCACCGTCGAGCCGCGCGAGGGCGGCGTGTCGTCGCCCAGGTCGCGCGAGGGCTTCTCGCCGGCCATGAGCTGCTTGATCTCGTCGCCCGACAGCGTCTCATATTCGAGCAGGCCCTCGGCGATGGCGATCCATTCCTTCTTGTACTTGGTCAGGATGCGCTTGGCCTCGGTATAGGCCTCATCGATCAGGCGGCGCACTTCCGCGTCGATGATCTGCGCCGTCTCCTCCGACACGTTCTGCTGGCGCGCCACGGAATGGCCGAGGAAGACCTCTTCCTGGTTCTCGCCATAGGCGACATTGCCCAGCTTGTCGGAGAAGCCCCAGCGCGTGACCATGGCGCGCGCCAGCTTGGTCGCCTGGTCGATGTCGGAGGCGGCACCTGAGGTGATGTTCTCCTTGCCGAACTTGAGCTCCTCGGCGACGCGGCCGCCCATCATGATGACGAGGCGCGAGGTCATCCACTTATAGCTCATCGAGTAGCGGTCGCCCTCCGGCAACTGCATCACCATGCCGAGCGCGCGGCCACGCGGGATGATCGTGGCCTTGTGCAGCGGATCGGCGGCAGGCACGTGCAGCGCAGTGATGGCATGGCCGGCCTCATGATAGGCGGTCAGTTCCTTCTCGGCCTGTGTCATGGCGTTGGAGCGGCGCTCCGCGCCCATCATGATCTTGTCCTTGGCGTCCTCGAACTCGGCCATGGTGACAAGCCGCTTGTTGCGGCGCGCGGCCATCAGGGCTGCCTCGTTGACGAGGTTGGCGAGATCGGCGCCGGAGAAGCCCGGCGTACCGCGTGCCAGCACCTTGAGGTCGACATTCGGCGCCAGCGGCACGTTGCGCGCATGGACCTTGAGGATCTTCTCGCGGCCGACAATGTCGGGGTTCGGCACCACGACCTGGCGGTCGAAGCGGCCCGGACGTAGCAGCGCGGGATCGAGCACGTCGGGACGGTTGGTGGCGGCAATCAGGATGATGCCCTCATTGGCCTCGAAGCCGTCCATCTCGACCAGAAGCTGGTTCAGCGTCTGCTCGCGCTCGTCATTGCCACCGCCGAGACCCGCGCCACGATGACGGCCGACCGCGTCGCTTTCGTCGATGAAGATGATGCAGGGTGCGTTCTTCTTGGCCTGTTCGAACATGTCGCGCACGCGGCTGGCGCCCACGCCGACGAACATTTCCACGAAATCCGAACCGGAGATGGTGAAGAAGGGCACGTTCGCCTCGCCCGCCACGGAGCGCGCGAGCAGCGTCTTGCCGGTTCCGGGAGGGCCGACCAGCAGCACGCCGCGCGGGATCTTGCCGCCGAGGCGCTGGAACTTCTGCGGGTCGCGCAGGAACTCGACGATTTCTTCCAGGTCCTGCTTGGCCTCGTCCACGCCCGCGACATCCTGGAAGGTGACACGGCCATGCGCCTCTGTGAGCAGCTTGGCCTTGGACTTGCCGAAGCCCATGGCGCGGCCCGAGCCCGACTGCATCTGGCGCATGAAGAAAATCCACACGCCGAGGATGAGGATCATCGGCAGCCAGGAGATCAGATAGCCAAGGAAGCTGTTGGAGCCGTCGCTTTCAGGACGGGCATTGATGGTGACGCCGCGCTCCTCGAGCCGCGAGACCAGCGAGGTATCGCCCGGCGAATAGGTCTGGAAGCCGGAACTATTGTCGGAATAGGTGCCGGTGATGCGCTCGCCGGCGATGGTGACCGACCGGACGCGGCCGTTGTTCACGTCCTGGAGGAACTCCGAATAGGCGACCTCGCGCGACTGGCCGCGCTGCTGCGGCGTCTGGAACAGGTTGAAGAGTGCGATCAGCAGGACGGCAATGATCGCCCAAAGCGCGAGATTGCGATAGTTCGGATTCATGGTGTTTCCCGTTGGTGTTTGCGGACAAACACCGGTCCGTGTGAATGGCTTGGCCTAACATAGGTGTCGCCCCTGCCCTTGCCAAGCGCGACGCTGCGTCTCGGTTAAGCATCTCCAAGGGCAGTATTAAGGCCGAACGGCGCAAGCGGGGGTGCATCCGCCCCGAAAAGGCGCGCCGTGGCGGCCGCTGCGGCAAAGTCCCAGGAGGGCAAGAAACGGCTCCATGGCCCCAAAGCCGGCTCAGCCAGCTTCGCATGGACCAGCGATGCGCGATCTTCGGCGACGCAAGGCAGCGTCGCCAGCGCAGCTCTTGCGAGCGCAGGCGACACGCCGTCGGGCAGATCGGTGGGGGCGACCGCCCCCCGGCCCCATGGCGCGACCGCGGCAACGGGTGCGGCAAGGCGGAACCGCCCGTCCCAGAGCCCATCGGCAGGGCCTAGAGCCGGCATGTTGCGGCTTTCGCGGCGGATGAAGATGCCGGCCGAGCGGACGTCGAACTGCGCCCGGCCGAGCGTGCCGCCCCGTCCTGCTGCGATCGCTTCATGGAGACGCGCAGCCTTCTCATGCGCCGGCCAGTGCGGCAGGCCGCCGGCAAGGCCGGCCAGTACGCGCAGCAATTCGATGGCCGCTTCCGCACGCATGAATGAAGGATCGAGGCGAAACAGGCCGGGCAGCGGCGCCAAAACGTGTCGGGCCAGCAGGCCGGCCAGCGCCGCGGCGCGTGCCAATCGCTCTCTCTCGGCCGCCACCATCTGTGCCGATGCGTCGGCGAAGACCGCATTCGGCATCGCCGCCACGTCGCGGCGGATACGCACGCGCTCGAAACGGTCAGCCTCGTTGCTGGGATCGTCGATCCAGCCCACTTGCTCGGCGCTCAGCCAGTCCCGCAGCGCCGCGCGGCGGAAGGCGAGCAGCGGGCGCAGGAACCAGACGCGCTGGTCGTAAAGCGTCGCCGGCGCGATGGCGGACAGGCCCGTCCCCGCGCCGCCGCGCCTTTTGCGCATCAGCAGCGTCTCGACGCGGTCATCATGGTTATGGCCGGTCAGAACGACGGACGCACCGGCATCCCGCGCACCTTCGGCAAGCAGGCGATAGCGCGCCTCGCGGGCTGCCTGCATCAGGCCGGTCGCTGGCTTGTCGCCCTCCCACCGCATGATGCGGTGCGCGACGCCGAGGCTGCGGCAGAACATGGCGACGCGCTGCGCCTCATCGGCGGATTCGGGCCGCAGCGCATGGTCGATCGTGATGGCAATGACGGAGTTGGCGCGACCGGAGCGCGCGAGAAGAAGGAGAAGCGCGACGGAATCGCCGCCGCCGGAAACGGCCGCCACGATGGGCGATGCGGCCGGAAGATCGAGCCCCGCAAGAACCGTTCGCGGATCGGGCAAGCGCGCCATGGCGCTCAGCAGGAGGCGCGCCCTTGTTCCTGCTTGGCGCGGTCGAGTATGGCCGGCGAGGCCTTCGGATAGCGCTTCGACACTTCGGCAAAGGTCGCGCAGGCAACGTCCTTCTGCTTCATGGCGGCGAGCGCCATGCCGAGCTTCAGCATCGTGTCGGGGGCCTTGGGGGCGTTGGGATGCTCGCGATTGGCGGCGAGGAAGGTCTGCGCAGCCTCGCGGTTCTTGCCCTGCGCAAGCTGCGCCTCACCGAGCCAGAACTGCGCATCGGCGATGCGGGCGCTGTCCTTGTGGCTTTCCACCAGCTGGCGAAAGCCGGTCTCTGCCGTCGCATAATCGCCCGAAAGGATGAACTGGTAGGAATCGCGATAGAGCGCCTCAGGGTCGCCATTGCCGGGCAGCGCGGCGACAGTCGTCTGGTCGGGCCGCGAAGGCCCGCTTTCCACGCCGGGCAGGCCGCCGGATCGCGCCGGCGCCGGGTCGCCGGCCGCGCCACCCACAATATTGCCATTGGCGTCGAAGGTGATGCGGCCGAAGGTGCGCGGCGGTTCACCGAGGCGCGGCGAGGTGCTCTGGTCGGCCGTGGCCGGCGGCTGGTTCAGCGTGCCGTTCGGCGTCTCGATGATCTGCTCGATCGTGTCGTTGCGCGCCGTCTGGCCGACCTGCGGCGGCTGGGCCGTTTCGCTGCGCGCAGTGTCCCTGTTGCGGGGCGCGCTGCCGCCCGCATCCGACCGGCGCTGTTCGAGTTCCTGGAAGCGGAACTCGTTATCCTCCTGCATCTTGCGCAACTGCTCCTGCATCTGGAGGATCTGGAAATTCAGTTCCTCCACCAGCCCGTTAAGCTGGCGCACCTGCTCCTCGAGTTGGGTGACGCGGGGATCGCCCGCCTGTGCGAGGATGATGCGGCCTTCTTCCTGGTTGCGCGGGCCCGGCACGCGGATTTTCGGCGCCGGCACGCGCGCCTCCATGAAGGCGCTGCCGAAGGCGACCATCCGGTCGACCTCGGTGGTGGCCGGGGCGGCCGCGGCCGCGGCCGTTCCGGAAGCGATCAGGAGCCCCACGGCGGCTCCGCGAAAACGCGTCAGTTTCATGTGACCCTCATCTGCGCCCGATACGAGCGGGGAAGCATCTTTCCTAGAGCATTCCGCTTCGCATGGAAATGCGACGGCATTGCGCGATGCCAGCCATTATTCCGCGTCGCGACTTCGGCCAAATTTTGTTGCTGCCCACAAACAAAAGGGCGGCACATGGCCGCCCCTTTTTCATCCTTGCCCGTTGCGATCAGCTTCCGGCGCCGCCCAGCACCGTCACGGCGCGGCGGTTCTGCGACCAGCAGGAGATGTTGTCGCACACCGCGACCGGCCGTTCCTTGCCGTAGGAAATGGTGCGGATGCGGCTGGCCGGCACGCCGCGTGCGGCGAGGAAATCGCGCGTGGCGGCGGCGCGGCGGGCGCTGAGCGCCAGGTTGTATTCGCGCGTGCCGCGCTCGTCGGCATGGCCTTCCACGGTGATCGAATAATTGGTGTAGCGCTGCAGCCACTGGGCCTGGCGGCTCAGCGTCTGCTGGGCGTCGGCGCGGATCGACGAGGAGTCGGTATCGAAGAAGATGCGGTCGCCGATGCTGACGGTGAACTCCTGCTGCGAGCCCGGCGCGCCTGCGCCGGCACCGCCGCCAAGACCCAGCTCCGCGGCATTGTTGGGTACGTTGTTCTTGGACGCGCAGCCTGCGACGGCCAACATTGCCACGAGTGCGACGGCGACCGGGCTGCGGGTTACATTTGCAATACGGCGCATCGCCGCCTCTCCTTGCATTCGAGTAAAATGGTTGAGCAATCCGTAACCATGTCTCGGTTAAGCCGACGTCAACCGGCATGGTTAATGAAAGCTTCCCCATGCCGGCATTGCGCAGAATCACCCCTCGCAGGCACCGGAACAGTCCGCCTCACCCTAGGCCCGAATGCGGCCAAATGGCGGCGCGGCCATGGCCCCGACGGCGCTTTTGCGCCATCATGCGGGCGATATGGCCTGCACCTTGAAGAAGCGGGTCCCGGCCAGCCAGCCTATTCGAGCAGGGGCGACCATGCCGGATCGGACGCGAAGCCCTGGGTAGGGATCGCCTGTTCGTTGCGGCCGGTGAGGTCGATCGAATAGAGGCGCGGTCCGCCGCCGCCGGCCTGCTCGCGGAAGAACATCAGCACGCGGCCGTTGGGCGCCCAGGTAGGTCCTTCCTGGAGGTAGCCGCTCGACAGGATGCGCTCGCCCGATCCGTCGGTGCGCATGACGCCGATCTGGAACTCGCCGCCGACCTGCTTGGTGAAGGCGACCAGGTCGCCGCGCGGCGACCAGACGGGCGTGGAATAGGTGCCGTTGCCGAAGGAGATACGCTGGGGATTGGAGCCGTCAGCGCCCATCACATAGATCTGCGTGCGGCCGCCGCGATCGGAGGTGAACACCACCTGGCTGCCGTCCGGCGAATAGGAGGGCGAGGTGTCGATCGCCGCTGAATTGGTTAGCCGCGTCGTGTTGCGGCTGCGCAGATCCATGGTGAAGATGTTGGAATTGCCGTCGTCGCGCAGCAGCGACATGATGACCTTCTGGCCATCGGGCGAGAAGCGCGGCGCAAAGGTCATGTTGGGGAAGTTCGCCACCAGTTCGCGCTGGCCGGTCTCGATCTGCAGCAGATAGACCTGCGGCTGACCGTTTTCATAGGACATGTAGGTGATTTCCTGCCGGCTCGGCGAGAAACGCGGCGTCATCACGATGGACCGCCCATCCGAGAGATAGCGGTGCCCGGCGCCGTCCTGGTCCATGATGGCGAGGCGCTTGACGCGCTTCTCCTTCGGTCCCGTCTCGTCGACATAGACGATGCGCGTGTCGAAATAGCCCTTTTCGCCGGTCAGCCGCTCATAGATGGCATCGGCGATGATATGGGCGATGCGCCGCCAGTTGCCGCGATTGGCGAAGAACTGCTCGCCGACGAGCTGCTGGCCGGCAAAGGTGTCCCAAAGGCGGAACTCTGCGCGGATGCGGCCATCCGCCTCGACATTGACGCGGCCCGTCACCAGCGCCTGCGCATTGATCACTTTCCAGTCATCGAAGCGCGGCGCGACATCGGGATTGGAGATCTTCTCGATGAAGGCGCCCTTGTCGATCGGTGCGAACAGGCCGGAGCGTCGCAGGTCGGCGGCCACGACACCGGCGATATCGGCGCCCATCTGGTCACCCGCCAGGAAATCCGTGATGGCGATGGGGAGCGGTTCCACCACGCCCTTGTTGACGTCGATCTCCAGCACCGCATGGGCGGGCGCGACGGCGCCCATGCCGATGCCGGCCGCAAGCGTCCCGATCAGGATGATGGATCTCAGCATGTCTCTCATCAGGCAAACCTCATGCAAGCTGGCCCCGCGTCAGAACATGTCGCTGGGGTCGAAATTGACGATGACCTCGGCCCACGCATCATATTTGTCGGCGGGTAGGTTGTAGGGGGCGCATTGAAGGATGGCGCGACGCGCCGACTCGGCGGCGGCGCGTTCCACGCCGCTGCCACCGCCGCCCGAGACGATCTCGGGACGTCCTTCCAGCGAGCCGGACCGGTCGAGGGTGAAACGGACCGAGACTTTCAGGTTCTCGGCATCGAGCGCACCGGCGGGAACGTTCCAGCAGCGCTGGATCTGGCCGCGCAGCGCATCCATCTCCGACTGGGTGAGCTTCGAGCCGCTGGTGGTCTGGCGTCCGCCGAGCGCGGCCTGTTCGGTCGAGCGCCTGGCGCCGCCGCCCTGCGGCTTGTCATTGTTGAGAAGCGCCGCGATCTGGTCGGCATCGAACTTCTGCTCTTCCTGCGACTTCGCCGCCTGGGCCTCGCGCTGCGCGGGCTTCTCGGTGTTCTGCCGCTCGGGCGCCTTGGCGGTCTGCGCCTGCGGCGGCTGCGGGCGCGCCTGCGGCGACGGGGCCGTGGCGGGGAGCGAGACGGCTTCCTCGGCGGGTGCTTCCGCAACCTTCGGTTCCGGCGCGGGATCCGGCTTCACTTCCTGCCTGGGCTGCGGCTCGGGCGTGCGTTCGATTGCCGGCACCGGAGCAGGCTGCGGCTCGGGTGCCGGCGCCGGCTTGGGTTCCGGCTCGGGCGTCGGCTTGGGCGCGGGTTTCGGCTGGGGCGGCGGGGCGGCGGCCACCTCGACCTCGCGCGTGGCGGGCTGCGGCGTCGGCGGCGTGGAAAGGTCGACGGTGTTGTCGCCTACATTGCGCGCATCGGGCACCGGCTCGGGGCGCGTTGTCGGCACCGGCGCGGCGCGTTCTGCCACGGGTGCCTCCCGCTCCCCCTGCTGCATCTGGCTGATCTCCGCGATCGGCACGATCTCGACCGGAAACGCCTCGACATCCGCCACCTCGAGCGCGCGCGGCGCCGACAGCGTGAAGAGGCCGAAGCCCAGCAGCGCTGCATGCATGGCGGTGGAGACGGTGAGGCCGGTCTTCATGGCCCGATCAGTTGTCCTGTTCCTGAAGCGTGACGAGGCCGAGATTCTTGTAGCCGGCGGCCGAAATGCGCGCCATGACCTGCATCACGGTGCCGTAATCGGCGGCGCGATCACCGCGCACATAGATGCGCTCCTCGTAGCCGGTCTGCGAAATGGCCTCCAGCTTGGGCACCACCTCGTCGAGCGGGATTTCGGTCTCCTGCAGATAGACCTTGCCTTCCTGGTTGACCGAGACGGTGATCGGCTGCGTTTCGGAATTCAGCGCCTTGGCCTGCGTCTCCGGCAGGTCGATGGGCACGCCGACAGTGAGCAGCGGAGCCGCCACCATGAAAATGATGAGCAGCACCAGCATCACATCCACGAAGGGCGTGACGTTGATCTCCGATATCAGGGCGTGCTTGCGGCCGCGCCTGCGGTGCCCGCGTGCCTGACCCTGTCCGACCGACATTCCCATCGCGCTGCTACTCCTCAGGCGGCTTTCGCCACGACCTTCTCATCGATTTGCCGCGACAGTATGGCGGAGAACTCGTCGGAGAACCCCTCCATGCGGCTACCCAGCTTGGCGGCGTCGGATGACAGTTTGTTGTAGGCGATGACGGCGGGGATCGCCGCCAGCAGACCGATAGCGGTGGCCAACAGCGCCTCCGCGATGCCGGGCGCGACGACCGCCAGATTGGTCGACTTGGAACCGGCAATGGCCTGGAACGAGGTCATGATGCCGACCACGGTGCCGAACAGGCCGATGAAGGGTGCGGCCGAGCCGATGGTGGCGAGGAAGCCCAGCTTGCCTTCCAGCCGCTCCATCTCCCGTCCGAGAGCCAGGTCCATCGCCTTGTCGATGCGCACCTGCAGGGCGAGCGGCGATTTCGCGCCTTTCTCGAAGCTCTTCTTCCATTCGCGCATGGCGGCGACGAAGATCGCGCCCATCCCGGTGGTCTTGCGCTCGGCAAGCGTGCGGTAGAGTTCTTCCAGCGACTGGCCCGACCAGAAGACCTGCTCGAAGCGGTTCAGCGCCAGGCGCATGCGGCCGTAGGAGATGACCTTGTCGACGATGATGGCCCAGGTCCAGACGGATGCGGCGAGCAGGCCGATCATCACCAGCTTGACCACCCAGCCGGCCTGCCAGAACAGCGCCCATATCGACAATTCGCCGCCTGGCGCGGCCAGAGTCACATTTTCCATGTCGTGATCCTTGAGACTTCCGGCCGGATGCAGCCGGATATGCGCACCGTTCCCATCGATCCGCCGAATCTAAACCGGCAATCGCCCTCAATGCGCCATTCACGGCCTTTTCCGGGCGAATTTTGGTGAAAGGAAGGCGCGCGGATGCGCACGATTTTCACCGTCTTCGTGATGAACGATTAAGGTTAATGATCGGTTAGGAATCGCATCCGGCTGCCTTACCCTGTGGGAATCAGGCGCCGCCGCGCGGCAGGAAAGCCGCAATCCACTCTTTCGGGAAGCGCCGTGGCCGCCCGCCTTCGCCGATGATGGCAGCCTCCACGCGCGCCTCCACCAGCACCTCTGCGTCGCGCAGGAGTTTCTGCGCCATGAAGATGCGCGCGCCCGACACGTTTTCCGTGCGCGTCTCCACGGTGAGGATATCGTCGATGCGCGCCGGCGCGCGGAAATCGATCTCCATGCGCCGCACCACCCAGGCAAGCTTCTCGCCATGCTTGCCCGCTTCGAGCTCGGTGTGATGCACGCCGGTGAGCCGCAGGAAATCGGAGCGGCCGCGTTCGAGGAATTCGAGATAACGCGCATGGTAGACGACGCCGGTGAAGTCGGTATCGGCGAAATAGACGCGGGCAACCAGAAGGTGGCCGGACTCCGTCAGTTCGCCGGCGAGGGGAACGGCGGGGCTGGCGTCTTGGGGAGAATGCATCTTCGCAGATCCTTCCGCTGCAATTATTCGGCCGACGGCAGGAGCCGCTCGAAACGCTGCTCGCGAACACCGCCCGACCAGCGGTCCGTCGCGCTCTCGCCGGCCAGCGCGAAACCCGCGGATTCGTAGAGATGGCGGGCGGCGTCGAGCCCGGCAAAGGTCGTGAGATAGATGCCGGGAAAGGCGCGCCGGTCGGCATGGCGGATGGCATCGCCGAGCAATCGACGGCCGAGCCCGGTGCCGCGCGCGGCCTCGCCGGTGATGAACCAGCGCAGATGCGCCAGCGGCTCATCCCCCGCCGGGGCTTGCAGGCTGACGGTTCCCAGAAGCGTCCCGTCCTCCGCGCGGTGCGCGGCGAAGAAATCCTCGCCCGACCGGAAGCCGGAAAGGAATGCCGACAATTCGGTCGCCACCTTCGCCTCGAAGGCCAGCCCGAAGCTCCATTGCGGCGCATAGTAGCGCATGTGCAGGCCGACAATGTCGGCGATGGTTCCGGGCGTATAGCCGTCCGCCGCCATTACTCGTCCTGGAACAGGTTGATCTGCTGCCGGGCGATGTCCTTCGGCGCTTCGAGGCCGAGATGGCGCCAGGCATTGGCGGTGAGCACGCGCCCGCGCGGCGTGCGCTGGATGAAGCCCTGCTGGATGAGATAGGGCTCGATAATGTCCTCGATCGCGTCGCGGGGTTCCGAAAGGCCAGCCGCGATCGTTTCGATGCCGACTGGCCCGCCGTCGAAATTCCTCGCGATCATGTTCAGGTAGCGCCGGTCGAGGCTGTCGAGCCCTAGTGCGTCAACCTCCAACCGCGACAGCGCCGCGTCGGCCACCTCGCGGTCGACCACCTCGGCGCCCGCCACCATGGCGAAATCGCGCACGCGCCGCAAAAGCCGGCCGGCAATGCGCGGCGTGCCGCGCGCGCGCCGGGCGATCTCCACCGCGCCGTCGTCGCTCATCGGCAGCGCGAGGATACGCGCGCCGCGCCGCACGATCGTCTCCAGTTCGGCGACGGTATAGAAATCGAGCCGCACCGGAATGCCGAAACGGTCGCGCAGCGGATTGGTGATGAGGCCGGCGCGGGTCGTCGCTGCCACCAGCGTGAAGCGGGCGAGGTCGATCTTGACCGAGCGCGCCGCCGGCCCCTCGCCGATGATGAGGTCGAGCTGGTAGTCCTCCATCGCCGGATAGAGGATTTCCTCCACGGCCGGGTTGAGCCGGTGGATCTCGTCGATGAAGAGCACGTCGCGGTCTTCGAGATTGGTGAGCAATGCAGCGAGATCGCCCGCCTTGGCGATGACCGGCCCGGAGGTGGAGCGGAAATTGACGCCCAGCTCCTTCGCCATGATCTGCGCCAACGTCGTCTTGCCCAGCCCCGGCGGGCCGACGAACAGAACATGGTCCAGCGCCTCGCCGCGCGCCTTGGCCGCCTCGATGAAGACGCGCAGATTGGCCCGCGCCGCCTGCTGGCCGACGAAGTCGTCAAGCGACTGGGGCCGCAGCGTGGCGTCGACATCCTCGCCGCTTTTCTCCGACGATATCAGGCGGGGCGACGCGCTCATGCCAGAAGTTCCATGGCGGCAAGCGAGCGTGCCGCGCCGGTATCGAACGTATAGGTCTTGTCCGCTCCGAGCTCGCTGTTGCGCATTGCGATGACGGCGTCCGGAAAATCGGCGATGCCTGCTTCATAGACCGCGAGCGCCTTGCCGGCCACGGCGAGAGATTCGAATTCGATATGTTCCGCCTCGAGCAGATTGCGGATGGCCTCGGCCAGACGCGCCTGCGGCAGCCTGTAACGGGATCGAAGCACCCAGAAAAACTCCATCAGCACGACTATGTTCACGAAGCCCGGCCCATCCTCACCAAGGCTGCGCAGCAGGCGCCGCGCCACCGTCGATTGAACCGGATCGTCATCGAGCACAGCGCGCAGCAGAATGTTGGTGTCGAGCCCGATCACCGGGCCGATCCGCCCTGCCGGCCGCCCTCGACATGGGTGCTGATACCCTCCCCCACCGCCTCTTCATAGTCATCCTGGGTCGTGCCCGGAATCGCATATTGCGCCAACGAACCAAAAAGGCTTTCAACCGGTCGGTTGCGCGGCAGGAGAAGGAAACCGTGCTCCATCTCGATGAAGGCGACCCGATCTCCCGCCTGCAGCCCGAGCCGTTGGCGAACCTCGGCCGGAATGGTCGCCTGCCCCTTGCTGGTTATCTTTGCCTCGAAGCCCATGGCACCCTTTGCTTCCTTACTTTTTGTACAATGTAAGAAATTCATTGCCTGCCGGCAATCACCGCGCGAGTTCCTTCAACCCCAGCCGGATGAGCCGCGCTGAATCTGCCCCTTCGCCTGCTTCCTTGAGCGCGGCGGCCACCGCATTGGCGGCGATGTCGCGCGAATAGCCGAGATTGGTCAGCGCGGAGACGGCATCGGCGACAGGCGCCGGCGCGACGCCCTCGCCCAGTTCCTGCTTGAGGCCGAAGCTGGCGCCCGCATCGACCGACAGTGCCGGCGCCTTGCTCTTGAGCTCCGTCACGATGCGCTCGGCCACCTTGCGGCCCACGCCCGGCGCCCGCGACACCATGGCGATATCGCGCAGCGCGATGGCATTGGCGAGCTCGGTCGGGGTCAGCGTGGACAGGACCGCAAGCGCCACCTTGGCGCCGACACCCTGAACATTGCCCATCAGCAGGCGAAACCATTCGCGCTCGACTGACGAGGCGAAACCGTAGAGGCGGATGGCGTCCTCCCGCACATAGGTCTCGATGAAGAGAACCGCCGCCTCGCCCGCGCCCGGCAACGCCGCCAGGGTGCGCGAGGAACAATGGGCGACATAGCCGACGCCGTGAACGTCGACCACGCAGTGGTCTTCCGCGATCTCCTCGACCGTCCCCTTGAGCTTGCCGATCATGAACGCCCCCGATTACCCCGCCAGCGCGGCAAGCCGGCTGGTCACGCTCTGACGATGATGCGCATGGCAGATGGCGATGGCGAGCGCATCGGCGGCGTCGTCGCCGGTGAAGGTCGCGCGCGGCATCAGCACCCGCACCATCATGTGGATCTGCTTCTTGTCGCCATGGCCGACGCCGATCACCGTCTTCTTCACCGCATTCGGCGCATATTCCGCGACCGAGAGGCCGGCAAGCGCGGGCACCAGCATGGCGACGCCGCGCGCCTGGCCGAGCTTGAGCGTCGCGGTCGCATCCTTGTTGACGAAGGTCTGCTCGACGGCGGCCTCCGCCGGCACGTGCTGCGCGAGCACCTCCGCCAGCCCGTCATGGATCTGCCGCAGGCGCTCGGCTAGGCTCGCCTTCTCGTCCGATCGCACCGTGCCTGAGGCGATGAAGGTCAGCGCATTGCCGAGACTCTCGACCACGCCCCAGCCCGTGCGGCGCAGGCCGGGATCGATGCCGATGATACGAATCGCCTGTTTCATGGCCCCCACCCTATCAGGATGGAACCTCGATGCCACGAAAATGTGAACAAAGAACGAACATGAATGCGCCGCAAAGGCGCCACCCATGAGAAGAGGTCAGCGCCCGAAGGCCGTCCTGAGCAGGTTGATCTGCGCGGTGACGGGATTGCCGTCGTCGCCATAGCCATCGGCCAGCACCGCCTCGCCATAGATCTCGTCATCCATGCGCCGCACCAGCGACTGAAGCCGCAGCGAATGCGCGACGATCTCGCGGAAGGCGGCCGGCATCTCGCTCCAGCCCGCTGTGTCTTCCTGCGCGGAAGCGGTGTCGAGCCGCACCTTGGTCTTTTCCGACGCGACCTGGTCGCGCGTCATCTCGCCGGCATTGGCGGCCCGCTGAAGCAGCAGCCAGGATGCGATCTGCATCAGGCGCGTGGTGAGCCGCATGGACTCGGCAGCATAGAGCGTGGCGGCCGGTCGCGACAGTTTCCTGGCTTCGGCGCGTCCCTCACCATCGAGATATTCGGCGGCGCGCTCCACCAGCGCCATGCCTTCGCTGTAGAGCGGCTTGAACGAATTGGAAAACACTCGCCGCTCGGCGAGGCTGACGGTTGCGCTCATTCCGCTTGTCGGTTCACTCATCACGCATCCCCATATGCATGGTGGCGAAACTGCCCGCATGCCGATAGCCGGTCAACGATAGGGCAGCCATCGCCGTCCGGTTGTCCCCGCAAAGATGCGCGCCTTGCCGGGCCGAGGCAAGAAGATGTTTAACAGAAGGTTAACGCAGCTTGCGCCTGTCAAAGCAGAGGCAAAAAAAGAGCCGCTGGACGGCGGCTCTCAGGAGTTAACAGGGAGGCGTCAAACAAGACGGAGGCAATCCGTCCGGTCAGAATCCAGAAGACTGGATAGGCACAAGTAAACACCCGTAAAGCTTAACAGCCGATGAAGGTGGGAAAATCGTCTCACCCGGAGACGACGTTACATCCAGATCTCGACGACGCCGTCATAGATCAGCTTCAGCGACACCAATGCGACCATGCCATACATGAACGGATAGAAGATATCCGGCTTCATGCGCCGCACCAGCCATGCACCGGCCAGCGTGGCCAGCGGCGCCACGGGCATCAGGATGGCCGACGCCGCCAGATTGGCCGCGTCGAACTGGCCGAGCGCGAAATAGGGAACGAGCTTCACCGCATTGACGACGGCGAAGAAGATGACGCTGGTGCCGACATAAAGCGCCGGCGGCTGCTTGAGCGGCAGGGCGTAGACCTGGTAGGGCGGCCCGCCCGCATGCGCCACGAAGCTGGTGAAGCCGGCCAGCGTGCCGCAGAACGTCCCGCGCACGATGCTGTGACGGCCGGGCTTGTCGCTGCGCACGACGCGCTGCGACAGCCAGCGCAGGAAGAAGGCGAGCGCGATCAGCCCGACGATGAGACGGACCGCACCCGGCGTCACCAATGCTGCCGTCGCCCAGCCGAGCGTGATGCCGATCATCGCGCCGGGCAGGACGTTGCGCAGCGTGACGCGGTCCCACACGCCGCGCCAGGCCCATAGCGAGACGATATCCATCACGATAAGGATGGGCAGCATGATCGCCGCAGCCTGTACCGGCGAGACCACAAGCGCCATCAGCGGCACGCCGATCAGTGCCATGGCGCCGCCCAGTCCGCCCTTGGAAAGGCCGACCAGAATCACCGCCGGCACGGCCGCCGCGTAGAAATACGGATCTGAAAGCAGGTGTTGCATCGGCTTCTCCCCGGTCGCCAATAGCTGCGCTGCCGGGCGTTGGCGAGAGGGGCCGCTTGCTCTATGCCAAATTCCCACCATGATCGCCTTCGAAAAGGCGAACCAACACCGGGATGCACATGAACCAGCCCACACCCTCGCGCTGCCGCCTCGTCCTCATCATGCCGGATGACGAATCCGCCGGCATGGATGCCGCGCTTGCGGCCGCGCTTTCCGGCGGCGATGTCGCCTCGGTGATCCTGCCGCAATATGCACGCGACGATGTGGCCTTCCAGCGTGCCGCGGAACGTCGCGTGCCAGTGGTGCAGGCTGCGGGGGCTGCGGCGATGGTGGCGGGCGACACGCGCGTCGCCGCGCGGACAGGTGCCGACGGCATTCATTTCGAGGGCAGCAAGGCCGATCTCGCCGACCTGATCGAACGCCATGCCAGCCGCATGATGGTGGGCACGGGCGGCGCCAAGACCCGCGACGACGCGCTGGAGCTCGGCGAGGAGCGTCCCGACTACATCTTCTTCGGCCGCTTCGGCTACGACACGCAGCCGGAACCCCACAACCGAAACCTGTCGCTGGGCCGCTGGTGGGCCGAGATGATCGAGGTTCCCTGCATCGTCATGGGCGGGAGCGCGATCGATTCGGTCCGCGCCGTGGCCGAAACCGGCGCGGAATTCGTCGCCCTGTCGGCCGCCGTGTTCGCGGCGGAGGACCCGGCGGCTGCGGTGCGGGAGGCAAACCAACTGCTCGACGCGCATGCGCCGCGCTTCACGGAGTCGGCATGAAACCTCCCCTGCCCTTCCTGCTCGCAACCATGCTGCTGATCGGTGCGGCACAGGCACAGACGGCCGTGCCCGCCGAAGAGACGCCGCCCGCCGCCGCAACCGGGAAGGGCGCGCGGCCCGAAGCGCCGGCCGCGCCGGAGGCGCCCCCGCTCGACAGTCGCCGTTTCGGCGTCGTGCCCGACCCTGCCTATGGCGCGTTCCAGCGCGGCCTCTACATCACCGCCCTCAATCTTGCCCGGCCCAAGGCCGAGGCGGGCGACGCGGCCGCGCAGACGCTTGTCGCAGAGATCTATTCGCGCGGCCTGGGCGTGAAGCAGGACCAGAAGGAAGCCGCGAAATGGTATCGCCTGGCCGCCGAACAAGGCGTGCCCGAAGCGCAGTTCCAATATGCGCTAATGCTGCGGTCGGGCCGGTTCGTCGAGCGCGACATCGACCAGGCCTTCGCCCTGATGGAGGACAGCGCCAATACCGGCAATGTGCTGGCGCAGTTCAATTTCGCCCAGATGGTTCTGGAGCGCGGCAATGACGCGATCGCGACCGACCGGGCGGTGAGCTATTACGAGCGCGCCGCCAACAAGGGTCTTGCGGATGCGCAATATGCCATGGCGCAGACGCTCGCCAATGGCGCGGGCAGCCGCCAAAAGGACCTGCCGGCGGCGCGGCAATGGCTGGAACGCGCAGCACAGCAGAATTTCGACAGCGCACAGGTCGAACTGGGTACCTGGCTGGTGCAGGGCACCGGCGGCCCGGCGGACGCCAAGGCCGGCTTCGCCTGGCTGAAACGCGCGGCGGAAGGGGGAAATGTCGCGGCGCGAAACCGCATCGCCAAGCTCTATATGGCCGGCATCGGCATCGAGCCGGACTCGGTCGAGGCGGCCGGATGGTACCTGAATGCGCGCCGCGCCGGGCTTGTCGATCCGGAAATGGAGGACTTCCTCGAAGGGCTCACCGATGCCCAGCTGGCCGACGCGGCCAAGCGCGCCGACGCGCGCCTCTGACCGCGCGATTTGCCCCGACGCTTGCTTCACCGGTGATTTTATGGTCTTGGAGCGCCACCGGGCGCCGCCGCCCACTCCCCATTCCTGGAAAGAACTCCATGGCCAAGATCAACGGCAACGAAATCCGACCCGGCAACGTCATCGAGCATGATGGCGGGCTCTGGGTTGCGGTGAAGACCAATGCGGTGAAGCCCGGCAAGGGCGGCGCCTACAACCAGGTCGAGCTGAAGAACCTCATCAACGGAACCAAGCTCAACGAGCGCTTCCGCGCCGCCGAGACGGTCGAGAAGGTGCGGCTCGAACAGAAGGATTTCTCCTTCCTCTACGAGCAGGGCGAAGCGCTCGTCTTCATGGACGCCGAGACCTACGAGCAGTTGGAGCTCCTCAAGGATTTCGTCGGCGACCGCGCCGCCTTCCTGCAGGATGGCATGACCGTGACGGTCGAGCTCTATGAAGAGAAGCCGATCGGCATCTCGCTGCCGGATTATGTGACGCTCGAGATCACCGAGGCCGATCCGGTCGTGAAGGGCCAGACGGCGGCATCCTCCTACAAGCCGGCGGTGCTGGAGAACGGCGTCCGCGTGCTCGTGCCGCCCTTCATCTCGGCCGGCGAGAAGATCGTCGTCGACACCAACGAGATCACCTACGTCCGCAGGGCGGACTGACGGGAACAGGGCAGCCGGAACCGGCTGCCGACCTGCCGAGGAACCGCCATGGCCCGCTCAGCCCTTCTTAACGTGATGGTTCAGGCTGCCATGAAGGCCGGCCGTTCGCTGTCGCGCGACTTCGGCGAGGTGCAGAACCTCCAGGTCTCGCTGAAGGGGCCGGGCGACTATGTGAGCCAGGCCGACCGCAAGGCCGAGGACATCGTCTATACGGAATTGTCGCGCGCCCGCCCCGGCTATTCCTTCCTGATGGAGGAGCGCGGCGAGGTGGCCGGCGATGACGGCCAGCATCGCTGGATCGTCGACCCGCTCGACGGCACCACCAATTTCCTGCACGGCATACCGATCTTCGCTATCTCCATCGCGCTGGAGCGGCAGGGCCAGCTTGTCGCCGGCGTCATCTACAATCCGGCCATGGACGAGCTCTACACCGCCGAGCGCGGCGGCGGGGCCTTCATGAACGATCGCCGCATGCGCGTCGCGGCGCGCCGCAAGCTGAGCGATGCGGTGATCGGCACCGGCATCCCCCATCTCGGCCGCGGCCATCACGGCCACGCGCTGGTCGACCTGCGCAATGTGATGGGCGAGACGGCAGGCATCCGCCGGCTGGGCGCGGCATCGCTCGATCTCGCTTATGTGGCGGCCGGGCGCATGGACGGTTTCTGGGAAGACTGGCTGGCGCCGTGGGACATGGCGGCCGGCATATTGATGGTGCGGGAAGCCGGCGGCTTCGCCTCCGACCGCGATGGCGGGCAGGACATGTTCGACAGCGGCGCAATCGTCGTCGGCAATGAGGACATCCACAAGGCCCTGCTGACGACACTGCGCAAGCCCGCCTAGAGCAATTCCAGCAAGAGTGTGCAGCGGTTTGCATCCGGCGGGAAGCTGGCGCATTCCCGCGATTCGATACGCCCACGACCTTCCGCACAGGAAGTACGGCTTCCCTTCCGCCGCGTTCTTTCAATTTCGTCACAATTCCGTTTAGAGTTCCGGTCATTCAATGGGCCGGGACCGATCATGATGGCGTCCATCCGACCGCCACCGTGATCCGGAACAGTATTTTCACACGTGATCTCCCCCGAAGGGCTCAATTTTCGGGATCATGCTGGAGACGGGACGCGATGGCATTTCTCAGATCGCTGGGGTTGGACGAAGACGATTACGATCCCCACAAGCTCTCCAGCCCGCAGGTCTTCCTCCTGTCGATGCTCATCTTCCTCGCCATCACGGCCTTCGTGGCGGCGATCCTCTATCGGCAGATCTCGGCCGCCTTCGTGACCAATCCGGGCCTCAACGGCCTGATCCTGGGCGTGCTGCTCGTCGGTATCCTGCTTGCCTTCACGCAGGTCATCCGCCTCTTCCGGGAGGTGAAATGGGTCAATTCCTTCCGGGCCGGAACGGAGACGACCGACCCCGTCCTGCTCGCGCCGATGAAATCGCTGCTCGGCCGCTCGACCTCCATGGCTCTCTCCACCAGTTCGCTGCGTTCGATCCTCGATTCGCTGGCGACCCGGCTCGACGAGAGCCGCGACATCTCGCGCTACATGATCGGGCTCCTGGTCTTCCTCGGCCTGTTGGGCACCTTCTGGGGCCTGCTCGGCACCATCGGCTCCATCAGCGACACGATCCAGTCGCTCGATCCGAGCTCCGGCGATTCGAACGACGTTCTCGATGCGCTCAAAAGCGGCCTGTCGGCACCGCTTTCGGGCATGGGCACGGCCTTCTCGTCCTCGCTGTTCGGCCTTGCCGGCTCGCTGGTGCTGGGCTTCCTCGACCTTCAGGCCGGCCGGGCGCAGAACCGCTTCTATACCGAGCTGGAGAACTGGCTGGCCTCGGTGACCGACCTGTCGGCCGAGATCGTGGCGGACCCCGCCAAGGCCGGCTCTTCGGAGGAACTGAGGATCATGTCGGAACGCCTGCACAGCCTGCAGGAGGGCGGCGCCTCCAATCCGCGCATCGCCGCCTCCATGGCCAATCTCGCCGACGGCATTGCCGGGCTGGTCAAGAACATGCGCAGCGAGCAGCAGATCATGCGCGACTGGGTCGAGGCGCAGTCGGCCGAGCAGAAGGCCATGCGCCAGACGCTCGACAAGCTGGCCGAGACGCTGGCGCGCAATCAGGAGCGCTGATCCATGGCCCTCGCACGCGGCCGCCGCGAACGCCGCACGGTGGACTACTGGCCGGGCTTCGTCGACGCGCTCTCCACCCTGCTCCTGGCGATCATGTTCCTGCTGTCGGTCTTCGTGCTGGCGCAGTTCCTGCTCAGCCAGGAGATCACCGGCAAGGATGCCGTGCTCGACCGGCTCAACACCCAGATCAACGAGCTGACCCAGATGCTTGCGCTGGAGCGGTCCAGCACGCAGGATTCGCAGGACGAGATCGCCAATCTGCGCGCCTCGCTGGAAAACATGCAGGCCGAGCGGAGCCGTCTGCAGGAACTCTTGTCGCAAGGTGCGGGCGCGGGTGCGGCGGCTGAATCCCGCGCGGGCGAGCTCAGCAGCCAGCTGGACAATGAACGGCAGGTGAGCCAGCGCGCGCTGAGCCAGGTGGAACTGCTCAACCAGCAGATCGCCGCCCTGCGCCGGCAGATCGGCGCGCTGGAATCGGCGCTCGAAGTCTCCGAGCAGCGCGACCGCGAATCGAACACCAAGATCGCCGATCTCGGCCGCCGCCTGAATGTCGCGCTCGCCCAGCGCGTGCAGGAACTGAACCGCTACCGCTCCGACTTCTTCGGCCGGCTGCGCGAAATCCTGTCCGACCGCGAGAATATCCGCATCGTCGGCGACCGTTTCGTCTTCCAGTCGGAAGTGCTCTTCCCGATCGGCTCCGAGCAGATCAATGCGGCCGGGCAGGAGGAGATGCGCAAGCTGGCCGGTGCGATCCTCGATCTGCAGCGCGAAATTCCGCCGGAGATCAACTGGGTGCTGCGCGTCGACGGGCACACGGACAATATCCCGCTTTCCGGCACCGGCCGCTATCGCGACAATTGGGAGCTTTCCAGCGCCCGCGCCACCTCGGTGGTGAAGTTCCTGATCGCCAATGGCGTGCCGGCCAACAGGCTTGTCGCGGCCGGCTTCGGCGAGTTCCAGCCGCTCGATCCGGCCGACACGCCGGAAGCACGCGACCGCAACCGCCGCATCGAGCTCAAGCTGACGGAGCGGTAAAAGAGCCTCGGTCAGATGCCGGCCAGAAGCGCCAGAAGCGCCAGCGCGGCGGGCAGCGCCTGGATGAACAGGATCTTGCGGCTGACGGTGGCCGCGCCGACCAACCCCGCCACCAGGACGCAGACGAGGAAGAAGGCCTTGACGCCGAAACCTGCCGCGCCGAGCCACAGGCCCCAGACGAGGCCGGCGACCAGAAAGCCGTTATAGAGGCCCTGGTTCATCGCCAGCACCTTCGAAGCGGCGGAAAATTCCGGCGTGGTGCCGAAGGCCCGCCGCCCGGCCGGCGTGTCCCAGGCGACCATTTCCAGATAGACGATATAGGCGTGAATGGCGGCCACCACGGCTATGAGAACCGTCGCGATCATGGACCCCTCCGCTGCAAATCCATGCAAGACGCGCGGCCCGCGCCTTGCCCGGAACGATGTTCGGCAACACACTGCGACGCCGGGGGATGAGACGCAAGATGGCGCATGATGCCGATATCGTCGTGGTGGAAGCGGGATCGGCCGGCTGTTCGCGGCTGGAGAAAGCTGACGGCTTCGGCCGTAACGGCGACAACACGCTGGAAGGCGTTTTCCGCGGCGGCTGCATCTTCTACGCGCGGGCAGGCGTGGGGCGGCTGGTTGAACCGCCGCTTTCGCCCCGATGCTTAGCAAAGCGTTATCCTTAACCGGCACTTAACCATCATGGTTAACAATGTCTCCTCGAACGGCAGCCCTTCGCCGCGTCCCGGAGCCATCCTGATGAGCCATCGCATCCGCATCCTGACGTCCACGGCACTCTTCGCTCTGGCCGCGCTGCCGGCCTTCGCCGCGGATTATGACAGCCCGCTCTATGAGCGGCTCGTCTATGACGAGGCGGCGGAGGTTCCCGTCGAGGTGGGCACGGGATGGTATCTGCGCGGCGATATTGGCTACGCCTTCTCCACCCGGCCTGCCGGCACGTTCTCTTATCGCACCTTCGACCCCGGTACGCAGACCTACGGCAATGCGAACTTCGCAACGCAGGCGTTGAAGGGCGACCTCAATTTCGGCGTCGGTTTCGGCTACCGCTTCAACGACTGGATGCGCGCCGACCTGACCGCCGAGCGCTTCCAGATGCGTTTCAACGGCACCACCACGGATGCGGCGCCCTGCACCGGCCAGCCGGTGGACACGACCTGCCGCACCGAGGATGCCGCATCGCTCAACGGCACGGCGCTGATGGCCAATGCCTATGTGGACCTGGGCACTTTCGCCGGCTTCACACCCTATATCGGCGGCGGCGCGGGTTTCACCATCGCCGGCTGGAATGCGCTCAACAGCACGCAGCATTGCGTGCCCGGCGCCGGCGCCTGCGGTGCGCCTCTCCCGGCGCTGGAATCGTCGGCAGGCATTTCGAGCTGGCGCTTCACCTATGCGGCGATGGCGGGCGTCGCCTATGACGTCTCCGACAATCTCAAGATCGACCTCGGCTACAAATATCGCAAGGTCGCCGGCGGCGACATGTTCGGCTTCCGCCAGTCGGAGAGCAACAATGGCGCGACCGGCCCCAAGGGCCGCGATCCTGGCTTCGGCCAGCACGAGATCCGGGTCGGCCTTCGCTACGCGCTCTGGTAGGCGCGCCCTTCACCGCTTCCACTTCAGGTCTTCGAGGACGAACAGCATTCCCAGGGCAAGAAAAACGGCGGCGAGGGGAAGCAGGTTGATCATGATGCCGAACTGCATGGCGGACTCCTTTTGTGTCCGGCCAGTTTGCCGCATCCACAGCCGCGCACCTTGACCGGGATCAACAAGTCTGCCGTTTTCGGCGCGATCAGTGTCCGCCCGTCTTCGACAGGAGATTGATGACGAGGACGCCGGAGAGGATCAGCGCCATTCCGATGGTGGCGGCGAAATCGGGCCGCTGCCCGTAGACCAGCCAGCCGGCAACGGCCACCAGCACCACGCCGCCGCCCGCCCAGATCGCATAGGCGACGCCGATCGGTATCCGGTCCAGCACCAGCGACAGGAAATAGAAGGCTGCAGCGTAGCCGAGCACCACGACAGCCGACGGCACGAGCCGGGTAAAGCCCTCGGATGCCTTCAGCGCGCTGGTGGCGATGACTTCTGCCAGAATGGCGAGGGTGAGGATTGCATAGGCTGGCATGGATATCTCCGAAATCGGAGCTACCCATGATCAGAAGGCGCGAAAGCCGTCACGTTCACATTGCCGTGAACCGGCCGGTCCTCTGAAGCCGGAGATGTGGGCGAGGTCATCGTGAATGCCATATTTCGAGACGAATGACACAATGTCGCGCGCGCAGCCGCCACATGGCATCGGACCCGCCCGCCATCTATTTCTCTGGAAAGGAGAGCCAACATGGCAACGGAATTCACGCCGACGACGAATCCCATGATGACCGGCATTACGGGCCATTGCCCACGTTGCCAGCAGGGCCATCTCTTCTCCGGATTTCTGACGCTGGCGCCGAAATGCGAGGTCTGCGGGCTGGATTACGCCTTTGCCGATCCGGCCGACGGGCCGGCATTCTTCGCCATGACCATCGCTGCGGTGCCAGCACTCGCCTTCGCCCTCTGGATCCAGCTCACTTATGAGCCGCCGCTCTGGATTCACCTCATCACGACGCTTCCCGTAACCGTCGGGGCCTGCATGCTTCTGCTGCGGCCGCTCAAGGGCTGGCTCGTCTGCTCGCAGTTCTTCCACAAGGCCGAGGAAGGCTCCATCGACCGCGAATGGCACGCCATGCGGCGCGGTGCGAAAGCTGAATAAGCGCTATCTCCCGGCCACACTCGCGATCTCATTTCCGGGCATGGACTGGACCGGTGTCGGCGAGGCGGGTAGCGGCGTGCCGTCGGTGCTGTTGTTGAAGATCTGGTTGTCCTTGTAGGAGTAGATCTTCGCTCCGGCAGCTTGCTGGATGCCGGTGGCATTGCCGGCGAGCTTCGACTGCGTCATCCAGGCCAGCGCATTGGCGCCGGCCATGACCACGCCGACATTGCTGTTGGTGGCCGAGACATTGTCGAGATAGAGACGGATATTACCGCTGCCGGCATTGCCGTAGATCGCCGGCCCGGTGATGTT
>DATMGE010000033.1:0-38187 GCA_035555795.1 Rhizobiaceae bacterium | reverse complement strand
TGCATTGTCCTCATCGAGGATTGCAAGCTCGGTGACAGCCGGTCCGCCGAGCATGTTGAGGAGAGGGGAGGCGTGGCGGTTCTGCTCGTGGATTTCTATGGTTTCGGTGTCGGCGAGCAGCAATGCGCCTTCGTGGAAGGTCAGTCGCTGCGTTCGGTAGAAAAGTTCGGCGGCGCGCAGGACGAAAGGGTCGTCTTCGCCGTCGAGCGCATTGCGCAGCACCACCTGTGCGAGCTGGTTCATGAAGATCGGCGGCGTATCACCCGCCGCGCCGCGCGCCAGTTCGAGATAGGCTGCTTCGAGCGAAGGCGCGGCCAGGAGACGGTCGCGGAAAGCGATCATGAATGTCCAGTTTTCACGTGCATCCGGGTCTTCCATGGCAGCGATCTCGTCCGATCGCACGGGCCGGCGCGGATCGTGCATCAGCAATTCGTGATGCAGCCGCAGTTCCGCCGCGCAGGCCTGTTCCGGCGGCAGGAGCTCCGGACGCGCGAAATAGGCCTTGAGGAAGGCATCCGTCACGACAAGCCTGCCCGCTTCATCGCGGTCGAGAAGCTGGTGGCCGGAGGAAACCCAGAACTCCTTCATTCGCGCCGTCCCGCCAATGCCCGTATATCGATTTCTTCCATAGGCCCCTCTTCCTCCTCGACTTCGACGAAGCGAAACGCCCTTGCCGGATCCAGCCGGCCTTCCTTGCGGTGGAGGGTGCGGAACGTTTCCCTGATACCCGCTTCGTCAATGACGCGGTGAAGAGCGAGCAGCGTGTTGGGCGGATGATCGCAGAGGGACTGGGCAAAGGCGATTTCTTCCTCCGCGGCGATGCGGGCTGCCGCCATTCCAGGTGCGCCGCAATGTGCGACCAGCTGGGCGGCAAGCTGCTCGATCGCTGCCGAACGCTCCGCGTCCGTTGCCTCGGTGACGGTGACGAGCGTGGACCAGCCGAAACTTCCGATGCCGAGGAAGCCGCCGCGAAAGGCCTGCTGCGCCTTGCCGGAAAACGCGGCCGGATCGGAGCCGAAGAACAGGAAGGTTCCGGTGACGGCCCATTCGCCGGGCTCGGCCGCATGCTCATAGACGAAGGTATCCGAGGGATCGAGGCGGATCGTACGCGGCAGTTTTACAACCATGGTGTACCTGTGGCGGGATCGAGCCAGCCGGGCGAGCCGAGAATTTCAAGTAGGCTACGCCGCTCGGCGGAGCCTGCCTTCCGGGAGATGAGAAGGTCGCCATTTTCGGCGATCCTGACATGCTCATCCACCCTTTTGGGCAATCGTTCGAGCCAGCGGCGGCCGATCTGGGCGAAACCGTCCTCGTTCCACGCGTCGAACCGTGTCATCAGGTGGCGTGAGAAACTGGCGATGATCCCGCCCGGATCGATCTCCTCGAAGCCCAATTCGTCGAGCGCGCCTTGCAGCGGCCGAAGGCCTGCCTCGGGACCACGGAGGACGGCGGCGCGGATCATGGCGGAGAAGACGAGCCAGTCAGGCACGTCGCCGTCATGCGTTCCTTCCGGCCAGCCCAGCCGCCCTCCACCGACGAGAACGTCGTCGACGCGGATCGTGTCGGGCCAGTCGAAGCTGATGGGGCGGGACGGCGGTGCGTGGGTGGCAAGCGCATCGGCCAATGCGTCCATACCGGCATAGATGGCCAGGCGCGCTTCTGCTAGCGGCGTTTCAGGCTCCATGACGACGGCGAATTCGATCAGGTCGTATCGCCGTACCCAGACCAGCGTGCCTGCGCCCCTGTCATCCGCGATGGCGCAGGCATGTGCGAAGGCGTTGCCAGCTTCTCGCAAGGTGACGAGGCTGTAGGGTGGAGGCAGATCCGGATCGCGGTCGAGGACCGCGGCATGCTCAGACATGATGCCGGTCCATTTCTGATGACGGCAATCGCATTATGCTTATAGTGATTCTAAAGTGAAGGCGCCACCGCGGTGGGCGGGTTGCGCCACGGGGAGGCGCAAATGAGCCCGAACCAACCGCACACGGTCTTCGTCTGCTCCTGCGAGCAGAGCATGCCCGGCTTCGGCAATAGCGTAGCGCGCGGGTGCAAAAGCGCCCAGGTCCAGTCCGGCGACTACTTCTGTACCGCGGAACATGATCGTGTCCGAAAGGCCTTTGGCGCAGGCGGCCCCGTGACCATAGGTTGTACGCAGCAGGCGCCGCTCTTCCGTGAGATTGCTGAGGAGATGGGCTTCGCAGGCGATCTTGCCTTCGTAAATATCCGCGAGACGGCCGGCTGGTCGAAACAGGGCGCATCCGCCGGCCCCAAGGCGGCTGCACTGTTTGCCATGGCGGCCGAGCCGGTCACGCCGCCCAGCCTCGTCACGCTCACCAGCGGCGGGGTGGTCCTTATCTATGGCAGCGACGAAACCGCGCTCGAAGCCGGGCGGCAACTCGCCGGCGAAATGGATGTGACGGTCCTCCTGACCCATCCGAGCGACGTTGCTCCACACCGCGTCTGGGATTTTCCGGTGGTGCGCGGCACGGTCCGCAATGCCAGCGGCCATCTTGGCGCCTTCACGTTGACGGTCGACGATTTCGCGGTGCCGCTGCCTTCCTCCCGCGACCGCTTGCGGTTTGGCGCACCCCGCGACGGGGCGGTCTCGAATGCAGACATCATTCTCGACCTTTCCGGCGGCACGCCGCTCTTTCCCGCCTATGAACTTCGCGAAGGCTATTTGCGGGCGGAGCCTGCCGACCGGGCGGGCGTCAGCATTGCGATCGCCAAGGCAGCCGATCTCGTCGGAGAATTCGACAAGCCACGCTATGTCAATTTCTCCGCCGAACTATGCGCGCATTCGCGCTCGCGCATCACCGGATGCACGCGCTGCCTCGACTTGTGCCCGACCGGCGCGATTACGCCTGCGGGCGACCACGTCCTGATCGACGCTGAAGTCTGCGCCGGCTGCGGCAGTTGCGCGGCCGCCTGTCCCACCGGCGCCGCCGCCTATGCTGTGCCCGACGAGGAAGCCCTGCTGCGACGGCTGCGCACGCTCCTGATCGCCTATCGCGAGGCGGGCGGCAGCAAGCCTGTGGTGCTGTTCCATGATAGCGACCATGGCGCGCCGCTCATCGATGCACTTGCGCGCTTCGGTGCCGGATTGCCCGCCAATGTGCTGCCGGTCGTCGTCAACGAGATCACGCAGCTGGGGGTCGAGGCGTGGACTGCGTCTGTCGCATGGGGCGCGATCGCGGTCAGGGCGCTTGCGCCCGCAAGACCGAGACATGAACCGGCGGGCATGGTCAGGAACGTCGCCATCGCGAACATTCTCGGAGAATCGCTGGGCTATGGCGCGGATATCTGCGCCATGATCGAGACCGACGATCCGGACGCGCTCGAAGCGGCGCTTGGCCGGCTGAGCCCGGCCGTGAAGGCGTGGAAACCGGCAACCTTCCTGCCGCTGGGCGGCAAGCGCAGCCTGATGAAAAGTGCGGTGATCGAACTGCATCGCGCCGCGCCCACGCCGGTCGATCGCGTGGCGATGCCGGCCGCAGCGCCGTTTGGCGGACTCGACGTCAATGTCGATGCCTGCACGCTGTGTCTGTCATGCGTATCCACCTGCCCGACCGGGGCGCTATCCGATAGCGAGGAGCAGCCGGCATTGTATTTTGCCGAAAGCGCCTGCGTGCAATGCGGGCTTTGCGCCGCCACCTGTCCGGAAAACGCGATCACGCTGGTGCCGCAACTGGATTTCGAGGCGTGGCAGGCGCCGCGTCGGCTGGTCAAGCAGGAAGAGCCGTTCCACTGCATCCGCTGCGACAAGCCGTTCGGTACGAAAAGCTCGATCGAGCGCGTCGTGGCGCGGCTCGAAGGCAAGCACTGGATGTTTGCCGGCGAGAATGCCCGGCGGCTCGACGTCGTGCGGATGTGCGACAATTGTCGTGTCGACGCGGTCATGACCGAAGGTTTCGACCCTTATCAGGCGCCGGCCCGCCCCGCGCCGCGAACGACGGAGGACTATCTGCGCGCGCGTGACGTCCCGGAAAACAAGCCGAACTAAGCTCACTTGTTGCCGGTCGCGCTCTTGAGAAAGCGGATCAGCGCGGCGCGATCTTCAGGGTCGCTGATCGTCTGCTCCGGCATTTTGGTGCCGGGCGTATAGGTGGTAGGCCCCAGTTCAAACAGTTTCGACACGGTTTCCGGCGTCCAGACGATGTCCATTTCCCTGAAGGCGGCGGAGTAGGGATAGCCGGACACCGAAGCGATCCTGCGACCGAAAATGCCATGCAGCGTCGGACCGGCACGGGGGCCGTCGTCCGGGTCGAGCGTGTGGCAGGCTATGCAGGCGCGAAAGGCCTCCGCATCCGGATTGCCGGCATAGGCAGCCATCGGATCCGTCGGGCCCATCGTCGTGCCGCGCCGCTTGCCGGTGTCGAGGTCCCATTCCTGCACGACAGGGTCCGCGCCGCCGGCCAGCAGGGTCTTGCCGTCTGGCGGGAAGGCAAGGGCCCAGACGGGCATGCCGGCCGTGTCGAGCGTGCGCACGGGCTTCAGCGTTTCCGCATCGAGCAGCACGATTCCATCCCTGATTGCGGCGGCGGCGATATATCGCCCGTCAGCCATTGTCGCGAGTGCGGTGATCGGGCCGGGGAAGATCCCGGCTTCGCCAAGGATCGCGCCGCTCCTGTCGATCTCGTACAGCGTTCCGTCGGCTCCGCCGGCAAACAGGCGGCCGCTCGGCGTTGCCGCAAGAGTGCTGGTCGCCGCCGGCATCGCGATCCGCACCGGCGCTGTGTCAGGCCTGGGCGGCCACAGCATCACGGCCGCATCCTTGCCGGCGCTTGCAAGCGTACCGTCCGCGAGGAAGACAACCGAATTGACGCCGTCCTGATGGCCTTCGAGGATGCGCGGCTGTCCTCCCGAAAGCGGCCAGAGGCGCACCTCGCCATCCCAGGAGGCCGCCGCCAGCGTTGCTCCGTCCGGTGAAACTGCAAGTGCGACAACCGGTCCGGCTTCATTTCGCAGGACGGAGATCGGGCTGCTATGGCCTTCATCCCAGATCGCGATGCGGCCATCCGCGCCCGCGCTGGCGAAATGTCCCGGCGGCAGGGCGGCGACGGCATCGATCTGCCCGTCGTGAAACAGCAGGACCGCGCGTGCGGCACCGGTATCGAGCGACCAGATGATGGCTCTCGCATCGAAACTGCCGGTGATAGCGGACTTCCCGTCCGGCGTGATGGCGATCGCACGCACCGGCCCGCCATGGCCGCGCAGTTCCGCTCCATGCGCAGCGGCGCCGAAGAGGAAGGAGGCAATTGCTATCAGGCGTATGGCCAGCATCGGTTCATTGCACCGCGGATCATTCCATGCTCCGTTGGCGGATGCACCTCCGTCGCAGGTATTGAGCCTGCCGGACCAACATACCCCCCATAGTTTTCGAGGCAATCACATGAACCAGAATATGGAAACCGATCCTTTCAACGTTTCGATGCGTAAATTCCTCAAGCAGGTCGGCGTGACCGCACAGCAAGCGATCGAGAAAGCGGTGGCGGAAAAGGGCCTCAAGGGCGAGGGGCGCCTGAGCGTGAAGGCCGTCATCACGGCGGAAGCTGCCGGTCTGCATCACGTCGTGGAAGGCGAGATCGACCTCGGATCCAAGTGACGGCCTTCGAGGCCCCTCTACTTAAAGAACCGGATCTGTCCGGCCGGGCTCGTATCGTAACCGGTCAGTGTGGCCGCGCGGTCCGCGAAGGCCCCCTGCGCCAGAAATCGCAGCAGTGCCTGGAAGGATGGCTGGAAATAGGTTCTCTGACGCATCAGCAGGTCGAAATTTTCCCAGGCCAACGGCACGAAGGCCAGGCCTGCCGCCAGCGCCGCCGCTCGCGTGGCGATGCCGCACTCCGCTTGTCCGGTCCGGACTGCGGCGGCGAGATCGGGGCCGGTCAGGCAGGGCGGCTCCAGGCGATTGAGATCGCCCTGCTTCGCGCCGGCGCGTTCCAGCAATAGCGTCAGCAGCATGTCAGCGCCTGCACCGCGTTGCCGGACGGCTGTCCTGGCGCGCGTTGCAAGCATGTCGGCCAGGCTGTTGAGCGATTTGGGATTACCCGGTGGCAGCAGCAGGCCTTGTTCGCGGCGGGCGAAGCCGACCAGCACCGCGTCGTGCAGGAGCGGCATGGCGGCCGTGGCCGCGGCATTGGCGTCGGCAGCGTCGCTGTGGAAATGGATTGCCGCGGCCGCGACCTCGCCCTGCAGAAGGCGCGCCACGCCACCCTCGGTCCCCTCCGTCAATGTGGCCAGGCCCGATCCGGACTGGCGCAGGCTCCATTCGAGCAGGTCGTCCTGGCTCCCTCCGACGATGGGCGGCGGCTCCTGCGGGATCATGCCCGCCGGTCGCGCCAGTCCCGACATGACCCAGCGGTCGAGCTCGTGGCGGGGAAACAGCCACTTGCCGGTGACCTTGCTGCACGGGATGCGCTCCTCCGCGACAAGTTCGTAGAGCTTGCGCTCCCCGAGACGGAGATAATCCGCGGCTTCGGATGTCGTTAGAAGATCCATCCCGCATTTGTATGCATATTTATGCGCAAATTCAACAATTTGACTTTCACGGAAATATTGCCGGAAATGAGTGCTTGGGGTAGGCGAGTAGCCAATGTCGGAAACAGTCAGCGCGTGGCAACTCATCGCGACCGGCGACGCAACTCTCTTTGCGATTGTTGAACTGTCGCTGGCCATCAGCCTGGCGGCCGTCGCGATCGCGATGGTTGTGGGCCTGCCGCTGGGCGCCGTTCTCGCGCTGACGCGTTTTCCCGGCCGCACGGCTATCATCGTGGTGTTGAACGGCTTCATGGGCCTGCCGCCGGTGGTGGTTGGCCTGACGGTCTATCTGCTCCTGTCGCGCTCCGGTCCGCTGGGAGAGTTGGGGCTCCTGTTCACGCCGACAGCCATGATCATCGCGCAGGCGCTGCTGGTGGTGCCGATTATTGCCGCGCTGACACGCCAGACGGTCGAGGATCTCTGGCTCGAATATCGCGAGGAACTGACGGCGATGGGCGTCGGCCAGGGCGGGCGGATCGCCACGCTTCTGTGGGACAGCCGCTTCAGCCTCGTCACCGCTTTGCTTGCCGGCTTCGGCAGGGCGGCCGCCGAGGTCGGCACGGTGATGATCGTCGGCGGTAATATTGACGGTTTCACCCGCACCATGACGACCGCCATTGCTCTCGAAACGTCCAAGGGCAACCTGCCGCTCGCAATGGGGCTCGGCGTCGTCCTGATTTTTCTGATCCTGCTGATCAATGCCGCGGCGTGGGGGGTGCGGATGTGGTCGGAACAACGGGCGGGATAGGGATGCGTGCTTCCGCCAGCGATCTTCCTCTGACTTTCGACGATGTGTCGCTGACCACCGGCGCGGCGACCCTCGTCGACCGGTTGAGCCTCACGATCGGGCCAGGCGCGCCGACGCTCATTCTTGGCCCCAACGGGTCGGGCAAGACCTCCTTACTGCGGCTTTGCATGGGTTTGATAAGTCCGTCCAAGGGGACCGTGCGCTGGGGCGCCAGAGCCGACAGCGGTCCCGGACGCCGCGCCATCCTGTTCCAGAAACCGGTGATGCTGCGCCGTTCCGCTGCCGCGAATGTCGCCTATGGGCTCGCCCAGGCCGATTGCCCGCGCGGCCAACGTGCCCGGCGCACCGAAGAACTGCTTGATCGCGTCGGCCTTCTGGCGCTTGCCTCGCGGCCGGCGCGCCGGCTGTCCGGCGGCGAGCAGCAAAGGTTGGCGCTGGCGCGCGCGCTGGCCCGCCAGCCGGAAATCCTGCTGCTCGACGAGCCCACTGCCAGCCTCGATCCCGCCGCGACCCGCTTTGTCGAGGAAATCATCCTGGCGGCGGCCCATTCGGGCACGAAAATCATCATGGCATCGCATGATCTCGGCCAGGTGCGCAGGCTTGCCGGCGATGTCGTGTTCCTGGTGCGCGGCCGCCTTTGCGAACATGCCGCCAGCGACGACTTCCTCGACCGTCCCGCAACCCCGCAAGCCGCGGCCTTCGTGCGCGGCGATCTTGTTCTTTGACCAACGGAATGGAGATTGAGATGCTCACCCGCAGAATCTTTTCGAGCCTCGTGATGCTTCTGGCGCTGGCCGGCTTCACGCCTGCTATGGCCCAGGAAAAGTCGATCGTCGTCGCATCGACGACCTCGACGCAGGATTCCGGCCTTTTCGATCTCATCCTTCCCCTTTTCCAGGCGAAGACCGGGATCTCCGTGAAGGTCGTGGCGCAGGGAACCGGGCAGGCGCTCGACACCGGCCGCCGTGGCGATGCCGACGTGCTGTTCGTCCATGCCAAAGCGCAGGAGGAAAAATTCGTCGAAGAGGGCTTTGGCGTGAAGCGCTTCGACGTGATGTATAACGACTTCGTACTGATCGGCCCCAAGAGCGACCCGGCCGGCATCAGCGGAACCAATGACATCACCGCCGCCCTTGTTGCCATCAAGGCGAAGGAAGCGCCTTTCGTCTCGCGCGGCGACAAGTCGGGAACCCATTCGGCCGAGCTCAAGCTCTGGAAGGAAGCCGGCGTCGACATCGAGACCGCGAAGGGCGCATGGTACAAGGAAATCGGTCAGGGCATGGGCGCAGCGCTCAATACCGCTTCCGCCATGAACGGCTACGTTCTGTCCGACCGCGCCACCTGGCTGTCGTTCAAGAATCGCGGCGATCTCGATATTGCGGTCGAGGGTGACAAGCGCCTGTTCAACCAATACGGCGTCATGCTGGTGAACCCTCAGAAGCATCCGAGCGTCAAGGTACAGGAAGGCCAGGCCTTCATTGACTGGCTGATCTCGCCCGAGGGCCAGCAGGCGATCAGCGACTACAAGATCGATGGGAAGCAGCTCTTCTTCCCCAACGCGGTGCAATAGCGCGCCCGGTTGCAAAGCTGTCCGGGGCTGTCCATCATCGAGACATGATGCGGACATCTCCCCCGGCCGGCGCCCTGATGAGCCTTGAAGCAGCGCTTGCCGCTCTGCTTGAGGGGCTTTCACCAGTCACGCCGCGCCTGGTGCCGCTTGACGCGGCGCTTGGCCGCGTGGCGGCTGAAATGCCCATCGTCACGTCCGCCCTGCCGGCCTGCGATATCGCAGCCATCGACGGCTGGGCCTGTCGTGCACTCGATTTCGTCGGCGCGTCTGCCTATTCGCCTCTCGCATTGGCTTCTTCTCCTGCCTGGGTAGAAACGGGCGATGTCATGCCGCGGGGCTGCGACAGCGTTCTTCAGGCCGATTTCCTCGACGCCAGCGGCCCCCTGGTGCTCGCCGTCGGCGAGGCGACGCCCGGTCATGGCGTGCGTCGTGCCGGCGAGGATATCGCGCCCGGCAGATCTCCAGCCATCGCCGGAAGGCTCATTCGGCGCATCGACCTGATGGTCGCCCGCCGGCTGGGGATTTCCTCGCTTGCCGTGCGGAGTCCCCGCGTCCGGCTGATCGATGTTTTGGGCGGCGATACATTCTCGGCACGGTTCGTCGCCGACAGGCTGACGGCCGCAGGCGCGACGGTTACCGCCATCCAGACCACGGCCCGAGATGCGGCTTCAATCGCCGCCGCGCTGGACGGCGAGGATGGCGACCTGCTTGTCCTGATCGGCGGGACCGGTGAGGGCCGTACCGACGCCACCGCCGAGGCCCTTGCGCGGCGCGGCGCATTGATAGCCCACCGGATCGCCTTGCGGCCCGGTGGAACGATGGCGATCGGCCGCCTTGGCGGCATGCCGGTGGTTGCACTGGCCGGTTCGCCGGACCAGGCGCTCGGTGGCTTCCTTGCGGTCGTCCAGCCGGTCCTGATGCGGTTGTCCGAACGGTCGGAAACGGCCGGCATCTTCCTGCCGCTCTCGCGAAAGATCGCTTCCGCAGTCGGGCTTTGCGAAATCGTCCTGCTCGGCAGGGAGCGGGATATGTGGACGCCGCTCGCCACCGGCGATTTTTCGCTGGATGCCATCCGCGCCGCCGAGGCATGGCTGGCCGTGCCGGGCGACAGCGAAGGCCATGCCGCGGCCATGCCCGTCGCCGCTTTTCCGCTCCACGACATGAATTGAGCCGGCTACATGACAAATCCCCCGTCGCCGATCCTGCCTAGTATCGGCCAGGACCAGTTCCTGACCATCCTGTCGCGCGAGGAGGCGCTGGCGCGTTTCGAAGCGGCGTTGTTTCCCCGTTCGCCGGTGAGCGAAAGCCGGCCGCTGGCGGATGCGCTCGGACTGGCGCTGGCCGAGGATGTCGTGGCGCCGATCGATGTGCCGCCCTTCGACCGTTCGAATGTCGATGGCTTCGCAGTGCGAGCGGCGGACCTTGCCGCCGCCTCGCAGACACGCGCGGTCGAACTGGTGCTCAATGCCGAATCCATCGCCTGCGGCATCGTTCCGCAAATCCCCGTGCTGGCGGGAACCGCCACGCTCATCGCCACCGGCGGTCCTTTGCCGCGTGGGGCCGATGCGATCATCATGGTGGAACATACCCATCCCACGCAAAGGGACACGGTCGAAGTGCGGCGCAGCGTGTCGCCCGGCCAGTTCGTTTCCGGTGCCGGGTCGGACATGGCGCGTGGCGAGGTCGTGCTGCGCGCCGGTACGGTGATCGGCTCGCGCGAGATCGGCATGCTTGCCGCTTGCGGAATCGCGGAAATCAGGGTGGTGCGGCGGCCAAGTGTAGCCATTCTCTCGACAGGCGATGAGCTCGTCCAGCCTGGCCAGGCGCTGCCGCCCGCCGGCATCTATGATGCAAACGGCCCGATCGTCAGCGCAGCGGTTATCGAAAACGGTGGCGATGCGCAGTTCCTCGGCGCATTCCCCGACGATGAAGCGAGGCTCGAGGAGGCGATGCGCAAAGCGCTGGCCGCGCACGACATGCTGATCCTGTCCGGTGGCACGTCCAAGGGGGCGGGCGATGTCAGCCATCGTATCATCGGCCGGCTTGGCCAACCCGGCATCATTGCCCATGGCGTGGCTCTGAAGCCCGGAAAGCCGTTATGCCTGGCCGTATGCGGCGGCAAGCCGGTCATTATCCTGCCGGGTTTCCCCACCTCGGCCATGTTCACCTTCCACGATATGGTGGTGCCTGTCTTGCGGCGCATGGCGGGGCTGCCGCCGCGTATCGACGCGCAGATCGGTGCGCGCATCCCGTTCCGCATTCCTTCCGAACTCGGACGCACCGAATTCGTCATGGTCTCGCTGGTGCAGGGGCAGGAGGGGCTCGCGGCCTATGCGACCGGCAAGGGCTCGGGAGCGATCACCTCCTTCACGCAGGCCGATGGCTTTGTCCGCATCGAAGCGCTCGCCGATCATCTGCCCGCCGGCCAGGATGTAACTGTGACATTGTTCACGCCGCAGGTCCGCGTGCCCGACCTCGTCGTCATAGGCAGCCATTGCACCGGCCTCGATCTGGTCATCGGCGCGCTGACGCGGGGTGGGACGACGGTGCGTTCGCTGGCGGTGGGAAGCCTCGGCGGCCTTGCCGCCGCCAAGCGTCGCGAGTGCGACTTGGCGCCGATCCACCTCTTCGATCCTGAGAGCCAAAGCTACAACATGCCATTCCTGGACGATGGGCTCGAACTCGTGCCCGGCTGGCGGCGCATGCAGGGCATTGTGTTTCGTCCCGGCGACGCACGTTTCGAAGGCCGCAGCATTGAGGAGGCAGTCGGCGCCGCGCTTGCCGATCCCCACTGTCTGATGATCAACCGCAATCAGGGCGCGGGGACGCGTATCCTGATCGATCAACTGCTGGGCACGGCAAGGCCCGACGGCTATTGGAACCAGCCGCGTTCGCACAATGCCGTCGCGGCGGCGGTCTTTCAGGAGCGCGCTGACTGGGGGGTTACCATCGCACCGGTCGCGCATGCCGCTGGACTAGGATTCATTCCGTTGACCGAGGAGCACTACGACTTCGCCATCGTCTCGGAACGCAGGGAGCGCCCTGCCGTCCGAGCCTTCCTGGCCGCATTGCAATCGCCGGAGATCCATGTGGCTCTGGAGCGTGCGGGTTTCACGCGCCCTGTCTGAGGCACGTGACGAATATATTCAGCCGGCCAGCGCCGCCAGCCGTTCCGCCTCGCGCAGATCATCAACCGTATTGGCGTTGAAGAACGGATCCACCGGATCAACGGGCCAGGACGCGGTGGCGAGGCGGTAGCGGGCGGTCCATCGGTCGATCTTGCGAAGCTCTTCATCGACGAGGGCGTGGCGCAGCTCGTCCCTTAGTGCGACCTTCCAGAGCCCGATGACCGGATGCGACTGGCCGCCGGATGCCGCCACTGCGAGCTCCGCATCATCGGCCAGCCGCGCCTGATGCAGGCGGTCGACGAGATCGCGGGGCAAGAAAGGGCAATCGCCGGCGACGCTGACCACCCATTCCACCTGCGGCCGGTTTCCTGCCACCCATTCAAGGGCGGTGAGGATGCCGGCGAGCGGGCCAGGATAGCCCACGACCGTGTCGGCGACGACGGGAAGGCCGAAGCGGGCGAAGCGTTCGGGATCGCCATTGGCGTTGAGCAGCAGGCCGTCGCATTGCGGCTCGAGCCGCGCGATGACGTGGTCGAGGATCGTGCGCCCGCCGATCTCCCGCATCGGCTTGTCCCCTGTGCCCATGCGCCGGCCCAGCCCGCCGGCCAGCACCACGCATGGAATGACTGGCCGGTCAGCCGTCATGTTCTGCACCCTTGCGGCGATGGCGGGGCGTTTCTTCGTCCACGCTGGAGAGGTCCTGGTCGAAGACGATCCGCTCCTGGCCGGAAAGGGCGGTGAACCGCTTGCCGCGCGCTCGGCCGACGAGGGTCAGCCCCACCTCGCGGGCGAGCGCCACACCCCAGGCCGTGAAGCCGGAGCGGGAAACGAGGATGGGGATGCCCATCCTCACCGTCTTGATCGTCATCTCGGATGTCAGCCGGCCTGTCGTGTAGAGGATCTTGTCGTCGGGGCTCACATCGTGGCGGTACATCCAGCCGGCAATCTTGTCGACGGCATTGTGGCGGCCCACATCCTCCATGTAGCAGATCGGCGTCCCCTCCCTGCAAAGCACGCAACCATGGATGGCGCCGGCCTCGAGATAGAGCGACGGCGTGGTGTTGATCTTGCGCGTGAGTTCGTAGAGCCAGGACGTGTGCAACTCGGAGGCGGGAAGGGCGGCGTCCTCGATCGCCTCGAGCAGATCGCCGAACGCGGTGCCCTGGGCGCAGCCCGAGGTCTGCGTTCGTTTCCTGAGCTTCTGCTCGTAATCGGTGTTTCGCTCGGTGCGCACCACGACGACCTGCAGATCCTCGTCATAGTCGACGCCGGTAACCACATCGTCGGACAGGAGCATGTTCTGGTTCAGCAGATAGCCGAGGGCGAGATATTCGGGATAGTCGTTGATCGTCATCATGGTGACGATCTCCTGCGCGTTGAGATAGAGTGTCAGGGCGCGTTCCACCGGCACGCGCATTTCCACCGGCGCACCGGTGTGATCTATGCCGGTCACCAGTTCCGTCAGCCGGGGGTCTTGCGGGTCCGGCAGGACAAAGCCGGGGTCCGGTTGACGAATGATCTGGTTCAAGGCAACCCTCCTGATCTCGTGTTCCGGCTCGCGCCAGCTTCGGCTTGACCCCCACTTTATAGCCTGTTCAAACGTGGGTCGTTAAAAAATGCCGCAGAATGGCGCCCGCGGCGTCAGGCCGCGCTGGTGGATCGAGACGGTAGATGGCGCAACTCTCGGATGATTGCTTCGCTTTTGGCGGGCCGATGCGGTCTATCGACGACACAGCTGCGCTGATTGCTGCGAAGCTCGATGCCGTGGAAGGAACCGAGAGAGTGCCGCTGGCGCTTGCGGACGGGCGCGTATTGGCCGCCGATATGACGGCGCCGCTGCCGCTGCCGCCCTTCACCAATTCCGCGGTCGACGGCTACGCCTTGCGGGGCGAAGACCTGCCACGGGGGACGGACATGTCCCTTGCCATTGCCGGTAGGCTCCAGGCCGGCATGGCGCCCGGCGTTCCCATGGCTTCGGGGCAGACCCTGCGCATCTTCACCGGCGCTCCGATGCCCGAAGGCGCCGATACGGTGTTCATGCAGGAGGATGTGCGTCTCGACGATGCCGGCAGGGTCATCTTCCCGCCCGGCTTGAAAAGGGGCGCGAATGTCCGCCCGGCAGGTGAAGACATCGCCATGGGCGAAACGGTCCTGCAGGCGGGCCACCTGATGCGCCCGCAGGATGTCGCGCTCGCAGCCGCCCTGGGGTTTGCTGAAGTTGAACTGAGGCGCAGGCTGCGCGTTGCCGTGTTCTCGACGGGGGACGAGATCGTCGCGCCGGGGCAGGCGCGGGGACCGGCGCAGCTCTTTGATTCCAACCGGTTCATGCTGATGGCCATGCTCGCACGCCTCGGCTGCGAGACGACCGATCTAGGTATACTGGCGGATGACAGCGCTGTGATCGCCGACAGGCTGAGCGAGGCGGCGTCGGCGCATGACCTGATCCTGACGTCGGGCGGTGTGTCGACGGGCGAGGCCGATTGCGTGAGGGCCGCGGTGGAACGTATCGGGAGCCTGGTGTTCTGGCGCGTGGCCATCAAGCCGGGCCGTCCCGTCGCCATGGGGGTAATCCGGGGAATTCCGCTTATCGGGCTGCCCGGAAATCCGGTGGCGAGCTTCATCACTTTCGCGCATATCGCCCGTCCTGCAATCCTCGCCCTCGCAGGGGCACGGACGCAGCCCGCGATCCATATCCCGGTTCGGGCAGCCTTTTCCTATCGCAAGAAGCAGGGCCGGCGTGAATATGTCAGGGTGAGTCTGCGCCCGACCGACGATGGCGGCTTTCAGGCGGTGAAATTTCCGCGCGAGGGCGCCGGGCTTCTTTCCTCGCTGGTCGCCACAGACGGGATCGTCGAGCTAGGCGAGCAGACGACGCGCGTCGAACCGGGCCAAACCGTCCGGTTCCTTGCCTATTCGAGCGTGATCTGAAGCCTGCCTGAGCTCATGGCGTCGATTGACGATGCCACGTTGTGTCGGACATGATGGCCGCCATGACGACGAAGCTCGACCTGACGGGGCTGAAATGCCCCCTGCCGGCGCTCAAGACGCGCAAGGCATTGAAGACCCTGATCCCCGGCGATCTGCTGGAAGTGCAGTGCACGGATCCGATGGCGGTCATCGATATTCCAAACCTGCTGAACGAGACCGGAGACAGCCTTGAAGCGACGCAACGCGATGGCGAAATCATCGTGTTCGTGATCGCCAAGACGAAGGCTGCGACATTGTGACGGGGTTGCGTCACAATGTAATGCGGCCCCATGCTTTTGCGAGCAATGCTCACATAGGTCCGCTCGGGTAATGTATCGTGCCTCGCTATCAACATCTTCGCCTGCCCGAAATGTGTTCCAATATGACGGGCGTTCACTCGGAAAGGTGAGGTCATGACGATTCAGGATCGACGGCCGCGGGATCGCGGCCCGAAAGGCCGCCCTCTGGATGATGCCGCACTCGCCGAGGTGCGGGAACTTCTTGGTGGCCGCGAGCGGCGGCGGGATCTGCTGATCGAGTTTCTCCACCTCATCCAGGACCGCCACGGCCACCTGTCGGCGCGGCATTTGCGTGCTCTGGCGGAGGAAATGCGCCTGTCGCAGGCCGAGATTTACGAGGTGGCGACCTTCTACGATCATTTCGACGTGGTGAAGGAAGGCGGGACGCCGCCTGCACCGCTGACGATCCGCGTTTGCGACTCGGTGAGTTGCATGCTGGCCGGCGCCGAGGCGTTGCTTGAAAAATTGCAGGCGCAGGCCGATGCGGCGGCGATACGGGTGGTGCGTGCACCTTGCATGGGCCGCTGCGCCGGTGCCCCGGCTGCGCGCATCGGTGATCGCGAGGTGGACAATGCGAGCGCCGACGGCCTGCTGCAGATGGCGGCGGCCGGGGAAGTCGATGTCAGCGTGCCCGATTATGTGGGGCTCGATGCCTATCGCGCCGCGGGGGGCTACCGGCTTCTGCAGGAAGTGCGCGATGGAGCGCTGACGACAGATGCGATCATCGCCCTGCTTGGCGATGCCGGCCTCAAGGGGCTTGGCGGCGCCGGTTTTCCTGCCGGAAAGAAGTGGCAGTTCGTGCGCGGCTATCCGGGTCCTCGCCTCATGTCGATCAATGGCGATGAGGGAGAACCCGGCACCTTCAAGGACCGCGTTTATCTGGAACGCGACCCGCACCGCACATTCGAGGGCGCGCTGATCGCCGCGCATGCGGTCGAGGCCGAGCGCATCTATTTCTATATGCGCGACGAATATCCGGCGGTGCTGGCCATACTGCGCACGGAGATCGAGGCGATGGAGATGGCGGGGATCGTCCGTCCGGGCTTCATCGAGCTGAGGCGCGGCGCCGGCGCTTATATTTGCGGCGAGGAAAGCGCGATGCTGGAGAGCATCGAGGGCCGGCGCGGAATGCCGCGCCACCGACCCCCCTATATCGCCGAAGTCGGCCTGTTCGGTCGCCCGACGCTCAACCACAATGTCGAGACGCTGTGGTGGATACGCGACATCGTGGAGAAGGGGCCGACCTGGTTCGCCGGCCAGGGCAAGCCGGATCATCCGGGCATACGCTCCTGGTCCGTTTCCGGCCGCGTCAAGGAGCCGGGCGTCAAGCTGGCGCCGGCCGGCGTTACGGTTCGCGAACTGATCGATGACTATTGCGGCGGCATGGCCGACGGTCACGCATTCAAGGCTTATCTGCCCGGTGGCGCCTCTGGCGGCATCCTGCCGGCTGCGCTCGGCGACATTCCGCTCGATTTCGGCGGCGAACTGGCAAAGCAGGGCGCTTTCGTCGGCTCTCATGCCGTTGTGGTGTTTTCGCAGGCCGACAATATCCGGGATGTCACGCTTAACCTGATGAAGTTCTTCAAGCATGAGAGCTGCGGCAAGTGCACGCCGTGCCGCGAAGGAACCGAGAAACTGGTGACGCTTCTGAAGGAGCCAGGTCTCTTGCCGGAAAGCGATATTCGCGACCTTGAAATGGTCATGCGGGACTCGTCGATCTGCGGCCTGGGCCAGGCAGCACCCAATCCCGTCAACCATCTGCTGACGCATTTCCGGAGTGATCTCTGATGGCAAACGACATCATCTTCACGCTTGACGGGAAAACCGTCGCCGCCGCCCAGGACGAAACCATCTGGGAGGTCGCCAAGCGCGAAGGCACGAAAATCCCGCATCTTTGCCATGTCGACATGCCCGGCTATCGCCCGGACGGCAATTGTCGCGCCTGCATGGTGGATATCGAGGGTGAGCGCGTGCTTGCCGCCTCATGCATCCGCAAGCCGACCGCCGGCATGGTGGTGAAGACCGACACCGAGCGCGCCGAGAAATCCCGCAGCATGGTGTTCGAACTTCTCGCAAGCAATATGCGGCCGGCTGCAGAGGGTCCCGACCAGCAGTCCCTGTTCTGGGAATGGGCCGGGTCCATGGGCATTTCGCAGGGCCGCTACGAGTCTCGGTTCGTCAGCGACGACATGCAGCCGGAATTCGACATCACCAACCCGGCGATCGCCGTCAATCTCGACGCATGCATCACCTGCGGCGCCTGTGTGCGCGCCTGCCGCGAGGTGCAGGTCAACGACGTGCTCGGCATGGCCCAGCGCGGCAACCATTCGGTTCCCGTCTTCGATATGCACGATCCGATGGGCCTCTCGACCTGCGTGACCTGCGGCGAATGCGTCCAGGCTTGCCCGACCGGGGCGCTCTACGAAAAGTCGCTGATGGACGAAGCGGGAAAGACTCGTGTCGTTCAGGAATTCGACAAGGTCGTGGATTCGGTCTGTCCGTTCTGCGGCGTCGGCTGCCAGACCAAGGTGGCGGTGAAGGACAACCGGATCGTCCAGGTCGATGGCCGCAACGGCCCGGCCAATGAGAACCGGCTGTGCGTCAAGGGCCGCTTCGGTTTCGACTACGCCATGTCGCCGGAACGGCTGACCACGCCGCTGATCCGCCGCGAGGATGCCCCCAAGGCGGGTGACATGGACTTGCGGGGCGTGGACCCGCTGACGATCTTCCGCGAGGCCACCTGGGAGGAAGCGCTCGAGCGCGCCGCCAGCGGCCTGACGCGCATCCGCAACGAGCATGGCGGCAAGGGGTTGGCCGGTTTCGGCTCGGCCAAGGGCTCGAACGAGGAAGCCTATCTCTTCCAGAAATTCGTGCGGCTGGGCTTCGGCACCAATAATGTCGACCATTGCACGCGGCTTTGTCACGCGTCTTCGGTCGCGGCCCTCATGGAGGGCGTGGGTTCCGGCGCCGTGTCGGCCCCCTTCATGGATGCATTGAAGGCGGAATGCGTGATCGTCATCGGCGCGCGCCCGGCCACCAACCATCCCGTTGCGGCGACCTATTTCAAGCAGGCGGCCAAAAACGGCACGAAACTGGTTGTCATGGATCCGCGCGGCCAGGATCTGATGCGCCATGCCTCCCATTCGCTGCGCTTCAAACCGGGCAGCGACGTGGCCATGCTGAATGCGCTGCTGCACGTCATCATCCAGGAGAAGCTCTATGACGAGCAATATATCCAGGCCAATGTCAGCGGCTTCGAGGCGCTGAAGGAGAAGGTCAAGGATTTCTCGCCCGAAGCCATGGCGGAGGTCTGCGGCATCGAGGCGAAGGTGCTGCGCGATGTGGCGCGCCTCTATGCGAAATCCGAGCGCTCGATGATCTTCTGGGGCATGGGGGTCTCGCAGCACACGCACGGCACCGACAATGCCCGCTGCCTGATCGCGCTGGCGCTGATCACCGGCCAGATCGGCCGTCCGGGAACGGGACTCCACCCGCTGCGTGGCCAGAACAATGTGCAGGGCGCGTCCGATGCGGGGCTGATCCCGATGTACTTCCCCGACTACAAGTCGGTGGAAAATATCGATATTCGCGGACAGTACGAGAATTTCTGGGGCCAGACGCTCGATCCGAAGCGCGGATTGACGGTGGTCGAGATCGTCGATGCGATCCACGACGGCGAAATCCGCGGCATGTACATCATGGGCGAGAATCCGGCGATGTCTGATCCGGACCAGAGCCACGCCCGCGCGGCGCTGGCAAAGCTCGAGCATCTGGTGGTGCAGGATATCTTCCTGACCGAGACCGCTTGGCATGCCGACGTGGTGCTTCCGGCATCGGCCCATGCCGAAAAGCTCGGTACGTTCACCAATACCAACCGTCAGGTGCAGATCGGCCGCCCGGCGCTGGACATGCCCGGCGAGGCGCGCCAGGACCTCGACCTGATCATAGAACTTGCCCGGCGCATGGGGCTCGACTGGAACTACAGCCATGTCTCTGACGTCTATACGGAGATGGCGCAGGTGATGCCGTCTCTGCGGCATATCTCGTGGGACCGCGTCGAGCGCGAGGAATCGGTTGTCTATCCCGCCGACGGGCCGGACGTTCCGGGCAATGAGATCGTCTTCACCTCCGGCTTCCCGACAACCGACGGTCGCGGGCGCATCGTGCCGACCGATCTGCTGCCTCCCGACGAGGTTCCGGATGAGGAATATCCGCTGGTGCTGACCACCGGGCGTTTGCTGGAGCACTGGCACACCGGCGCCATGACCCGTCGCGCCGGCGTGCTCAATGCGATCGAGCCTTATGGAATTGCCGCGATGAATCCATACGAGATCATGCGGCGTGGCTTGTCACAGGGTGAGGTGATCGCCGTGGAGACGCGGCGTGGTACCGTCGAGGCGATCCTGCGCGCCGACAGGGAAGTTGCCGACGGCATGGTATTCATGCCGTTCTGCTTCAATGAAAGTCCTGCCAACATGCTCACCAATCCGATGCTTGATCCGTACGGCAAGATCCCCGAGTTCAAGTATTGCGCGGCGCGCATCGTCCCGGCGCCGAATATGGCCGAAGCCGTGGGCTGACCATACGGCCAGGTAGGCGGCTGAACTCAGAAATCCCATCCCAGTCTACGATCCCCCTCTTTCGGGGCGGTGATCGTGGATGGCTGCCAAGGCAGTCGCGAGCAAATCTTATCGTTTCGCGTTGTGCGCGATATGCTGTTCGAACGCTTTTCCGAAACTGACCAGAAAATCCCGCGTACCGTCATTGGTCAGTTGCCCGGCATCGTCGAATAGGCTGCCGGTACCGCCAATATAGGCCTCGGGCTGTTCCATTGTCGGCATGTTCAGGAAGCACAGCGACTGGCGCAAATGATGATTGGCGCCGAACCCGCCGATCGCGCCGATCGATGTCGAGATGATCGCAGCCGGCTTACCCAGGAGCGCGCCTTTTCCATATGGGCGTGAAGCCACATCCATGGCGTTCTTGAGTACGCCCGGCATGGAGCGATTATATTCGGCCGTAACGAAAAGGACCGCATCCGCGGCCGCGATGCGTTTGCGCAACGCAGTCCAGTCAGCCGGTGGATGGGCTTCCAGATCCTGGTTGAAGTAGGAAACGGCGCCGATATCAAGAAAATCGAACGTCAGGCTGGGTGTCAGACTGGTGATGGCGTTGGCAATCTTGCGGCTGAAGGATTCCTTGCGAAGGCTGCCGACGAAAACGGCGACGGTGGTCATGGGGAGAACTCCTTGATCTTACGAGGACCAATCTTCATCTTGCGGAACCAAAAACTCAAGAGAGGGCCATCGTCACCGCATCGAGGCTGCAAGATCGGGGCTTGCTTCCGGGCAGGAGCGATCGGGTTCGCCGTTTGCTTGCGGATGCCGTTCTAGCGTCGGATCGCCCATGCGGCATCGGCCGGCGCGGATACCGTCACGGTCTTGCCGAGCGCGACATCGGCGAGCGGTGATGCGTCGATGTGGAGCTTCTGCGCGGGGGTCTGGATGGTGACCGAACGGTGGGAGCCGCGGAAGATCGACTGGACGACTTCGCCGGACCAGCGCAAGCCTGCCGGTGCGCTTTCGGGCGAGGCCAGTGCGAGGCTTTCAGGCCGGACCATGACCGAAACGGCGGAGCCGGGCGCGATATCGCTACCGGAGAGGCATTCGCCCGACCAGCCCTGTCCCTCGACGGTCAGCCTATGCGCATCGTGCCCATTGGCGCGCGATGCTCTGACCGTCGCGTCGAGCAGGTTCGGCGTACCGAAGAAGGCGGCCACCTGGCGCGTGTCCGGACGGCGGTAGATCTCTTCCGGCGGGCCGGCCTGCAGGATCTTGCCGGCATGCATGACGACGACGCGGTCGGACAAAGCCATGGCTTCCGACTGGTCGTGGGTGACATAGAGCGCGGTGATCTTAAGCCGCTGCTGGAGCTGGCGGAACTCGTCGCCCATCTGGGTGCGCAGACGCGCGTCGAGGTTCGACAGCGGCTCGTCGAGAAGCAGCACTTCCGGCTCGAACACCAGCGCACGCGCAATCGCCACGCGCTGCTGCTGCCCGCCCGACAGCGCCGGCGAGGGCCGCTCGGCGTAAGGCTCCATCTCCACCAGCCTGAGCGCGCGCATGACGCGTTCCTTGATCTCGGCCGCCGGCCGGCGGCGGATGCGCAGCGGATAGGCGACATTGTCGAACACGGTCATATGCGGCCAGATCGCGTAGGACTGGAACACCATGCCGAGCCGCCTTCGCTCCGAAGGAACGAAGAAATTCGCGTCTGCATCCGACACGATCGTGTCGCCGATGGCGATCCGCCCGCCGGTATTCTTCTCCAGACCGGCGACCATGCGCAGCGTCGTCGTCTTGCCGCAGCCGGAGGGGCCGAGAAGCGTCAGGAATTCGCCGCTCTCGATCCTGAGATTGATCTGATCCACCGCGGCGACCTCGCCATAGGTGCGGGAGACGTTTTCGAGCGTAACCGATGCCATGTTCACCCACTTTCGCACGCCGGAACCGCGGCGCTTCGATGCCGATCCGCTACAGCTTGCTGATACGGGAATTGAGAAGCCTGATCTGGACCCAGCGGAACAGGACCACCAGCATCATCATCAGGAGCCCGATGACGCTGACCTGCTCGGCATTGCCCGCGCTCCAGAGCTTGAGCAGCACGACCGACAGGACTTCCGAGCCGATCGAATAGAGCAGGATCGAGGCCGAGAGCTCGCGCATGATGCCGAAGAAGGTCAGCACCCAGCCCACCGCGAAGGCCGGCCAGGAGAGCGCGACGAGGATGCGCCACAGGGTCTGGAACCAGCTCGCGCCATGGACGCGCGAGCACTCTTCCAGATCGTAGGAGAGCTGGTGGTAGGAGCCCGTCATGACGCGCGTGGCGACCGGCGTGCCTAGTGCGATATAGGCCAGCATCAGCGCCCAGATCGTGCCGTAGATGGAGATCGGGCCGGGCAGCATGGCGAAGGCCCACAGGAAGCCGACGCCCAGCACCATGCCGGGCATCATCCAGGGCAGCCAGGCCATGGCGTCGATCAGCCGCCGCCCGCGCCATTTCGTGCGCACGGAGATGTAGGCGACGATCGAGCCGAGCACCATCACGGCCGTGGCGCCCATCAGGCCGAGCAGCATGGTGTTGCGCAATGCGCGCCAGAACTCGGAATTGGCGAAGACGGCGCGGTAATGCTCCAGCGTCAGCATGTCGTAGGTATAGAAGCCGAAGAAGCGGAAGAACGAGCCGAGCAGGAGCTGGCCGACCGGCAGCACCACCGTGACGAAGAAGAACAGCACGCAAAAGCCGAAGGTGACCCATTTCCAGGGGCCGAGCTCAGTGATGTTGGGCCGGTATCCCTTGCCGGTCACGGTCTGGAAGCTGCGGCCGCGCAAGAGCCACCACTGCCATATCACCAGCGTGAACATCAGTACCATGATCGCCAGTGAAAGCGCCGTCGCATATTGGTAGTCGGGCGAGGCGCGATGATTGATCGCCTCGTAGATCTCGGTGGTGATGACGGTGATGCCGGCCGGCGTGCCGAAGAACAGCGGCGACTCGAAGGATTCGATGCCGCGGATCAGGCTCAGCATGAAGGAGCTGGTGAGGATCGGCAGAAGCAGGATCAGCGTGATCTTGCGGAAGGTCGTCCAGCGCGTGGCGCCGCACATGCGGCTCGACTCCTCGAGCGAGGGGTCCATGGCACGGAATGCGTCGACCAGGAACAGGAACAGGAAGGGGATCGAATACTGGCACATGTGCCAGACCACGCCGCCATAGGAATAGACGTTGACGAGCGGCTGATCCGATCCCGTCAGCCAGCGCCAGACGATGTTGACGACACCAACCTGCGGGTTCCCCAGCATGCCCCAGGCCATGGCGGTGAGGATCGGCGGGATGAAGAAGGGCAGGGTGATGAGGATCTCCAGCGCGCCGCGATAGGGCGTGTCGGTGCGCGCGATGATCCATGCCAGCAGCACCGCCAGCGCTAGCGAGGGGATCGTCTTGGCGAAGGAGATGCCGACCGTATTGAGCAGGATCAGTATATTCCGCTCGGTCAGGAGTTGCCGGTAGCCGTTCAGGTTGAACTCGCCGGCAATGCCGGGCGGCGTGGTGTGGAGGCTGCCATAGAGCAGCATGGCAAGCGGATAGACGGTCAGGAAGCCGAGGAAAATGATCAGCACGCCGAGGGCGAGGTTGCGAACCAAGCTGCCGCCGGTCAGCGCGCGCGTGAGCACGTTGCCCGAGAGCGGCGTCACCGCTTGTCCCCCGCCATCCTGATACGTTGCCGTCATCGCCGCACTCTCCGTTCGTTCGCCGTCGGATGCGCCGGAGAAGGTTCGGCGCATCCGCAAGACGGATGGCTATTCGCCATAGATCTTCTTTGCCTTGGCCATCATTTCTGTCAGCCGCGCGGGATCGCTCTTACCGAGCAACGGTGCATCGACGATCGCCTTCAGTTCATCCGAAAGGCCTTCCCCCGCTCCCTCGGTGACGAGGCCATGGCCGTGAGCCGCATAGACGGCCTGCGCCTTGGGCGACTGAAGGAAATCGATGTAGAGGCGCGCCGCATTAGGATGCGGGGCATTCTTCAGCAGCACATTGCCGTAGAGCACGTAAGGTACCCCCTCCTCCGGCACGATCGCCTTGACGGGCAGGCCCTTGAGGCCGGCTGCGTCGGTGAGGATCAGCGGGATGTAGAGCGCGTATTCCCCGCGGGCTACGCGACGTTGCGATTCGCGCTGGTCGCGTGTGAAGACCGGCTTTTGCTTGGCCATCTGGTGATGATATTCCTCGCCAAGCGCCTCATGGGTGACGAAGAAGGTTGCATAGCCGCCGCCGCTGGCGCGCGGATCATCGGACAGGATCTTGCCCTGCCATTTCGGATCGGTGAGGTCGGCCCATTTCTTCGGCATGTCCGCCTCGGAAACGAGGTTGGTGTTTGCCAGGATGCCGTAGGGAATGATCATCACCGGCGCGAAGGGCAGGTCGCCCATGTCGAAGCTGTCCTTGACGTTCGCTTGGCTCGGCGAGGGCGGGATCGGAGCGACCGACTTGTCCTCCGCGACGTAGACCTTGGTCTGGCTGTCGCTGGTGAAGAGGACGTCGGCGGCGAAGCGGCCTGCTGCCTGTTCGACTCGCACGCGCTCGCGAATCTCGCTGGCGCGCGCTTCCAGGATTTCGACCGGAATGCCGAATTCGGCCGTGAATGCATCGGCCACCAGCCGGGTGCTGGGCTGGCCGACGAAAGCCGTGTAAAGCACGAGCGTGCCTTCCTGCTTAGCAGCATCGACCACCTTGTCCCAGTCCGCGGTCTGCGCCGAGGCCGACGTGAGCCCCAGCAACAGTCCGGCTGCCGTCGCCAATACCCATTTCCTTACGATCTTCAACGATTCCACAAGAATCTCCTCCGGACCCCGGCAATGCCGCGCCACCGTTTCCCGCAAGCGGGCTTATCGCTCATTTCCTCCCCGAACACGCGCGGATGCATGTGTGCGGAGCGTCATTAGGGTGGGAGCGAGACCTTGAGTCAATATTGTCTTCAACAAGATTGTCGACAATCTTTTCGGCCCTATCCTGATGTGATCTTTAGGCAAGCCGATTTCTTGCGAGAGCGGGCGGACGTCTAAAACAACGCACCGCCCGCCAGATCATTATTCGCCGTAGATTTCCTTGGCCTTGGCCAGCATCTCGTTCTGGCGGCGGGAATCGGACGCGCCGAGCGGATTGGCTTCAACGATCGCCTTGATCTCCTCCGGCAAGCCTTCGGCCGCACCGTCGATCACCACGCCATGGCCCTGTGCGGCATAGATGGCCTGTGCCGTGGGCGACTGGAGGAAGTCGATATAGAGGCGCGCGGCGTTGGGGTGCGGCGCATTCTTCAACAGCACATTGCCGTAGAGAACGTAGGGCACGCCTTCCTCCGGCACGATCGCCTTCACCGGCAGGCCCTTGAGCCCGGCGGCGTCGGTGAGGATCAGCGGCAGGTAGATGGCATATTCGCCGCGGGCCACGCGCCGCTGCGATTCACGCTGGTCGCGGGTGAAGACGGGCTTCTGCTTGGCCATCTGGCGGTGGAAGTCCTCGCTGATCTTGTCATGGGTGACGAACCACCAGGCATAGCCACCGCCTACCGCGCGCGGATCGTCGGAAAGGATCTTGCCCTGCCACTTGGGGTCGGTCAGGTCCGTCCACTTCTTCGGCATGTCGGCTTCGGAGACGAGATTGGTGTTGACCAGTATGCCGTAGGGAATGGTCATCACCGCGGCCATCGGCACTTCGAGATGGAAGTTCTCCTTGACCTTCGCCTGGTTCGGCGACGGTGGGATCGGCACGACGGACTTGTCCTGGGAATCGTAGAGACGGGTCTGGCCCTCGCTGGTGAACAGCACGTCCGCGGCGAAGCGGCCTGCTGCCTGCTCGACCCGCACGCGCTCGCGGATCTCGCTGGCGCGCGCCTCGAGAATCTCGACCGGGATGCCGTATTCGGCGGTAAAGGCATCGGCGACGGCCTTGGTGCTCGGCTGACCGACGAAGGCCGTGTAGAGCACGAGGCTGCCTTCGGCCTTTGCCGCCTCGACGACCTTGTTCCAATCCTCGTCCTGGGCCTGCGCGGCGGGCACGGCCGCCGACAGCGCGAAGGCCGCGGCTGCCGCCATCATCGTCCGGCGGGTGAGGCCCGAGAACCTGCTCTTGTCTGACATCATGATCTCCTCCTTTGATGTTGCCTGAGGCCGACCGGCGCGCCGGCTCGTCCGTTTTTCTTCCGGCGGCGGGCTCCTCCCTCGGCCGGAATGCCTGCGAGCCGGATCATCCGGCCATGGTCGCCTGCCCTTTCTTCGTCACGGTGATCGTGCCGGCATCGGCATCCACCTCGACCCAATCGCCAGTCTCGATGACCGAGAAGGGGTCGGGCTCGCATTCGGTCATGGCCGGCACGCGCGTGACGACGGCGCCGAGCGCTATCTTGGTCGTCATCCGGTTGAAGATCATGGCGGCCGGCGCCACGCCGTTGAGGCGCGTCATGTGGAAATAGGCCGACCAGCCGGACGAGCCCTTCGCGCCGGGAAAGACCAGCACCTTGCTGGCAAACGACTGGCCGACGATCTCGTGGCGCCGCTCGATGATGGAGCCATCGCGCTCGTTGATGCCGCCCCAGCCGGAAATCGTGTCATGCGTGACCAGGGCCTCCCCCGCCGCCCTGCCGCCGACCACCTTGCGACCGCGGATCACATGGGTCGCTGCGCCGGAAGCGAGACGCTTGTCCCGCACCGCCGTGGTTGCCTCTGCACTCATCTCAACCCTCCCTGCCAGGTGCCGGCCAGCGCCGTCGCCACGCAGTCGCGCACCGAGCCGAAATGGCCCTGCACCTTGGCGATGGCCGGCAGGTAATGCGCCTGCTTTGCGGAATCGGTGGCGATCACGCGCGTACCTTCCGGCACGCGGCGTGAGATGGCCGGGCAGGTGTCGCTCATCACCACGCCGCCGGCGGCCTCGATGATCTCGCAATAGCCGTTGCGCTCGGCCACCTGCCTCAGCGCGCGGGGCGTGTGGACCCACAGCGCCGTGTCGGGATGGATGCGCTTGCCCTCCAGCAGTTCGGCGATCAGCGCCACCTGTTCGATGGAGTTGTGCGGGCAGCCCAGCATGACGAAATCGACCTTGTCGTCGGTCGCGCTCTGGAGCTTGGCATAGGTCGCGCGGCGTTCCTTCTCGCCGTAGCGGAAACGCTGCGCGATTCGGCGGGCCCCGAAAGCCTGCTCGACGCTGTCGGCTTCCGGCGTCACGCCCGGAATGTGGTACATCTCCACCCCGCCCGACGAGGCGGCGGCGGCGCCGAAATGCTTCAGCTTGATCAGCGTCGGCTGATGGGTGGTGCCGTCGAGGACCGGAATGTCTTCTTCGACCATCTCGCCGACATAATAGCCGAGCAGGCCCCAATCCATCATGTCGTCCACCTCGACCGCCACCTCCACGAGGTGCTGGCCGAACCGGTTCTCGGTCAGGTGGAAACCCCAATAGGGGATGCGGCCGGTCAGCGCGGCGGCGCCCGTGCTTTCCTTGCCCTCCACATTGGTGCGGGCGCCCAGCACCGAATTGCAATAGATGACGGCCGAGGATTCCATCCAGGCGCAGTGCTCGCCCTTCACCGGCACGTTTCCGACCTGATAGGGCGTGCAGGTGGCGAACATGTTGACGCCACGCCGGCCGAGATAGCGCTCGGCGGAACGCTGCATCTCGATCATCTCCTCGCTGGCGCCCTGAAGCTTCCAGTTGTCGTTGTCGATGCCGGTGATGAGCTGGCAGGTGTTCACCGCCACATGCGGCACGTCCACGACCTCATCTGAATCGAGGTTCAGTTCGGAGAAGACATGGTTCATGCCCTTCTCGGCGATCGGCTTCACCGAGGGCGTCGACGCGTTGAAGGCACCGGCGACATTGGTCGTCTCGACAAGCCGCTCCGCGCCGAGCGCCTCGCCGTAGCGGATCAGCAGGTCCATGGCGCGCGCTTTCGCCCGGCCGTGCGTACCGTCGCGCATTTCCTTCTCATAGTCGGTCAGAAGCATGCTGCAATCTCCTCCCGCAGCGAAGCGTCAGGCGGCTGTGACCACCGAGGCGAGCTCCTTCTCATCCCAGCGATAGTGACGGCCTTCGACATTGTCGGCAACCCGTTCCTTCATGCGGGCCATGTCGATCTGGTGGACACTGCCGGAGCCGGCAAGGTCGAGCGCATGCGCGGCCGCCATGCCCATGGCGATGCAGGGGCCCATGACGCGCACGCTCGACAGTGCCGCGGAATCGGCATCGATGCAGCGCCCGGCCGCCACGACATTATGCGCCTCGCGCGGCACCAGGCTGCCGAGCGGCACATGGTGCTCGTGATCCTCGTCGAAGACGATCCAGTGGTGGCCGTCGCCATGGTCGTGGAGTTCGATCGGCCAGGCGGTACGGCCGATCGAATCGTCGAAGCGCGTGCCGGCCTTGATCTCGTCCACGGTGAGATGGTGGCCACCGACGATCCATCGTGTCTGGCGGATGCCCGGCAGGCCGAAGGAGCGGATTCGCGCCTTGCCGAAGCTTTCGGGAAACTCCGCCTTCAGGAAATCGACGGCGCGGGCGGCCTGGTCCTTGCCCTCAAGCGCCTTGGCGGACGCCTCGACCGGATCGAGCGGCGTCTCGACATGGGTCATGTTCATGGCCGCGATGCCGCTGCCGGGAATGACGAAGCCCAGCCCCTCGCGCCGACGCAGGCCGTAGACGTCGCCGCGCGCCTTCATCCGATCGGAGATCGCCTCACGCGTCGGCTGGCGAGACTCGTCGATATTCTCCAGGACGACCATCTGCGTGCCGAAGACACGGTGCGCGGCCGGCTCGCGGCATTCGAAGCCCGCTTGCCAGACAAGGGCCGCGTCGCCGCTGGCATCGACATAGCCTTCCGCCTCGACCGTGACGGCGCCGTAGCGGGTCATGAAATCGCATGAGGTGATGCGTCCGTTCTCGACCCTGGCATCGAGCAGCATCGCGCCCAGCAGCGGCGTGATCCCGGCTTGCAGGATGCTTTGCTCGACCCAGCGGCCGAGCACCACGTCGTCATAATAGACCACGGTCGTCTTCGGCCCGTGGCGGTAGTAGAGCGCCTTGTCCTGCTTTTCGAGGAAGCCGAGCAGGTCGTCGGCGATGCCGTGGGTGAACTGGTAGCCATGCGTGCCGTTTGAGAACAGGCCGCAGAAGGTCGCGATGATGGAGTTGACCGCCTGGCCGCCCAGCGCCGGCTGGCTGTCGACAATGACGACCCGCCGGCCGAGCTTCGCCGCCTGGAGGGCGGCGGATACGCCGGCGATACCGGCGCCGACCACGCAGATGTCGCATTCCAGCCGCCGTTTCGCGGCGGCGGCCGCGCGCCGTACGACGGTGGTTGCCGTGTTCGGCTGTCCGCCCATCTTGTCCTCCCAGTTCCAGTCGCCGGTCTTTCGGCCGGTCGACGCCTCCCATGGCAGACTAAACAGGCACCGGCTTTCGAGAAAAGCCTCTTATTCAAGCAAGCAGCTTTCGTGTTTCGCGAAAGCTGCTAAGGTCGGCCGATGGATATGCTGGAGAATATCCGCACCTTCCTCACCGTCGTGCGGACGAACAATTTCTCCGCTGCCGCGCGGGCCATGGACACGGTTCCCTCCGTCGTGGCCAAGCGCGTCGGCCAGCTGGAACATCGGCTGAAGGCCAGGCTCTTCGCGCGCTCGACGCGCCGGCTAACGCTCACCGAGGTGGGCGAGCGCTATTATCCGCGTTTCCTGGCGATCATCGCGGAGGTGGACAAGGCGATGGACGACCTCGCCGGGTCGCGCGCCCGGCTGGAGGAACGGCTGCGCATCAAGTGCCCGACCACGCTTGCGGTCTCCTATTTCGGCGACGTCTTCGCGAGTTTCCAGCAGGCGCATCCGGGCGTCCGCCTGGACCTGATCCTGATGGACCGCTCGGTCAATCCGGTCGAGGAGGGATACGACCTCGCCATCGGCGCGCTGCCCTCATCCTATGCCGGCGTGACCGACATTCCGCTCTGCGCCATGCCGCGCATCGTCGTGGCCTCGCCGGCCTATCTCGCGCGGGCAGGCACCCCGGCACATCCGCGGGAGCTCATGGAGCATGACTGCCTGGCCTTCCGCGCGACCGGCAGCCTGTGGCATTTCGAGGGTCCGGCCGGCATGATCGACGTCGATGTCCCGACGATCTTCAGCGTCAATGACAGCCACGTCCTGCTCAACGCGGTGGAAAAGGACCTCGGCATCACGCTGATCGCGCGCCACATCGCCCGCCGCGCGCTTCAGCAGGGGAATGTCGTCCCGTTGCTCCGGAACTATCCCATACCCGACCTCTGGGTGAAGGCGCTGGTGCCGGACAGCCGCCGCGAGAACGCGGCCGTGCAGGCGCTGCTGAAATGGCTGATCGACGCCTCGCAGCCGGTCGCTCCGTGGGATCGCGGCGAGCCGGACAGCCCGGCTGTCGCGAGCGCGCAGCTGCGTTGACATCGCCGTCGCCAGCGGGCAGGTTCGGGGCCTCACCAGGGGTGCCCCGACATGGGGCTGAGATACTGCAGGCCGCAAGGTAGCGCAGGAACCCTATGAACCTGATCCAGTTCATACTGGCGTAGGGACGGTGCGGGTTCCGGCAGGCCGTATGCGGCCGATTCTCCGGTGTCCTTTCTCCTTCCCGTCAGAGCTGGGTCTCCATTGCTTGGGAAGCGAGGAGCCTCGACCATGACGTCCATCCAGACCATCAAACCCACCGTCACCACCGGGCCGCTGCCCGCCTCGACCAAGGTCTTCAAGCCCGGCGTGCTTCATCCCGGCATATGTGTGCCGATGCGCGAGATCGCCGTGCACCCGACCGCCGGGGAACCGCCCGTGACGGTCTACGATTCGTCCGGCCCCTACACGGATCCGGCGATGGAGACACGGATCGAGACAGGCTTGCCGCGTCTTCGGGCGTCCTGGATCGAAGCGCGGGGCGATGTGGCGTCCTATGAAGGCCGTCATGTGAGGCCGGAAGACAACGGGTTTGTTTCCGGCGAGCGGCTGACCCCGGAATTTCCACTGCGCCATCGCCCACTGAAGGCGCGGGACGGAAAGGCCGTGACGCAGCTCGCTTATGCGAGGGCAGGCATCATCACGCCGGAAATGGAATTCGTCGCCATCCGCGAAAATCTCGGCAGGGAGCGGATGCGCAACGCGATCGCGCGCGACGGCGAGAGCTTCGGCGCGGCGATCCCGGATTTCGTCACGCCCGAATTCGTGCGCGACGAGGTGGCGCGGGGCCGGGCCATCATCCCCGCCAACATCAACCACCCGGAGAGCGAGCCGATGGCGATCGGCCGCAACTTCCTCGTCAAGATCAACGCCAATATCGGCAATTCCGCCGTCACGTCCTCGATGGCCGAAGAGGTCGAGAAAATGGTCTGGGCGATACGCTGGGGCGCCGACACGGTGATGGACCTGTCGACGGGCCGCAATATTCACAATATCCGCGAATGGATCATCCGCAACGCCCCGGTTCCGATCGGAACCGTGCCGCTCTATCAGGCGCTGGAGAAGGTGAACGGCGTTGCCGAGGACCTCACATGGGAAGTGTTTCGCGACACGCTCATCGAGCAGGCCGAGCAGGGGGTGGACTACTTCACCATCCATGCCGGCGTGCGGTTGCGCTATATCCCGCTCACCGTCGACCGCGTTACCGGCATCGTCTCTCGCGGCGGCTCGATCATGGCCAAATGGTGCCTGCATCACCACAAAGAGAGCTTTCTCTACGAGCATTTCGAGGAAATCTGCGATATTTGCCGCAGCTATGACGTTTCCTTCTCGCTGGGCGACGGCTTGCGGCCGGGTTCCATCGCCGACGCTAACGATGCCGCGCAATTCGCAGAACTGGAGACGCTGGGCGAACTGACGCAGATCGCCTGGGCGAAAGATTGCCAGGTGATGATCGAAGGCCCCGGCCATGTGCCGATGCACAAGATCAAGGAGAACATGGACAAGCAGCTCGCCGTCTGCGGCGAGGCGCCGTTCTACACGCTCGGACCGCTGACCACGGACATTGCGCCCGGCTACGACCACATCACCAGCGGCATCGGTGCCGCCATGATCGGCTGGTTCGGCACGGCCATGCTCTGCTACGTCACCCCGAAGGAGCATCTGGGCTTGCCCGACCGCGATGACGTGAAGACCGGCGTCATCACATACAAGATCGCCGCCCACGCAGCCGACCTCGCCAAGGGCCACCCGGCAGCCCGGACCAGGGATGACGCGCTCAGCCGCGCGCGTTTCGAGTTCCGCTGGGAGGATCAGTTCAATCTTTCCCTCGACCCCGAAACGGCACGGTCGTTCCACGACGAGACGCTGCCCAAGGAAGCGCACAAGGTCGCGCATTTCTGCTCCATGTGCGGGCCGAAATTCTGCTCGATGCGGATATCGCACGACATCCGCGCCGAGGCGCAGAAGGAGGGCATGGCAGCGATGGCCGAGAAGTTCCGCGAGGGCGGCGACCTCTATGTGCCGGTCGAAGATGCCGGCTCCGCGGCGCGGTCGTGAATGTCCTTGTCAGGGGGGCGGGCGTAGCCGGTCTTGCCGTCGCCTTCGAACTGGTCTCGCGCGGCGTCGCTGTCACCGTCGCTGACCGCCGGGCGTCGCCGGAGGGCAGCGCCTCCTGGTTCGCCGGCGGCATGCTGGCGCCGTGGTGCGAGCGTGAGGGCGCCGAACAGGCGGTTTTCGACCTCGGCCGCTCCGCCGCGGACTGGTGGGATGCCGCCCTGCCCGGCCATGTCCGCCGCAACGGCACGCTGGTGGTCGCGCCGCAGCGTGACATCGGCGAGATCGCCCGTTTTGCCAACCGTACGCTTGGGGGCGCGACGTGGCTGGACGAAGAAGGCATAGCCAGGCTGGAACCGGCGCTCGCCGGCCGCTTTCGCAAGGGCTTGTTCTTTGCCGACGAGGCGCATCTGGACCCGCGCGAGGCCCTGGCCGGACTTCGACAAGCGCTGGCCAACCGGGGTGCCCACTTCCGGCTGGGCGGGGACGAAGCCATTCCGGCGGAAGAAGGCTTCGACCGGATCGTCGACTGCACGGGAAGCGGCGCGATCGGCGCGGTGCGGGAGTTGCGCGGCGTGAGGGGAGAGATGCTGTATCTCCACAGCACGGAAATCCGGCTGTCGCGGCCCGTGCGTCTCCTGCATCCGCGCCATCCGCTTTATGTCGTACCGCGCATGCATGGCCGTTTCATGATTGGCGCCACGATGGTTGAAAGCGATGATGACGGGCCGGCTACCGTGCGCTCGCTGATGGAACTGCTCAATGCCGCCTATGCGCTGCATCCGGCCTTTGCCGAGGCCCGGCTCCTGGAAACCGGGGCCGGGATTCGCCCCGCTTTTCCAGACAACGTCCCGCGCGTGAGCGCCGATGGCGATGCGATCCGCCTCAACGGGCTTTACCGGCACGGGTTCCTGCTCGCCCCGGCCATGGCCGCAGAGGCGGTGGCCATGCTGGCGAAGGAGGCGGGATGGCCGAACAAACGGCCATCGGATCGAAGGAGAGCCTTTCCATGAAGTTCATCGTCAATGGCGAGGAGCAGGAGGTCGCCGCCACCACGCTGAAAGAGTTGCTCTCCCTTCTCGACTATGAGGGCGAGTGGCTGGCGACCGCCCTCAACGGCGAACTGGTGCATCACCGGGACCGTGCCGGGCGTGCGCTCATCGAGGGGGATCGCATCGAAATACTTTCGCCCATGCAGGGAGGGTGAAGATGCTTTCGCTCTACGGAACCGAATTCGCCTCGCGCCTGCTGCTGGGCACGGCGCGCTATCCTTCACCCGCCGTTCTGGCGGACGCCGTGCGGGCTTCGCGGACCGGGATCGTGACCGTTTCGCTTCGCCGCGAAACCGCCGGCGGTAGGTCGGGGGGCGCGTTTTTCGAGTTGATCCGCGAGCTTGGAGTCAGCGTGCTGCCGAATACCGCCGGCTGCCACAGCGTTTCCGAGGCGGTGCTGACGGCCAAAATGGCGCGGGAGGTCTTCCGTACGGACTGGATCAAGCTGGAGGTCATCGGCCATCACGATACGCTCCAGCCGGACGTCTTCGCGCTGGTCGAAGCGGCGCGGATATTGTCCGGCGAAGGCTTCCATGTCTTTCCCTATACGACCGACGACCTCGTCGTAGCGGAAAGGCTGGTGGACGCCGGCTGCCGGGTTCTCATGCCCTGGTGCGCGCCGATCGGTTCCGCCATGGGCGCGGTCAACCCGCATGGCTTGCGCGCCATGCGGGCGAATTTCCCGGAGGTTCCGTTGATCGTCGATGCCGGCATCGGCCGGCCGTCGCATGCCGCAACCGTCATGGAACTGGGCTTCGACGCCGTGCTGCTCAACACCGCCGTGGCCGCCGCTGCGGATCCCGTTTTCATGGCCCGCGCGTTCGCTCTTGCCGTCGAGGCGGGTCGTCATGCCTTCCGTGCCGGCATGCTGGAGCCGCGCGACATGGCGGTTCCTTCCACGCCGATCATCGGAAAGGCGGTGTTCCAGTGAAGCTCGACCCGTTCTACCTCATCGTCGACAGCGCCGCATGGATCGCCAGGCTGGTGCCGCTCGGCGTCAAGCTGGTTCAGCTTCGCATCAAGGACATGGAAGAAGCCGCATTGCGCGAAGAGATCCGCACGGCGAAGGCCATTTGCGGGCAGTTCGGCTGTATGCTGGTCGTCAACGATCATTGGCGGCTGGCGATCGAAGAAGGATGCGATTTCGTGCATCTCGGGCAGGAGGATCTGGCCGCTGCCGATATCGCAGCGATACGGCGCGCCGGCCTGAAGCTCGGCCTCAGCACGCATGACGGGGATGAACTTGAGACCGCATTGGCCGCCGACCCGGACTATGTGGCGCTCGGGCCGATCTATCCGACCATTCTGAAGGAAATGAAATGGGCGCCGCAGGGACTTGCGCGTCTCGCCGAATGGAAGCGATGCGTGGGTTCGCTACCCCTCGTGGCCATTGGCGGCCTCAATACCGGGCGGCTTGGCGGCGTGTTCGCGCATGGCGCCGACAGTGCGGCGGTGGTGACCGACATCATCCGAAATGACGATCCGGAGGCGCGCACGCGCGAATGGCTGAAGGCGACCGCGACCTGGCGCCTGCGCAATCCGGGCAAAGGTGCGTAGCGGTTTGCGTTCGCAATTGCGCAAAAACAAGGAGATGGGGCATTTTCGCGATTTGACGAGTGCTCCAGAGGCCGAACCTTGTGTCCTGGTCGTGGCGGGAAGCGATTCCAGCGGCGGGGCAGGCATTGTGCGGGACATCGAGACGATCGGCGCGTTTGGACTGAGGTCATGCCTTGCGGTGACGGGGATCACGGTTCAGACGCATTCGTCCGTCGACCGGGTCGAACCCGCGCCGCCGGGGCTCGTCGCGCAACAGATGCGCGCCGCCTTCGCCGCCAACAGCGTCGAGGCCGTGAAGATCGGCATGCTCGGCACAGGCGCGGCGATCGCGGAAGCCGCCTCCGTCGTCAAGGAATATCGGCACGACCGGGTTGTGCTGGATCCGGTGCTGGCATCGTCTTCGGGTCGCTCCCTGCTTGCCGATCAGGCGATCGCTTCGCTGCTGCACGATCTCATGCCGCTTTGCCGGCTCGTCACGCCGAATCTGAACGAGCTTGCAACGCTTGTGGGTGAGTCGCCCGCCGGGCAGCAGGCTGATGCCCGCCGTCAGGGGGAGCGGCTGGCCCGTCTCATCGGCACGTCCGTGCTGGTGAAAGGCGGTCATGCCGAGGGCGATGAGGCTATCGACCTGTTGCTTCAGCCCGGACACAAGCCGGTCGCCATCGCCGCGCCAAGGCTGCCGCGGGAGATGCGGGGAACCGGCTGCATGCTTTCCAGCGCCATCGCGGCATCTCTCGCCGGCGGCGCGACGCTGGAGATGAGCGTGCGCAGCGCCAAACGATATGTCTTCGACGCCCTTCTCCGATCCTGAGAGCCGCATCGATCATGTCGTTTGCTGCATTGCACAAAAATTCCGGCTGCGGCAGGATGAGGTATGCGAGCGGGACCCCTCACCATTCTGGTTATCGACGAGAACCGGTTGCGGGCGTCCGTCATCGAGGCGGGGCTTCGGGAAGCCGGCCACGAAGCGGTGACCGTTATCTATGATGTGACCGGCATTGCCGTGCGCATTGCCGAACTGCGGCCGGATGTCATCGTCATCGATCTCGAAAACCCCAATCGCGACATGTTGGAGAACATGTTCCAGCTGTCGCGTGCGGTAAACCGGCCCATCGCCATGTTCGTCGACCGCGCGGACAGCGCTTCGATCGAGGCGGCTGTCGAGGCGGGCGTGTCGGCCTATGTGGTGGATGGGCTGAAGAAGGAACGCGTGAAGGCGATTCTCGACATGGCCATCGTTCGCTTCAATGCGTTCTCGCGCATGGCGCGCGAACTCGAGGAAGCGCGCACCGAACTTGAGAATCGCAAGCTCGTCGAGCGTGCCAAGGGCATCCTGATGACATCGCGCGGATTGTCGGAAGCCGACGCCTACAGCCTCCTGCGCAAGACCGCGATGAACCAGAACCGCAAGATCAGCGAGATCGCGCAGAGCCTGGTGACAGCCGCTGCGCTGCTCGGGCCGGGAGAACCCTCATGACCGGTATGTCGCGGATCAGCGCCGGGTTCCTGCCCCTGCTCGACAGCGCCGTGCTGGTTGCCGCGCGGGAATGCGGCTTCGCGGAAGAGGAAGGAATCGAACTTCGCCTCATGCGGGAGAATTCGTGGGCAAGCATCCGCGACCGTCTCGCCGTCGGGCATTTCGATGTCGTGCAGATGCTGGCGCCGATGCCCATTGCCTGCAATCTGGGCCTCACGCCGCTCGCGACCGAAACGATCGTGCCCATGGCGCTGGGTCTGGGCGGGAATGCCGTGACCGTCTCGCTCGACCTGTGGCGAAGCATGGAGGACAAGGGCGCGCCGGGCGATCTGGATCCGCTGGCAACCGGAAAAGCCCTGGCCGCGGAGATTGCCTCACGCCGGCAGAATGGACGAAAAGACCTGCGCTTCGGAGTGGTGCATCCGCATTCGGGGCACAATTACGAATTGCGGTTCTGGCTTGCGGCCTGTGGCATCGATCCCGAGCGGGACATCGAGATCGTCATCGTCCCGCCTTCGCTGATGGCCGATGCGCTGGCGGCCGGCAGGATCGACGGATATTGCGTTGGCGAACCATGGAACACGGCAGCGGTGGCAAAGGGCGCCGGCCGCATCGTGACCGTGAAGGCGGCGATCTGGAAATCGAGCCCCGAAAAGGTACTGGGTGTCGCCGCAGCCTGGGCGGAGCGGGATTCGGAGGCCCTGACCGGCCTGTTGCGCGCGCTCTATCGCGCCGCTGAATGGTGTGGTGACGCGAGCAACCGCGACGAACTCGCACGATTGCTCGCCGGCCCCGCTTATGTCGATTGCCCGGCCGAATGGTTGGCGCCGGCGCTGAGCGGCAGGATCGAGGTTGCGCCGGGGCATATCGTTCCCGTGGCCGACTTCTTCCTGCCACACGCCAAGGCTGCGACATTCCCATGGAAGAGCCATGCCCTCTGGTTCTACAGCCAGATGGTGCGCTGGGACCAGGTCGATGCCAGCATCCGGAACGAAGAGATTGCCCGAAGCACCTATCGGCCCGACCTCTATCGCGCCGCATTGCGCGGCCTTGGCGCCGCCCTTCCGGGCGCAAATGCCAAGGTCGAGGGGGCGTTGACTCGGGCAACCCCGGTCGGCTCCGCCGGCGCCAGCCTTGTCCTCGGTCCCGACGGCTTCTTCAACGGTGAAATATTCGATCCCGACAAGGTCGCCGACTATGTCCGCGCGCAGCAAGACGGTCTGCGGCGGCGCTGAATTCTTTCGCGGTGCATCAGAATTGTGCAGCGCAAAATCGCATGTGCCGGGAAAATCGCCAGCCACCATTGCACTCCGGCAATATCTGCGCGAAGGCTAGTCGATTGATTTTATTTTCTGATTTCACGCACGACGGAACTGGCACAGTTCCTGCTTCCTAGTCTGCGAGGCCCATCGACGGGCCAGATAATCCGCGTCCACCGATGGGCGCACAAAGGCAAGGCTGCCGCTCAGGTCCGATCGCATCTCCGACAAGGGAGGCGAATGGCCTGGACGGCAGCCTTTTCATTTTCAGCCACGCAGCGGCGGCCCCGCGCCGACCATGGAGCGAAGAATGAGCAGGTCCATTCCATTGCCAACAGGACAGGACGGAGCCGCCACGCGGGCATTGTCCGTTTCCACCATCGCTTTCACGGTCTGCTTTGCCGTGTGGACGATCTTCTCGATCATCGGCGTGAAGATCAAAGCCGATCTCGGCCTGACCGAAACACAGTTCGGCCTTCTCGTGGGCATGCCCATCCTCACCGGTTCGCTGGTGCGCGTGC
>DATMGE010000032.1:0-1805 GCA_035555795.1 Rhizobiaceae bacterium | reverse complement strand
ACCACCGGATGGAAAGCAAAGGCGAGCGCCGCATAGAGGATGAGGCCGACCAGCACGGCAAGAATGTCATTGCCGATGCCGCCGACAGGGATAGCGGGCGCGCCGGGATCAGTCCGGCGCTTGAGCGAGATCCGGTCATACACTGCCCAGCCCAGAATGGAGCCGAACAGGATGATGGAGCCGAGGTCGCCATTGGCGAGGAGATGGGCAAAGGCCCACAGCTTGACGCCCGCGAGCATCGGGTGCTTGACCGCCGCATAGATCCGCCCGCGCAAGTAGGATGCGACCACCAGAATGACGGCGGGCAGCATCAGCAGCGCAACGAGATGCTTCATGCCGGTCGGCGGATACCAGACGTTGATCCAGCCGGTCGCGCGATATTGGGAAAAGCCCCAGCCGATCAGGACAACGCCGAGAATGGCGATGACCGAATATACGAGCTTGTAAGGCCCCTCGCCCATGCTGGCGATCAGCCGCGCCCGCAGGTCACGCCGTGACGTGACGACATGGGGGCCGATGAACAGCACCAGCCCGAGAATCATGATGACCAAACCCACGCCGTCCCCTCCGTGTGTCATCCGCTCAGCGAATTGAGCGTCCGGAAGTATCATTTTTAGAGGGTGCCGAGCAAGGCTATGAGATTTTTGGGGAGTGAGAGGCGCGTTGGCGCAAAATAAAGGCCGCCATAGCGGCGGCCTGTGCGGATCGGCAGGCGGGCAGCCCGGCAAGGCCGCCCGCACATTTGCGTTACGGCTTCTTCACATCCTTGATCGAGACGAAGGAGATGCCTTCCGTGCGCTCGCGGGTGTAATCGAGATAGAACTGGTTCTTAGCCAGATACACGAGATCGCCGTCGACGTCCTCGGCGATGCTGGAGCCGTTGGCATTGACGAAGGCGTCATAGCTCTTGCGATCCGGCATCGTGAACCAGCGCGCCAGCGAAAATTCACTCGGCTCGAAATCGACCGGCAGGCCGTATTCGGCCATGAGCCGCGTCTTGAGCACGTCGAGCTGGAGCTGGCCAACGACGCCGACCAGCGCCGGCGAGCCGTCACGCGGGCGGAATACCTGCACGACGCCCTCCTCCGACATCTGCTGGAGCGCCTCTTTCAGCTTCTTGGCCTTCATCGCATCGGTCAGCCGTACCCGGCGCAAGATTTCCGGCGCAAAGCTCGGCACCCCGACGAAGGTGAGATCCTCGCCCTCCGTCAGCGTGTCGCCAATGCGCAGCGTGCCGTGGTTGGGAATGCCGACAACATCGCCCGCATAGGCCTCGTCAGCGACGGAACGGTCCTGCGCGAAAAAGAACTGCGGCGCCGAAAGGCTCATCGGCTTGCCGGTCCGCGTCAGCTTGGCCTTCATGCCGCGCGTCAGCTTGCCCGAGCACAGCCGCGCAAAGGCGATGCGGTCGCGATGGTTCGGGTCCATATTGGCCTGAATCTTGAACACGAAGGCCGACATGCGCGGCTCGTCCGCCTCGACACGGCGGGTGTCCGCCTCTTGCGCACGCGGTGGCGGAGCGTATTGGCCAAGCCCTTCGAGCAGGTCGCCGACGCCGAAATTGCGCAGCGCCGAGCCGAAGAACACCGGCGTGAGATGGCCCTCGCGGAAACTCTCGAGATCGAAGGGCTTGCAGGCCTCGGTGACGAGTTCCAGCTCTTCCTTGAGCGCCTCGGCATCGAGCGAGGCGTGGCGGGCGGCGAGATCGTCGATCGAGATCTGCTCGGTCGCGCCGGTGGCCGCGCTGTCGAGCAGACGCACGCCGCCGCTGCGGATGTCATAGGTGCCGAGGAAGTCGCGGCCGC
>DATMGE010000031.1:0-37933 GCA_035555795.1 Rhizobiaceae bacterium | reverse complement strand
GCCATAGAAGGGCACATTCTCGACGAACTGGCGGAACGCATCCCGCACCTTGTCGAAGGAGCCGTAATGGTCGAGATGTTCCGGGTCGATATTCGTCACCACGGCAATATCCGCCGGCAGCTTGAGGAAGGTGCCGTCGCTCTCGTCGGCCTCCACCACCATCCAGTCGCCGGCGCCCATGCGCGCATTGGTGCCATAGGCGTTGATGATGCCGCCATTGACGACGGTCGGATCGAGCCCGCCGGCTTCCAGTAACGTGGCGACCAGCGAGGTCGTCGTCGTCTTGCCATGCGTTCCGCCGATGGCGATCGCCTGGCTGAAGCGCATCAGCTCCGCCAGCATCTCGGCCCGCCGCACGATCGGCAACAGCTTCTCGCGTGCCGCCGCAAGTTCCGGGTTGGTTTTCTTGATCGCGGTGGACACCACCACCACCTCAGCCGCGCCGAGATTTTCGGCCCGGTGACCGACGAAGCATTCAATGCCCTTGTCGCGCAGGCGCTGCGTATTGGCGCTGTCGGCCTGGTCGGACCCCTGCACCTTGTAGCCGAGATTGTGCAGCACCTCGGCAATGCCGCTCATGCCGATGCCGCCGATCCCGATGAAATGCACGACCCCGATGGTCTGCGGCATCTTCATGGCCGCCTCCCTCTCTTGTAATCTTCCGCGGATATGCCCGCGGCAATAGCCTCGACAAGGTCGGCAAGCAACTGCGTGGCGTTGGTGCGGCCGATGCCGCGCGCGGCGGCCGCCATTGCGGCGAGCGCCGTCGGATCGCCGAGCAGCCCGGCAATGTCGCTGGCAAGGCTCTGCTCATCGATAGTCGGCTGGCGCCGCATGATCGCAGCATTGGCATCGACCAGTATCTGCGCATTGTGCCCCTGATCGTCGTCCAGCGCATATGGCAGCGGAACGAGGATCGACGGCCGCCCGATCACCGACAGTTCCAGAACCGTCGACGCACCCGAACGCGCCAGCACGAGGTGAGCAGCTGCCATACGCGCCGGCAGGTCCGCGAAGAAAGGCGAGACATCCGCCTGCACGCCCAATTCGGCATAGCGCGCGGTCACCCGCGCCTGATCTTCAGCCCGCGCCTGCTGCGTGAGATGGAGACGCCGGCGCAGATGCTCCGGCAGCGCGGCGATCGCATCCGGCACCATGTCGGAAAAGAAACGCGCGCCCTGGCTGCCGCCGAACACGACCAGATTGACCGGCCCGTCATCCGCCGGCGCGGTAAAAGGCGTGGCAGAAGCGGCGAGAACCGCCGGACGTACCGGATTTCCGGTCTCGATGATCTTCGCTTCATGCGGACCGCCGGCGCGCAGGAAGCCGCCGGCAATGGCATTCACGCGCGGTGCGAGTGCCTTGTTGGCACGTCCCATCACCGCATTCTGTTCATGGATGAGCGTGCGGACACCCCGCCGCGTCGCCGCGAACAGTGGCGGCAATGTCGGATAGCCGCCAAAGCCGACGACCGCCTTCGGCGCAATCTTTCCAATGAGTTGCGTGGATTGCCTGAATCCTTTCCACAAGGCGAGCGCCGCACGCGCCAGCTTCACCGGATTGCGGCCGCCGATGGTCGCCGATGCGATCGCATGCACACCTTGCCCCGGAAAGGTGCCGGCATAGCGTTCGGCACGGCTGTCGGTCGCCAGATGAACGTCCCAGCCGCGCGCGCCAAGCTCATGCGCCAGCGCCTCGGCCGGGAAGAGATGCCCGCCCGTGCCGCCCGCCACCAGAAGGATCGTGCCCCTCGCCATCTATTCGGCCGCGACCGGACGATGCGGCGTCGGCATGAAATCGATCTGGCTGCGCGTCTCGGGACGCTTGCGCGTCAGCGCCAGCAGCATGCCCATCGAAATCCCCATCGCCACCAGCGAGGAGCCGCCGTAGGAGATGAAGGGCAGCGTCATGCCCTTGGCAGGCAGCAGTTGCAGGTTCACGCCCATATTGATGAATGACTGCAAGCCGAACAAGGTCGCCAGCCCTCCCACGGCGTAGCGCGTGAAGTCGTTGTGATCGCGCATGGCAATCGACAGCGCGCGTAGCACGATGAAGGCGAAGATGGCTGCGATGACGAGGCACAGCAGGATGCCGAATTCCTCGCCCGCCACCGCGAAGATGAAGTCCGTATGGCTGTCGGGCAGGATGCGCTTCACGGTCCCCTCGCCGGGGCCCTGCCCCAGCCAGCCGCCATTGACCAGCGCCTCGCGGCCCATGTCGACCTGGAACGTATCTCCCTCGCCGGTGAGGAACCGGTCGATGCGCTCGGCGACATGCGGGAAGGCCGTATAGGCGGAGAAGCCGCCGACCACCGCCACCGAGCCCAGCATGACGATCCAGATCCATGGCAGGCCGGCCATGAAGAACATCACGCCCCAGGTGGAAAGCACCAGCAGCGTCTGCCCGAGATCCGGCTGCGCCACCAGCAGGGCCACCACGAGGCTGAGCAGGATGATCGCGAACAGATTGCCCGGTATCTCGGGCTGCCGCGCATTTTCGGAGAAAAGCCAGGCGCAGATGATGACGAAGGCCGGTTTCAGATATTCGGACGGCTGCACCGAGATGCCTGCAATATAGATCCAGCGCCGCGAGCCCTTCACCTCGACGCCGAGATAGAGCGCCGCGATCATCATCAAAAGCGCCACGACCAGCATCACCACCGCAAGCCGCCTTATATGGCGCGGTTCGAGAAAGGAGACGCCGATCAGCACCAGAAGCGCGGGAAGGGTGAACAGGATCTGGCGCGTCACGAAGTGGAACTGCTCCAGCCCGATGCGCTCCGCCACCGCCGGGCTGGCGGCAAAGGAAAGCACCACGCCAAGCACCATCAGCGCCAGGAAGCCCGACAGGAACCAGCGGTCCACCGTCCACCACCAATTGGCCACGGGGCCTCGATCGACACGGCTTACCATCGTCATCGTCCTCCGATAGGCATGACGCCGGGAAGCGCCATGACGGCCTCGCGGAACGCATCGCCCCGCACCTCGAAATTGCGAAACTGGTCGAAGCTCGCGCAGGCTGGCGAGAGCAGCACGACCGGATCGGCCGCATTGTCGGCCCCGGCGTCACGCGCGGCGTGGGTCACGGCAGCAGCGAGCGTACCGGAAATCTCGTAGGGAACCGCCTCGCCCAGCGTCGCCGCGAAAGCGGGCGCGGCCTCGCCGATCAGATAGGCGCGCGCGATGCGCGGGAAGAACGGCTGCAAATCCGCGATGCCGCCTTCCTTGGGCAGCCCGCCGGCAATCCAGTAGATATGCTCGAAACTGGACAAGGCGGGCGCCGCCGCATCGGCATTGGTCGCCTTGGAATCGTTGACGAACAGAACCCTGCCCTGCGTCGCCACCTGCTCCATGCGGTGGGCGAGGCCGGGGAAGCTGGAAAGTCCCGCCTGCACCTCCGCCTCGCTCAAACCGAGACCGAGGCAGGTGGCAACAGCCGCCAGCGCGTTCTGCGCATTGTGCTGGCCGCGCAGCGAGCCGATGCCGGCGAGTGAGGCGACCCGGCGCGCCTTGCCGGCCTCGGCCAGCATCAAATCGGCGCCATCGGCGAAATAACCGTCAGCCAGCGCAAGGCGCTTGGAGATGCGGATTACCCGCCGCCCGGTGCGCTCCAGCCGCTCGGCGATGCGCTCGCAATGGCTGTCATCGACGCCGATGATGGCGGTGTCGCTGTTCTCCACCATGCGCGCCTTGATGTCGGCATAGTGCTGCATCGTGCCGTGGCGGTCGAGGTGATCGGGGCTCAGATTGAGCAGGATGCCGAAGGTCGGATTCAACGATGGCGCGAGGTCGATCTGATAGGATGAGCACTCGACGACATAGTGCCTGTCCGGCGAAGGCGGATCGAGCGTCAGCACCGCGCGGCCGATATTGCCGCCCATCTGCGTATCGCGGCCCGAGGATGCCAGTATATGGGCGATCAGCGCAGTAGTGGTGGATTTGCCATTGGTGCCGGTGATCGCCACCAGCGGCGCCTCCGGCGCATGAGCGGCTCTCTCACGGGCGAAAAGTTCGACATCGCCGATCACCGCGACACCGGCCGCATGGGCGAGGTCCACGCTCCAATGCGGCTTCGGATGCGTCAGCGGCACGCCGGGCGACAGGACGAAGGCGGCGAAGCGCGACCAGTCGCTGCCACGCAGGTCAGCGGTCGGAATGCCGGCCGCTTTTGCCTTCGCCACGCTTTCGGGATTGTCGTCCCAGGCGGTCACGACCGCGCCGCCGGCCTTGAGCGCGCTCGCCGTCGCAAGGCCCGAGCCGCCGAGCCCGAAGAGGGCGACGTTTTTTCCCGCAAATGTCGCGACCTCGATCATCGTCCTAGCGCAGCTTGAGTGTGGAGAGGCCGATCAGCGCGAGCACGACCGCGATGATCCAGAAACGGATGACGATCTGGCTTTCGGTCCAGCCCAGCTTCTCGAAATGGTGATGGATCGGCGCCATCAGGAAGACGCGCCTGCCGGTCCGCTTGAACACGAAGACCTGGATGATGACGGAGACCGCCTCCATCACGAACAGGCCGCCGATGATGGCCAGAACGATCTCGTGCTTGGTGGCGACCGCCACGCTGCCGATGAGGCCGCCCAGCGCCAGCGAGCCGGTGTCGCCCATGAAGATCGCCGCCGGAGGCGCGTTGAACCAGAGGAAGCCGAGCCCCGCCCCGATGACCGCGCCCAGCAGCACGGCGAGTTCGCCCGTGCCCGGCACGAAGTGGATTTGCAGATAGTCGGCGAAGACCGCATTGCCCGACAGATAGGCGATCAGGCCGAAGGCCGCGGCGGCCACCATGATCGGCACGATGGCGAGGCCGTCCAGCCCGTCCGTCAGGTTCACCGCATTGCCCGCGCCGACGATGATGAAGGCGGCGAAGGGGATGAAGAACCAGGACAGGTTGATGAGGAAGTCCTTCACGAAGGGGAAAGTCAGCGAGGAGGAGAACGGCGCCTGCCCTGCCTGCATGATGACCCATGCGGCGACACCGGCGATGATGAACTCGCCGGCCAGCCGCACGCGGCCCGACACGCCCAGATGCGACTGCTTCGTCACCTTGAGATAGTCGTCATAGAAGCCTATCGCGCCGAAGCTCAGCGTCACCAGCAGCACCGTCCAGACATAGACGCTCGACAGGTTGCCCCACAAAAGCGACGAGCCGACGATGCCGGAAAGCATCATCAGGCCGCCCATGGTCGGCGTTCCCGCCTTCTTGAAATGCGTCTGCGGCCCGTCGGCGCGGATCGGCTGCCCCTTGCCCTGTCGGATGCGCAGCGTGGCGATGATGCGCGGCCCGAAGAGGAAGACGATGAAGGCCGAGGTGATCAGCGCGCCGCCGGTGCGGAAGGTGATGTAGCGGAATACGTTGAGGGCGGAGAACTGGTCGGCCAGCGCGACGAGCAGCATCAGCATTAATTGTCTCCTCGCGTCTCGGTCGGGACCACCGGCGCACTTGTTGCCGCCGGATAGCGCAGCACCAGCGCATCGACGATCTTGGAAAAGCCGGCGCCATTGGATGACTTGACCATCACCACGTCTCCCGGACGCAGGCTGTCGAGCACGATCGGCGCCAGCGCCTCCGAATCAGGCTGATATTCGACCGCGAAGCTTTCCGGCAGCTTGTCGGCCAGCGCCTTCATCTCCGGTCCGGCCAAGAAGGCCATGTCGATCGGCCAGCCGGTCAGCAGTTCGGCCATGGCGGCGTGCAGCTTCGCCGAATATTGGCCAAGCTCCAGCATGTCGCCGAGCACCGCGATCCGGCGGCCGCCCTCTCCCGGCTCGGCCGTTGCAAGCAGTTCGATGGCCGCCTTCATGGAGGCGGGATTGGCATTGTAGCTTTCGTCGATGAGCAGGATGTCGCCATCGGGGTGAAGCAGGCGGTAGCGCCTGCCGCGCCCGCGCTCGGGCGTCAGCGTGGCCAGCGCCGGCGCGACCTGTGCCGGATCCGCACCCGCCAGATAGGCAGCCCCCAGCACCGCCAGCGCATTCTGCGCGATGTGACGGCCGGCGGCACCGAGATGCACGGAAAATTCCTCCCCGCCGATCTTCATCGCCATGTCGGAGCCATCGCCGGACGGTGCCCAGCCGGTCAGCCTGAAGGTCGAGCGCGCATGCTCGCCGAAGCCCCAGACATGGTCGATGCCGCATTGCCGCGCGATCTTGTCGAGCAGCTTGAAGCGCGTATCGTCGCGGTTGAGGATGACATGCCCGTCGGGCTCCACGCCCTCGAATATCTCCGCCTTCGCCATGGCGATCTCTTCCAGATTGCGGAAGTGGCCGAGATGGGCGGCGGCGATCAGCGTCACGATGGCGATATGCGGGCGCACCATGCCCACCAGCGGGCGGATCTCGCCCGGATGGTTCATGCCGATCTCGAAGACCGCATAATCGGCATCGGCGGGCAGGCGCGCCAACGTCAGCGGCACGCCCCAGTGATTGTTGAACGACTTGTCGGAGGCATGGACCTTGCCGACCGTCGACAGGACGTGGCGCAGCATCTCCTTGGTCGTGGTCTTTCCAACCGAGCCGGTCACCGCGATGATACGCGCCTTGGACCGCGCCCGCGCCGCCACACCGGCCTTTTCGAGCGCGGCGAGCACGTCCGGCACGACGATCATCGGCGCATTGATGCGGCCGAGCGCTGGCAGCCGGCCTTCCGCGACCACGAGGATCGACGCGCCGGCCTTGACCGCGGCGGTGGCGAAATCATGGCCGTCGAACTTCTCGCCTGCGATGGCGAAGAAGGCCTCGCCCGGCTGGAGCGTGCGGCTGTCGATGGAAATGCCGGTGATGCCCGCCGGCGGCGCGCCGACGGGCCGCCCGTCCATCGCCGCGACGAGCGCCTCGAATGTCCATAGCGGGGTCATGCCGTCTCCTTCAGCGCGCGGCGCACCTCGGCATGGTCGGAGAAGGGCAGCGTGACATCGCCGACCGTCTGCCCCTCTTCATGGCCCTTGCCCGCCACGATCAGCGTGTCCCCCGCCTGAAGCATAGATATTGCGGCATGGATCGCCTCGCGCCGGTCGCCGATCTCGGTCGCGCCGCGCGCGGCCGCCATGATGGCGGAACGGATCGCGGCAGGCTCCTCGCTGCGCGGATTGTCGTCGGTGACGATCACCACATCGGCCAGACGTGCGGCGATCTCGCCCATGATCGGCCGCTTGCCGCGGTCGCGGTCGCCGCCGCAGCCGAAGACCACGACCACGCGGCCCGTCGTGAAGGGGCGCACCGCCGCCAGCACGTTGGAGAGCGCTTCCGGCTTATGCGCATAGTCGACATAGACCGGCGCGCCGTTTGCCCTGGTGCCGACAAGTTCGAGGCGTCCGGAAGCGCCCTGCAGCGTCTCCAGCGCCTTCAGAGCCGTCGAGGCCGGCGTACCGGTAACGATCGCCAGGCCGGCGGCCACGAGCGCATTCGATATCTGGAACTCGCCCGCAAGCGGCAGCGTCACCTCGTAGAGAACGCCGTCGCAGACAATCTCCGCGCGCTGGCGCGCCCGTTCATGCTCGTCGCGCTTGAGGCAGAGCAGGTCGCCGCGCCGCCCGACGGTGCGCACGTCGAGCCCCGCCTCCCGCGCGGCCGCGATCGTGGCGGCCGACCACTCATCGTCGGCGAAGATGACAGCGGGCATGCCCTTGGGCAGAAGATCGCGGAAGAGCCGCATCTTGGCGGCATGGTATTCGGCGATCGTCGGATGGTAATCGAGATGGTCGCGGCCCAGATTGGTGAAAGCCCCGGCGGCGAGCTTCACGCCGTCGAGCCGATGCTGGTCGAGCCCGTGGCTCGACGCCTCCATGGCGGCATGGGTCACGCCCGCCTCGGCCAATTCCTTCAGCAGCCGGTGCAGCGCCACCGGGTCCGGCGTCGTCAGCGAGCCATATTCCTCACGGCCGGGCGCGCTCACGCCCGTAGTGCCGATGCTGGCGGCGGCCTTGCCCGCATGCGTCCAGATCTGGCGGGTGAAGGAGGCGACCGAGGTCTTGCCGCTGGTGCCCGTCACCGCGACCATCGTCTCCGGCTGCGCGCCGAAGAACCGCGCGGCCAGCAGGGCCAGCACGCGGCGCGGCTCGTCGACCTCGAAAACCGGCACCGGCGCGGAAACGCCGCTGCCGCTGCGGGCCACGATGGCAGCGGCCCCCTTGGCCACGGCATCGGCAACGAAGGCCGAACCGTCGGCCTTGCTGCCGGAAAGCGCAGCAAAGACGAAGCCGGGCTCAACCCTGCGCGAGTCGGACGTGATCCCGGTTATGTCGAGGGCGCGTTGCGCCGCAGCGACGGGCAGGATGGCGGAAAATGCGTCGAGCTTCATTCAGGTCCAATTGTCTGCGCCCCCACGCGAGCCCTCCGCGTAGCGGGAATCATCAATTCGATACGAGGAGGGCACCGCTTTCATGGCCGAATTCCGGCTTCACGCCAAGCATCGGCGCGGCGCGCCGGATAATATTGGAAACGATGGGCGCGGCATTGAGGCCGGCCGTCGCGCCCATGCCGGGCTTCTCCGGCTTCGGCTCGTCGACGATGCTCAGCACCACATATTGCGGGTCGTCCATCGGGAAGGCCGCGAGGAAGGCGTTGAAGCGCACATTGTTGGCGTAGCGGCCGTTGACGACCTTCTCCGCCGTGCCCGTCTTGCCGCCGACGCGGTAGCCCGGAACCGTTGCACGCTTGCCGGAACCACCGGGCGCCGTTGCGTTCAGATTGTAGAGATAGCGCATATCCGCGCTGGTCTGCGGGCTGACGACCTGCGTGCCGACCGCATCTGCCTCGGCTTGCGTGCGCGGCAGGAATGTCGGCGGCAGCAGCTTGCCGCCATTGACCAGGGCAACCGCGCCCACCGCCGTCTGCAGCGGCGTGGTCGACATGCCGTGGCCGAAGGCGATGGTGATCGAATGCACCTTCTTCCACACCTTGGGTTCGGTCGGATGCGCCACTTCGGGCAGTTCCGTCTTCATCCGGTCGAGCAGGCCGAGCCGCTTGAGGAATTCGCGGTGGCCTTCGATGCCGACCACATCGGCCTCGCGCGCCGAGCCGATATTGGAGGAATAGATGAAGACCTCCGGCAGCGTCAGCACCCGGCCCTTGCCGTGGAAGTCGCGGATCGTCTGGCGGCCGATGGTGATCGGGCGGCGGGCATCGAAGGTGCTGTTCATGCTCACCTTGCCCGAATCCAGCGCCATGGCGGTGGTGAAGCTCTTGATGGTCGAACCCATCTCATAGGTGCCCGCCGACATGCGGTTCAGCCGGTCCTTGTCATGGGCGTTGACCGGATTGTTCGGGTCGTAGTCGGGCACGGAAGCCATGGCCACGACCTCGCCGGTCTTGGCATCGAGCACGACGGCGCCGGCGGCGATGGCATGGTAGCGCTCCATCGCCCGGGTGATCTCGTCATGCACGATGTGCTGGACCCGCAGGTCGATGGAAAGCTGGAACGGCGCAAGCGTCTCGGGCGAGGCGAGACCCGCGTCGCGCAGGTCCGAAAGCCCCTGCATGTCGATATATTTCTCGATGCCCGAAATGCCGCGATTGTCGATGTCGGTCAGGCCCAGAATATGCGCCGCGGTCGCGCCGCCCGGATAGAAGCGGCGCTTCTCGGTGCGGAAGCCGATGCCGGGAATGCCCAGCGCCATGATGTCGGACTGCTGGCGCGGCGAGAGCTGGCGGCGCAGCCACACGAAGCCGGCGCCGGAGCGCAGCTTGTGATAGGTCTGCTCATAGTCGATGTCGGGCAGCACGGTCGCCAGCCGCTCGATCGCCTCGTCGGCATCGACGATGCGGCGCGGTTCGGCAAAGAGCGAGCCGGTCTTGATATCGGTGGCGAGGATCTCGCCATTGCGGTCGACGATGTCGGGCCGCGACGCGGTGATGCGCGTGGCCGGCCCCGCGCCCTCGCCCGGATTCTGCATGCCGAACCAGACGAGCCGCCCCGCCACCGCGCCATAAAGCGCAATGAATACGAACATCGTCATCACCATGCGGCTGCGCGCACGGCCGCCATTCTTGCGCGCGCCTTCGATGACCAGGCTGCCATCGCCGGTCGGGATGCGCCGGCTGCGCAGGCGGGCGAGCAGACGCGCCATCATGGCCGCACTCCTCCTGTGGTGATCGGATCGCGCGGCGCCGCCGCCTGCTCCGTCAGGACCTGGTCGATCGTCAGCGGCCGACGCGGCAATTCGGCAATGGTGCCGATCTGGGTCGATTCAAGCGGTTCCAGCCCGAGCTGTTCCTTGTAGATATCGGCCAGCTTCTGCAGCCGCGCCGGTTGCGTCAGCACGCTCCAGTCGGCCTTCAGCACTATCATCGTGTCCTTCTCGAACTGGATCTGCCGCTCGATCTTGCGCGTCTCCGACAGCAGGCTCTCGGCGTCATGCTTCGTCTTGTAGGTGAAGGCCGCCGCAGCGATCATCACGCAGATCAGCACGATATCGGTGGTACGAAACACTGAACTCACCTCGTTGACGTTGCGCCGGCCGGCGGCAGGCTTGGCAATGCGAAAATGCCGGCATCGGCCGCGCGCGGCGCAGCCGACGTACGCGTCGCGGCGCGCAGCCGCGCAGAGCGCGCGCGCGGATTGACGGCGATCTCATCCTCGCCGGCCGCGACGGGCTTGATGATGTCGGCGAATGTCGGCTCCTGCACCTTCACTTCCGGCAGATGGCGCGAACCGCTTTCGCGGCCCGACCTGTCGGCGAAGAAACGCTTCACGATCCGGTCTTCGAGCGAATGGAAGGTGACGACGACGAGCCGCCCGCCGGGTTTCAGCGCCCGCTCGGCTGCGAACAGCGCCCGCGCCAGTTCGCCGAGCTCGTCATTGACGAAGATGCGCAACCCCTGGAAGCTGCGGGTCGCCGGATTGATCTTGTCCTTCGGATGCCGGCCGATCGTCGCCTCGATCGCCTCGGCGAGATCGCGCGTGCGCAGGAAGGGCCGTGCCGCGCGGCGCTTCTCGATCATGCGGGCGATGCGGCCGGCATGGCGCTCTTCCCCAAGCAATCCGAAAATGCGCGTAAGGTCGCCCGCCTTGAATGTGTTGACGACATCGGCAGCGGTCGGCCCATCCTGCGCCATGCGCATGTCGAGCGGCCCGTCATGGCGGAAGGAGAAGCCCCGCTCCGCCTCGTCCAGTTGCATGGAGGAAACGCCGATGTCGAGGACCACGCCGTCGACGGCTTCGCCCGCATGCGCATCGAGCGCCGAGAAGGCACCCGGCACGAGGCGCAGCCTGCCCTTCGCCTCCGTCACCAGCGCCTGCCCTGCCCTGATCGCGTCTGGATCGCGGTCGATGGCGATGACATTCGCGCCGCGCTCGATGAGCGCGCGCGTATAGCCGCCGGCCCCGAACGTCCCGTCCACGATCGTCATGCCCGCGACGTCACCCAGCGCGTCTAGCACTTCGGGCAGCATGACTGGCACATGGCGCACCGCGCCTTCGTCGGCGCCGCTCATGGCTGTGCCCCACCGCGTGCACGCAATTGCCGCAGCCGCTCGCGCACCTGCGCGGCATGGGCCGCCAGCCGTTCCGGCTCCCAGATCTGGAAGAAATGACCGCGCCCGACGAAAGCAATGTCCGTCGTGATGCCCGTCTGCTCGCGCATCAGCTCCGTCACGGTGATGCGCCCGTCCTGATCCAGTTTCAGGAAGGCGCCGTCGCCGTAATAGAGAAAGGACATGTCGTCCGCCGTCTGGAGAAACGGGTCCTCCTGCTCGATGCGTTTGGCAAAGCCGTCCAGAAGGTCCGGCCCGCCGACATCCAGCGAGGGCGTTTCGAGCGAGCGCACCGCATAGAGCTGGTCGTAGCCACGCTTCTGCACGATAGCGCGGAAATGCGCGGGAACCGATACGCGGCCCTTGGCGTCGATGCGATTGGTGGCGCTGGAGAGGAACCGGTCCATCATGCATCGTGGCCGCTTCCGCCGCCTTCCCCCTCTTGAAACTGCCCTTCCGCGACATTGCGCGGCTCCCTCGGAACACGGCCGCAACAACACGCGGCAAACCACCGGAGCGCTGAAACGGCTCTCGGCGATGCGAACTTGTCACGCGTGACTGGAACGTGGTCCTGATGGGTTCAAGGGATAACATGGGGCACTATGGGCGTCAACGGGATGACCTCCCACCATGACCGTCAATATGGCTGAAACGGCACGGCAGAGGGCCAGCTTCCGTTTATCGGCCATTAAGCCTAATGAATGGTTACCCCTAGGTGATTGAAATCATTGAGAGGCGTTACCGCATGCGGTTGATCCACGAAGCCTGTCAGCGCTGGTCCTTGCCGGTCACCCGTCGCATCTAAGCGATCCGGTCGATCCGGGCCTTTCTGATTCCAGGCAGATCGTTGAGTTGACCTTCACGCGCAACGCCATCACCCTTGATGTCTTCACCGAGGAGATGGCCAATGCAGAAACCCGTAAGAGTATCGCTGGAAGACCGCGCCGAGATCGAGGATCTCTACAACGAATATCTGTGGGCCCTCGATACCGGCGATAGCGAGGCCTATGCGAACTGCTTCGCGCCCGACGCGATCCTGCGGGAAGATCATCCCGACGGCACCACGCGCGACATCAAGGGCAGGGCCGACATCCATGCCTTTGTGCTGCGCTACCACCAGAACCCGGATTTCGCTGGCCACCAGCATCGCGAAAGCACGCGCCTCTTCTTCGCCGACCCGGACGGCCGGCGCGATCACTACGCCGTGCGCTCCACCACATGGGCGCTGAAATATGACAGCAGCAGCGGCGCGGCGCATCTGCACTATGCCGGATATTATCGCGACGTGGTCGGCAGGATCGACGGCGAATGGAAGCTCGTCACGCGATGGATCGCGCCGTGGAAGGGCGAGATCCTGTCGCGCTTTGACGGTGCCTGACCAACCCCTCACGGTCGTTCCGATCGAACCCGCCATGGTTTAACGGCCTGGCAGGCGCGCACGCGTCACGCCGCCAGGCCACTGAATCGGAAGCGGAAAATGCCAGCCGGCCTGTAAGCCGGGTTCTGTATGGCCCCGGCGCGAGCGCCGGAACGTGGCGGCCATTCATCTGGGACGCGCGTTGCCGCGCGCCTCGTGCAACCTACCCGAACGGCTGGGCCGGAAATCGCCCGAGGGTTTCCCCTCGCGCCGTTCCTATTCGGTCTTGCTCCCGGTGGGGTTTGCCTTGCCGCTCCCGTTGCCGGCAGCGCGGTGGGCTCTTACCCCACCCTTTCACCCTTGCCGCGGCAATGCCGCGGCGGTCTGCTTTCTGTGGCACTTTCCCTGAGGTCGCCCTCGCCGGACATTATCCGGCACCGTATTTCCGTGGAGCCCGGACTTTCCTCCCCCGCAGCCTTTCGGCTCATGCGGGCGCGGCCGCCCGGCCGGCTGGCAGGCGTATAAAGGCGTTCGCGCCGCAAAAGGCAAGCGCGCGAACGCCCGGATCCGGAATCAGCTCTCGGCGCCCATGTGGCGCTTGACCTTGCTGCAATAAGCCGAGGACACCTTGTTCATCCGCTTGGCGGCATGTCCGGCATTGTATTTCAGGATGGTCCCGCACAGCGACCCGCCACCCAGACGCTGCGCCATGGCCAGGTATTTCATGCCGTAGCGAATATTGGTCTCGGGATCGTAGAGGCCCTTCACCGAGCCCGAATAGCCCATCATGCGCGCCGTCGCCGGCTTGATCTGCATGAGCCCGATTTCACCGGCGGCGCCGCGCGCATTCACGCGAAAATTGCTTTCGATGCGGATGACCGCCTGGGCGAGGTTCACTGCAACTCCGTGGGAGGCCGCATGGCGGGCGATGATCGCTCCGAATTTTGTCTGCGGCTGGCTTGCCGACCTGCTCTTCCTGGCGGCCTTGGCGGCACCGATCGCCTGCCCAGCCTCGGTCGCAACCGACGCAGTCTTGATATCGGCATCCACCTTGTTGCCGGCCGCATCCCAGCATCCGAGCAAATAGCATTGCAAGCCGCCGGCATCCTTGGCGGTATCGGCATAGGAAGGCGCCAGGAAAACGGCAAAATTCATCACGCCGGCGGCAAGCGCCACCGCTCCACACATCTTGAGAGACATTGAGACCTTTTTCAGAGAGGCCGGCCACGATCGCGGCGGCGGCTATTATTATTGGCCGGCACTGAAGCGTACCGACGATGCATGCCGGCTCTCTGACGGCCAAATCGGCATGGAAAAGGGCCAATCGCCTCACATTATGTGACCGCGCGAAACATGACCTCGTGTGACGGTCGCCGAAAGGCGTCTGTCAGGCGGGCAGCGTCGGCAACGCCGCAAGCAGCCGGTGCAGCGTCTCGATCGTGGAGCGATCCGCCACGCCATCCACCTTCTCAGGCCGGAAATGGCGCTGAAAGGCGCTGACGACCTGCTCCGTCGCCGCATCGAAGGTCCCGCTGATCGCAATGCCGTAGCCATAGAGGGCCAACATGGATTGCAGAGCCTCGACGGGTTCGCCGCGATCGCCGGCGGCGAGAAAACGGCCGCCGGCGATCGGCGAGGGCGCGACGAAATGACCGATGCCCCGCGCCGCCAGAAGCGCCCAGGGAAACTTCTCGCCGGGGTCAATCTTGCGGCCGGGAGCGATATCCGAATGTGCCAGAACGCGCTCGGGGGCGATTTCGTGGCGCGCGCAGATACTCACGCACAGGTCTGAAACCGCATCGATCTGCGCCGGCGGGAAGTCCGGATAGCCGAGAAGATGGCCCGGATTGACGATCTCGATGCCGATCGAGCAGGAATTCATGTCCGGCTGCCCGTGCCACGAACTGCGTCCGGCATGCCAGGCGCGGTCGGCCTCGCGCACCATCTGCACGATGCGCCCGTCCTCATGGACGAGATAGTGTGACGACACCTCGCTTTCGGGCGCGCAAAGCCAGTGCTCGGCCCCTTCGCCGGTTTCCATCCCCGTATAGTGGAGGATGAGGCAATCGGCGGTCAGACCTTCCCGCCGCGGGCCGAAATTGGGCGACACGCGCACCTCGGCACCGGGATGGTCGGGGACAAAGCCGCTCATGCCGGTTTCAGGCCGCGCTCGATCATCGAATAGGCATCGTTGATGCGCGCAAGCCGCCGCGTGGCAATGGCGATGAACTCGGCCGGCAGCCCGCGGGCGATGAGACTGTCGGGATGGTTCTCCTTCACCAGGTCGCGATAGCGCTTGCGTATCGCCTCCGTTGAAGCGTCACGGCCGATGCCAAGCACCAGATAGGGATCGCCTTCGCCCGCCAGCGTATGCCGCGCCAGGATCGAGCGGAAATGCGCCTCCGAAATGTGGAAGATTTCCGCAATCCGGTGGAGATAGGCGATTTCGTGCTCGTGGACGATTCCATCTGCGGTGGCGATGAACAGAAGCCCGTCAATGACGTCTTCGAGCAAAGGGCAATCCGTTTCCCCGGCGCTGCAAAGCCCGACGATCTGGCCGGCATAGCTCTCGAACCCGGCCACATCCTGCTTGGCGAGGTCGTAGAGCCGGGCGACGTTCCGCGCCTCGGCGGGCGGGATGTCGAAAAGCTGGCGGAAGGCGCGCACTTCATCCTGCGTAACCACGCCGTCGGCCTTCGCCATCTTTGCCGACAGCGCGATCATGGCGATGGAAAAGGCGACCTGCCGACGGCGTTCGGGATCGCCTGCAAAGACGGTCCTTATCGCCTCGATGACTGCATTGAAGGCGCGCCCGCCGCGCGACGCGACGAGGCGTCCAAGATCCGACCAGAGTGACATGGCGCACTTCTAGAGCATTTTGCAGCCAGACGTAATCGGCTGGCGTCGCATAAAAGCGGCCGGGAAAATCACGATGGTTCGACGCGCCAATCTGGAGGGCGCATGAAAAAGAAGAGGCCGCTTTCGCGGCCCCTTCCTCAGGTCACGCCTTAATTGGCGGGCGCCGGAGATGACGGCGCGGGGCTGGAGGGCGCAGGCTCCGCAGGAGGGGCCGGCGGCGTGGCGCCCGGCGCGGGCGTGCTCGGCATGGTCTCCTGGGGCTCGACGCTCTGCGTGCTGGTGTCATCGGTGTCGCTGCAGGCAGCAAGACCCAGAACGGCAATCGCCGAAGCCGACGCAATCACAAACTTCCTCATCGGTTCTCTCCTTCTTCCTAGATGATCCAAAGTCATTCGACCTTCGGAACCAAAATGCGGCAGTCAGAGATCGGTTTCGTCACAAAGCATTTCCAATTATGTCACGGTACGCCGTGACGATGCTCTACCGGGAGCGGGTGCGGAACTTCGGGCTGATCATGGCGCGAACTTCCGTCGCCTCGTGCAATGGCACCATCGGCTTCGACGCCCCGCCATCCGCGTCGCCCCATATAACCGTCACCTCGGCTCCGTCCGTCGCCAGATCTTCGCGGATCAGCCCCATGGACATGAAGGAACGGCTATTGGCCGAGTAGAAGGAATAGAGCGACATTCCGGCCGGCGCGCCATCCACCAGCGCTTTGTCATATGGGCAGGAGCCATATTCGCCATAGGGCCATTCGAACTGCTTGAACGGCAGTCCCTCATCCAGCAGCGACCCCACGATGCGCAGCACGTCGTCCCGGTTCCAGCTGAGCCAGACCTTCTTCAGATGTCTGTCGTCCCGCTTCGCCAGAAGCGTATCGCGACCGACGAAATCGTGGTCCCAGTGGATGAGGCGGTGGTAGCCGACCGCCCACGGGTCGAGATAGTAGCCCTCGATCGCCGGCGCATCGAGGCTGCCGCCGATCGACATGTTCGCCTCGAAGCTGCTCGCCGGCAGCCATTCGCGGTAGTTCTTCATTTCGGGCGTGGAAAAGATCGCCGGCAGCAGCGCCCCGATCCAGCCGGATTCCTTGCTGGCCGTGAGATAGGATTTGCGTCCGCCGAGCAGCATTCCATGGTTCTTCCCGACGCGCTCCAGCGTCGCGCGCACATGTTCGCGGTCGTCGAACGCGCCCCAGAACTCCATGCCCGGCGCGCCCGCCATGCCGTGGCGCAGACCGGTGACCGGCCGCCCGCCAATGGTGAATTCGCACATGCCGAAGGGCCGCGTCTCCGGCAGCGGGCCGCCATTGGCCTCTTCCAGGATCGCGGGCGCGGCCGGCCCCTGCAACTGGAGGCGGAACGTCTTGCGGCGCGGATTGGATTCCAGGATCCGGCGATCCTCCTCGAAGGATACGTCGAGCCCTTCCCGCTCCGCATGGAAGCGCAGCCAGTTCGCCGCCGGCGGCTTGCCGACGACATTCACCGAACCGTCCTTCAGGCAATAGCCAATCGAATCGGCGATCAGATTGCCGTCATGGCCGGTCGCCACATATTGGAACGCCTTCAGCGGCCGCCAGTCCTCGTAATTGTTGATCGAGGTCTCGGCCAGCAGACGCTTCGTGTCCGGCCCGGTAATATAGAGGTCGGTCATGTGGAACGACTGGTCGAACAGGATCGCCGACTTGCGCCAGGCTTCCTGCTCGTCCATCCAGTGCGTGTACTGCTCCGGCACCGGATGCTGATAGGTTCCGGTCGGCGCGGTCTTCAGCATCTCCAGTGCTGATGCGTAGCCTCGCAGCTTGTCTTCCAGCGATTTCGGGTCGTTTTGCGCCATGACGTCCTCCCTGTCGGCCTGGTACGATGGCAGGAGGCTAGGACGGCAAGCCGAACCGGTATGTCACCCCATAGGGTGACGGTGGGTATGCAGCTTCGCTTGCCCCCACCGCCCGTCACATTTCGGTAATCGAGCCGACATAGACGCGTCATCGCCCGGTCTTATGCCCCGTCACATTCGCTCCGACGGGGAATCACGAGATGACAGACGCTTCCGTAGAAATCGGGCTGCGCGGCAGGGACCGCCTCGGCGCGGCGATCTATCAGCACCGCGCTTTGTCGCGCGCGGGACTGTCGGAGCGGCTTTTCGCCTGGCTGTTCACCGGCCTCGTCTATCCGCAGATCTGGGAAGACCCCGATGTCGACATGCAGGCCATGCGCCTTGGCGAAGGCCACCGCATCGTCACTATTGCCTCGGGCGGCTGCAACATCCTCGCCTATTTGACCCGCTCGCCCGCGGCGATCGATGCGGTCGATCTCAACCCCGCCCATGTCGCGCTCAACCGCATGAAGCTCGCGGCGGTGCGGCACCTGCCCACCCAGCGCGACCTCTATCGCTTCTTCTCCGGCGAAGGCGGCAGCCAGAACGTCCGCGCCTATGACGACATGATCGCGCCGCATCTCGACACGGCCACACGCGCCTATTGGGAAGGTCGCGGCCCCACCGGACGTCGGCGGATCGAAGCCTTCAACGGCAATTTCTATCGCAAGGGCCTGCTCGGCGCCTTCATCACCGCCGGCCATGTCGTCGCGCGGCTGCATGGCGTCGATCCGCGCGAGATCATGGAAGCCAAGACCTTGCGCGACCAGCGGCATTTCTTCGAGGACCGCCTGCGCCCGCTATTCGACAAGCCGCTGATCCGCTGGATGACAAGGCGCAAGGAATCGCTCTTCGGCCTCGGCATCCCGCCGGCGCAATATGATGCGCTGCGCGAGGGTGGCGAGATGGCCGCCGTCCTGTCGGCGCGGCTGGAAAAGCTCGCCTGTGGCTTTCCCCTACGCAGGAACTATTTCGCCTGGCAGGCTTTCGCACGCCGCTATCCCGAGCCGCAGCAAGGTGCGCTTCCCGCCTATCTGGAGGCTGAAAACCATGCGGCGCTGCGCGACAATGTCAGCCGCGTGACCATCCATCACGCCAACTTCGTCGAGCTGCTGGCGCGCAAGCCGGCCGGAAGCGTCGACCGCTACGTGCTGCTCGACGCGCAGGACTGGATGACCGACAACCAGCTCGACACGCTGTGGAGCGAGATCACCCGTACCGCCACGCCCGGCGCGCGCGTTATCTTCCGCACCGCGGCGCGCGAAAGCCTCCTGCCCGGCCGCCTGCGCGAGGACATCCTCGCACGCTGGCGCTACGAGGCGGAGGAATCCGCCACGCATACGCAAAACGACCGTTCGGCCATCTATGGCGGCTTTCACCTCTACGTACTGAAGGACGCATGAGCGTGGGCGCGGCCGTCACGAACCATGCAGCGCTGATGGATGGCGTCTACCGCCATCAGCGCCATTTCTACGATCTGACGCGCAAATATTACCTTCTCGGCCGCGACGGCCTCCTTGCCGGCCTCGATGTGCCGCCGGACGGCACCGTGCTGGAACTTGGTTGCGGCACCGGCCGCAACATCATCCTGGCGGCGCAGAAGTTCCCGCAGGCGCGCTATTTCGGCCTCGACATCTCGGACGCCATGCTCGAAACCGCACGCGGCAATATCCGCGCTGCCCGCATCGACGGTAGCGTCGCGCTAGCCGCAGGCGACGCGACAGCCTTCGATGCGGATGCCCTTTTCGGCCGACAGCGTTTCGACCGCGTCTTCTTCTCCTATGCCCTGTCGATGATCCCCGGCTGGGAACGCGCGGTGGCGAAGGCCGCCGACTGTCTCGCGGAAGGCGGCTCGCTGCATGTCGTGGATTTCGGCGAGCAGGATCGCCTGCCGCGCTGGTTCCGCAGCGGCTTGCGTGCATGGCTGGCGCGCTTCCATGTCGAGCCGCGAGCCATGCTGGCAGCCGAGCTTGCCGCGCAGGCCGAGCGCATCGGCGGGCGCCTCGCCATCACCCCGCTCTATCGGGGCTATGCCTGGCGGGCAGTCCTCTATCGCTGACATTCAGGGGAGCGCCGCGGCCAGGGCGGCGACCAGCGCCTGCGGCCTGTAGCCCAGCTTCGACGGCGTCAGCCCCAGCCGCACGACGACGAGGTCGCGCGAGGGAACGATCGTGACGGACTGACCGTCATGCCCACGCAGCCAGAAAGTATCGTCCGGCAAATCCGCTTCCGCATCACCGCCCGGCCCACGCAGCCAGAGCTGGCCCTTGCCATAGAGGCCGTCGGAGGCCGGCGCGGGCTCGCGCATCATCGCCACATAGCCGTCGGGCAGGATATGCCTGCCCTGCCACACGCCGTCCTGCATCAAGAACTGGCCGAAGCGGGCCCAGTCACGCGCCGTCGCATAGAGATAGGACGAACCGGTGAATGTGCCTCGCGCATCGGCCTCGAACACCGCGCTGCGCATCCCGAGCGGTGCGAAAAGCGCATTCCTCGGCCATGCCAACGACGCCGCCGGGTCGTCGAAGCTGTCCTGCCAGATGCGCGACAGCATGAGCGTGGTGCCCGATGAGTAGCTGAAAACGCTGCCCGGCGCCGCGACCAGATCCTTCGCGGCGGCGAAGCCCGCCATGTCGGGCTCGAGATAGAGCATGCGCGTGACATCGGTCACGTCGCCATAATCCTCGTTGAAGGCGAGCCCGCTCGACATCGCCATCAGTTCGGCAATGGTGATCGCGCTGCGATCGTCCGTGCTCCACAGTTCGAAGAGGTCATCCTGATCGAGCGCCAGCCGCCCCTCGCGCACCAGCGTGCCGATGATCGCGGCGGAGACGGTCTTGGTCATCGACCAGCCGAGGAGCGGTGTATCGGCTGAAAACCCCTCGCCATAGCGCTCGCCGACGATGCGGCCATTCTTGACCACCACGACGGCGCGCATGCCAGGCCCCGTCATCTCGGCATCGTCGAGGATTGCGGAAACGGCCGTATCCTGCGACGGCTCCACCCGCGCGCCCTCGGGCCAAAGCATGTCCTGCACCGGCGCAGGTTCGGACTCCGCCACCGACAGGGCCATGCGGCGGGCTGCATCCATCTCCCCATCCGGAACGGAGGTGCAGCCCATCCCGTCGCGCGCCAGCGCATATGAGGTGCCGAAGATGCCCAGCAGCGAAGCCGATACGGTGCGGGCGTCCTCGTCCACAGCCGCGGTGACGAAGCCCAGCAGCGGATGGCCCGGCGCCTGCACATCGACCTTCAGCACCTGTTCGGCATCGCGGCCGGCGATGAAGTGGTTGGAACAGACGATCTTCGCCGCATAGCCGGTGCCGACCCGGATCAATGCCGGCGGAGAAAGATAGAGCCAGAGCAACCCGCCCGCGAACGCCGCAAGCACAGCGACAAGGAACCATTTCAGGATCGACACCACGACCGACATTCTTCCCCCGGCGCGACGCCATTCTCTCGCCGCCACCGCCGGGCATCGTCGCGGCCGCGAGCATCGGGCGGGACGTGGCGAAAATCAATGATCAGGGTGAAACTGCCTGTAGCCGGTGTCGTGACGCTGACCGGCGTCCCGTCATCGCGTATCCAGAGGAATGGAACATGGCGCGATTCGTGCTGAACGGAGGCGGGTTTTGAGGCGGCTTGGGGCGATCATCTTGCTGTTGCTGGCTGCGGCCTGCACATCGACCAGCTACGACTTCTCCGACCTCGTACCCTCGGCCGGCGGTGCCGGCCCGCGCTTCGGCGACCGCGACCCGCATCCATGGGATGGGCGCGCGCCATGGGCCTATCCGGTCCACGGAACCGACGTATCGAAATATCAGCGCGAGGTGGACTGGCCGACCGTCAAGGCGGCCGGTATCTCCTTCGCCTTCATCAAGGCGACCGAGGGCGGCGACCGGCTCGATGACATGTTCGCGCAGCACTGGCGCGGTGCGAAGGCGGCCGGCATTCCCCGCGCGGCCTATCATTTCTACTATTTCTGCCGGCCGGCCAGCGAGCAGGCGGAGTGGTTCATCCGCAACGTGCCGCGCGAGGCCGGCATGCTGCCGCCGGTGCTCGACATGGAGTGGAACCCGCTATCCCCCACCTGCCGCCTGCGTCCGCCCGCGGCCACGGTGCATGCCGAGATGCGCGTCTTCCTCGACATCGTCGGCCGCCACTACGGCAGGAAGCCGATCATCTACACGTCGGTTGATTTCTACGAGGACAACCGCCTGCAGGAGTTCCACGGCTACGACCTGTGGCTGCGCTCCGTCGCTGCCCATCCGCATGAGCGCTATGGCGGGCGGCGGTTCCTGTTCTGGCAATATACCGGCACGGGCGAAATCCCTGGAATCAAGGGCGATGCCGACATCAATGTCTTCAACGGCAGTGTGGCCCAATGGCGCGAATGGCTGCGCACCCATCGCCGATAACGCGAATTTCAAGCGACGTATGCATCGATGCAGGCTAGAGGAATTCCGGCAGAACTGCGCAGCGGCTTTGCGTCCGGAATAGCGTAAAAACAAAGAGATAGAGCATTCCCGCGATCATGTGAAAAATCGGAAATGCTCTGGATCGCCTCATCGACGAGTGGAGTACATGATGCCGAAGAAGCTGCGTCTGGCGCTGAGCGCCATCCTTCTCCTTGCCGCCTCGCCGGCGCTGGCCCAGCAATGCGGCGGCGATTTCGGCGCATGGAAGGCGCAGATCACGCAGGAAGCGCAGGCCGCCGGCGTCGGCGAACGCGGCGTTGCGGCGCTGCGGGCCGCCGATGTGGACCAGCGCGTGCTCCAGCGCGACCGCGCGCAGGGCGTTTTCAGCCAGACATTCAACGAGTTTTCATCGCGGATGATCAACAACTACCGGCTGGAAAACGGCAAGCGAAATCTCGATCGCTATGCCGACGTGTTCGCCCGCGCCGAGCGCGAATTCGGCGTGCCGGGTCCGGTCATCACGGCCTTCTGGGCGCTGGAGACGGATTTCGGCGCCGTGCAGGGCGATTTCAACACGCTCGATGCGCTGGTCACGCTGGCGCATGACTGCCGCCGACCGGACTTGTTCCGGCCACAAATCGTGCCGCTGCTTACCCTCATCGACAACGGCACGCTTCCCGCCGACGTGAAGGGCGCATGGGCCGGCGAGGTCGGCCAGACGCAGATGCTGCCTTCCGACATCCTCACCAAGGGCGTGGACGGCGATGGCGACGGCAAGGTCGATGTCCGCAACAGTGCGCCCGACGTGATCCTGACCACGGCCGCGAAGATCCGCTCGCGCGGCTGGCGCGCCGGCGAACCATGGATGCTGGAGGTCGACATTCCCGACGACCTGCCCTGGGAGCAGACCGGCCGCGTCAACCGGCTGCCGATCTCCCAATGGGCCGAATGGGGCGTGAAGGCACATGACGGCCGGCCGCTCGACATTTCGCAGCCCGAAGCGGGACTGGCGCTGCCCATGGGGCGCAAGGGCCCGGCCTTCCTCGTCTACCGGAACTTCGACGTCTATCTCGAATGGAACCAGTCCTTCACCTACACGCTGACGGCGGCCAACCTCGCCACCCGCTTCGCCGGCGCGCCCAAGCTCGATCCGCGCAGGCCCGAGGAAGGCCTCACCGGCGAGACGATGAAGCTCCTGCAGCAGAAACTCCAGGACAAGGGCTACGATGTCGGCGGGATCGACGGCATTCTCGGCACCATGACGCGTGACGCGGTGCGACAGGAGCAACTCCGCCTCGGCCTGCCCGCCGATGGCTGGCCGACGCCGGCGCTGCTGGCGAATTTGTGAGAAGGAGCGAATAGCGAGTAGCCAATAGGGAGTAGTGGTGCGGCTGACGAAGCGCGCATCCTTCTTTCCCTATTCGCTACTCACTATTCGCTATTCGCTCTTTTTCACCCCATCGTCTCAAGGCTCGCGAAACCCACCGCCTCACCGCCCGCCTCGAAGGGCGTCGTGACTTCCACGAACGTATCCGGATAGAAGCCGTTGAAGCGCGTACGCAGCGACAGAGAATAGGCGCCGATATGGCCGATCTCGATCCAGTCGCCGGTGTCCACCGTCTCCGGCAGCCAGAACGGCCGCGACAGGATGTCGACGGAATCGCAGGTCGCGCCGCACACCTTGAACGGCACGATCGCCGACGGGTCTCCGTTGCGCGTGCGGATCGCCGGATCGGGGATGAAGCGCGCCGGCAGGGTGATCTTGCCGGTCCATGAATCCGACAGCGACGCCCATATGCCGTCATTTATGTAGAGCCGCCTGCCCTTGCGCAGCAGCACCCGCACGATCAGCGAGAAGGCGCGCGCGACGATGACGCGCCCCGGCTCCGCCACCAGCGGCATGTCGCCGAAATTCCACGCCACGATGTCGTCGCGCAGCCGCGCCATCAGTTCGGAGAGCGAGGGCATGTCCGGCTTCTTGCGGCTGGGATCGTGGCGGTACTTGGCGGGAAAGCCGCCGCCGACATCGAGCGCCGCGATCGGAATGCCGGCGCGGTTGCGCACCCAGTCGGCCGAGGCCAGCGCCCGATCATAGGTCTCCGGCTCCTCGATCTGGCTGCCGACATGGAAGCAGATGCCGACGCGATAGCCCGAGCGGTGCAGCCTTTGCAGCAGTTCCACCGCCGCCGCCGGCCCCGCGCCGAATTTCTTCGACAGTTCGTAGGCCGCATGGCCCTTGGTCTGGATGCGCACGAACACCGTCATCGTGCCCGGATCGATATCCAGCGCGCGCACCACCCGCGTCAGCTTGGTGATCTCGTCCTCATGGTCGACCGCGATGGTGCGGATACCATAGGTCTCCAGCGCCAGTCTGATATCCGACTGCGCCTTGACCGGATGCATGTAGAGCATCTCGGCCTGCGGGGCGACGTCGCGCACCGCGGCGAATTCGGCCGGCGAGGCGACATCGAAGGCGTTCACGCCGGTGTCGGCCAGCGCCTTTAGCACCATGCGCTCGCCATTGGTCTTCACCGCATAGGCGGTCTTGCCGGGGAACATGTCCATGAATGCGCGGGCATCCGCCTTCAGCACATCCGGCCGGAAGCAGTAGACCGGCTCATCGGGGCGCATGGCGAGCGCGGCTTCCTGCGCATTGGTGAATCGCTGCATCGTGCCTCCTGCGCGAACAGGCTAGAATATTTTGCAGCCGGACGGAAACCCGCCAAGACACCGCCGATCTTCCATTGAGCCAATGCAGGAAACGGGTGGCTGAAAGGCTGCCGCGAACGTAGTGATTCCCGTCCGCATATCCGGATACGCAAATCATGACACAGCCAGACGACAGCCAGACTTCGATCTCCGCCTCAGACTGGGGGCTGCTGTTCCTGCTCGGCGCGCTGTGGGGCGGCTCGTTCTTTTTCGCCCGTATCGCGGTGGCCGAGATCCCGCCGCTCAATCTCGTCCTGTTCCGCGTCGGCATCGCGGCCATCGCGCTCCATTTCTATCTGCTGGCGCGCGGCATCTCCTTCGCCGCCATCCTGCCGATGGCCGCGAGCTTCCTCGGTCTGTCGCTGCTCAACAATGTCATCCCCTTCTCGCTGATGTTTGCGGGGCAGACCGAGATCGGCGCGGGGCTCGCCTCGGTCCTCAATGCCACCACGCCCTTCTGGACCATGCTGCTGGCGAGCCGGCTGGCTGGCGAGGCGCTCACCGCGCGCAAGGCGGCCGGCATCCTGCTGGGCATTGCGGGCACCGCCGTCATGGTCGGCCCCGGCCTGATCGCCGGTCTTGGCGGCCCCGCCTGGGCCAAGTTCGCGCTGATCGGAACCGCCTGCTCCTATGCCTGCGCCAGCATCTTCGCCAAGCGCTTCACCGGGCTGGCGCCGGAGCTCGTCGCCACCGGCCAGCTCACAATGTCCACCCTCATCATGCTGCCGGTCGTGCTCGCTACCTCCGGCGCCGCCGGGCTCTTTTCCGCCAGCACGACCACCTGGAGCGCCGTCCTGGCGCTGGCGCTTGCCTCGACCGCCTTCGCCTATGTGATCTATTTCCGGCTCATCCGCAGCGCCGGTGCGACCAACACCTCACTGGTCACCCTGCTCGTGCCGCTCAGCGCCATCCTGCTCGGCATACTGCTGCTGGGCGAGCAGATGGATCGCTACGAAGCCGGCGGAATCGCCCTGATCGGGCTTGGCCTGCTAGTGGTGGACGGGCGAATCACCCGCCTGTTCCGACAGGCGCCGGCAAATGAACGCAGCGCCGCCCGCCGGCCGGAATGAAATTTTTTTCAAACGATTTTACGTCGGGAAAAAGCCGTTTATTTTCCCACTCTTGCCACAATTTCCGGAATCCGTTTTCCACGATGCGACTGCACTGCAGCAACATTTCTCCTTGCCAGACGAGGCTCCAGCCTTAGACTCCTGCCCATAGCTTGCTGAGGAGGCTGTGAAATGGGACTTTCCAGACCGATCAACGCAATCATTCTGTGCGCAGCATTTGCTTTTGTCGGCGCTGCCGTCATCGGGGTTCTTCCCTGAAGATATGGATCCAGACTGCTCTGGCGGGTAATGCGAAAGAGCCGGTCATCCGACCGGCTCTTTCCTTTTACGCGACCGACTGGAGCGCATCGGCGATCAGCAACCGTCTGTCCTGCCCGATCCACAGTTTCACCGTCAGCCCGGGCGCACCCGCCTCGCCCCGCTCGAAGGAGCGGCGATCGACGAGGTCGAGCCCCGCTTCCTTCATCCAGTCCTCGATCTGGCGGTCGGAAAAGCCGAGCCGCAGATGCGCGTGCTCGTCGCGCAGGAATTCCAGCTTGTGCGGCGCGAAGTCGACGATGAGGAGCCGGCCCGCCGGCCGCAGCAGCTGAGCCGCTTCCTTCACGGCCGAGGCCGGATCCTCCAGATAGTGCAGTACCTGATGCATGGTCACGAGGTCGAACTGGTCGCGCTCCACCGGCGGCGCAAAGAGATCGCCCTGCCGCACTTGGGCATGTGCGATGCCTGCCCGGTCGAGATTGGCGCGCGCCACCGTCAACATCTCGCGCGACAGGTCGATGCCCACGCCGCGCCGATAGAGCGGCGCGAAGATTTCCAGAAGCCGGCCGGTACCGGTGCCTAGATCGGCCATGGCCTGGAAAGGCCGGTCGCCGACGATCTCGATCATCGCCGCCTCCACGGCGGCATCCGGCACGTGAAGCGAGCGGATGCGATCCCAACTGCCGGCATTGCGGCTGAAATATTCCACCGCGCGCAATTGCCGACGCCGCTTCACTGCCGCCAGCCGCTCCGCATCGCGCGCCACCACCGCGTCGCTGCGCGCAACGAGGGCCAGCATGCTTTGCACGAATTCCGGCGCCGCCTCCGCATCCGACAGCCTGAAATAGGCCCAGGAGCCCTCCTGATAGCGCTCGATCAGGCCGGCATCGAGCAGAAGCTTGAGATGGCGCGAAACGCGCGGCTGCGACTGGTTCAATATTTCCGTGACGTCGGACACGGTAAGGTCGCCATGGGAGAGCAGCAGAAGGATACGCAACCGGCTGGATTCCGCCGCCGCCTTCAATGTATCTACCATGCGGTCGAGGGTGATGGATGGTTGCGCCGCCATTCAGAACTCCAAAGATATAAATATATCTTTATGTTTCCCGGCGAACGAGTTCAAGTGCGGCCGTGACCGACGACACAGGATTTCAGCAATCACGGGACGGCGAAAGCGCCCTCCCCTTCAATCCGGGCGCAATGCCGCCCGATGCGGGCGTCGTCTTCATCGGCCGCATCCGCTCGCCATGGACCGAGCGCGCCGAATGCCCCAAGAACATGGCCGCCGCCCGCGCCACCGGGCAACCGGCTTCCATCGCGCTCGATCCGCGCTATCGCGATGGCCTGCGCGGACTGGAGCGCTTCAGCCATGTCGCCATCCTGACCTGGCTCGATCGCGCGCAACGCGACCTGATTGTCCAGCAGCCGCGCCATGCGACCGAGCCGCGCGGCGTCTTTTCCCTTCGTTCGCCGGTGCGGCCCAACCCCATCGGCCTGCATGTCGCCAGGGTCGTCGCGATCGACATGGATGTGGCTATCCTTACGCTGGAAGCGATCGACGTTCTGGACGGCACGCCGGTCATCGACCTGAAGCCCTATTTCGCCTCCACCGATGCGGTGCCGGACGCCATCGGCGGCAATCGCTCATGAAGGCTTCGACCGGCCGGCAGCGCGAAATCGGCAAGGCGCTGACGACGCTGCTGCCGCTTGCCCCCTATGCCGACATCGAAGCGATCCGCGAGGCAGCACTGGCCCGCAAGATGCGCGAACTGCCGCCCTCCATTGCCGTGTGGATCGCGACTGTCGCGCATGTGCGCCATGCCCATACGCAATATGACACCCTGCTCGACGAGGGCTATGACCGCGATGCGGCCCGTCATTTCGTGGTGGACGAAATCAACGCGGCGCTGACCCGCTGGCGGGCGACCCGGCTCCTGTCGGATGAAGACGACGAGTAGAACGAGTTCCATTCTTTGCTCCCGGCGCGCCGTTTTCCGCACGGCCACGTGCTCTTCCTTGACCCAGAGGAAATGAGCGGACAATGATCCGTCCGCGCGCGGGCTGGACTGCTGGTCATCATGCCGTTTCGCGCGGAAACCGGGAGTTTGAAATGAATATCCGCAATGCAATGCCGAATGTCGACCGTCGCGAACTGTTGAAGGGAGGTGGCGCCCTGGGCACCGTCGCACTCCTGCCGGCCGTGGCGCGCGCGCAGGCCGAAGAGCCGGCGCGTGGCGGCAAGCTTCGCGTTGCAATGCCCTACAATCCGGCCTCGCTCGACCCGACCACCGGACGCAACGTGCCGGACTTCAACTCGCTCTATTCGCTCTTCGACGCGCTGATCGATTTCGATCCCGAAACGCTGGAACTGAAGCCGGGCCTCGCCCGCGCCTGGGAATTCACCGATCCGACCACGCTGGTGCTCGATCTGGAGGAAGGCGTCGTATTCCATGACGGCACGCCGCTCGATGCCGAGGCGGTGAAGTTCAACCTCGATCGCTCGATCAGCAATCCCCGTTCCAATGTGAAGTCCGACCTGACGGCAGTCGATACCGTCGAGGCGACGAACAAGCACCGCGTCACGATCCGCCTCAAGCAGCCCAATGCCGGCCTGCCGACGATCCTGACCAACCGCGCCGGCTGCATGATCTCGCCCACGGCGATCAAGGCCGCGCCGGACGGCAATGTCGACCGCAACCCTGTCGGCTGCGGCCCGTTCAAGTTCATCGAATGGCGCGACAACGACATCATCCGCGTCGAGCGCAACCCCGACTACTGGCGCGAAGGCCTGCCCTATCTGGATGCGATCGACTTCCGCATCATCAATGAGTTGAACACCGCCGCGCGCACGGTGGTGGCAGGCGAGACCGACCTCGCGCTCAATCTCGGCGCACAGCAGATCGCCACCGCGCGGCGCAACCCCGATCTGGTCGCGGTCGCCGGTTCTTCGCTCACCTTCTGGACAGCCTGCTTCAATTACGGCGTGGCGCCGCTCGACGATGTCCGCGTTCGGCAGGCGCTGAACTATGCGATCAACCGCGAAGACCTGAACAAGGTGCTGATGCTGGGTCTCGGCGAGCCGACCTCGGCGGCGTTTCCGGGCGGCTTCTGGGCGACCGACCCCGAAACCGCCAACTATTTCACCCATGACCCGGAAAAGGCACGCAGCCTTCTGGCCGAGGCCGGCTATCCGGACGGCATCGAGATCGCGGCCTGGGGCTGGCCCGACCAGGCATCCATGCAGCGGCAGGAAATGATCGTCAGCCAGATGGCGGAAGCCGGCATCACGCTGAAGATCACGCCCGCGCCGCCCGCGCAGGGCAACCAGAACTTCTTCATCGAGAAGAAGGGCGTGATGATGCTGACCCCGATGGGCGGCCTTCCCGACCCGAGCCAGAACTATGAGCGCACCTTCGCGGCAAATGCGCTGTTCAATGCCAGCGGCATCGAACTCGACGGGTTCCGCGAGCTTCTCGACGCCACCGTCGCCACCTCCGACCTCGCGGAGCGCACCGAGGCGCTCTACAAGATGCAGCGCTATGTCATCGAGCAGGCCATGCACCTGCCCATGTACACGTCCGCGACAATGTCGGTCGCCACGAAGCAGGTGCAGGGCTTCGTCTTCGGCCTCGTCAGCGGGCCGAAATTCCATCAGGTCTGGCTCGCAAAGGCCTGATCGCCCTGACGAAATGAAAAGCCCCGGCGGTTTGCCGGGGCTTTTTTCATTTGCAGGCTCAGTCACGATAGCCGGGCGGCGGGGTCGCGCCACCGATCAGGTCGCGCATCAGGCGCGCAAAGTCGATCGTCTCGCGGTCGCGCAGATAGGGGCCGATGATCTGCACGCCAACCGGCAGGCCGCTTTCGGTCTGGCCGGCTGGCGCAACCGTCGCCGGCAGGTAGGAAAGCGAAGCCGGTCCGGCCCAGAAGAACTGGTCGCGGAAGAACTCTTCCTTCCCGTTCACGACAATCTTGCGCACCTGCCGCGGCGTCTCGATGTCGCGGATATAGGCGGCGGTCGCGGCGACCGGGGTCAGCATCAGGTCGTAATCGCGGAAGAATTCCGCCCATCTCTCGCGGATCAGGTTGCGTTCCTTGTGCGCATGGAACCATTTCTGGTGGCTCCATGCGGCGGCGCGCGTCATCATCGCGCCATAGCTGTCATCGTCATCGGCAAGGGCCTCGGCCGCCTTGACATGCGCCTCGTGCAATTCGTCGTCGTCAGCCGCCGCCATGGCGCTGCGCAGCATCGACATGAAGAGCTTGTGCGCGCGGGCGAAATCGATGTCGGGCCGCGCCTTGAAATCGACGGTCACGCCGGCATCCGCCAGTTGCGCAGCACAGCGCTCCAGCGCCGAGACGATGCTGCTGTCGGTGGCAGCCACCGGCGAATCCAGCATCACCGCCACCTTGAAGTCGGACAGGCGGGTCTTGCGCGGCGCCGGCAGTTCGAGCCGCCAGCCGGTGGCGTCCTCGCCTTCCGGCCGGGCAAGGATATCCAGCGCGAATTCCAGGTCTTCGGGGCTGCGCGCCAGCGGACCAAGCACATTGATGTCGACCGGCGGCTCGTCCGCGCGCGGCGCATGTCCCGCCTGCGGCACGATGCCGAAGCTCGGCTTGTGGCCGTAAATGCCGCAATAATGCGACGGGTTGCGGATCGAGGAGCCGATGTCGCTGCCCACGTCGAAGGCGCTCAGGCCTGCCGCAACAGCGGCAGCGGCACCGCCCGAAGATCCGCCCGGCGAACGCGCCAGGTCCCACGGGTTCTTGGTCTCGCCATAGACGTCGTTGAAGGTCTGCCAGTCGCTGATCATCCAGGGGATGTTGGTCTTCCCCATGATGACGGCCCCGGCATCGAGCAATGTCTGCGCGACGGCGGAATTCTTGGCGGGCACATTGTTGCGAAGGCCCGGATCGCCCCATGTGGTGGGCAGGCCGGCAACGTCGAACGATTCCTTCAGCGTCACCGGCACACCGTGCAGAGGGCCCCAGTTCTCGCCGGCGGCAAGGGCTGCATCCGCCGCGGCGGCGCGTTCCCGCGCGCGCTGGAAATCGGGCGCGACGATCGCGTTCAGTTCGGGATTGAAGCGCGCGATGCGGTCGAGATAGGCCTCGAGAACCTCCGTGCAGCTTACCTCCCCGCTGGCAATCCTTGCGGCGGTCTCGCGCGCGGACCATTGGAAAACGTCGATAGCCATCTCACTCCCTCATGCTGAGACGGTTGCCTCCGCGCTCATTCATGCGCGCCGGAACCGGAGCACATGCAAACGCATCGGCAACCACAAAAAACCAAGCCTGACGAAGCGCCTGTCGGCCTCGCCTTCAAAATCGCTTGAGAATAGCGGGATAGATCATCCGCGCGGTTTCGCGAAATCCGAAATGTGCTATGTCGCGTAAATCCATTGTTCCGGCAGCCGCAGCGACACGGCTTCCCCGGGCCGGATCAGGCCGGGCTTCTCCACCCAGGCGACGAGGCCGCGAAGGCGGCTTGCAGACTTCGGAAAGAGTAGCGCGCCCGCTTCCCGGTCGGCCATGCCCGCGCCTTCGGCTATGGCCCGGCCGGCAATGCGGCAAGGCTTGTTCTGCCCGTCCACCTTCAGCGTCACGCCACCCTCGAAGAATATCAGCGTCCCGGAAGGGATCATCGACAGGCGGCGCACGCCATCGATCGCCAGATTGGCGCCAATCCATTCCGGACGTATCTCCGCCAGGCCCATCCGGCTTGCGACGATGGCCATCTCATCGGGCGCGATGATCGATATCTGCCGCTCGTTGCGAATCTCCGTGCCCCGCGCATACCAGGGCTCCCGCCCGCCGGAGAGCCGCGTATTGCCGCTGTGGAAGTCGCCCCGGACACCCTCGAAGCCCAGGTCGAGCGCATCGCAGGCCTCGGTCTCGAAGCCGTTTCCGGCGGCGATGAACGTGCCGGCAACCCGGCCCGCGAGCTTGCGTGCCGGCAGGATTTCGATGTGGTCAGCCTCGAAGAGATCGGCCATCAACGGTTGCCTACATCATCTTCAGCAGCGCGCCGCCGATGGAATAGCCAGCGCCGAAAGCGCAGAGCAGCCCATGTTCGCCGGGCTTCATGTCGGCATGGTTTTCAGCCAGCGCGATGACCGCACCGGCACCCGCCGTATTGCCCAGCCGCTCCAGCACCATCGGCGCGCGGTCATGGTCGACCTCATGGCCGAAGGACAGTTTCAGGATCATCGCATTCATCCGCGCATTGGCCTGGTGCAGCCAGAAGCGGCGGATCTCCTGCGGCGTATGCCCATGCTCGGCCAGGAACTCCACGATGAAACGGTGGCCCGCCACCGTGACTTCCTTGAACACCTTGTTGCCGACCTGCCGGATCATCTTGTCGGCGGTCGGAATCCGCGACGTATCCTCTTCCGCCGCGCGGTTGAGGAAGCCGAAATTGGTGCGGATATTGTTGGAGAACTGCGTCCAGGTGCGCGTATCCACCACCTCGAAGCGACCGGGTCGCTCCTCGCCTTCCTCCAGCGCCTCGACGAGCATGGCGACGGATGCGTCGCCGAAGATGAAATGCGTCTGCCGGTCGCGGAAATTGAGGTGGCCGGTGATGATCTCCGGCGTGACGACCAGCACGCGCCGCTGTGCGCCAGTGCGCACAAGGTTGAAGGCGACATGCAGGCCCGCCGCCGCCGAGGAGCAGCCCAGCCCCATGTCGAAGGCCGCGCCCGAGGTGCCCAGTTCCTTCTGCATCTCGATGGCCATGGCCGGATAGGGCCGCTGCTGGTGCGAGGCCGAGCAGATCAGCATGTCCACATCCGCCGCCGCCACGCCGGCATCGTCGAGCGCCTTGCGCGCCGACTTCACGCCGAACTCCGCCATCAGCGACAGCTCGTCGTCGGGCCGTTCGGCAAAGCGTGGCGTCATGCGCGTCGGGTCTAGAATGCCCTCGCGCTCCAGCACATGGCGCTCCCTGACGCCCGATGCATAGACGATGAACTCGCTGTCGGACCGCGCCAGCGGCGGCTCGCCGGCGGCGCTGCGCCGTTCGTTCTCGGCATCCACCCAACTGTTGAAACTTGCCACCAGCTCTTCGTTGGTGATGACCGCCTCGGGGATCTCGACCCCGATCCCGCTGATGGTGACGCGCTTCATGCTGATTTCTTGTCTCGCTGCCCGCCTGGGCACAGAATCGTCCGCCGGGTGCCGAGTGTGACCCCGGCATCGCTTGCGGTCCAGTTCTTAGACGGTTTTCACCGGGGAATGAAGAGCGTGCCGAAGCCTACCAAGCGCAGACGCGTGCCCCGGTCTCGCTATTGGACCAGCAGGCGGAGTCCTGCGTCTCGCGCACATACTGGCCGGGCAGCGATATGTTGCGGTCGCCGAAATTCACGAAGCCGCTCGCCACGCCGGGCGTATCCACCCACAGCGTGTAAGTGGGCTTGCCTCTCGCCTTGATCTCGAAGCTGCCCTGCCTGTCGAGACCCTTGAAGTCGCAGGCATAGGTGCCGTCATCGCTGGAAAAGCAGCGGGCCGGCTTGGCCTCGGCGATAGCCGCCCAGCCCAGCAAAGCCGCGGCGAGAAGGCCGCAGGTCCCATATCGCACTTTCGCCATGGTTCACCTCGCAAAGCCCGACGCCGGCAGATGGATGTCGCGACAGGTCTCGAGGCCCGCCGCGACAAAGGGTTCAGCGCGTCAGCCGCTTGTGGGTCATGCGATGCGGCTTGGACGCTTCCGGGCCGAGACGACGGACCTTGTCCTTCTCATATTCCTCGAAATTGCCCTCGAACCATTCCACATGGGCATCGCCCTCGAAGGCGAGCATATGGGTCGCCATGCGGTCGAGGAACATGCGATCGTGGCTGATGATGACCGCGCAGCCTGCATAGGCCTCCAGCGCATCTTCCAGCGCGCCCAGCGTCTCGGTGTCGAGATCGTTGGTCGGTTCGTCGAGCAGCAGAACGTTGCCGCCATTCTTGAGCATCTTGGCAAGGTGCACGCGGTTGCGCTGGCCGCCGGAGAGATTGCCAACCTTCTGCTGCTGGTCGCCGCCGCGGAAATTGAACGACGAGCAATAGGCGCGCGAATTGACCTCGTGCTTGCCGAGCTTGATCACCTCCGCGCCGCCGGAGATTTCCTCCCAGACGGTCTTGTTCGGGTCGAGCGCGTCGCGGCTCTGGTCGACATAGCCGAGCTTGACGGTCTCGCCGAGGCGGATCGTGCCGGCATTGGGCTTTTCCTGGCCGGTGATCATGCGGAACAGCGTCGTCTTGCCCGCGCCGTTCGGCCCGATCACGCCGACGATGCCGCCGGGCGGCAGCTTGAACGACAGGTCCTCGATCAGCACTTCGTCGGTATAGGCCTTGGTCAGCCCCTCGACCTCGATCACCACATTGCCGAGGCGCTCGCTGGAAGGAATGACGATCTGCGTGTCGGTCGGCTTGCGGTTCTGCGCCTGCTCGACGAGTTCCTCAAAGGCCTGGATACGCGCCTTGGACTTGGTCTGGCGCGCCTTGGGCGAGGACGCCATCCATTCGCGCTCGCGCCAGATCGCCTTCTGGCGGGCATCGTCCTCGCGGCCTTCCTGAACCAGCCGCTTGGCCTTCGCGTCGAGATATTTGGTGTAGTTGCCCTCATAGGGGATGCCGCGGCCGCGATCGAGCTCGAGGATCCAACCGGTCACATTGTCGAGGAAGTAGCGGTCGTGGGTGATGATGAGCACGGAGCCCGGATAGTCGCGCAGGTGCTTTTCCAGCCACGACGTCGTTTCGGCGTCGAGATGGTTGGTCGGCTCGTCGAGGAGCAGCAGATCAGGCTGCTCCAGAAGCAGACGGCACAGCGCAACACGGCGGCGCTCGCCACCCGACAGGTTGTTGACGTCGGCATCCGCCGGCGGACACTGGAGCGCATCCATCGCCATCTCGACCTGCTGTTCCAGATCCCACAGGTTGAGACGGTCCATCTCGTCCTGAAGACGGGCGCCCTCATCGGCCGTCTCGTCCGAATAGTTCATCATCAGCTCATTATAGCGCTCGATGATGGCGGTCTTCTTCGCCACGCCGTCCATGACGTTTTCGCGGACGGTCTTGGCCGGATCGAGATGAGGCTCCTGCGCCAGATAGCCCACGGTCGCGCCTTCGGCGAGCCAGGCTTCGCCCTGGAACTCCTTGTCGAGGCCGGCCATGATTCGCAGGATTGTCGACTTGCCCGAACCGTTGGGGCCGAGAATGCCGATCTTGGCATCGGGGTAGAAAGACAGGTGGACGTTGTCGAGCACCTTCTTGGCGCCATAGGCCTTGGAAAGACCCGACATGTGATAGATGAACTGGCGTGCCATGGCGCGCGTCGAACTCCGTAATTCGTTCGGAAGGGAAAGCTGGTGCCTATCTAGGCGAAACCACGGCCAAGGGCAATGCGAGCCGGCCACATGCCTGCTTCCCTTCCCATGCATGAGAGCCGTGCGCGCAGCGCCATTGTGCAACGCACAATCCGTCTCTATCTTCCCGGCTTCGGCGATGCGTCTTTGGGATGCCTCGTCCAAGGGAATCCACCATGACCGATACCAGCCTCTGCGCAACGCCGGCGCAGGTTCCCGCTTCGCCTTCCATCAATGCGAGCCTCGTCATCCTTGCGCTCGCCATGGGCGGCTTCGCCATCGGCACGACCGAATTCGCCGCAATGAGCCTGCTGCCCTATTTCGCCGAAGGCCTCGGCGTGAACGAGCCAGCAGCCGCGCACGCGATCAGCGCCTATGCGCTGGGTGTCGTCATCGGCTCGCCCATCATCGCCTTGCTCGGCGCACGCTGGCCGCGCCGCAACATGCTGATCGGCCTGATGGCGCTGTTCGGCATCGGCAACGTACTGAGCGCGCTCGCCCCTTCCTATGGCTGGCTGCTCCTGTTCCGCTTCATGAGCGGCGTGCCGCATGGCGCCTATTTCGGCGTCGCCGCGCTCCTTGCAGCTTCGCTGGTCGCCCGCGAGCGCCGGGCGAGCGCGGTCGCCTCGGTCATGCTCGGCCTCACCGTCGCCATGATCGGCGGCGTGGCGCTGGCGACATGGCTCGGCCAGACCGTCGGCTGGCGCTGGGGCTTCGCCCTGCCCGGCCTGCTGGCCCTGATCACCATGGGCATGATCGCCAGTTTCGCGCCCGCCGATGCCGGCAATCCGCTGGCCAGCCCGCTGCGCGAACTGGCGGGGCTGCGCAACCGGCAGGTCTGGCTGACGCTGGCGACGGGCGTGGTGGGCTTCGGCGGCTTCTTCGCCGTCTATTCCTTCACCGCCTCGACGCTGCTCAGCGTCACGCAGGTTTCGCCCTGGCTGGTCGGCATCATCATCCCGATCTTCGGCATCGGCGCGACCTTTGGCACCATTGCGGCCGGGCGGGCGGCAAACCGCGCGCTGATGGCGACGCCGGCGATTTTCATGCTGGGCAGCGCCGCAGTGATGGTGATCTTCCCGTTCGCGGCCGGAAACGCGTTCGCGATCGGCCTCGTGATCCTCGCGGTCGGCTTCTTCGGCGGCTTCCCGGCCGTGCTGCAAACCCGGCTGATGGACGTCTCGCCCGGCGCGCAGACGCTGGTGGCCTCGCTTCACCACAGCGCCTTCAACGCTGCCAACGCGCTCGGCCCCGGTCTCGCCGGCATGGCAGTGACGATGGGCTACGGCTTCCCCGCCGCCGGCTTCGTCGGCAGCGTGCTGGCACTGTGCGGCGTGGCGCTCTGGCTCTTCACCTGGCGCGACGCGAAACTCAGCGCCCGAGGCTGACGCCCTCGCGGCGCGGATCGGCGCCGCCCTCCAGCCTGTCGGGATAGACGGCGATGCCGTGCAGGCCCGAATTGAGCTCCTTGACCTCGCTCTCGAAGCCGAGCGCGGAAAAATCCTCCGCGAGCGCCGCCGCGGCGGTTCCTGCTTCCAACTCCATCTTGCCGAAGCGGTTGAGGATGTTGGGCAGCGCCGCCGCCTGCTGGATGTCCAGCCCCCAATCGAGATGGGCGATGATCGCCTTGGCGACATAGCCGATAATCTGGCTCCCGCCCGGCGAGCCAATCAGCAGCCGCGGGCGACCGTCCTCCATCACGATGGTCGGCGCTATGGAGGAACGCGGCCGCTTGCCCGGCTCCACCCGGTTGGCGATCGGCACCCCGTCGACATGGGTGCGAAATGAGAAGTCGGTCAGCTCGTTGTTGAGCAGGAAGCCGCCCGCCATCAGCCGCGAACCGAAGCCGTTCTCGATCGTCGTCGTCATCACCACCGCATTGCCTTCGCCGTCCACGATCGAGATGTGGCTGGTGGATGGCAGCTCGATCGACTCGTCATCGGCCTGCAACTGCGCATGGTCCCATTCCGGCTCGCCCGGCCCGGCCTTCGCAAGCGCGCGGTCGGTGCGCAGCAGCGCCGCGCGAGACGCCAGATAGTCGTCGGCAAGCAGGCCCTTCAACGGCACCGGCAAAAAATCACTGTCGGCGAGGTAGCGCTCGCGATCGGCGAAGGCGAGCCGCGAGGCATCGGCTATGATGCGCCAGCTTTGCGGATCATCGGGGCCGAGCGTGGCCAGATCGAACGGCTCGATCATCTTCAATATCTGCCCCACCGCCACGCCGCCCGACGATGGCGGCCCCGTGCCGCACACATCATAAGCCCGATAGACGACACAGACTGGCGCGCGCTCCACGACTTCGTAGCGCTCCAGATCGGCGCGTTCGAGCGTGCCGGGCCGCGCGGCACCCTTCACGGCGGCCACGACTTCATCGGCAATTGGCCCGCGATAGAAGGCGTCCGCGCCGCCCCGCGCCAGCGACCGCAGCGTCGCGGCATAGGCCGGGTTGGCGAGCAGGTCACCCGCGCCGAGCGGTGTTCCGCCCGGCAGGAAATAGGCGGCTGTGGCGGGGCTGCTCTTCAGCCGCTCCGCATCGGCGGCGATCGCGCCTGCCATGCGCGGCGAGACGGAA
>DATMGE010000030.1:0-63880 GCA_035555795.1 Rhizobiaceae bacterium | reverse complement strand
CCGCCAGCGCGCGCTTGACCAGGCTGTCGGCGAGGCCGCGGTTGAGCACATAGAGCTGGAACCACAGATCGCCGTCGGAGGCGGCGCGGACTTCCTCGATCGAAGCCGAGGCGGCGGTGGAGAGCGCAAAGGGCACGCCGGCGCGCTTCGCCGCGCGGGCGAGCGCCAGGTCGGCGCCGGGGCGCACGGAACCCGGCAGTCCGACGGGGCCGACGACGATCGGCATTTCCTGGCGTCGTCCGAAAATCTCGATAGAGGCATCGCGCCGGCTTACGTCGCGCAGCGGGCGCGGCGCGAACAGGATGCGCTCGATGGCCTCGCGGTTGCGGGCGAGGCCGCGTTCGTCGCCCGCCGCGCCGTCGACATAGTCGAAAACCGCGCGCGGCAGGTAGCGCCTGGCAGCGAGGCGGTAGTCGGCGACGGTGAGCGGCTTGGGCATTCTGATCTCTCTCCCTGCGAATTGCCTCACAAACACCATGACGCGGCGCGGCGCAACCGGTGAGCGTAGGCGACAGAAAGGGAGATTCCTGTTTACATGGCAGGGTGCTTTGGGGAATGTGCGCGCAAATTCCGGAACGCTGACAGGACAGGCAGATAATGAACATCAACGATCTCATCGCCATCGACATCCACACGCATGCGGAAGAGCCGTGCTGCGGCCCGCGCGACGACGGCTATGACGAGTTCCAGGCCGGCATGGCCAAGTATTTCCGCAATCCGGCCGGCGCGCAGGGCATGCTGCCCACCATCCAGGAAACGGCTGCCTATTATCGCGAGCGCAAGATCGGCTGCGTTATCTTCGCCGTGGACGGCGAGCGCGAGACGGGGTTCCGGCGCTACAATAATGAGGAGGTCGCGCAGATCGCCTCTGAAAACAGCGACATCATGATCCCCTTCGCCTCGATCGACCCTGCCAAGGGCAAGATCGGCGCGCGCGAAGCACGTCGCCTGATCCGCGACTTCGGCATCAAGGGCTTCAAGTTCCATCCCACCATGCAGGGTTTCTACCCTAACGACCGCGCCGCCTATGTGCTCTACGAGGCGATCGCGGAGGAGGGCTGCATCGCGCTGTTCCACACCGGCCAGACCGGCGTCGGTTCGGGCATGCCGGGCGGCATGGGCATGCGGCTCAAATATTCCAACCCGATGTATCTGGACGACGTGGCGGTGGACTTCCCCGACATGCCGATCATCCTGGCGCATCCGTCCTTCCCCTGGCAGGAAGAAGCGCTGTCGGTCGCGACCCACAAGCCCAACGTTTATATCGACCTCAGCGGCTGGTCGCCGAAATACTTCCCGCCGATCCTGATCCAGTACACGAACACCATCCTGAAGCACAAAATGCTGTTCGGCTCGGACTGGCCCGCCATCACGCCGGACCGCTGGCTGGCCGATTTCGAGGGGCTGGACATCCGCGACAATGTGCGTGAGCTGGTGCTCAAGGAAAACGCCATCAAGCTGCTGAAGCTGCGGTAGGGATTCAGGCGCGGCGGCTAAGTGGCCGGAATCGGATTCGAATCCGGCCTTTCGTCCTGGTACCCGGTAAGCTGGCGCCTACGCTCCCTGCTTCAGGCTGGCATAGAGCCCGTCGCGCTCGGCGGCGGTGCGGCGCTTGCCGGCGAAGTCCAGGAACCAGTCCATAGCGACAGGCGCGCGCATGGCGTCGGGGCTGTAGGCCTTCTCCACCGGCCAGCCCATCAAAAGCTTGCGCACCGGCACCTCCATCTTCTTGCCGGTCAGCGTGTAGGGGATCTGCGGCACGGCGTGGATTTCGTCGGGCACGTGGCGCGGGCTGCGCTCCGTGCGCAGGCGGTTGCGGATCTGCGCCAGCAGCGCGTCGTCAAAGGCGATGCCCTCCTTCAGGCTGACGAAGAGCGGCATGTAGAAGCCGCCGCCCGGCTCCTCGATGCAAACGATCAGGCTGTCCTCCACCTCCGGGACGTTTTCGAGCGTGCGGTAGATCTCGGCCGAGCCGATGCGCACGCCGAAGCGGTTGAGGGTGGAATCGGAGCGGCCATAGACGAAGCATCCGCCGCGCGGATTGATCTTCATGAAGTCGCCATGGCGCCAGATGCCCGGGAAGGTGTCGAAATAGGCTTCGCGATATTTTGCGAAATCCTTGTCGCCCCACATGAAGATCGGCATGGAGGGCATGGGCTGGACGATGACCATCTCGCCGACCTCGTCATGTAGTTCCTTGCCCTCGTCGTCGAAGACCCGCACATCCACGCCCAGGCAAGGCGACTGGATCTCGCCGGCATAGACGGGCAGCAGCGGCGACCCGCCGACGATGCCGCTGGCGAATTCGGTGCCGCCGGACTGCGAGGTGACCCACATGTCCTTTTTCACCGCATCGTAGCACCAGGCATAGGTTTCGGGCGTCGCGGGCGAGCCGGCGAGGAAGATGTTTTCCAGCGCCGACAGGTCGTATTTCTCCCCCGGCCTGATGCCCAGCTTGCGCATGTTCTCCACGAAAGTGGGGCTGGAGCCGAAGGAGGTGGCGCCGGTATCGGCGGCCAGTTTCCACAACAGGTCCGGGTCGGGATGGGTCGGGCTGCCGTCGTAGAGCACGACCTTGCCGCCCATCAGCGGGCCCCATGCCAGCGTGTTCCACATCACCCAGCCGGTGGTGGAATAGAAGAACATGCAGGAGGAGGGGCCGAGATTGAGGTGGAAGGCGGCCGACTTGTAGTGTTCGACGATGACGCCGACATGGCTGTGGACGATGGCCTTGGGCAGGCCCGTCGTGCCGGAGGAAAACAGGATCCACAGCGGGTGGTCGTGGGCGACGCGCTCATAGCGGAAGTTCTGCGGGGCGACCGCTGCGCCGGTGGTGATATCTTCCCAGTCTATGAAGGTCTTGCCGGGCGATGCCGGCCGCGCGATGCCGCCGAGATAGTCGAGCCAGACGACCGTTTCCAGCGAAGGCAGGCCGGAGATGATTTCGCCGATCTCCTTGGCGCGTGAAAAGTCCTTGCCGGCGAAGCGGTAGCCGTCGGCGGCGAAGATCACCTTCGGCGCAATCTGCGAGAAGCGGTCGGCCACGGTCTTGACGCCGAATTCGGGCGCGGCCGACGACCAGATCGCGCCGATCGCGGTGACGGCGAGGCAGGCGATGATCGTCTCGGGGATGTTGGGCATGTAGGAGACGATGCGGTCGCCAGGCACCACGCCCATCTCGCGCAGGCGGGTGGCCAGGATGCGCACCTTGCCGCCGAGCTCGCCCCAGCTCATCGCGGCCAGCGGGCGCGTCTCCGACAGATGGTGGATCACGGTGCGCTCGGGATCGTCCGTCTCGCGCCGCAATATGTGCTCGGCATAGTTGACGCGGCTGCCGGGAAACCACTCGGCGCCGGGCATGTCGCGGCGGCCGAGCACGGCGTCATAACCATTGTCGGAGATGATCTCGAAATAGTCCCATATCGCCGCCCAAAAGCCGTCAATGTCGGCGGTCGACCAGGCCTGGAGATCGGCATAGGTGGCGAAACCGCGGCCGTGCTCCCTGCGCAACCAGTCCATGAACAGGGCCGGTTGCGCGGTGCTGTTCCATGCCGCATTGCCCTGCCACAGAAGGTCGCCTTCCTTGACCATTTCCGTACTCCACCTCGTTCCGCCGCGCCGGCGGTTGCTCCAGACAAGGCCTTGTCATACTCATCGCGTCGAGAGAGGTCCACGCCGCAACGCCTCGCGAGGGAGGAATTTCACATGCCTGATAAAGGTTTCGCCGTCGTGACCGCAGGTGCGTCCGGTATCGGCCGTGCCGTTGCAGCATTGCTGGCAGAGTCGGGACGCAAGGTGGTGATCACTGATATAGACCTCCGTGCCGGTGAGGCAGCGGCACGCGAGATCGGCTGTGCGTTCCATGCCTGCGACATGGGCGATTCCGACGCGATCGAGGCGCTTTTCGCCCGGTTCCCGCGTGTAGATGTGCTGGTGAACAACGCTGGTGTCGCGGGGCCGACGCTTCCTGTCCATGAGATGCCTGTCGCCGAATGGAAGCGGACGATGGACATCAACATCACCGGACACTTCGTCGCCGCGCGCGCGGTGCTGCCCGGCATGATCGCGGCAAAGCAGGGCGTCATCATCAATCTCGCCTCGGTGGCGGCCAAGATCGGCTATCCGAACCGCTCGCCCTATGCTGCGTCGAAATGGGCGGTGCTGGGCTTCACCGCCTCGCTGGCGCGCGAGGTGGGGGAATTGGGCATCCGCGTCAATGCGATCTTGCCGGGCGCGATCCGCGGCGAGCGCATGATCTCCGTGGTGCAGGAACATGCGGATCTCAACGGCATGAGTTTCGAGGATGCGGAGGCGCTCTACATGCGACGCCAGGCGACGCGGCGCATGATCGAGCCGGAGGAGGTGGCGGCAACCATCATGTTCCTGGTCAGCGATGCGGCGCGGTCGATCACGGGCGAGTTCATCGGCGTAAACGGAGGGTTCGAGTAGGTGCCGCGCTTTTCCATCAATGTCAGCATGATGCTGGCGGAGTACGAGTTTCCCGACCGCTTTCAGGCGGCGGCTGACCTCGGCTTTCGCGGCGTCGATATCCAGTTCCCCTATGCCTGGCCCGTGGACGAACTCGTGCGGCGAGTGCAGGCGGCGGGCGTGGAGGTCGTCCTGCTCAACCTGCCGGCCGGCGACCTGACTGCCGGCGGCGACGGGCTGGCCTGCGTGCCGGGGCGGGAAGCGGCGTTTACCGATGCGATCGGGCAGGCGCGGCGCTATGCTGCCGAACTCGGCGCAAAGCGTGTCAACGTGCTGGCCGGCTGCCTGCCGGCGGGCGTGGACCCGGCGCTGGCGCGTGCGACGCTTGTCGACAATCTGCGCCGCGCGGCGGATGCATTCGCCGCCGATGGCGTGACGGTGATGATGGAGCCGTGCAACGCGCATGACGTGCCGCGCTATCTGGTCAACCGGACCGATGATGCGCTGGCGATCCTCGACGAGGCGGCGCGGCCGAACCTTGCCCTGCAATTCGACTTCTACCACCGGCAGATGACCGAGGGTCGTCTGTTAGACGGGTTCCGCGCCGCGCTGCCGAAGATCGCGCATGTCCAGTTTGCCGACGTGCCGGGCCGCCACGAGCCGGGCACCGGCGAGATCGACCATGCGGCTCTCTTCGCCGCGATCGACGCTTCGGGCTATGCCGGCTGGGTCGGCGCGGAATACCGGCCGAGCCGACGCACGGCCGACACGCTGGGCTGGATGCAGGGATAGGCTACGCCGTGGCGCGGGCTTCCTCGACCGCCGCGCTCGCCTCCGTGGCGATCAGGTCGCGCAGCCAGCGATAGGCGCGCGAGCGGTTGGTGCGGGTCGTCCAGTACTGGTAGCACCGCACGCTGCCCTCGAAGGGGCAGGGCCGTATTGCGAGATCCTGCCCGTAGCTTCTGGCGAGCATGTGGGTCACTGTGGCGACGAGGTCCGTCCCCGAGACGAGTCGCCCGACTTCGCCGGTGGTCGGCAGGTCTACGATCATGCTTGGAATGATGCCGCGCGTATCGAACATGTCGATATAGGCCGGCCGCCAGTTGCCTTCATAGGAGACGAAGACGTGGTTGGCGGCGGCATAGGCTTCCGGCGTCAGGCCGGACGTGGCCAGCGGATTGGCGGGATCCATCACGCAGACATAGTGATCCTCGATCAGCACCCTGCGGAACAGGCCGTCGCCCTCGACGCTGACGGGCGACAGGAGCAGGTCGCATTCACCGAGGCGAAGCTGCTGCTGGCCGTGCATCTTCGCCTGGATGATCTTCAGCCGGATGCCCGGCGCTTCCGCGCGCATGCGCCGCACGACGCGGGGGATGATGACGGCGCGCTCATAGTGGTTGCAGGAGATGGTCACCGAGACATTGGCCTCGGCCGGATTGAATTCGACCGGCTCGGTGATCTCGGCCAACTGGTCGAACAGCCGCTCGATGCCCAGCACGATGTCGACGCAGCGCTGCGTCGGCGCGATGCCGCGCCCTTGCCGCACGAAGAGGGGATCGTCGAAGGCTTCGCGCAGCCGCCCGATCGTGTAGCTGATGGTCGACTGGTTCTGACCCAGCCGCGCCGCCGCCTCCGAGAAGGAGCGCAGGTCGTGGACGAGCTTGAGCGCGTGGAGCGAGCGGAAGTCGATGCCGGGAAGATCGGAAATTTTCATGTCAGGAATGAATTGTATCTTATTGTTGAATGCAAGCCGGCGCGCGACGATAAGGCCGCTTCGGTGCTGGGAGGGCACAAGTTGGCAAGTCGGCGTGTCGCTCGCAATGCGGACCCGCTCCTTTCCAGCGCGCAAGGCGCGGCGACCCTCCGGCAAATTCAATGTGACGGGAGGACTTCCAAGTGACAACATCCGCCAGCAAGCCGCGCGTGGGATTTGTGGGGCTCGGCAATATGGGCGCGCCGATGTCGGCCAATCTGGCCAAGGCGGGTTTTCCGCTGACGGTGTTCGACGTCGATGCAGCGCGCACCAGGGCGCATGCCGAGAAGATCGGCGCGACGGCGGCAGCCTCGCTGGCTGAGCTGGGTGCGGCGAGCGAGGTGGTCGTGACCATGCTGCCAACAGGCGCGATCGTGCGCGCGGTGATGCTCGACGGCGCGGATGCGCTTTCCAACCATCTCGCCAAGGGCGCGCTCGTCATCGACATGAGCTCGTCCGAGCCGGTCGGCTCCAAGGAACTGGCGAAGGCACTGTCAGCCAAGGGCATCAGCTTCATCGACGCTCCGGTGTCTGGCGCGGTGCCGCGCGCCACCGACGGCACACTGACGCTGATGGTCGGCAATGACGACAAGGCAGCGCGCGAGCGGGCGCAGTCCGTGCTGGAGGCGATGGGAACGAAGATCTTCGAGACCGGCGACGTCGGCTCCGGTCATGCCATGAAGGCGCTCAACAATTATGTGGCGGGAGCGGGCTTTGCGGCCGGTTCCGAGGCGCTGATCCTGGCGGAGAAGTTCGGCCTCGACACGAGCGTGGCGCTGGACATCATGAATGTCTCCACCGGGCGCAATTTCTCCACCGAGAGCACGATCAAGAACGAGGTGCTGACCGGCGCTTTCAAGTCCGGCTTCGGGCTCGCTTTGCTGGCGAAGGATGTGAAGATCGCCGCCGATCTCGCCGTGGCGCTCGATGCCGACCTGCCGCTGGTGGCGCAGACCAATGCCTGGTGGGAAAAGGCGCGCGCCACGATGGGCGGCGAGAAGGACCATACGGTCGCCTATCAGGCATGGCGGGACGTGGCGGCTGGCAAGAAGAGCTGAGGCACGCCCAGCAAAGACTTGCTTTTCGGTGCGTAAACTGAACAGCATAAGGGAAGCGTCGGAGAATATAACATTCTCATACAGTTGACGCCCGCAGGTGAGGAGAAGTTCTGCGGGCGGCGACCTTGAGGGCAAAGGGGTGGTGCAGGCCGACGACGCGCGCCTGCACCCGGTGAAATCACCACGGGCTCGGGAGGCGCAAGCCTCTCCCTGCCGACAAAGGGAGGAAACAATGATCCATTTCGACTGGATGAAGGGTGCCGTCGCGGGTGCGGCGCTGCTGATCTCGACCGGCCTGACGGTGTCCGGCGCCAGCGCCGAGACCGTGCTGCGCATGAACAACTGGCTGCCCCCGCAGCATAGTCAGCTCGTCGGCACGATGAAGCCATGGGCGGAAAAGGTGCAGGAGGCCAGCAAGGGCAATATCAAGATCGAGCTGACCGATGCCTCACTCGGCGCGCCGCCGCGCCAGTACGACCTTGCCGTGGATGGCATCGTCGATATCACCTTCGGCGTGACGGGCTATACGCCAGGTCGGTTCAAGCTGGTCGGGGCGGCCGAACTGCCATTCGTCGCGCAGAGCGGCGAGGCGCGGTCGGTGGCCCTGTGGAAAGCCCACGAGCAGTATTTCGCCAAGGCGAACGAGTTCAAGGATGTCCAGCTCCTCGGCCTCTACGCGCATGGCGCGGGCCGCATCCTGACGACCGCCAAGGCGGGGCCGGTGAAGAGCCTCGCCGACTATGCCGGCAAGAAGTTCCGCGTCGGCGGCGGCGTCATCCAGGACATCAACACCGCGCTCGGCGGGGTGAACGTGGCCGTGCCGGCAAACGAGGTCTACGAAATCCTTTCCACCGGCGTGGCTGACGGCACGCTTCTGCCACTGGAAGCCTATCCGAGCTTCAATCTCGGCGGCGTGATCAAGCATGCGACGCTCATTCCCGGCGGTTTCTATTCGTCGGTCTGGTTCGCCGTGATGAACAAGGAAAAGTTCGACAGCCTGTCGAAGGAAGACCAGGACGCGATCATGAGCGTGTCGGGCATGGAACTTGCCAAGCTCGGCGGGCAGTCCTTCGACGCCGCCGACGAGGCCGCGAAGGCGGTGGTCGAGAAGGACGGCGTCGAGATGATCGTCGCCGACGAGGCCTTCGTCTCCTCGATGCGCGAAAAGCTCACAGCCATCGATGAGAAATGGATTGCCGATGCAGACGGTCTCGGCGTGGACGGCAAGGCCGCGCTGGAGCTGGTGCGCAAGGAAGCGGCTGCCCTCGACAAGCAGTGACCCCATAGCCGGCCGACGCGGGACCGCGTCGGCCGGCTGCAAATCGACCGAGACGGGATTTCCGGACATGACCGGTATTGACGAGACGGCGCCCATAGAGGGCGGCGACAAGGGAATCGAGCCACGCAACGCCCTGTTGCGGCTTGCCGACCAGATCTGCATCATCGCGGCAGGCATCGTGCTGCTCGGCATGATGACCATGACATTCATCGACGTGCTGGGGCGCTATCTGTTCAACGCGCCGCTCGGCTTCGCCTTCGAGATCACACAGCTTGCCATGGCGACCGTGGTCTTCTTCGGCATACCGTCGGTGACGTTGCGCGGCCTGCATATCACCGTCGACCTTGTCGAGAATGTCTTCCGTGGCGGCGTCAAGCTGGTCCGCGACGTGATCATCATGCTCGCCATCGCCTGTTGCCTCGGCTACCTCGCATGGCGGCTGTCGACGCTGTCGGCCCGTTTCATCAGCTATGGCGAGATCACCTCCACGGTTCGCTTCCCGATCGGCTATGTCGCCTGGCTGGGCACGTTCATGCTGGCGCTCGCTGCGCTCTTCGCGCTGGTCAATGTCGTCTACGAAATCGCATATTATCAAAGGCAGTCCCGCAAATGACCGCTACCCTTGTCGGCTTCGGAGCGCTTTTCGGGCTGCTCTTTGCCGGAGTGCCGCTCGCCTTCGCAATGGGCATCGTCGGCTTCATCGGCTTCACCGTCATGGTGGGCTTCAATCCCGCCGGGGCAATGAGCGCCCAGATCGTCTGGGACACGCTGAGCTCCTACAGCCTTTCGGTGCTGCCGCTCTTCGTGCTGATGGGCAATCTCATCAACCATTCGGGCCTGTCGCGCGAACTCTATGCCGCGTCCAACGCGGCGGTGGGGCATTACAAGGGCGGTCTCGCCATGGCGACGATCCTCGCCTGCGGCGGCTTTGCGGCCGTGTCCGGCTCGAGCCTCGCCACGGCGGCGACGATGACGTCCATCGCCATGCCCTCCATGCGCCGCTACAAATATGCCGACCGGCTCTCGACCGCCTCGGTGGCGGCAGGCGGCACGCTCGGTATCCTGATCCCGCCATCGGTCATCATGGTCATCTACGGCTCGATGACCGAGACCAGCATCGGCAAGCTTTTCATCGCCGGCGTCGTGCCGGGCATTCTCGGCATCATGTTCTACATGGCGGCCGTGGCCTGGACGGTGTGGCGCGATCCTGAAGCGGGTCCGGCCGGCGACCGGATGCCGCGGCATGAGAAACTGAGGGCGTTCGGCCAGGTCTGGCTGATCCTGCTCCTGTTCCTCATCGTCATGGGCGGCATCTATCTGGGTGTCTTTACGGCGACTGAGGCTGCGGGCATCGGTGCCGCGGGCGCGTTCATCATCGCGCTGCTGCGCCGCTCGCTGACAATCCCCTCGCTGTTCACCATCCTGGCTGCGACCATCCGCACGACGGCGATGCTGATGTCGATCCTGATCGGCGCGCTGATCTTCGCGAATTTCATCAATGTCGCGGGCGTGCCCTCGGCGGTGGTGAATGCGATCAATTCGCTCGGCCTGCCGCCGCTGGGCGTCATCTTCGGCCTGATCATCTTCTACATTTTGCTCGGCGCGGTATTCGACGAACTGGCGATGATCCTGCTCACCATTCCGGTCTTTTTCCCGCTGGTGATCGGGCTCGGCTTCGATCCGATCTGGTTCGGCATCGTGATCGTCATGGTGGTGGAGATCGGCCTGATCTGCCCGCCGATCGGCATGAACCTGTTCGTCATCAAGGCCGCGGTGGGCAATGTGCCGCTGACGACGATGTTCCGCGGCATAATTCCCTTCGTGATCGCCGACATCATCCGACTGACGCTGATCGTGCTGGTGCCGACACTGGTTCTGTTCCTGCCAAACCAGATGTCGAATTGAGATCGCAGGTTGCGAAACGAAAAGAGGCGGCGCGAGCCGCCTTTTTTCGTTTCGGCACATTGCCGACCAGTTCAGGTGACGAGCTTGCGCGCGGCGAAAGCGGGTTCCTTCCAGAACCCCGTCTCCATGATGGCGGCAAGCGTCGCCGCCGCGCCCCATGCATCGGCGTAGCTGGTGTAGAGCGGCGTGAAGCCGAAGCGCAATATATCGGGCGCGCGGAAATCGCCGACGACGCCGGCGGCGATCAACGCCTGCATGATCGGCCAGCCATTCTCATGGGTGAGGGACACCTGGCTGCCGCGCTCCGCTCCCGCGCGGGGCGTGACGAGTTCGAAGCCGTGGCCGGCCAGCATCCCGTCGCAGAGCTCCATGAAGGCGCCGGCGAGGGCGAGCGACTTCTCGCGCAAGGCTTCCATGCTTGTCTGTTCGAAGATCGACAGGCTTTCCAGCAGCGGCAGGTAGGCGAGTACGGGCGGCGTGCCGCAGCGGAATTTCTCGATCGTATCGGCCGGGCGATAGTCGATGTCGAAGGCGAAGGGGGTTGCATGGCCCTGCCAGCCGGTCAGCGGATTGCGCGCCTCGGCCAGATGGCGGTTTGCCACGAAAAGCCATGCGGGCGCGCCGGGGCCGCCATTCAGATATTTGTAGGAACAGCCGACGGCGAAATCGGCCTCGCAGCCATTCAGGTCGACGGGCAGGGCGCCCAGCGAATGGGCGAGATCCCAGATCACCAGCGCGCCGGCCTCGTGGGCGGCGCGGGTGAGGCGCGCCATGTCGCGCAGACGCCCGGTGCGGTAATTGACATGCGACAGGCAGACGAGCGCGGTATCGGCGCCCAGAAGGGCGAGCACGCTTTCGTCGTCGTCCCGCGCCAGCGCGATGCGCTTTTGCGGGAACATGTCGCGCACGATGCCCTGCAATATGTGGATGTCGCTGGGAAAATTGTTCGCTTCCGAAATGACGGTCTCGCGGCCGGGCCGCATGTGCAGCGCGGCGCAGGCGAGCTTGTAGAGGTTGACCGAGGTCGAATCCGTGACCAGTACCTCACCCGCTTCCGCTCCCATCAGGGGTGCCAGCCGGTCGCCTACCGTCACCGGCAGCGTATGCCAGTCGCGGCTGTTCCAACTACGGATGAGGTCCCGGCCCCAGCCCTCTTCCATCTCGCGCGCCATCGACTCCATTGCCGCCTTCGGCATCGCGCCCAGCGAGTTTCCGTCGAGATAGATTTCGCCGGCCGGAAGGGCGAAGCGTGCGCGCAGGCCGGTCAGAGCATCGGCGCGGTCGCGCGCCTCGGCGGCACGGCGTTCGGGCGTATCGGCGTTTCGCGCGGCGATGATGGTGCTCAGATCGACTGTCATATCGCTATCCGGTTGGTGGTCGTCACAGGAAGGTAATTACCATAAGCAGGCGCGCATGGCTTGGCGAAGTGCCCTATGACCGGGTGCTGGATTTCGCTGCCGGGACGACCGATAGCGGCGCGTTCCGGGCGATCGATTGTGCGCTTTCCGTCCGCTGCCGGGCTAGACAGTGTACCGTAACGTACGGTACGTTACGGTATTGCGGGGTACACCCGATCCGCGTTAAATGCGGAAAATCAAGGCCTAGCCCTATCCGAGGAAACGCCATGCCTGCCTATCGTTCCAGAACCACCACCCATGGCCGCAACATGGCCGGCGCGCGCGGCCTTTGGCGCGCCACCGGCATGAAGGACAGCGATTTCGGCAAGCCGATCATCGCGGTGGTGAACTCGTTCACGCAATTCGTGCCGGGGCATGTGCACCTGAAGGATCTGGGCCAGCTGGTCGCGCGCGAGATCGAGGCGGCGGGCGGCGTGGCCAAGGAATTCAACACGATCGCGGTGGATGACGGCATCGCCATGGGCCATGACGGCATGCTCTATTCGCTGCCGTCGCGCGAGCTGATCGCGGACTCGGTCGAATATATGGTCAACGCGCATTGCGCCGACGCCATGGTCTGTATCTCCAACTGCGACAAGATCACGCCCGGCATGCTGATGGCCGCGATGCGGCTCAACATCCCCGCCGTCTTCGTCTCGGGCGGGCCGATGGAGGCCGGCAAGGTCGTGTGGAAGGACAAGGTGACCGCCGTCGACCTGATCGACGCCATGGTGGCCGCCGCCGACGACAATGTCAGCGACGAGGAAGTGCAGGCGATCGAGCGCTCGGCCTGCCCGACCTGCGGCTCGTGCTCGGGCATGTTCACCGCCAATTCGATGAACTGCCTCACCGAGGCGCTTGGCCTGTCACTGCCCGGCAACGGCTCGACGCTGGCTACCCATGCCGACCGCAAGCGCCTCTTCGTAGAGGCGGGCCACCTCGTCGTGGATCTGTGCCAGCGCTATTACGAGCAGGAGGACGAGAGCGTTCTGCCGCGCAACGTCGCCAGCAAGCAGGCATTTGAGAACGCCATGTCGCTCGACATCGCCATGGGCGGCTCGACCAATACGGTGCTGCACATTCTGGCGGCCGCGGTGGAAGGCGGCATCGACTTCACCATGGACGACATCGATGCGCTGTCGCGCAAGGTGCCGGTCCTGTCCAAGGTCGCGCCGGCGGTGGCCAATGTCCACATGGAGGACGTGCACCGGGCCGGCGGCATCATGGCGATCCTCGGCCAGCTCGATCGCGGCGGTCTCATCAACCGCGACTGCCCGACCGTGCACAGTTCTACGATCGGCGACGCGCTGGACCGCTGGGACATCAGCCGAACCAATTCCGACAGCGTGCGCAAATTCTACATGGCCGCGCCGGGCGGCGTGCCGACGCAGGTCGCCTTCAGCCAGGAGCGGCGGTGGGACGAGCTCGACCTGGACCGCGAGACGGGTGTCATCCGCAGCCCGGAGCATCCTTTCTCGAAGGATGGCGGGCTTGCCGTGCTCAAGGGCAATATCGCCATCGACGGCTGCATCGTGAAGACGGCGGGCGTGGACGAAAGCATCCTGAAATTCTCCGGCCCTGCGCGGGTTTTCGAGAGCCAGGACGACACTGTTCATGCGATCCTGTCGAACAAGATCAATCCGGGCGATGTGGTGGTCATCCGCTATGAGGGGCCGCGCGGCGGGCCGGGCATGCAGGAAATGCTCTATCCGACCAGCTATCTGAAGTCGAAGGGGCTCGGAAAGGCCTGCGCGCTCATCACCGATGGCCGCTTTTCGGGCGGAACCTCCGGCCTGTCGATCGGCCATGCCTCGCCGGAAGCGGCGGAGGGCGGCACGATCGGGCTGGTGCGCGAGGGCGATACGATCGAGATCGACATCCCCAACCGCACCATCCACCTCAAGGTTTCGGACGACGAGCTGGCGCAGCGCCGCCACGAACAGGACAAGCTCGGCTGGAAGCCGGCGCATCCGCGCAAGCGCAAGGTGAGCGCGGCGCTGAAGGCCTATGCCGCTTTCGCGACCAGTGCGGCGAGGGGCGCGGTGCGGGATCTCGGCGCGCTGGACTGAGTCCGGCGCCGCCCCTCACCTGGCTGCCGCCATCCTCTCCCCGTAAACGGGGCGAGGAACGCTTGCCGTTTTCCGTATCGCTTGTGATCAGCGAGCCGGACATGAAGGCATCTTCTCCCTGTTACGAGGAGAAGTGCCCTGCAGGGTGATGAGGGGCCGCGCGGGGCGGGATGCGCTGGAGCGAGGCTTGCGACGGCCAGTCTCGCTAAGGCGTCGATTCAACATCTTCGCGCGATGATTCTTTCCACCGTCCCAACGTACTGAAAACAAAGAAAAAGCTATTCCACGAACACCCGCACGCTCGCTGCGCGGCCGGCGGCGTCGATGACCGTCAGGGTGGAGTAGCCCATGCCGTCCGGCTGCCAGTGGGCGGCGCGGCGGCGGGCGCGGTCGGCGAGGGGGCGGCCGTTGGCCAGCCAGCGGAACGGCGCGCGCCCGCCTTGCAGCTTGAGCATCATTTCGCCCGGCTCGCCGGTGACGGGGTCGAGCAAGGCCAGATGCGCGCCCTGCGGCGGAAAGACGATGCGGGGCGCGGCTTCGACGACGCGGCTACCGCCGCCTTGACGCTCGGCCTCGCCGCGGAAGCGGCGCATGGTGACGGGCAGGTCGGCGCGGGCCGTGCGGCTCGTGCCGCGCGGCGGCGCGGCGAAGGGCGTGACGGTGATGCCTGAACGCGCGAAGGCTTCGAACAGGATGGGTGCGGCGGTCTCGAAGCCGGAAATGCCCGGCACTGCGCCGCCATCCGGCCGACCGACCCAAACACCGAGCACATGCCTGCCGTCAAAACCGACCGACCATGCGTCGCGATAGCCGTAACTGGTACCGGTCTTGTAGCCGATGGCGAGTTTCGGCGCGCTGCGCGGCGGCTGCACGCCGGCCAGTATGTCGGCAACTTGCCAGGCGGCCGCCGGCTCGAGCAGGCGGGCGATGCGGGGCTGTTCCGGCTTGTCGTGCAGCGCGGTCGCGAAACCCTGATTGGCGAGGCCGGTATAGAGCTGGACGAGATCGCGCAGCGTGATGCCGACGCCGCCGAGGCCGATCGCCAGCCCAGGCGCCTCGCCGGCGGGCAGCTTGGCATTGATGCCGGCCTGGCCGAAGCGCGCGGCGAGCCGCACCGGGCCGACGGAATCCAGCAAGCGGATGGCGGGGACATTGAGCGAAAGCTGGAGCGCATCGCGCACGCTGACCTCGCCCATATAGCCCATGTCGAAATTGCGCGGCCGGTAGCCGGCGAAGCTCGCCGGGCTGTCCTCAATGAGGGTCTGCTGCGCCACCAGCCCTTCCTCAAAGGCGAGGCCATAGATGAAGGGTTTCAGCGTCGAGCCGGGCGAGCGCCAGGCGCGGGTCATGTTCACCCAGCCGGTCCGGCTGGCATTGCGGAAATCGGCCGAACCGACCTCGGCGATGATGTCGCCGCTGCGCGCATCCGCCATGACCATGGCGACCGAAATGCGCGGCCCGATGCGGCGCGCGGCCTCGCGTGCGACCTGCTCCAGCGCTGCCTGCACCGGCTGCCGCAATGTCAGCTGGTAGGACGGCTTGCCCGGATCGGCGCGCAGCGCGGCATCGGCCGCATGCGGCGCGAAGGCCGGCATTTCGCGGCGGCCGCCGGCTGGCACGGCGACCGACATGGCGCGGTCGGCTTCCGCCTCGTCCATGCGGCCGGAGGCGACCATACGGGCGAGCACGCGGTCGCGCGCGGCCTCGGCGCGGGCCGGGTTGCGGTCGGGCCGGCGTGCCTCGGGCGCTTGCGGCAGCGCCACCAGCATCGCGGCCTCGGCCACGGTGAAGCGGTAGGGCTCCTTGCCGAACCATGCGAGCGAGGCAGCGCGGATGCCCTCGATATTGCCGCCATAGGGCGCCAGCGTCAGGTAGCGCTCCAGTATTTCGCGCTTGGTGAGGTGCTGTTCGATCTGTAGCGCCCGCAGCGCCTGCCGAACCTTCGCCCAGAGCGAGCGGCTTTCGCGCGGCTCGATGAGCCGGGCAAGCTGCATGGTGATGGTGGAGCCGCCCGACACGATGCGGCCATGGCTGACGAGTTGGCCTGCCGCGCGCAGCACGGCGAGCGGATCGACGCCGTCATGGTCCCAGAAGCGCTTGTCCTCATAGGTGATCAGCATGTCGATGAAATGCGGATCCACCTTGTCGAGCGAGACCGGCATGCGCCACGCGCCATCGGCCGCCATGTAGCTGCGCAGGAGATTGTCGTCCCGGTCGAGCACTTCCACCGACAGCGGCTTCGGGCCGAGCGGGGGCGGGAAGGCGCGGTCGAGCGCCGGCAGCGCCGCCACGGTGAGTGCGAGCAGGCCCGCGCCCGCCGCGAGCCCGACCGCCCAGCGTTCAGCTCTCGACAGGCGCCTGCCGCTCATCAGCGCTGCTCCATGACCTCCATCGCACCGACGGATGTCCGCGCCGAGAATTGCGGACGGTACATGTCCTCGATCTGTGCAGCGGGATGGACATAGGCGCCGGGCGTGACGGCGCGGACCACATAGGCCAGCGTCATTTCGCGCGCGCTGTCGGCCGTGCGGTCGAAGGCCGCGACGAAGCGGTCGTCGCGGAATTCGGTATGCGCGACCTCTGTCGGCTCCAGCCAGTCGAAATTCGCGAGCTGCGCGCTCGACACGATGCTCGGATTGTCGATCTCGAAGCCTGCCGGCAGGAGGTCGGTGACGAGCACGCGCGAGGGCCAGGCATTCTCCTCGGTCGCGGTGATGACGACGACATAACGCTCGTTCTGCACCGCCTCGCTGATATTCGCCGGTTCGCCATCGACCGTGTAATATTCGCGCGCGATGGTGAAGCCGTCGCCGCCGGCGGGCAGCGGATCGGCCGGCAGCGCCACCGTGGTGACGACGGCGTCGACAGGCCCGGTGCCGCGATTGGCGATCGAGACGGGAGAGGCGGCGACCGCCGTGCCTTCCAGGCGCTTCGACCATGCGCCGTCATGTGCCGCGCCGTCGATCTCCAGCTTCATGGCCGCACCCTGATCGGCAAGGGCGCGGGCGGCCAGCAGCATCCATGCCTGCTCCTGCGTCGACATGGTGCGGCTGTCCTTTTCGGCCGATGCCGCATAGCTGATCATCTCCGGTACGAGGCCGGGCAGGGGACGCGTTTCGGCGGCGAGCGCCAGCATGGCTGCGCCGTCGCGCAGCTTCGAGCCGTAGTCGTTTCGGTTCAGGCTGGCATCGGCGGTGCGGGCCTGTTCCAGCGCCGAGGCAAACGCCTTCTCGGCGCGTACATTGTCGCCATAGAGGGCAAGGCTGGCGCCAAGCTGCGCGCGGGCCATCGGCGTGGCGAACTCGTCGAGCCTCGTGTCGACATAGTAGCGCAGGTCGCCGGCCGAGGCGCGGCGGTTGCGCGCCAGCACGTAGAGTGCATAGGCGACCTCGCGTCCGCGCGCGGCGATGTCGGTGTTGTAGGCGATCTGGTTCGACAGGTTGTCGAGCGCCAGCCGCATACCTTCAGCGGGAACGGTATAGTTCTGCTCCTGCGCGCGGGTGAGGAAATCGGACACATAGGCGTCGAGCCACAGGTCGCCATAGCCAGGCGCCCATAGGCCGAAGCTGCCGCTGGAGGACTGGAAACCGAGGATGCGGGCGATGGAATCCTGAACCCGCTTGCGCAGGTCGGGATCGACATCGAGGCCGGACTGCGCCGACAGTTCCGACACATAGAGCAAAGGCAGCGCCCGGCTCGTCGTCTGCTCGGCGCAGCCGTAGGGGTAGCGGTCGAGGCTCATCAGCAGCGAGGGGATGTCGAAGGCGGCGATCGGCGTGACGCCGATGCTGACCGACGCGCCGTCGAGCAAGCTGTCGGCCAGCAGGCCGTCATCCACCCGCAGGCTCTGGCCGGCGGCGAGGTTGACGACGCGCCGCGTGGTGATGGGCATGGCGCCCGGCCGCACCGGCAGCGACAGATCATGCGTGATCTCAGTGCCGCCGGCATGGGCAAGGCGCACGGAGATGCCGGCCGTGCCGGTGGTGGCGGCGACGAGCGGCACCGTCACGGTGCGGCGCTGGCCGGCGTCGAGCGCGACCGTTTCCTCGGCTGTCGCCTCCACACCGCCATGGGTTTCCACGGTCAGCGCATAGTCGCCGGCGGGGCCGTCGGTATTGGCGATTTCGAGCGTGAGCTGGGCAGTGTCGCCCGGCGCCATGAAGCGGGGTAGGCCAGCAGTCACGACGACCGGCTCGCGCACGATCACGTCGGACTGGCCGGAGCCGACCGCGTCGTCGGTCCAGGCTACGGCCATGACGCGCACCGTACCGTTGAACTGCGGAATGTCGAAGGCGACCGTGGCGCGGCCCTGCGCGTCGAGCTCCACCGGCCCCTCGAAGAAGGCGACGAGCTTTTCCTTGGGCGGCTGGCCCTGGATCGCCATGCCGCCGCCGTCGCCGCCGGTGCGGATACGGCCGGCGGCGCCCAGCGAGCCATCGATCAGGCGGCCGTAGAGGTCGCGCAGTTCCAGCCCGAGCTGGCGCTGGCCGTAATACCAGCCGGCCGGGTCGGGCGCCTTGTAGGCGGTGAGGTTGAGGATGCCGACATCGACGGCGGCGACCGCGACATAGGCGCGCTCGCCGGCGGCACCCGGCACGGAGACGGGGATGGCGAGCGGCTGGCGCGGGCGTGTCTGCGCGATTGTTTCCAGCTTGACGTCGAGCTTGCGCGCGCCGGGATCGACGGACAGCCATTTCACGCCGATGGCGCGCATGGGCATGCGGCTTTCCTGCGCGTTGCCCGGCCGGTAGAGCGTGGCGGTGACATAGGCGCCGGCGCCCCAGTCGGCGCTGACCGGAAGGTCGAGCGTCGCGCCTTCGGCTGGTACGGCGGCGGTGAAGGAGTGGAGCAGGCGCTCCGACCCCACCGTCACCAGCACCTCGCCAGCGAAACGCGGGCTGATTTGCAGCCGCGCGGTCTCGCCGGGCGCATAGCTGGCGCGGTCGAGCGCGATTTCGAGCCCGTCCGGCGTCTCGGTGGAGGTCGCTTCCACGAACCAGCCGGCATTGAACTCGACGCTGGAGGCCGGGCCGTCGCCGCGCGCGGAGAAGACTTCGAGGCGGTAGCGGCCCCATTCCACCGGTGCGGAGATGCGGCCCTCGCGGTCGGCGGCGAGCGAGAGCTTGCCGTCCGCCACCTTGGTGGTGAAGGTGACCGGCTCATACTGCCAGTTGTCGCCGCTGCGATACCATTGGTAATTGCGGGTGATGCGCACCAGCTCCCAGGAGACATCCGGGAGCGCGGTGCGCTCGCCGTCCGGATCGACGCCGATCACATTGAAGGCCGCGACGGAGCCTTCCGGCACCTCGCCGCCGCTGAAATCGGGGCGGATGCCGATCATGTCGCTTTCGGGCCGGATGCCGATGTCCAGCTTGCGCTCCACGGCGCGGCCGGCGCCTTCGCGCATGCGCACGGTCAGCTCCGCGCCGAGCAGGCGCGTGGTCGAAGGCGCGCTGAGGACGGGGACCTCCAGCGTCGCCTTGCCGTCCTCGTCGGTGACGGGAAGGTCTTCCAGCTGGGTGACGTTGGCGTAGTCGTCGATCTCTTCGTCGGCGAGGCCGAACCGGTAGCCGGGGAAGGCGTCCCATTCGCGCAGCGTCACGACCGACACCTCGCCCTCCAGCGAAAGGCCGGATGCCGGCGCGCCATAGAGGAAGCGGCCGTCGACCTCGACCTCGGCCGCGTCGCCGATGGCGATTTCTTCATTTTCGGTGGTCAAGTCGAACTCGATCCGGTCGGGCACGAAGTCCTCGACGAGGAATTTTGTCTCGGCGATGGCCGGCTGCTTGGGATCGGCATGGATGGCGAGATCCCATGTGCCGCGCATGGCGTTCGGCTGGAGCGGCAGGTCCACCGCATAGCCGCCGAGGGCGGCGCTGTCGGCCACGAGGCGGCGGTCTTCCGCGCCGTCGGGGCGGGTGAAGATGAAGGTCAGCGGCAGCGCGTCCACGGCCTTTGCGGTGTCGTCGCGGGCAAGCGCGGCGGCATGGACGGTTTCGCCGGCGCGGTAGATGCCGCGCTCCGTCCAGGCGAAAACGTCGAGCGCGCCGGGTGCGGCGCGGCCGGTGACGCCGCGGTCCGACAGGTCGAAGCCAGCGCGGGTCATGTCGAGGAAGACGAAATCGTCGCCGCCGCGCTTCGCCAGAAGCACCGCCGGCGCCTGGCCGGCTTCGCCGCGCGTCAGGCCGGCGGTGAAGACCGCCTTGCCCTCGTCGTCGGTCGTCGCCCTGCCGAGGATTTCATTGTTGCGGGCAAGCAGGGTCAGTTCGACCTGCGGCATGACCTGCGCGTCGGACAGGGCGCGGGCGAAGACCGTCAGTCCGTCCTCGCCGGCATAGGTGGTGAGGCCGATGTCGGAGACGACGAAGAACTGGGTCGCCTTGGCGTTCCAGTCTTCCGCCTTGCTGTCCTTCGGGCTTGCGGTCAGGACATAGATGCCGGGCTGGCGGCTGGGCAGTGCCTCATCCACCGGGAAGCTGGTGGTGATTTCCTTGTTGAGCTCGGAAGCGATGTCGATCTCGCCGCTCCAGACCGGCGCGCCGAGGTCGTCGCGAATATTGCCGATCTCGTAGCTGTCGAGCTGGCGCAGGAAATCGTTCGAGGTGACGAGGCGCGACAGGCTGCGCTCGCCGACGCGATAGATCGCGACATCGGCGACATCGGTGTTGACGCTGACCAGCGGCACGCCGCGCCGGGCGGCGGAAGGCAGCACGAAACTGTCGCCGGTAAAACGGATCGAAGCTGTGCGGTCGCGCACATAGAGGTCGAGGCTGACCGGGTTGCGGATCGTCTCGCCGATGGCCGCAGGCAGGCCGGAGCGGATCACGACGCGATAGCGCCCGCCATGCTGCAGGCCTTCCACGCAGAGCTGGCGCTCGCCCGGCACCACGGCGGGCGCCGGGCGGCCGTCGAGCGTGACGAAATCGGCATAATTCACGCCGGTCTTCACCAGATCCTCGGAAAACTGGATGCAGGCGCGGGGCGCGGCGGTGTCGGAATCGATCGTATTGTCCACGACGCGGAAGCCGTAGCGCTCGCGCAGCGCGTCGAGCGTGGCGGCGATGCCGGCGTCGGAGCCGAATTCGAGGCTTGCCTCATAGGCCTGGATCGCCGGACGGTAGAGCTCGCGCTTCTCCAGCGCACGCGCCAGCGTGGCCAGCGCCGCCGCCCGCTGGCTGGCGGTACGGGTCAGGAGGTAGCCGTTATAGGCGGCCGACGTGCCCTGCCGCTGCAAGGTCATGCGGTCGGAATAATTAGCGGGTTCGATGCCGACGATGGCCTCGGCAAGCTTCGCCCAGAGGCCGGCATTATCAAGCGCGAGGCGCAGTGCGCCGCGATAGTCTCCGGCTGCGCCGCGTGCATCGCCCATGCGCAGCTTTTCGTCGCCGGAGGCCGTCAGGCTGCGCACCGTGCCGGCAGGCGCGTCACCGCCGGATACTTCCGTGCGGAAGCGGCGCGCCTCGTCGACGAGCGAGCCGGCGACAAAGGCGAGTGGTGCGGGCGCGCCGATCTCGGTCTCGGCCGCCGCCGTCACGATGCGGCCGGCGGTGGCGCCGGGGAAGGGATTGCGCTGCTGGTAATCGGATTTGAGGAAGCACCATTGCGCGCGCTCATTATAGGTGAAGGCACGGCATTGGAGGTCGTCGATACAGGTCTGCGAGCATTGGTCGAGCGAAAGATTGCGCTCGGTGCGAAGGTCGAAGCCGAAATAGTCGCTGTTCGGATGCGTCTCGATGCTGCGGTTCTGGGCATTCGCGCCCATCGCCGCGCCGATCAGCATGGCCGCGGCTGCAAATAGTCCGATCGCACGCATGGAAATTCCTCCGCCTGTACTTTCAACCCGCGCGATGAAGATGAGGCGCCCGAAAACATCCCGTGTCAACGACGGCAGGAGTGTGAACGGCCCGCTCGTTTGTCCCGAATCCACATCGTGCTATCGGCGTATCTATCCGAGGCGGCTGCAATCTGGGCGGGTGAATATGGCCCAATGTGGGTAGGAGGTGAAAAAGTTCATTCCAATTTTAGAAATGGCCCTTAGTGTCCGACCGATGCGACCAGAACGTGCAGAGTCAATCCTGACGGGTGGGCGCAACATGAAGGTTGTGCGTATCGTCGTTTGCGTTTCGCTGCTGCAGCTTGCGGCAGGCGCCTTTGCGCGCCCCGCATCGGCCTTCGAATTGTTCGGCTTCAAGCTCTGGGGAGCCGACGAGGCCGAGGACGATGCGACGATCGTCAACCCCATCCGCTACGAGCTGACATTCGAACCGGCCACCGGCGACCGCGCGCTGGATGACGCGCTGAAGAGCGCCTCGCTGATGCTGGCGGAGAAGGCGCGGCCGGTCTCGGGCTCGCTCGGCCTTCTCACCAAGGCGCGCAACGAGCGCGAATTGCTGGTGGCGGCGCTCTATGGCGAGGCGCGCTATGACGGCGTCGTCAATATCACCATCGAAGGCGTGCCGCTGGACGATATCCCGATCGACGCGGTGTTCGACACGTCGCGGCCGGTGCCGGTGGCGATCAGGGTCGATCCGGGCGAGGTCTTCACGCTTGGCAATGTCGCCCTGCGCGGCGATGCGGCGCATCTCGCGCCGGCGCGCTACGGCCTGCTGCCGGGCGGCGAGGCCGGTTCCAACGTCATCCTCAAGGCGGAGACGGATATCGTCACCGCGCTCAAGGAAGAGGGGCGCCCCCTGGCACGGATCGCCGGCCGCGAAGTGGTGGCCGACCATGCCACGCGTACGCTGGACGTGACGCTGAATGTGTCCGCCGGCCCGGTTGCGCCCTATGGCCGGACGAGCGTCGAAGGGACGGAGGCGGTCGATTCCGACTTCGTCGCCTATATGACCGGCCTGCCTGCGGGGCGCACCTATTCGCCCAAGGAGATCGAGGAGGCCCGCGAAAGGCTGCTGGCGTTGGAAGTGTTCAGCAGCGTCAGCGTGCGCGAGGCCGAGGCGCTGGACGGCAGCGGCGCGATCCCGATGAATGTGCAGGTATCGGAGCGCAAGCACCGCTATCTGGGCGCCGGCGCGACCTTCTCCAGCACCGAGGGCGTTGGGCTCGAAGGCTATTGGGGTCATCGCAACCTGTTCGGCCGCGCCGAGAAGCTGCGCATCGAGGGTTCGATCAGCCGGATCGGCTCCGGCCTGAAGAGGTTGAGCTACAATGCCGGCATCATGTTCGAGAAGCCCGGCGTGCTCGGCCCGGCATCCAAGTTCACCTCCAGCCTCAAGGGCGGCGTGGAGTTTCCCGACGCCTATGAGAAGCGCTTCGTGGATGCGCGGGCGGGCTTTTCCTACGACATCACGCGCCGCCAGACGCTGTCGGGCGAGGTGCGGGTGGAATGGTCGCGCGTCACCGATATCCTGAATCCGGTGCCGAAAAGCCATCTTCTGGTCTCGATTCCGGTCCAGTATGTCTTCGACGCGCGGGATAATCGCCTCGATCCGAAGAATGGCTACCGGCTCCTGGCCTATGGGGAGCCGACCTATGACGCGCTGACGGGCGCTGCCTTCTTCAAGGCGCGCGGCGAGGCGTCGGCCTATAAGGGCTTCGGTGAACGCTTCGTGCTGGCCGGCAGGCTTGCCGCCGGGTCGATCGTCGGTTCGTCGCTTGCCGACATCCCCGCCGACCGGCGGTTCTATGCGGGCGGCGGCGGTTCGGTGCGCGGTTATGCATATCAGGGTATCGGTCCTCATCTCGGCGGGAAGCCGACAGGCGGCAAGTCTTATGCGGAGGCCTCGGTGGAGATGCGCATTCAGGTAACCGACACGATCGGCATCGTGCCCTTCCTCGATGCAGGCACGGTCTCGACCGGCAGCGTGCCCGATTTCTCCGATATCCGCCTCGGCGCCGGTCTCGGCCTTCGCTACAAGACGCCGTTCGGTCCCTTGCGCATCGATGCCGGCGTGCCGCTCGACCGCCGCCCCGGCGATCCGAGTTTCGGCATCTATGCAGGCATCGGCCAGGCATTCTGACCGGCGCGCGATGCGGTATCTCCTCCGATTCCTCAAGATACTCGGCTACGTCTTCCTCTTCGTGGTGATCGCGGGAGGGCTGGCGGTCACCCTTCTCACCTTCATGGAGAGCGGGCGCGCAAGGCTGGCGGGCGTCGTCTCCGACCTTGCCTCGACGCCGGACCGGCCGGTGGCGGTCAGCGGCATTTCGGGCATCTGGTCGGGCGAGCTGCGCGTGCGGCAGGTGCTGGTGTCGGATCGCGAAGGCGCATGGCTGGCGCTGCGCGGGCTGGAGCTCGACTGGTCGCCGCTCTCGCTGCTGGGCTTCGCCTTTGACGCGCAGCGCCTGCATGTCGACCGGGTGGAAGTCGCGCGCCTGCCCGTTGCCGGCGAAAGCACGCAGGAGGGCGGCTCCTTCAGCCTTCCGGTGACGGTTTCCGTCGATGCGATCAACCTGCCCGACATTGCGCTGGGCGGCCGGATCGCGGGCGAGGTGGCAAGACTTTCCGCCAACGGTTCGCTGGAGATCGCCGACCAGCCGATGCGCATCGACGCGAGGCTGGCGCTGGCGCGCACCGACGGGCGCGAGGGCACGCTGGATGCGCTGCTCGCCTATCTGCCGGACGAGAACCGGATCGACGTGAAGCTGAACGGCGCGGAAGCGTCGGGCGGTGTGCTCGCCAACCTGCTGTCGCTGCCGGGCGAACCCGCGGTCGCGATGAGTTTCGACGGCAGCGGCCCGCTGAGCGACTGGCAGGGCAACGGAACCTTCTCCATGGACGGGCAGGTGGTGACGCAACTCGCCGCCCGCCATCAGGAAACCGATGCCGGCCGGCGCATCGAGGCGAAAGGCGAGGGCCAGTTCCAGCAATTCCTGCCGGAGGGCCTGCGTCCGCTGCTCGCCGGCGCGTCCAATATCGATGTGGCCGCGACCCTGGGATCGAGCGGCGCGGTGGCGATCGAGCGCGCGCAACTGGTTTCGCAGGCGCTGGAGGTCACGGCATCCGGCCAATATGATCCATCGGGCGCGAACGACCTTTCGCTCAATGTAGAGACGCCCGGCGGACCGGTGCCGCTGCGCTATGGCGAAGGCGCAGGCATGGTGCGCTTCGATCTGGCCGGCGGGCAGGCGCGCCTGTTCGGCCCGGCGGATGCCGCGGCCGTCGATGCCTCCCTGACGCTGCCGGCGCTGAACTATGGCGACTATGCCGCGGAAGGCGTCGTCGCCACCATCCATTCCGATGCCTTCAACGTCACCCGGCAGACCGGCGTGCTCGACGTCAAGCTCGACGCCGCCGCGGCGGGCAGCGCCAATGAAACTGTGGCTGCGCTGCTGGCCGGGGCGATCGGTGCCAGCAGCCGCGTCACGGTGGATGCGAATGCGATCCGCTTCGACAATCTCGCCATCAGGACGGGCACCGTCACGGCGCGGGGCGACGGCTCCTTCACGCGGGGCGACGGTGCCCTTGCCGCGCAGGTGGCGGCGGAGATCCTTTCCACCGCATTGCCGGCTGCGGTGCGCGATGCGCTGGACCGGACGGTGCGTGTGTCGGGAAACATTGCGCGCGCGGCCGATGGCGCGCTGTCGGTGACGGGGCTCGACCTGCGTTCCGGCAGCCTGCAGGTTGCCGGCGATGCCAGCCTTGCCAATGACCAGATCCAGGCATCGCTGACCGGCACGGCGGTCGACCTGTCGCGCCTTTCCGCGCAGGCCACCGGTGCTGCGCGCCTGACGGTCACTGCGTCCGGGCCGCTCGGTGCACCCAATGTCGAGATCACTGCCGCGAGCGACGAGGCGAGCGTAGCCGGCCGCGCCATACGCGGCCTCTCACTGGAAGCCAGGGGCACGGCGGATATGGCCGCCCCGACGGCGTCCGTCACGCTCAAGGGACAGGTGGGCGACGAGACCCTGTCGGGCAGCGCCAATCTGAGTTCTTCCGATACTGCGCGGACCGTCGATCGCCTGTTGCTGACGCTGGGCCAGAACCGGCTGGAAGGCACGCTGGCGCTGGATGACAATCTCCTGCCGGAAGGGTCGATCACCTTCAACCTTCCCGATATCGGCCCGCTTGCCGCATTGGCATTGCGGGATATTGCCGGCAGCGCGAACGGGACGATCCGGTTTGCCGGCGGGGACACGCCGACGGTGGCGATCGATGCCGCCGTGCCGCAGATCGTGCGCGGCGAACTCACGGCCAGCGATGTGTCGGTCGACGCGACGGTCACAGATTATCTTGCGCGGCCGCTGGTGGCCGGAAGGATCGCGGTGGCGCGGGCCGTCAATGCCGGCACGGAAATCCGCGACATAGGCATCGACCTGACCCGCGACGGCGAGTGGACGGGGTTCGACGGTTCGCTCAATGCCGCCGGCGTGCCGGCGACCGCGACAGGCCGTGTCCGCATGGCGGAAAATATCGATGTCGAGCTTCGCAATGCCACTGCCGCGCTGCGCGGGATCGAGGCAAGGCTGGCGCGGCCGACCGCCATCACCGTGCGCGACGGGACGGTCGCGCTCGACGGGATGACGATCGCGGCGGCGGGCGGCGAGGCCACGATCACCGGCCGGGCGGGTGAAACGCTCGACCTCAATATACGCCTTTCCTCCCTGCCGGCGCGGCTTGCCAATGCCTTCGCGCCGGGGCTCGACGCGGCAGGCACGCTTTCGGGCACCGCGCAGGTCAGCGGCAGCGCGTCGGATCCTTCCGTGCGCTTCGATGCCACGCTGGCCGACGGTGCGATTGCCCAGACTCGCGATGCCGGCTTCGGCGCCATGCGCATCGTGACTGATGGTACCTTTGCCGGCGGGCAGCTCCGGTTCACGGCCAATGTCGGCGAAGGTTCGGGGCTCGGCCTCAATGGCGGCGGCAGCGTGAATGTGAATGCACGCTCGCTGGACGTGAATTTCTCCGGTCGCGTGCCCTTCGGCTTCCTGACGCGGCGGCTTGCGGAACAGGGGATTTCGCTTTCAGGCGGGGCCGATGTGACGATCCGCGCCAGCGGTTCCTTCACAGCGCCGCAGCTTTCCGGCACCGTACGCTCCTCGGGCGCGCAATTCATCCATGCGCCGTCTGGCATGGCGATCAACGAACTGGCGACCGACGTGACGCTCGGCAATGGCGCCGCCACGATCAACAGCCTCACCGGCACGCTTTCGACCGGCGGGAGCCTGTCGGGCTCGGGGCGGATCGGCATCGATGCCGGCGCCGGTTTTCCGGCTGACCTCAAGCTGCGCATCGCCGATGGCCGCTATACGGATGGCGAGATCGTCACCGCGAATTTCAGCGGCGATCTGGCCGTCACCGGCCCGCTGACCGGTTCGCCGCTGATCGCGGGAACGGTGAATCTGGGGCGCACCGTCATCACCGTGCCGCAGCGCCTGCCCGGCAGCCTGGCGCGGCTCGACGTGCAGCATCGCAATGCGCCGCGCCCGGTCGTGCGGCAGGAGCAGGCGCTGCGGCCGGCCGGAAGCGCTGCCAGCGAGAGCAGCAGCGGATTGACGCTGGACGTGCAGGTGAACGCGCCGCAGCAGATTTTCGTGCGCGGCCGTGGCGTGGATGCCGAACTCGGCGGCAATATCAGGCTGACCGGTCCGGTGGCCGCGCCACAGGCCGTCGGCCTTTTCACCATGCGGCGCGGGCGGCTCGAAATCCTCACCAAGCGGCTGACCTTCACCAGCGGTACGTTGGGCTTTTCCGGCTCGCTGGTGCCCTATCTCGATCTCGCGGCGACCTCGACCGCCACCGATGCGACGGTGACCGTGCTGGTGCGCGGGCCGGCGACGGACCCTGCCTTCACCTTCGAATCCTCCCCGGCCCTGCCGGAAGATGAGATCCTTGCGCGGCTCGTCTTCGGCCGCGCCATGGCAGGGCTCTCGCCTTTGCAGATCGCGCAGTTGGCTTCCGCCGCGGCCTCGCTCGCCGGCGTCGGCGGCTCGACCTCGCTGCTCGACACGCTGCGCTCCAAGACGGGTCTCGACGATATCGACATCAAGACCGACGAGAAGACGGGTGACACCTCGGTCGCAGTTGGAAAATATCTCAACGACAAGACCTATCTTTCCATCGAACGCGGTTCGCAGCCGGGATCTGGAAAGGCCACCATCGACCTCGATGTCGGGCGCGGGATCAAGCTTCGCGGCCAGGCAAGCGACGATGGCGAAACGCGCGGCGGTATCTTCTACGAGCGCGAATACTGATCGGCTGCTCGGCTCAGCGGTTGAAACGCAGGGTGACGGCGAAGCTGATCGTGGCGCCGCCGACGCCGTCGGGCGGACGTGGATAGGGCGCAGCACGCCGCGCCACGGCAAGCGCTTCATCGTCGAGGATGGCGTGGCCGGAACGCGCGGTGATGCGCGCGCCGGACAGGTCGCCGCTGCGATTGATGGTGATGGACAGGCGCGTTGCGCCGGTGATGCGCTGGCGGGCGGCCGCCGGGGGATAGCGCTTGTGGCGTTCGACATGGGCAAGCAGGCGGCGCGCGAAACCGGCTTCCGCTCCCGCCGTCGCCCCGCCCGCTCGTCCCGCCGTGGAAGCGCGACGCTGCTCGGTGGCAGGCCTGCGTGGCGGCGCATCGGCGATGCGTTCGGCCGGACGCGTGGCCCGCTCTTCCCTTTGTGTGGTCTCGCGCTGCCGAGGAGGGGTGGATCGTTGCACCGGCCGCCTTGCCGGGATTGGCACGTCCGTGTCCGGCAGGACGACGGAAAGCGCCACCTCATCGGCGGCTTGATCGTCCGTTTCCCGCGCGGCAACGGGTTCGCCAGCTTCGGGATTGATCGCCGGGGGGGCGGGCGGCGTTATCGGCTCGATGGCTGTGGCCTCGACGGGTTTTTGGGACGGCACGGTCTCCGGTGCAATCTCCTCGACGGCTTTCTCATCGCCGACGATTGCCTGCTGTGTCCGTATTGCCGGGTCATCGAGCAGGATAGCGACGGTGACCGGTTCCTCCGCCGCTTCCAGGCCTTGGGGAGGATTCCAAGTGCGAACGATCCAGGCGATGGCGGCGGCGTGTACGGATAGTGACACGGCGAAGGCGGCAACCAGCAGGATGGTCCAGCCGTGCGTGCCGACGGGTAGCCTGGCCGGCGGGGTTGGCGCGGCCTCGACAGGGGGGGCGGCTGTCGGCTCGGCCGCGGCTGCATCCATGCGCGGCCAGACGGTCATCGCGCAGGCCCTTTGCTCAGGTCGACGGGCAGCAACATGACGTTGCCGTTATGGGCGGCGCGAAAGACGCTGATGCCGAACACATCCTGAAGCAGCGCATCGGTGAGTATGTCGGGCGTGCCGTCGGCAGCGAGTCCGCCCTCAGCCATCACGACCACGCGGTCGCACCAACGCGCCGCCAGCGAAAGATCGTGCAGCGAGACCATCACGGCACGGCCCTGCGCGGCGCGTCGGCGCAGCGCCTGCATCATGGCGATCTGGTGCGCCGGATCGAGGCCGGCCGCCGGCTCGTCGGCGATGAGGACCGGCGTATCCTGCGCGATGGCGCGCGCGGCCAGCACGCGCGCCTGCTCGCCGCCCGACAGTTCGGTGGCGCGGCGGGCGGCGAGCTCCGTCACGTCCATCAGCGCCATGGCCTCCGCGACGATGGCGCGATCCCGCTGCGACGGGCGTGTGCCTGTCCATGGATGGCGGCCCAGCATGACGAGGTTTTCCACCGTCATCGCCCAGCCGATATGGCGCGCCTGCGGCAGGTGGGCGACGTGACGCGCGCGCTCGCGCGGGCTCATGCCCGAGACCGGGCGGCCGTCGCAAGTGACGGTGCCGTCGCAGGCGGCGAGGCCGGCAAGCGCGCGCATGAGCGTGGACTTGCCGGCGCCGTTGGGGCCGACAAGGCCGACCAGCGCGCCGGGTTCTAGCGCCAGCGTGGCCGCCCGCACCACGGCGCGGCCGCCGAGCGTGACGCTCACATTCTCCGTCGCGAGCCGCATCACAGCGCCTCCCGCCGGCTGCGCACCACCAGCCACAGGAAGAAGGGCGCGCCGATGAGGGCGGTGAGCACGCCGATATTCAGCTCGGTGCCGGGAATGACGAGGCGCGCGGCGATGTCGGCTGCGAGCAGCAGCACCACGCCGCCGATGCCGGAGGGAATGAGCAGGCCGCCCGGCATGCGGTCGGTCAGCGGGCGCAGCAAATGCGGTACGACGAGCCCGACGAAGCCGATCGCGCCGGTGACGGCGGTGCCTGCGCCGACGGCCAGCGCCACGCCGCCAATGACCAGCAGGCGCGTGCGGTTGAGGTCCACGCCCATGCCCTGCGCGGCTTCCTCGCCGAGCGACAGGGCGTCGAGCGGCCGGCGGGCGGCGAGCATCAGCGCCCAACCGGCCAGCATCAGCGGCAGCGCGATCCAGACATGGCTCATCGAGCGGTCGCGGATCGAGCCGAGCAGCCAGAAGATGATCTCGTAGCTGGCAAAGGGGTTGGGCGACAGGTTGAGCACCAGCGAGGTGAGCGCGCCGGCAAGGCTGGAAAGCGCGACGCCGGCGAGAATGAGGGTGAGCGTCGAGCCGTGGCGCGCGGCGACTGCGAGCAGGATCAGCACCGAGAGTGCCGCCCCCGCCAACGCGCCGGCCGGCAATGCCAGAAGCGACGTGCCGGCCATGCCGCTATAGAAGACGATGACGGCGCCGAGCGAGGCGGTTGCGGAAACGCCGACGATGCCCGGTTCCGCCAGCGGATTGCGCAGAAAGCCTTGCAGCACGGCGCCGGCCATGCCGAGACTGAAGCCGACCATGGCCGCGAGCAAAGCGCGCGGCAGCCTGATCTCGCGCATGATGATGGCGGTCGCCTCCTCGCCGCCGGCAAGCAGGCCGCCGATGCTGGCTTTGAGCCCGAGCTGCGCCGGGCCGGTGAGCAGCGACAGCACGAAGAGCAGCGCCGCAGCACAGCCGAGCAGGAGGATGAGGCGCCGCCGGCTCGTCATGACGCGCCGGGCCGCGGGCAGATGGCGATCTCGTCGCGCAGCGCGCGCAAGGCGCGGATGGCCTCCAGCACGAAGGGGCCGCCGCAGGTCCAGGAGCCGGCCGGCACGAAGCTGCCGATGCGGCTCGCCTTGAGCGCCCGCAGCGCCGGATGCTGCGCCAGCTGGTCGGCCAGCGCCGGCGCATCCGACAGCGGCTTGCGCAGGATCACGATGTCGGGCGCGCGGGTGACGAGCAGTTCGAGCGGGTAGGGACGCATGCCGTCATAGCCGCCTTCGGCCGCGATATTGCGCAGGCCGGCGGCGCGCATGACGGAATCGGCCAGCGTGCCGGCGCCGAGCGCGATGCCGTTCTGGTCATAGGCGAGGGCGGCCGGATCCGCGCCGCAACGGTCTTTCGCGGCCTCGGCCACGCCTCGCTCGAAGGTGGCGGCCATTTCCTCCGCCTTTTCGGCGACGCCGAGGATGTCGCCCATGCGGCGGATGTCGGCCGGGATGGATTCTACGGTTTGCGTGAAGGGAAATTCCTCGACGCGGTGGCCGAGGCGGCGCAGCAGCGCGGTGGTGTTGTGGAGCGAATAGGTGCCGGTGACGACCACGTCCGGCCGCGCCAGAAACACGTCTTCCGCCAGCCCGTGATTGACCGGAAAGTCTTTTGCCCGCGCATGGAGGAAGGAAAGTGCCGGGTCCGCCGCGAGGTTGGACACCGACAGGAGCTGGCCGGGCCTTGCGAGCAGCAGGGCCAACTGGTCGGTGCAGACATTGAGCGACATCACGCGCGGTGAAGGCGCTTCGTCGGCATGGGAGAGCGCGGCCGGCAACAGCAGGAGGGCGGCAAGGGCCGCCACATGCGCGATGCCGGCGCGCCGCTCGATCATGGCCCGAACTTCGCCCGGAAGCCGGCGAAGACGCCGAGGCCCGGCATGCCGTAGCCGCTCACCGTCTGGTATTTCTGGTCGAGCAGGTTTTCGCCGCGCAGGTAGACTTCGGCGCTGTCGTTCACCTTGTAGGCCACCTTGGCGTTGACGAGCACATAGTCGTCGATCGGCGCGCCGGCGTCGACCGTGTCGAGCGCGATGCGCGCATCGGCCGTGAGCGTCCACCTTTCCCATGGCTTGGCAGTGACGCTAAGGCCGACCACATTTGCCGGAACACGGGGCAGGCGCGCGCCCGTCTGGCTGACGGCCGAGGTGTAGGTGTAGAAGGCGCCCAGATCGAGCCAGCCATTGGCCGCCCAGCTCAGCGAGGCCTCGACGCCGCGCTTGCGCGCCGTGCCGGGGATCTGGTTGTAGCCACCGCCCGAATAGCCGATCAGATTGTCGATATCGATGTGGAAATAGGTGAGGTCGGCGACCAGCCGATCGCCAAGGCGCTGCTCGACGCCGACATCGAAGGACAGGCTGCGCTCCGGCTGGAGGTTCGGGTTGGAGCCGAACGGGCCGTAGAGCTCGTCGAGGCTCGGCGCGCGGAAGCCCGTGCCGAGGGAGGCGTGAAGGCGCGTTGCCGAGGGGAACTCATAGGAACCCGTGGCGCGCCACGTCGTATTGGCCCCGAAGGCGCTGTGCCAGGACTGGCGCGCGCCCAGCGTGAGCGTCAGGTTCTCCACGGGAGAGACGAGCGCGTCGAACCACAGGCCGCCCAGGCCGAAGGAGGCGCTGTTGGACGGCACGACGATGGAGGTGCGTTCGTAATCCGCACCGAACTGGAATGTCAGCCAGTCGGTGGCATCGAACGCGCCCTGGTAGTCGCCCTTCCAGCGTGTGCCGTCATATTGTCCATTGGACCAGCTCGTGCCCTCGATGCGGCGCGACACGTCGAAGGCCTGCACCGAGAAGGTGTTGCGGAAGCGGCCGTCCATCAGGTCGGCGTTGAAGCCCATCCGCCCGGCCAACTGGCGGCCGGTGTTCATCGCCGTCAGGCTGTCGGTGACGGGAAAACCGTCGTCGAAGGCGACGCGCCAGTCGTTGTAGAGCAGGGCGCCGAAGATGGAGACCGTGTCGTTGATCCGGTATTCGCCCGCCGCATCGAAACTCACGCTGCGATAGGGATCGGTCTCGGGATTGCCATTGCGGGAATCGGCGGCCGAGATGCCGTCGGTATAGTAGCCGTTGAGGTTGACCGAGACCTTGCCGCGCTCGCTGGCGGCGCGCAGGCCATAGCCGCCGCGCACGCTGGTGCGGGTGCCGAACTCGCCGTGGAGGAGGTGCTGCACGCCGATCGGTATGTCGCCGAGCGTCGAGATGCCGACGACGCCGGCAATCGCGTCGGAGCCGTAGAGCGTGCTCTGCGAACCCTTCAATATTTCGACGCTGTCGAGATTGTCGGCGAGCAGGTAGTGGTAGTTCGTCTGCACATTGGGCGGCGTGGGGTCGGCGATGTCGATGCCGTTGAATAGCGTCTTGATATAGCGCTTCGGCGCACCGCGGATGGAAAGCGTGCTTTCCTGGCCTGGCCCGCCGCTCATGGTGGCAGCAACACCCGGCTCGTTGACCAGATAGTCGTTAAGCGTCGGCTTTGCCTGCTCTTCGATCTTCTCGCGATCGATTTTCTCGACCTTGGAGCCCACCTTGCTCTTGTCCAGCGGCGTGCGGCTCGGCGTCACGACGATCTCGCCGATGTCGAGATCCTGCGCCGGCGCCTGCGCGCCCACAAGTGCCGCCGCGGCCGTGCCCGCCGCCAAGATGAAACCGATTCTGCTTTTCATGCCCGTCCCCTCCGCCAATCGCGGAACTTCCCTCAAAATTGCTGGAAGGACAGGTCACATGTACCGCGCTTCCAGCGATGACGACTGCCACCGCTGTGAAAGCACAGCCCCGGACGCGCCCCGCATCCCGGAAGGTGACGGCTCAAGGCAGGTTTCCTGGCTCAGCGCTTCAACGGGCGTCCGGCCTTCCCGGGCAAAGCCCAGTGGCCAGAATGGACGTCCTCGACGCTTACAGTTGCGGGGGCAGCTACGGTTAGGGACAAGCCCTCTCGTATTCCCTTTTAACCCCGGCCGCATGGCGGCAGGAGCACCTCAAGCTGGGAATCACGCTAGCAACCCGCATTTGGCCGGTCAACGGAGCGGAGCAGTTCCGCGTGCAGATGCAGGATGCGGCGTGTCAAATGCGACACGCGCCGGAAAGGTCATATCTGAAGCCGCGTGAATTCGATGCGCGCCGCGCCTGCATAGGGATTGGCGTGAAGGGCAAGGATCCACAGGCTGACGAAAGCGGCAAGGGCGAAGATGACCAGCGCGTTGCGCGCGGCGCGTGGCTGGCCGATATGGGCAACAGCGATGGTCAGCATGGACAGCATCGTCAGGAACAGGACGAGATACCATTTATAGTTGCTGACAGCGCTCTGGCCAATGGCAAGGCGCTCGTTGCGCGCATCCTGCAACTCGTCGAAATCCTGCGCCATCCTGTCGATCAGCGCATCCGGAATATCTGTCCGCGCGAGCGTGATGAAGGCGAGCCGGATCTGTTGCAGCGCGACTTCGACATCGGGCGAGCCCTGCGTGTTCTGGTCGCGTGTCCATTCATCCCTGTCGACGGCGGTCGCGTAGACGGACAGCGCCTGCCGGAGTTGCGGGCTGTTCAACGCCTCGCCGCGCGCCATTCCGGCCAAACGGTTGATCGAGGAGCGCTCGGCACTGGCAAGCCGCTCGGCGTTTGCACGAATAGTCCAGACGTCGGCTGCGGCGAAGCCAAGCGACAGGGCCCAGACCGTGGTTATCGAGCCGATGAAGGTGGGAAGCGGTGCGATCTTTTCCAGATGGCCGGCATAGCGCGTGAGGAGGCCGAAAAAGATGTCGGCAATCACGAAAAAGCCAACCCCGGCCACGCCAAAGACAAGGAACAAGGGCAGGGCCTGCAAAGAGAAAAGCGCGCTCATTTAGGATTTCTCCCGTCGGATTGTGAACGAGTCGACGATCATTGCGCGCTCAGGCTTGCGCGAGCGTCAATAGTTGGTAGCACGGGATGAAGGTTGGTCGCCCGTGGCGAGGGAGAAGGCATGATGAACAGTCTGCGCTGTGCGCTTGTACTGACGCTTGGCCTTTTCCTGTCGGCCTGCGCATCCGTCGAGAACGGTCCGATCAATAGTTTCGTCAGCGAGGTCGGTCCCGGATCGCCTGAGTTCATTCCCGATTTCGGCGATGACGGTTCGACGGTCCTGGGCCTCGCCTTTTCGGGCGGCGGCACGCGTGCGGCGGCGTTCGCCTATGGCGTCATGCGCGAGCTGGACAGCTATGTGATCGATCTGGTGCCGCGCCAGCGCACGCTGCTGGATGACGTGCGCATGGTTTCCGGCACCAGCGGCGGCGCTATCGCGGCGGCCTATCTCGCCTATCGCGGGCAGGATGCCTATCGCGATTTCCGCGAACGGTTCCTGCTCCAGAATGCCGAGGCGAGCATGCGCACCTCGACCAGGTCGCCCGCCAATCTCCTGCGCGCGATCGGCGGCGGGGTGAACGACCTCAACAACCTGCCGCAATGGCTCAATGACAATTTGTTCGATGGCGCCACCTTCGGCTCGCTTCGCAAGCCCGACACGCCGGTTACCTGGATCACCGCATCGGACATTTTCCACGGCACGCCTTTCCTGTTCACCTATGATACGTTCGCGGCCCTGTGCAGCGATCTCGACAAGGTGCGACTGGCCGACGCCGTCGCGGCTTCGGCGGCCGTGCCGGTGATTTTCACGCCGATCGTGCTGTCGTCGGACGGTCCCGATTGCGGCTATCGCCGGCCGGCCTGGATCGATCGCGCGCTGGCCGACCCGGAAGCCTCGCTGCGGCTCAGCGCCTATGCCCGCGCCCTGGTGGCCTATAGCGAAATGGTGCGCCCGCGCTATGTGCGCCTGCTCGACGGCGGACTGACGGACAATACCGGCACCACCGGCCTCACGCTGGAGCGCGCCGCTGCGACGACGCCGCACGGACCGCTGTCGGCGGAGGATGCGGTAAAGCTCAGGACGATGATCTATATCGCCGTCGATGCCGGCCGAAGCATATTGCCCGACTGGGGCGACAGCACGACCGGCCCAAAGCTGAGCCAGCTCGTTCCCGCGCTGACGCATACGGCGGTGAGTTCATCCATGCGCAGCGGCTATGATGCGCTCGAACTGTCGATCGCCGAGTGGCGGCGGCGGCTCATCGCATTCCGCTGCGGGCTCGGCAGCGCGCAGGTGAGGCGCTATCGCGGCACGCTGGCCGGCTGGAACTGCCGTGATGTGCAGATCGTGGTGGAGCATATTTCCTTTCGCGATGTTGCGCCGGAGCGCCAGCAGGAACTGTTCGATGTTCCGACGCGGCTCGTCCTGCAACCGGAACAGGTCGACCTCGTCATCGAGGCGGGGCGAGAGGCGGTGAAAAGGCGGATCTCGATCCAGCGCGCCGTGGCCCGCACGCGCATCCAGGCCGGCGTGCCGGCTGCGGCAGAACCTCCGCGGCAGCCGGAACCGCTTGTCGGTGCAGTCTCGGCGCAAAATTTGACCGATTGATAAAAAATCAAATCGTGCTAGCCTTCCTCCCAACAATAAAAAGGGGAACTGGCATGGCCTCGGGTCAGCTTACCGAGGGGGTCGCCTCCGGGCGGCTTACCTCCCAGCAATATAAGATGAATTTCGCCGACCTGCATCCGCCCTTCGGCGAGCATGAGGCGCTGGTCGAGTCCGACCGCTGCTATTTCTGCTACGACGCGCCTTGCATGCAGGCATGTCCGACGGAAATCGACATCCCTCTTTTCATCCGTGAGATTTCGACTGGAAATCCGCTGGGTGCTGCCAAGACCATCTTCGACCAGAACATCATGGGCGGCATGTGCGCACGCGTTTGCCCGACCGAGACGTTGTGCGAGGAAGCCTGCGTGCGCGAGGCGGCCGAGGGCAAGCCGGTGCGGATCGGCATGCTGCAGCGCTATGCGACCGACGTCGCGATGGTCGAGGGCAAACAGTTCTACACGCGCCATGCGCCGACCGGGAAGACGGTCGCCGTGATCGGTGCGGGGCCGGCGGGGCTTGCTGCCGCGCACAGGCTCGCCATGCACGGCCACGAGGTGACTGTCTTCGAGGCGCGGCCCAAGGCTGGCGGGCTCAACGAATATGGCATCGCCGCCTATAAGGCGACCGATGGTTTCGCGCAGGCCGAAGTGGACTATGTGACGGCCATCGGCGGCATCGCCATCGAATATGGCCGGGCGCTCGGCCGCGACGTCCATCTCACGGACCTTGCCGCCACCTATGACGCCGTATTCCTCGGCATGGGGCTTGGCGGGGTCAATGCGCTGGGCGCGGACAATGAGGATGCCGATGGCGTCGAGGATGCCGTCGATTTCATCGCCGAACTGCGCCAGGCGAGCGATCTTTCCGCACTTCAGGTCGGGCGGCATGTGGTCGTCATCGGTGGCGGCATGACGGCGGTCGACGCGGCGGTGCAGGCGAAGCTGCTGGGCGCGGAAGACGTCACCATCTGCTACCGGCGCGGCAAGGAAAATATGAACGCCTCGCTGTTCGAGCAGGATCTTGCCGCATCGAAAGGCGTGGTCATCCGCCACTGGCTCAAGCCAGTCCGCGTCATCGTCAATGGCAGCAAGGTGACGGCGATCGAGCTCGAATATACGACGTTGGCGAACGGATCGCTGGCGGGAACCGGCGAGCTTTTGACCATCCGCGCTGATCAGGTCTTCAAGGCGATCGGCCAGAATTTCGTGCCCGCAGCGCTCAACGGCGCGGGCGCGGGGCTCGCATTGGAGAAAGGCCGCATCAGGGTCGACGGCGAAGGCCGCACCAGCATGGAAAAGGTTTGGGCCGGCGGTGATTGCGTGGTGGATGCGCGCGAGGACCTGACCGTGGCGGCGGTGGCCGCTGGCCGGGATGCGGCGGAAAGCATTCACCGTGCGCTAATGAGCTAGGCCTGGACGCGACGACAGCCAAAGGAAATCGACCCATGGCAGACATTCGCAACAATTTCGTCGGCATCAGGTCGCCCAATCCGTTCTGGCTGGCATCCGCGCCGCCGACTGACAAGGCCTATAATGTCGTGCGTGCCTTCAAGGCCGGCTGGGGCGGCGTTGTGTGGAAGACGCTTGGCGAGGAAGGCCCGCCGGTAGTCAATGTCAACGGGCCGCGCTACGGCGCGATCTGGGGTGCGGACCGGCGGCTGCTCGGCCTCAACAATATCGAGCTGATTACCGACAGGCAGCTTCAGATCAACCTGCAGGAGATCAAGCAGGTGAAGCGCGACTGGCGGGACCGTGCGCTGGTGGCCTCGATCATGGTGCCCTGCGAGGAGGAGAGCTGGAAAGCGATCCTGCCTGCCGTCGAGGAGACGGAGTGCGATGGTATCGAGCTCAATTTCGGCTGTCCGCACGGCATGAGCGAACGCGGCATGGGCTCGGCTGTGGGCCAGGTGCCCGAATATATCGAAATGGTCGCCCGCTGGTGCAAGCAATATACGCGCATGCCGGTGATCGTGAAGCTGACGCCCAACATCACCGATATCCGCTACCCTGCGCGGGCTGCAAAGCGTGGCGGGGCTGATGCGGTGTCGCTCATCAACACCATTTCCTCGATCACCTCGGTGAACCTCGACACGTTCTCGCCGGAGCCTTCGATCGACGGCAAGGGCAGCCATGGCGGCTATTGCGGGCCGGCTGTGAAACCGATCGCGCTCAATATGGTGGCGGAAATCGCGCGCGATGCAGAAACGCGCGGCCTGCCGATTTCAGGCATCGGCGGCGTCACAACATGGCGCGATGCAGCGGAATTCCTGGCGCTGGGGGCTGGCAATGTGCAGGTCTGCACGGCCGCCATGACCTACGGTTTCAAGATCGTGCAGGAGATGATCACCGGTCTCCAGAACTGGATGGACGAGAAGGGCCACGCCTCGCTGGACGATGTCATCGGCCGCGCGACGCCCAACGTCACCGACTGGCAGTATCTCAACCTCAACTACATCGCCAAGGCGCATATCGACCAGGATCTCTGCATCAAGTGCGGCCGCTGCCATATCGCTTGCGAGGACACGTCGCATCAGGCCATCACGTCGATGGTGGATGGCGTGCGCCATTTCGAGGTCAAGGAAGAGGAGTGCGTCGGCTGCAATCTCTGTGTGAACGTCTGTCCGGTGCAGGACTGCATCACGATGGAGCCGCTCGCCGCCGGCGTTCTCGACAAGCGCACGGGCAAGGTGGTGCAGCCAACCTATGCCAACTGGACGGCGCATCCCAATAATCCGATGGCCCGGCAGGCCGCGGAATAGGTTTTCCTACGCAATTCCGCTGAGCACTTTTGCTGGAATTGCTCTGGTTCCTCCCGGCGAGGGGCGGGTTCGCAAGGCCATCGCGAGCCTGCCCCAAGCTGGATGTTTCATGTGACTATTTGATTCCGGAAGCCGCGCCATCGCATTGACGATGTGGGATTATTTGTCAGCCGGTTGCCGTGATCGCGCCGCCCGGTGTCAGCCCCTGGTCACCTTTGCTTTCAGCCCCTCGATGAAAAGCTGTTCGAGGAAGCGGGCGGCGTCCTCGAAACGGCCTTCGCCGCCGCGGTCGGGGCCGAGAACCGCGCGCACCTGTACGTCGAAATCCGCATAGTGCTGGGTCGTCGCCCAGATCGAGAAGATCAGGTGGTAGGGATCAGTGCGCGCAATGCGTCCCGCCTGCATCCAGCCGCGGATCACCTGTGCCTTTTCATGGACCAGCTCTTTCAGTTCGCCCTCGATCATCGGCATGATGCGCGGTGCGCCTTGCAGGATCTCATTGGCGAAGAGGCGGCTTTCGCGCGGGTAGTCGCGCGCCATCTCCAGCTTTCGCCGAATATAGCTGCGCAGCTCGGTGATGGGGTCGCCGACATCGTCCAGTTCGCGCAGGGGAGCCAGCCATGTATCGAGCAGGCGCTGCATGAGCGTCTGGTGGATCAGGTCCTTGGTGCGGAAATAATAGAGCAGGTTCGGCTTCGACATGCCGGCAGCTTCCGCGATCTGGTCGATGGTGGCCCCGCGGAAGCCGTGCATCGCGAAAACTTCCAGGGCTGCTTCCAGGATGAGTTCGCGCTTTACGCGCTGGATGCGCGTGCGGGTGGGGCGGGCGCCGTCGGTCACAACAATGTCCCCCGCTGGGCCAACAGACTGGACCAGAAGCTGTGCAGGCGTGGCGCGCGCGCGACGATGCTCATGTCGCCTAGTATCGTCTTGACCATGCTCGCGGCAATGGTAACGTTTGTCCATTCGGTCAAATTTTCGCGGAACAGCGATCCGGTGGCGCGAGCATCGGCCAAGAAACCGAACACCACGCAAGGGGAAGTCCCGGAATGTCCAGCAGGACCAATGTCGCGCCGAACGATCTTTCCGCGTTCTGGATGCCGTTCACCGCAAACCGGCAGTTCAAGCAGGCGCCGCGCATGCTCGTGGCCGCCAAGGACATGCACTACACCACGGCGGACGGCCGCAAGGTGCTGGACGGCACGTCCGGCCTTTGGTGCGTGAATGCCGGGCACTGCCGACCCAAGATCACCGAGGCGATCCAGAGCCAGGCAGCGGAACTGGACTATGCGCCGGCCTTCCAGATGGGGCACCCGATCGTCTTCGAACTGGCCAACCGGCTGGTCGACCTGGCGCCCAAGGGCATGGACCATGTCTTCTTCACCAATTCCGGCTCGGAATCGGTGGAAACTGCGCTCAAGATCGCACTGGCCTATCACCGCGTGAAGGGCGAGGGCTCGCGCACAAGGCTGATCGGCCGTGAGCGCGGCTATCACGGGGTCAATTTCGGCGGCATCTCGGTAGGTGGCATCGTCTCCAACCGCAAGATGTTCGGCACGCTGCTGACAGGCGTCGACCATCTGCCGCACACTCATCTGCCGGCCAAGAACAGCTTTGCACGCGGCGTGCCCGAACATGGGGCCGACCTTGCCGACGAGCTGGAGCGGATCGTCACGCTGCACGATGCCTCCACCATCGCGGCAGTCATCGTGGAGCCGGTGGCGGGCTCGACGGGCGTCCTCATCCCGCCGAAGGGCTATCTCCAGCGCCTGCGGGATATCTGCACGAAGCATGGCATATTGCTGATCTTCGACGAGGTCATTACCGGCTTCGGACGTCTCGGCACGCCTTTTGCCGCCGATTATTTCGGCGTCGTCCCTGACATCATGACCACCGCCAAGGGGGTGAGCAATGGCGTCGTCCCCATGGGTGCGGTCTTCGTGAAGAAGGAGATCCACGACGCCTTCATGACCGGGCCGGAGCACCTGATCGAGTTCTTCCACGGCTATACCTATTCGGGCAATCCGATCGCCTCGGCGGCCGCACTCGGCACGCTTGACACCTACAAGGAAGAGGGATTGCTGACGCGCGGGGCGGAACTGGCGCCCTATTGGGAAGAGGCGCTGCATTCGCTCAAGGATGCGCCGAACGTCATCGACATCCGCAATATCGGTCTCGTCGGGGCCATCGAATTGCAGCCCATCGCGGGCGAGCCGACGAAGCGCGCCTTCTCGGCCTTCGTGAAGGCGTTCGAGCGCGGCTGCCTGATCCGCACCACCGGCGACATCATCGCGCTCTCGCCGCCGCTGATCATCACCAAGGGGCAGATCGACGAGCTGATCGATCATGTGCGCGAAGCGATCGAGCTGGTGGCCTGATGCCCGTTGAATCCAACCATCGCATCAATGCCGATCGTCTCTGGGATTCGATCATGGAGATGGCGAAGATCGGGCCGGGGGTGGCTGGCGGCAACAACCGCCAGACGCTGACGGATGCCGACGGCGAGGGTCGGCATCTCTTCAAACGCTGGTGCGAAGAGGCGGGCATGAGCGTCGGCGTCGACGAGATGGGCAACATGTTCGCCCGCCGCGAAGGCACCGATGCGGATGCGCTGCCGGTCTATGTCGGCAGCCATCTCGACACGCAGCCCACCGGCGGGAAATATGACGGCGTGCTGGGTGTGCTCGGCGGGCTCGAAGTGATCCGTACGCTCAACGACCTCAGCATCAAGACGAAGCACCCGATCGTGGTGACGAACTGGACCAACGAGGAGGGCACCCGCTTCGCGCCTGCCATGCTGGCGTCGGGCGTGTTCGCCGGGGTGCATGAGCGGGAATGGGCGTATGACCGCAAGGATGCCAAGGGCTTGCGTTTCGGCGACGAACTGGAGCGTATCGGCTGGAAGGGCGATGAGCCTGTCGGCCAGCGCCCGATGAAGGCTTTCTTCGAGCTGCATATCGAGCAGGGGCCTATCCTCGAGGACGAGGGCATCGACATCGGCGTCGTCACGCACGGACAGGGCCTGTGGTGGCTTCAGGTGACGATCGAGGGCAAGGAGAGCCATACCGGTTCGACCCCGATGCCGAAGCGGCGCAATGCCGGGCTCGGCATGGCGCGCGTCATCGAGCTGGTGCATGAGGTGGCGCTGGACTACCAGCCGGATGCAGTGGGCGCGGTGGGCCATATGGAGGTCTATCCGAATTCGCGCAATGTGATCCCCGGAAGGACGGTCTTCACCATCGACATCCGTTCGCCCGAGCAGGAGGTGCTCGATGAGATGCGCGCGCGCATAGAGGATGGCATCGACACGATCTGCGAGGCGCTCGACATCGACTATGACATCGAGCCGGTCGGCCATTTCGATCCGGTGACATTCGATGAGGGTTGCGTGAAGGCGATCCGCGATGCCGCCAATCGGCTGGGCTATTCCCATCGCGATATCATTTCGGGCGCCGGGCACGATGCCTGCTGGATCAACCGGGTTGCGCCGACGGCAATGGTCATGTGCCCCTGCGTGGATGGCCTGTCGCACAATGAGGCGGAAGAGATCACCAAGGACTGGGCGCGCGCCGGCTGCGACGTGCTCTTCCATGCGGTGGTGGAAACGGCGGAGATCGTCGCTTGAGCAACGAACGCGGATCGCGCTGAGCGGAAGGAGGGTGTCGTCGCATGGACGTGGACGGCCTTCTCCAGAGCGTCATTCGCCTGTCCAACTTCATGACCTCGCGGCTGGTCGTGTCCGGCCTCGTCTTCTACGTGCTCTCCGGTTTCACCGATATCGGCTCCACCAGCGAGGGCTTTTTGCCCAATGCCGACCTGCTCAACGAGGTCGTGGCGAACTACCAGAACATCTTCGACGTGCTGGGCGTGGCCGATTTCGCGCTGCTTTTGATCTTCTTCCTGTTCCTGACGACGATCCATCTGCTCTATGTCGCGTTCAAGCGCATCGGTGAATATCTGCCGCCGGCGATCCTGCCGCTGTCGGGATGGGACGCCATCGATGACGTGACGCTGAGCGCCTTCGACATATTGCGCGAGGCGCGCGGCGAAGAGCACACTGACGAGGAGAACCAGCGGCTCTACGAGTTCAAGAAGAAGCTGCGCGATATCGAACAGACCACCGAGGCCGGCTATCACGACGAGATCGAGAGCGTTCAGGCGGCCTACAAGATCTCCAAGGCGTTCATCGTCTTCACGCTGCTTGCGCTGCTCTATGCCGTGGTGAGCGGTACCTATACGAACGATCTGAAAATATTGGCGGCGATCCTCGGCTTTTCGCTGCTGACGGCGGCCTATACGGCCTTCGCGATCTTCCGCGCCAATTATGAGCGCATCGCCGGGCTGCGCCGCGAGGTCATCCAGCAATTCCTCGAATTTGCGCGCATCTGGGCGCCCGATGAATATCAGGCGCGAGTCATCGCCGCCTGCACGCCCTCGCGCGACCTGCGGCCGGCCGAGTTCGCTGTCGTCGTGCCGGTCTATGGTACGCTCGACGAGCTGGTCGCCGACCTGCGGCGCATACGCGAGCGCCGGTCGCATCGGCGCAGGATTGGAGGCAAGGAGCCGGTTTGAATGCGGACGGGAGCATGATCTCCCGCATCGACAATATCGACGCACCGCGCATGCGCGTCCAATAACGGGGAACGAAAATGTCGACACTCATCAGGAATGGAACCATCGTCACCGCCGACCGCACATGGAAGGCGGACGTGCTCATCGAGGGCGCCAGGATCGCCGCGATCGGGCAGGGCCTTTCCGGCGACGAGGTGGTGGATGCGGGCGGCTGCTATGTGATGCCAGGCGGCATCGACCCGCACACCCATCTCGAATTCCCCTTCATGCATACCTATTCGGCCGACGATTTCGAGAGCGGCACGCGCGCCGCGCTTTCCGGCGGCACGACGATGGTGATCGACTTCTGCGTGCCGGGGCCGGGACAGTCGCTGCTCGACGGCATCAAGGCATGGGACAACAAGTCGACGCGGGCGCTGTGCGATTACTCCTTCCACATGGCCATCACCGGCTGGAACGAGCAGATCTTCGACGAGATGCCGCAGGTGGTGGAGAAGGGCATCACCTCCTTCAAGCACTTCATGGCCTATAAGGGCGCGCTGATGGTCAATGACGACGAGATGTACTCGTCGTTCCAGCGCTGCGCCGAGCTCGGCGCGCTGCCGATGGTCCATGCCGAGAACGGCGACGTGGTGGCGCAGCTCCAGCAGAAGCTGATGGCGGAAGGCAATAACGGACCCGAGGCGCATGCCTATTCGCGCCCGCCGGAGGTGGAAGGCGAGGCGACCAACCGCGCCATCATGATCGCCGACATGGCCGGCGTGCCGCTCTATGTGGTGCACACATCATGCGAGCAGAGCCACGAGGCCATCCGCCGCGCGCGCCAGAAAGGCATGCGGGTATGGGGCGAGCCTCTGATCCAGCACCTCGTGCTCGACGAGAGCGAATATTTCGACAAGGACTGGGATCATGCGGCGCGGCGCGTGATGAGCCCGCCCTTCCGTTCGAAGCTGCATCAGGATTCGCTGTGGGCGGGGCTGGCGGCCGGCTCGCTGCACGTGGTCGCCACCGACCATTGCGCCTTCACCACAGAGCAGAAGCGCCACGGCGTCGGCGACTTCACCAAGATACCGAACGGAACGGGCGGCCTGGAAGACCGCCTGCCGGTGCTGTGGACGCGCGGGGTCAATACCGGGCGGCTGACGATGAACGAATTCGTTGCGGTGACCTCGACCAATGTGGCGAAGATCTTCGGCATGTATCCGCAGAAGGGCGCCATCGTGGAAGGCGCGGATGCCGACATCGTCGTGTGGGACCCGGAGGCGACGAAGACGATTGCCGCGACGAGCCAGAAGTCGGTCATCGACTACAATGTCTTCGAGGGCATCGAAGTGAAGGGCCTGCCGCGCTACGTGTTCTCGCGCGGGCGGCTCGCGGTGGAGCGCAGCGAGGTGAAGGCGAAGCCGGGCGACGGCGCCTTCGTGCCGCGCGAGGCGAACGGGCCGGTCAACCGGGCGCTCTCGACGTGGAAGGAACTGGTCTCGCCGCGCAGGATAGAGCGCGCCGGCATACCCGCGAGCGGGGTGTGACGCGTGCACGGGCAAATCGGCGCGACGCCGCTTCTATGGAATATGCGCGGCGGGGCGGCTATGGTCCTGCGCGATGTTGCATACATTGAGACATGTGCTCGCCTACCTCGCGGCGTGCTGGGTCGGCGGAGTGGGAGCCTACCTCCTGATGATCGGCGCCAGCGTGGCGCAGGAAGGCACGACCTGGTCGGCCGGCGACATCGTGGGCATCTTCCTCTTCTGCGCGCTAATGCTCCTCATCGTGGCGCCGGTGCTGGCGCCGTTCACCCTGCTGGCGCTTTTCCTCATCAACCGCTTTACCCGCGGCGGCTGGGGCATCTATGCGCTTGCCGGCGCGCTGGTTGCGCCATGCGGCGCGGCGGCATGGATCGCGATGGACGACGGATGGGCGGCGATACCCTCGGCCTTTCTCTTCGGGCTTCCCTTTGCCCCGGCGGGCGCGGTTGCCGCGCTGACCTATCGCTCGATCGCGCCCGCGCCCGGTCTGCACGAAACGCCCGCCTGATATCGTCCCGGAGGCACCATTGAGCGCGACGGTGATCCAGGCGAGCGGGCTCGGCCTGACATTCCAGACCGGCGACGGGCCCGTGCAGGCGCTGTCGGACGTGAATCTCCAGATCGGAAAGGGCGATTTCGTTTCCTTCATCGGCCCGTCGGGCTGCGGCAAGACGACCTTCCTGCGCGCGATCGCCGATCTTGAACAGCCGACGCAAGGCACGATCACGGTCAACGGCATGAGCGCGGAAGAGGCGCGCAAAAGCCGCGCCTATGGCTATGTCTTCCAGGCGGCGGGCCTTTATCCGTGGCGCACCATTGCCCGCAACATCGCGCTGCCGCTGGAGATCATGGGCTATTCGAAGGCCGAGCAGCGCGCGCGCATCGCGCGCACGCTGGACCTCGTCAACCTGAGCGGCTTCGAGAACAAATATCCGTGGCAGCTGTCGGGCGGCATGCAGCAACGCGCATCCATCGCACGCGCGCTTGCTTTCGACGCGGACCTGCTCCTGATGGACGAGCCGTTCGGTGCGCTGGACGAGATCGTGCGCGACCATCTCAACGGGCAGCTTCTGGAACTATGGGCGCGCACCAACAAGACGATCTGCTTCGTGACGCATTCGATCCCCGAGGCGGTCTACCTCTCGACCCGCATCGTGGTGATGTCGCCGCGACCCGGCCGCGTGACGGATGTCATCGAATCCACGCTGCCGCGCGAACGCCCGCTCGATATACGCGAAACGCCGGAATTCCTGGCGATAGCGGCCCGCGTGCGCGATGGGCTGAGGGCAGGGCACTCCTATGAGGATTGAGGCCCGCCATTCACTGCGCCGGGCGCTCCGCCATGACTGACCGGCTGCGCGACAAGATCATCCCGGTCACCGCATTGCTGCTGGCCATCGTCGCGGCCTGGTATGTCGGCGCCTACGCCCTGAATGCGCCGTTCCAGCGCGACCTCGACCGGCGCGGCGGCGTGACCTCGACGCCGTGGGAATTTGTCGTCAAGACGATGACGCAGCCCAAGCCGACGCTGCCGGCGCCGCATCAGGTGGCGGTGAATTTCTATGAGAACACCTTCCTGCGAAAGATCACGTCGAACCGCAGCCTCGTCTATCATTCATGGGTGACGCTGGCGTCCACGCTGCTTGGCTTCGCCTTCGGCACCGTGCTGGGCATCCTGATCGCGGTCGGAATCGTCCATGTCCTGTCGCTCGACCGCAGCCTCATGCCTTGGATCATCGCCTCACAGACGATCCCCATCCTGGCGCTGGCGCCGATGATCATCGTGGTGCTGGCCGCGGTCGGCGTCACTGGGCTGATCCCCAAAGCATTGATCTCGACCTACCTCTCCTTCTTCCCTGTCGCGGTGGGCATGGTGAAGGGGCTGCGCTCGCCCGAGACGATGCAACTCGACCTGATGCACACCTATAATGCGTCGAAGTGGCAGATCTTCCGCAAGCTGCGTCTGCCTGCCTCGGTGCCGTTCCTCTTCGCGTCCATGAAGGTGGCGATCGCCGCCAGTCTGGTCGGGGCCATTGTGGGCGAGTTGCCCACAGGCGCGGTCGCCGGCATCGGCTCCAAGCTGCTGTCGGGTTCCTATTACAGCCAGACCATCGACATGTTCGCGGCGCTGGTGGCTGGCTCCATCGTGGCGATGCTTTTGGTGACGGCGGTGGGCGTGGCCGGCAGGCTTGTCGAAAGGGCGATGGGGGCGCGGCCGGCATGATCGTTGACCGGCCATCCCTTCAGGCGATTTTGGCGATGCTGCTCGTCGCCTGCTCGTCGGCCTTCCTGCCCCTGCTGCTCACGGTCCAGTCGCCGTCGCGCGCGTCGCTCATCATGGGCACGTTGATTGCCGGCGGTGCGGCAGCGGTCTTCGTGCGGCCGCGCTGGCTGGCGGCGCTTGTCCTGTTCGCGTCGGCACATGGCGCTGCTTGGCAGCTCTACACGACCGTCAGGGGGTTCGAGGGGCAGGGCACCGTCGCCTTCTTCCTGCTGCTCGCAGCTGCCTGGCTGCTCGCCTGGCAGCTTGTCTCCATTCTTTCCGACATGCAGCCGAAGGCCCGCCTGGGCGACATGGCGTTGCGGCTGCTCATCCCGTTCCTGTTCGGCGCTTGGATCCTGATCCTGTGGGAGCTGATCGTGCGTGGTGCGGGCGTTCCCTTCGTGCTTCTGCCGCCGCCAAGCGCTGTGGGATTGCGCATTGCCGCCTCGCTCCCGGTCCTGTGGGCGGACGTGAACCAGACGATCTTCCGCGCGGTGCTGGTGGGTTATGTCGTGGGCTGCGGTGCGGGCTTTGCCGCAGCGATTTTCGCCGACCGCTTCCTGTTCCTGCGGCGCGGGCTGCTGCCGATCGGCAACATGGTGTCGGCTTTGCCGATCATCGGCGTCGCGCCGATCATGGTCATGTGGTTCGGCTTCGACTGGCCCTCCAAGGCAGCGGTGGTCATCATCATGACCTTCTTCCCGATGCTGGTGAATACGGTGGCCGGGCTGTCTGCCGCCGGCCACATGGAGCGCGACCTGATGCGCACCTACGCGTCGGGCTACTGGCAGACGCTGGGCAAGCTCAGGCTGCCCGCGGCGATGCCCTTCATCTTCAACGCGCTCAAGATCAATTCAACGCTGGCGCTGATCGGCGCGATCGTGGCCGAGTTCTTCGGCACGCCGGTGGTCGGCATGGGGTTCCGCATCTCCACCGAGGTCGGGCGCATGAATGTCGACATGGTCTGGGCAGAGATCGCTGTTGCGGCGGTCATCGGTTCGGTTTTCTATGGCGTGATCGCTCTCATCGAACGAGCCGTCACGTTTTGGCATCCGTCTGTCCGTGGGGGATAGGCGCACTTCAGAGGGTAACAAAAATGAAAAAGCTGATCGTTTCCATGATGGCCGGCGCAATGTCGCTGGCAACCGTACCGGCATGGGCCGCCGATGTGACTTTGCAGCTCAAATGGGTCGCCCAGGCACAATTCGGCGGCTATTTCGTCGCCAAGGAGAAGGGCTTCTACACGGATGAAGGCCTCGATGTGGAAATCAAGCCGGGCGGCCCTGATATCGCGCCCGAGCAGGTGATCGCGGGCGGCGGCGCCGACGTGATCGTGACATGGATGGCGGCAGCACTCGCCGCGCGCGACAAGGGCGTCAACCTCGTCAATATCGCCCAGCCCTACAAGAAGGCCGGCATGGAACTCGTCTGCCCCGCCGACGGTCCGGTGAAGACCGAGGCCGACTTCAAGGGCAAGACGCTCGGCGTCTGGTTCTTTGGCAACGAATATCCGTTCTACGCATGGATGAACAAGATCGGCCTGTCGACCGAGGGCGGCCCGGACGGCGTGACCGTGCTCAAGCAGTCGTTCGACGTGCAGCCGCTGATCCAGAAGCAGGCCGACTGCATCTCGGTCATGACCTACAACGAATACTGGCAGCTCATTGATGCCGGCTACAAGGCGGAAGACCTGATCGTCTTCAACTATACCGAGATGGGCAACGACCTGCTCGAGGACGGGCTCTATGTCATGCAGGACAAGCTTGCCGACCCTGCCTTCAAGGAAAAGATGGTCAAGTTCGTGCGCGCCTCGATGAAGGGCTGGGAATATGCCATCGCCAATCCGGACGAGGCGGCCGAGATCGTCATGGACAATGGCGGCCAGGACGAGAACCACCAGAAGCGCATGATGGGCGAGGTGGCCAAGCTGATCGACACGCCGGACGGCAAGCTCATCCCGGAAGCCTATGACCGCACCGCCAAGGCGCTGCTCGATCAGAAGATCATCACCAAGGAGCCGGAAGGCGCCTACACGACCGAGATCACCGACAAGCTGTGATCGCGCGGCGATAAGGCAGAACGGGAAGGGGCGGGCGACCGCCCCTTTTCTCTGCGCGACCAAACGGTGGCTTCGTGAACGCAGTGTTCACGCCCTATCCGCCGGCTTGAGTGCGCCGGCCTTCACGCCTACCTGTGCGGCAACTCAAGACCCCTCGAAAGGCGGTGCACCCATGAAGAAGATCGGCTTTCTTTCCTTCGGCCACTGGACGCCTTCGCCCCAGTCGCAGACGCGCTCGGCAGCCGATACGCTCCTGCAATCCATCGATCTTGCCGTGGCGGCGGAGGAACTGGGCGCGGATGGCGCCTATTTCCGCGTGCACCATTTCGCGCGGCAGCTTTCCTCGCCCTTTCCGCTGCTGGCGGCCATCGGCGCCCGGACCAAGCGCATCGAGATTGGCACTGGCGTGATCGACATGCGCTACGAAAATCCGCTCTACATGATCGAGGATGCCGGCTCGGCCGATCTGATCTCCGGCGGGCGGCTTCAGCTCGGCATCAGCCGTGGCTCTCCCGAGCAGGTCATCGATGGCTGGCGCTATTTCGGCTATGTACCGCAAGACGGGCAGACCGACGCCGACATGGCGCGGACCAATGCGGAAATCTTCCTGCAACTCCTGCAAGGCAAGGGCTTTGCCCAGCCGAGCCCCAACCCGATGTTTCCCAACCCTCCCGGTGCATTGCGGCTGGAGCCGCATTCCGAGGGCCTGCGCGAGCGCATCTGGTGGGGAGCAGCGACGACCTCGACGGCGCAGTGGGCAGCCAAGCTCGGCATGAACCTGCAAAGCTCGACGCTCGTCTTCGACGAGAGCGGCAAGCCGTTCCATGTCCAGCAGGCGGAGCAGATCCGCGCCTACAAGGCGGCATGGAAGGAAGCCGGTCACACGCGCGAGCCGCGCGTTTCGGTCTCGCGCTCTATCTTCGCGCTGATGAACGACATGGACCGGGCCTATTTCGGCCGCGGAAAGGAAGAGGATTCCTTCGGCTTCATCGAGCAGAATGTGCGCGCCGTGTTCGGGCGCGGCTATGCGGCCGAGCCGGATGTATTGATTAAGGATCTCGCCGAGGACGAGGCGATCGCCGAGGCCGATACGCTGCTGCTGACGGTGCCGAACCAACTGGGCGTCGACTATAATGCGCATGTGATCGAGTCCGTGCTCAAGCACGTTGCGCCCGCGCTTGGCTGGCGCTGAACTCGCTGCAACTGCCCCTCCGGGTCGCCGGAGGGGTCGCTATGCCATCAGCATTTTGCGCTCTGCCTCGCGGTAGGCGCCCGGCGTGGTGCCGGCGTGGCGGCGAAAGAAACGGTTGAAGTAGGCCGGGTCCGAGAAGCCCAGCGAATAGGCGATCTTCTGGATCGGCGACGGCGTGAAGACGAGGTCGCGCTTCGCCGCTTCCAGCATGCGCCGGGCGATCATCGTCTGCGCCGACATGCCCGTCACCTCGCGCACCAACCGGTTGAGATGCGCGGCCGAAAGGCCGAGCCGCTCGGCATAGAAGCCGATCGGCTGGTGTTCGCGCATATGCGCGGCGATCAGCGCCAGGAAGCGTTCGACGCGCGCCTCGTCGCGCCTGACGGGCGGTGCGGCCGCATCATTGGCCGCGCCGTCGATCCGCGCAAGGCTCACGATCGCAGTCGTCATCAGGGCCTCCAGCAAGGGCATGCGGCCGGGTGCCGGATTGTCCAGTTCCCGCGAAATATCGTTGAGGCAGCCACAGATGCGCTCCGCGTCGCGGCTGTCGGAAAGCGCCAGCACGCGATTGGCGGTGATGAAGCCCGCAATGCGCCGGTCGGCATCTGCTATTGTCTGCAACCGGTCGGCCAGCGCCGTCACCACCATGCCGTCGACATCATGCTGGTAGCGGAAGCCGTGGACGGCGCCGGGCGCGATGAAGAGGATGCAGGGCGCGAAGAAGAGGTGGACCTTCTCGCCCTCGACCATCTCGCCGCTGCCTTCGGTGACGAAGAAGATCTGGAAGAAGGCGTCGTGGCGATGCGGCGTGATCTCGAAATTGTGCAGGTGCGTGCGTGCGGGAATCGTCTCGCAATGAAGCCAGAACTCGGCGGATTCATCCGTCTGCTCGCGATAAAGGCGATATGTGGGGACGGCAGGGGATGCCGATTTCTGTGTATACATGTTCGGATAGTGCAATCCTTTGCCGCGAATGTCCATTGTGTACAGGGCTTTTGCGTTCGATAGAGTGGTCTTGCAGGGAGATGGAGGATTTTCGTTGCGCACACAGGTCGTCATCATCGGTTCAGGTCCTTCGGGCCTTCTGCTGGGCCAGTTGCTGACCAATGCCGGCATCGACAACGTCATCCTCGAGCGCCAGTCGAAGGACTATGTGCTCGGGCGCGTCCGCGCCGGCGTGCTCGAAGAAGGCATGGTCGGCATGCTGGAAGAGGCCGGGGCAGGCACCCGCATGCGCGCCGAAGGGCTGCCGCATGACGGTTTCGACATCGCCTTCGACGGCCGCCACCACCGCATCGATCTCCATGAACTGACCGGCAAGCGGGTGGTGGTCTATGGCCAGACGGAGGTCACGCGCGACCTGATGGACAAGCGCGAGGCCGCCGGCGCCGTGACCCACTACGAAGCGGCCGACGTCAAGCCGCACGATTTCGACGGCGCAAAGCCCTACGTGACCTTCGTGAAGGACGGGGCGGAGCAGCGGATCGACTGCGATTTCATCGCCGGCTGCGACGGGTTCCACGGCATTTCGCGCAAATCCGTGCCGGAAAAGGCGATCAGCCTGTTCGAGCGCGAATATCCGTTCGGCTGGCTGGGCATCATGGCGGACCTGCCGCCGGTGAGCCATGAGCTGATCTATGCCAACCATTCGCGCGGCTTTGCGCTGTGCTCGATGCGTTCGACCACGCGCGTCCGCTACTATGTGCAATGTCCGCTGGAGGACAAGGTCGAGGAATGGTCCGACGACCGTTTCTGGGACGAGCTGCGCCGGCGCCTGCCGCAGGATGTCGCCGACAGGCTCGTGATCGGGCCGTCCTTCGAGAAATCCATCGCGCCGCTGCGCTCCTTCGTCGCCGAGCCGATGCGCTTCGGCCGGCTGTTCCTGGTTGGTGACGCGGCGCATATCGTGCCGCCCACCGGGGCGAAGGGCCTCAATCTGGCTGGGAGCGACGTGCGCTACCTCTTCGATGCGCTGCGCGAATTCTATGCGGAGAAGTCCGATGCGGGCATCGATGACTATTCGCGCAAGGCCGTATCGCGCGTGTGGAAGGCGGAACGCTTCTCCTGGTGGATGACCAACACGCTGCACAAGTTCCCCGACCAGGGCACGTTCGGGCAGCGTATCCAGGAAGCGGAGCTCGACTATCTGTTCAGTTCGCGCGCGGCGATGACCTCGCTGGCCGAGAACTATGTCGGCTTGCCCTACTGAGCCGAAGCCGACGGAGGAAGGAAGATGACTATTTCAAAGCGCCATGATGAAGGGCTGGCCACGCGCCGCAAGGTGCTGGGCGATGCGCATGTGGACCGCGCCGAAAAGGCGAAGACGCCCTTCGACGCGCCATTCCAGGAGCTCATCACCGAGGCGGCATGGAGCCATGTCTGGTCGCGCGACACGATCACCAAGCGCGAGCGCTCCATGATCACGCTGGCGCTGCTTGCCGCGCTTGGCAATTTTGAGGAAGTGGCCATGCATACGCGCGCCACCGCAAATACCGGCGCGAGCCGCGACGACATCATGGAGGCGATGCTGCATGTGGCGATCTATGCCGGCGTGCCGCGCGCCAACCATGCGATCAAGATCATCAAGGAAACATTCGCAGAAATGGACGGAGGCAAAGCCAAATGAGCGAAGCCAATTTGTTGCACAACCGGAAGCCCGAGACGGGCTCCTTCTTCCAGCGGGACCTGAACTGGCACCCGAAGGCATTCACGCCATGGTACAAGACCTCGGTCGTGCGCTCGCCGCAGCGCGCCATGCTGTCGCTGGACAATACGATCTCCGAGATCACCGGCCCGCGTTTCGGCCATAATATTCTCGGCGAGCTCGACAATGACATGATCCTCAATTTCGCCAAGCCGGGCGAAAGCGCGATCGGTCCGCGCATCATCGTCTACGGGCGGGTGCTGGACGAGCGCGGCAAGGGCGTGCCCGGCGCGCTGCTGGAGTTCTGGCAGGCCAATGCCGGCGGCCGCTATCGCCACAAGAAGGAAGGCTACCAGGCGCCGCTCGACCCGAATTTCGGCGGCTGCGGGCGCACCATCACCGACGAGGACGGCAACTACTTCTTCCGCACCGTGCAGCCCGGCCCCTATCCGTGGCCGAACGGCCCGAACGACTGGCGCCCGGCGCATATCCACTTCTCGATCTTCGGCCACGGCTTCGCGCAGCGGCTGATCACCCAGATGTATTTCGAGGGTGACCCGATGATCGCGCAATGCCCGATCGTGCGCACCATCGCCGATCCGGCGGCAATCGAACAACTCACCGCCGCGCTCGACATGTCGGCTACGACGCCGATGGACAGCCGTGCCTACAAGTTCGACATCGTTCTGCGCGGACGCCGGTCGACCTTCTTCGAGAACAAGAAGGAAGGGAACTGATTTCATGGTACAGCCTCTCAATCGCCTCAAGGAAAGTGCTTCCCAGACGGCGGGCCCTTACGTCCATATCGGCCTGACGCCGAACTTCGCTGAAATCACCGGCGTCTATCCGGAAGATCTCGGCACCTCGATGGTCAATGACAAGACCAAGGGCGACCGCATCACCGTCACCGGCCGGGTCATCGATGGCACGGGCACGCCGCTCAAGGACGCGCTGCTGGAGATCTGGCAGGCCGATGCCGATGGTCTCTACAACTCGCCCTCGGAAATGCGCGGCGCGGCCGATCCGAATTTCACCGGTTGGGGCCGTTGCCCGACCCATATGGACACCGGCGTGTTCACCTTCCACACGGTCAAGCCCGGCCGCGTGCCGTTTCCGGACGGCCGCATGATGGCGCCGCACATCACCTTCTGGGTTGTGGCGCGCGGCATCAATCTGGGCCTCCAGACGCGGATGTATTTCGGCGACGAGGAGAAGGCGAACAAGGAGGATCCGATCCTCACGCGCGTCGAGCATCAGGTGCGCGTGCCGACCCTGATTGCCAAGCGCGAAGGAGATACCTACACCTTCGACATCCATCTCCAGGGTGAGAAGGAAACGATCTTCTTCGACATCTGAGGACGACCAGTTGGCAGTATCGCCATTCGACCATCCGGTTCTTGCCGGCCTCCTCGGCGACGAGGAGGCCGCAAGGCTTTTTGAGCTCGATGCCGAGATCGAGGCGATGCTGGCCTTCGAGATAGGCCTTGCCGAGGCGGAGGCCGTGGCGGGGGTGATACCGGCCGAAGCCGCAAGCGCCATCGCGACCGCGCTGGGCGCATTCAAGCCCGATGTGGCCCGCCTGCGCGGCGGCAATCTCCGCGATGGCCTGATGGTGCCCGACTTCGTTGCGCAGTTGCGCGAGGCGGTCGGCGGCGAGCACGGCAAGCATGTGCATTTCGGCGCGACCAGCCAGGACGTGGTAGACACCGCCTTCGCGCTGCGGCTGAAGGCGCTGCTGCCGATCTGCCGCGCGCGGCTGTCGGCGCTCGTCTCGGTGCTGGACGAACTCGATGCGCGCGACGGTGCGATCGAGACCATGGGCCATACGCGCATGCAGGCGGCCATTCCGGTGCCTGCCTCGCGCAAGATATTGAGCTGGCGCGATCCGCTGGTACGCCATCTCGACCGGTTGGCAGCAGTGGAGAGCGACGTGCTCGTGCTTCATTTCGCCGGCGCCGCCGGCACGCTGGAGAAGCTGGGCGACAAGGGTGCGGAGGTCGGCTCCGATCTTGCGCGCCGGCTCGGGCTGCGCCATGCGCCCCGGCCGTTGCACAGCGAGCGCGACGGCGTCGTGGCGCTCGCCGACTGGCTGGCGCTGGTCAGCGGCAGCCTCGGCAAGATCGGCCAGGACATCGCATTGCTGGCGCAGTCCGAGGTGGGCGAGGTGAAGCTCGCCGGCGGCGGAGGCTCCTCCGCCATGCCGCACAAGGTCAATCCGGTCGGCGCGGAAACGCTCGTTGCGCTGGCGCGCTTCAATGCGACGCTGGTATCTGGCATGAACCAGTCGCTGGTGCATGAATATGAGCGTTCGGGCGCCGCCTGGACGCTGGAATGGATGCTGCTGCCGCAGATGTGCGCCGCGACGGCGGCAGCGCTTCGCACCGCATCGGCGCTGATCGACGGACTTTCCTTCAAGCCCCGCTCCCAGGGCTGAATGCTCCATCACCTTGTTTCCGCGCATGTCCGGGTCCCGGGCCGGCGCGCATCTTTGCTGGAATTGCCCTGTTGTCCCCACGCGCCATCGTAATCTATTGCGGCATGCTCATGTCCGTGTCGGCCTTCTCGGTCGACATCATGCTGCCCTCCTTCCCAAGGATCGTGACCGATCTCGACGCCGCCTATGGCAGTGTCCAATGGACGATCACGCTCTACATGTTCATGGCCGGCGCGGCGCAGATCGTGTGGGGGCCGCTGTCGGATCGCATCGGGCGCAAGCCCGTTCTGGCGGCCGGGCTGGTCATCTATCTGGCCGGCGCAGCCATGTCGGCGGTGGCGCCCTCGATCTTCTGGCTCCTGGCTGGGCGGGCGCTGCAAGGCTTCGGCGGGGCGGCCACGACGGTTCTTGCGCGGGCGGTCATGCGCGACCTGTTTTCGGGGCAGGAGCTCGCACGGTCGTTGGCGCTCGTCACGGCGATCTTTGCGGTCGGCCCGATCGCCGCGCCGCTGGTCGGCGCAGCCATCGGCGTGCCTTTCGGCTGGCGAGTGCTGTTCGGCGCACTTGCCGTCTTTGCCGTCGGGCTCATTTCCGTCCTGATCTGGCTTCCGGAAACGATCAGGGCCAAAGCGCCGGATGCGATCGCGCCGCGCGTGCTTGCATCCCGCGCCGCCCGGCTGGTGCGGAATCCGCAATCGCGCTATTTCCTCATCCTGTCGGCCATTTCGATGGCGTCGATGCTGCTGATCATCATTGCCGCGCCGCGCATCTTCGATGTGAGCTTCGGCATTACCGGAACGCTGTTCGCCACGATGTTCGCGCTTCACGGCACGGGTATCGTTGTGGGGCAGGCGCTCAACCGCCGCATGATACCGCGGCTCGGCATTGTGAGGGCCATGATCGTCGGCAATTGCATATTGATCGTCTCGGCCTCGCTGATCACGGTCACCGCCCTGCTGGGCTGGCTGACACCGTGGTCGCTGGTGGTGATGTTCATGCTTTTCTCGACCAGCCATCTGATCGTGTTTTCCAACGCGTCGGCGCTGGTGCTCGATCCGCATGGCGACATCGCCGGTTTCGCAGCCGCGGGCTACGGCTTCGTCAGCCAGATCGGCGCTTCGCTTCTGTCGGGGGTGCTCATCCTGCTGGCCGGCGGCGATCCGCTGATCTTCGGCTTCACGTTGCTGGCGCTCTGCCTTGTCATGCTCGTCATGATCCTTAACTGGCACTGGCGCTATCCGCCCCGCCGCGGACGCTAGAACAGACGCAAAGCCGCGGCGCAGTTGGGCTGGCACCGCTCTGGATCGACGAAGCCTCCTTTACGCCGGATCGCGCTTCGTCACGCTGGCAGTGAAGAACCAGCGACGGGCTCCAATGAAAAAAGGCCGCGGAAACTCCGCGGCCTTTTTCGTCAGACAGGAACCGGCGACGCGTCAGGCCGCGCCGACCAGCGAGGGCCACATCTCGATGCCGCCCCGGTAGATCAGGTCGAGCGCGACATAGAAGATGACGGCGAGGCCGACATAGCCGATCCAGCGGTAGCGCTCCAGCAGGCGCGCGATGAAAGTGGCGGCCAGGCCCATCAGGGCGATCGACAGCGCAAGGCCGACGATCAGGATCGTTGGATGCTCGCGCGCCGCGCCCGCCACGGCGAGCACATTGTCGAGCGACATGGAGACGTCGGCGACGATGATCTGCCAGACCGCCGAACCCAGCGTCTTGCGCGGAGCCTTTTCGGCCACCCCGCCGCTCTGGTCGAGATCCGCATCGGCCAGCGCCTCCTCGGCGGCATGCCTGTGCTCATGGGGCGTGCGCAGCTCGCGCCACATCTTCCAGCAAACCCAGAGCAGCAGCAGGCCCCCGGCGACCAGCAGCATCGGTCCAAGCTGGAGCAGTTGCGCGGTGATGGCGGCGAAGCCGATACGCATCACCGTGGCGGCGATGATGCCGATCAGGATCGCCTTGCGGCGCTGGTCGGCGGGAAGGCCGGCTGCGGCGAGGCCGATCACGATCGCATTGTCGCCAGCCAGGACGAGGTCGATGGCGATGACTTGCATGAGCACGGCGAAACCCTGTGCCGTGAACATTTCCTGGAAGTCCAGTACGAAATTTTCCATAAGGCGCTGCCTGCTGTCGTTTTACATAGTGTTCCGGGAGGGGCTTTGGCACAGCTTGGCGCCCCATGTCCATCCGGCAGCGACGAATACGAACATTGTAGGCCGGCGCTGCTGATCGAAATGCTGCCGCATCAACTGCCGGCGCGAATTTCGCTGAGCGTCTTCGTCGGCGTGATCGCCTCGGCATCGAGCAGGATATGGATGATGGCGGGCTTGCCGCTTTGCCGCGCCCGCTCGAAGGCGGGTGCGAACATGCCGGTATCGGTTACGGTTTCGCCATGGCCGCCATATGCGCGCGCCAAAGCGGCGAAGTCCGGATTGGAGAGGTCCGTGCCCGAGACGCGGCCCGGATATTGGCGCTCCTGATGCATGCGGATGGTGCCATAGGTGCCGTTGTCCACCACGACCACCAGAAGCGGCAGCGCATATTGGCAGGCGGTGGCGAATTCCTGCCCCGTCATCAGGAAATCGCCGTCGCCGGCAAAGACGATCACCTCGCGCTGCGGAAACAGGTTCTTGGCGGCGACGCCGGCCGGAACGCCATAGCCCATCGAGCCGGATGCGGGTGCGGCCTGCGTGTCGTGGCCGCGGAAGCGGTGGAAGCGGTGCACCCATGTGGCGAAGTTGCCGGCGCCATTGCAGAAGATCGCATCGCGCGGCAGCTCATCCTCGAGAAACGCCATAATGGGGCCCATCCGCACCGGGCCGGGGCCGGCGGCCGGCGGCGTGGACCAGGCCAGATAGGCATCGTGCAGCGCCTTCGTCCGCGCCGACCACGGAACGGTCCCGGCGGGCCGCGTTTTGGCGAAGGCGGCGGCAAAGGCGGTCGTGTTTGCATTGATGGGCAATGACGGACGGTAGACGCGTCCCAGTTCCTGCGGATCGGGATGGATATGGACGAGCTTCTGGGCCGGGTAGGGGCTTTGCAGGAGAGAATAGTCGTCCGAAGGCGTTTCACTGAAGCGTCCGCCGACGAGCAGGACGAGATCCGCCTCCCTGATCGCCGCCGCAAGGTGCGGATTGATGCCGAGCCCGATGTCGCCGGCATAGGAGGGGTGGAGGTGATCGCAGAGCGCCTGCCTGCGGAAACTGCAACCGGCGGGGAGATCCCACCGCTCCAATGCCAGTGCCATGTCGGCCACGGCCTGCGCACCCCAGCCGGTGCCGCCGAGAATGACGAAAGGCCGTTCCGCCTCCTGCAGGAGTTGTGCGAGCGCGGCCATTTCGCCTGCGCCGGGATGCGTGTGGACGGGAACCGCCGGCAGCGGGGAAGGGGCTTCCACCATGTCGGTCAGCATGTCCTCCGGCAGGGCCACCGCGACGGGGCCTGGCCGGCCGGAAGTGGCCACGGCGAAAGCGCGGGTGACGAGTTCCGGCACGCGCCGGGCGTCGTCGATCTCCACGACCCATTTCGCCATCGAGCCGAAGACGGCCTTGAAATCCACTTCCTGGAAGGCTTCGCGTTCCCGGTTCCCACGCGCGACCTGCCCGACGAAGAGGATCAGCGGATTGGAGTCCTGCGAGGCGACATGGATGCCGGCCATGGCATTGGCGGCGCCCGGCCCGCGCGTGACGAAGCAGATGCCGGGACGGCCGGTCAGGCGCCCGTGGCAGTCGGCCATCATCGCCGCGCCGCCTTCCTGCCGGCAGACGATGGTCTCGATCGGGGAATCGTGGAGTGCGTCGAGCACGGCGAGATAGCTTTCGCCCGGCACGCAATAGATGCGGTCGACGCCATTTGCCTCCAGCGCATCAACGATCAGCTGTCCGCCCGTGCGCATGCCTCAACCTCCCTTGCCCGATACTTCGGCGTAGCAGCGAGCGACCAAAACGTCACCTGCCGGGCAGAATGTTGTCCATCCAGGCGAGGAAGTCATCCGCGATGAGATTTCGATTCAAGGCGTTGAGACTTTCGTGGCGGGTCTGCGGGTAAATGGTTGAAACGAGATTCGAAAAGCCGTGTCGGCGCAGCCGCGCGGCCAGGGTGCTGACGGCGGCTCCGCCTTCGGTTGCGGGGTCTTCCGCGCCGCCGGCGAGATGGAGGGGCAGGTCGCGGCGGATGCGCATCATGTTTCCGTCATCGGCGCCGGCGGCCATCCAGCCGAAGACGTCGCGCCACATGGCGACGGACGGATCCCAGCCGCAAAGCGGATCGGCGATATAGCGGTCGACCTGCGCCGGGTCATGCGAGAGCCAGTCGAACAGGGTTCGGCGCTGCGGAATCCGCTTCCCCCATGACTGGAAGGTCAGGCGCGGAAGAATGCGCGAGGGCACGTCGGAGCCCATGCGAAACCGCTCCCAGGCGAGAATGGCGCGTGCGGCGAGGGCTGCCGGGCCGGCGGCGAAATTGGCGTTCCAGATCGCCGCTCCGGCAACGCGGCCGGCATGGCGGAAGAGGCAGTTGAAAGCGATCAGCCCGCCCATGGAATGGCCGAAGATGACGACCGGGACGCCCGGATGGTCGTCGGCGATGCGGTCATGCACGGCGGACACGTCGTCCAGTACCTTCTGCGCGCCGCCGAAGCTGCGCGGCGGCGCATCAGGGGCGCGCGTGCTGCCATGGCCGCGATGGTCATGCGCATAGCTGGCGATACCGGCCGCGGCGAGGTGGTCGGCGAACCAGGCATAGCGCGCGGCATGTTCGGCGAGGCCGTGATTGATCTGGACGACCGCGCGCGGCGTGTTGGGCGGCATGCGGACGAGCAGGTGCAGTTCCGCGCCGCTGGGCGATGCCATCCATGTATCGTGGTCGAATCCCAATCCCAGCCCTCTCAAGCGCGGCCGCCTAATATTATGGCGGTGGCCGGCGAAAGACATATCATCGAGCATCCGGTTTGCCACATCATTGTGCAATGCACAAATTTGCTGAAGATGCAGGCAGATGGCGCTTGCCGACCGCCCAACTCTCTGTTTGACTACAACCAGCAACAAAGGGTTGAGGTGGACAAAGTGATGCCTACACGCAGGATGTTTTCCATGGCCGCTGCGACGATGATCGCGGGCGGCCTGTTTGGCGGGTCAATGACCGTGCCCGCGATGGCGCAGACCGATATCAAGTTTACGCTGGACTGGAAGTTCGAGGGCCCAGCTGCAGGCTTCTTCCTTGCCATCGACAATGGTTATTTCAAGGATGAAGGTCTCAACGTCATCATCGATACCGGTAACGGCTCGGTCGAAGCCATTCCGCGCGTTGCCACCGGCGCCTACCAGATGGGCTTTGGCGACATCAATTCGCTGATCAAGTTCCTCGACACCGACCCGACGCAGAAGGTGAAGGCGGTGATGGTCGTCTATGAGCGGCCGCCTTTCTCGATCATCGGCCGCAAGAGCCAGGGGATCACCGGAGACCCGAAGTCGGTCGAAGGCAAGAAGCTTGGCGCACCGCCGCCCGATGGCGCTTTTGCCCAGTGGAAGGCCTTCGTGCAGGCCGCCGGCATCGACGAGAGCAAGGTTACCATCGAGGGCGTGGGCTTCCCGGTGCGCGAGCCGATGCTGGCGCAGGGGCAGGTCGATGGCATCTTCGGCTTTTCCTTCTCCTCGGTGCTGAACCTCAAGGCGCAAGGTGTTGCCGCAGATGACATCTCGACCATCCTGATGGCTGAGAACGGGCTAGACCTTTATGGCAACTCCATTCTCGTCAACACCGATTTCGCGGCGGCCAACCCTGACGCGGTGAAGGGCTTCCTCAAGGCGCTGGCCAAGGGTTTTGCAGATGCGGTGGCAGACCCTGCCGCGGGTGCGGATGCGGTGATGAAGCGCAATGAGGTGCTCAACAAGGATATCGAGGTCGAGCGCCTGGAAATGGCGAATGCCCAGAATATCAGGACGCCCTATGTGGTAGAGAACGGCTTTGGCGGCATCGACGAGGGCAAGCTGTCCAAGTCGATCGACTATCTCAAGATCTCCATGGGCCTGACGGGCAAGGTTGGACCGGCGGACGTCTTCGACGCTTCCTTCCTGCCGCCCAAGGAAGAGCGGATGCTGCCATAAATACCCAAGGGGAACCGGGGGGACGGCGCCGGGAACCGCCGACCCCCGAATATTTCGCGGATGGGGCGCACGATCATGGCAAAGCCGCTGGTCACCATTTCCGATGTCAACATGCGCTATGGCGGCGCGGACGGCACGCTGGCCGTTCAGGGCCTGACGCTCGACGTCGCCAAGGGCGAGTTCGCCGCCGTGGTCGGCCCCTCCGGCTGCGGCAAGTCCACGCTGATGAAGCTGGTGACGGGGCTCCACATACCGCAGAAGGGGACGGTCACCGTCGCCGGAGAGCGGGTGACCAAGCCCGTCTCCATCGTCGGCATGGCGTTCCAGAACCCGACCATGCTGCCGTGGCGCACGACGCTGGACAACATCCTGCTGCCGCTCGAGGTGGTGGACAGGCATCGCGGCCGGCTGCGCAGGAACAAGGCCGAATATGTCGCCAAGGCCGAGAAGCTGCTGGAGACGGTTGGACTCAAGGGGTTCGGACAGAAGTTTCCGTGGCAGCTTTCCGGCGGCATGCAGCAGCGCGCCAATCTCTGCCGTGCGCTGATCCACGAGCCGGATCTCCTTATGCTGGACGAGCCCTTCGGCGCGCTGGACAGCTTTACCCGCGAGGAGCTGTGGTGCGTGATCCGGGACCTGCATGCCGCGCAGGGCGTTACCATCGTGCTGGTGACGCACGACCTGCGCGAGGCGGTGTTTCTCGCCGACCGCATCTTCGTGATGAGCGCGCGGCCGGGCCGCATCGTCCGGGACCAGGAGGTGCCCTTCGCGCGTCCGCGCGAGCTCGACATCCTCTATCAGGCCGATTTCAACGACATTGTGCACGAACTGCGCGGCAATATCGCCGATGCGAGGAAGGCAGCATGAGCGCGGAACGGAAGGGCTTCGACTTCGTCACCGTCGCGCCGTGGGTCTATACGATCGGCCTGTTCGTGATCTGGGAGGCGGTGGCGCGGGGCTTTTCGCTGCCGCAATATATCCTGCCCGCACCGAGCCTGATCCTGCAGGCGATCGTGCAGTACTGGCCGGCGATCTGGAAGAATTCGCTGCAGACGCTCTACACCACGACGGTCGGCTTCGCGCTGGCGGTGGCCGGCGGGCTGGGGCTGGGCATCCTCATCGGCTGGTCGCGCTCCATCTATGCCGGGCTCTACCCGCTGATGGTGGGCTTCAACGCCATTCCCAAGGTGGCGGTGGTGCCGATCCTCGTCATCTGGTTCGGCATTGGCACGATCCCCGCCGTGCTGACCGCCTTCCTGATCGCTTTCTTCCCGATCGTGGTGAACGTCGCGACCGGGCTCGCCACGATCGAGCCGGAGATGGAGGACGTCCTTCGCGCGCTCGGCGCGCGCAAGATGGACATCATGCTCAAGGTCGGCATACCGCGTTCGATGCCCTATTTCTTCGGTTCGCTGAAGGTGGCGATCACGCTCGCCTTCGTCGGCTCGGTGATCTCGGAGACGGTGGCGGCCAATTCGGGCCTCGGCTACATGATGTCGGCCGCGCAGAGCCAGTTCAACGTGCCGCTGGTCTGGGCCGGTCTCATCATGCTCGCGGTCGAGGGCATCGTCATGTACGCGTTGATGGCTTGGCTGGAGATGCGCATGACAGGCTGGGCACATCGCAGCCAGACTGCCAACGCCTGAGCGGCGCGACAGGTCGGCGTGGACGCGCTAGGATCGCTCCCGAGGGAGAGACTTGCCATGCGCCGATTTCTTGCCGCCTTCGCCATGCTCCTGCTGGCCGGCTCCGTTCATGCCCAGCAGGCCAGCGACACGGTTGCGCCGGAACGCGCCACGCCGTCGCTTGTCGCGACGCCGGCCGGTGCGCCGGTGCGGGCGAAGGAATGGATGGTTTCGGCCGCGCATCCGCTGGCGGCGCAGGCAGGCGCCGACATTCTCGCCGCAGGCGGCAATGCCATCGATGCGCTGGTGGCGGTGCAGCTCGTATTGGGGCTGGTGGAGCCGCAATCCTCCGGCCTCGGCGGCGGGGCCTTCCTGCTCCATTGGGATGCGGCGAGCAAAAAGCTTGTTTCGCTGGACGGACGCGAGACAGCGCCAGCCGCTGCGCGGCCGCAG
>DATMGE010000029.1:0-23448 GCA_035555795.1 Rhizobiaceae bacterium | reverse complement strand
CCCCCGGGGCAAAACACATCGCCACAGGAATGCTGGTCCTGGCGATTGTCAGCATGCATTTCACCGGAATCGCGGCATTCCGGGTCGAACCGATGCTGGTCGACGGCTCCTTTACCAATCCCGCCACCTTCCGCTCGCTCGCCTTTGCCGTCGCCGGCGTGGCCGTGGTCATCTTCGGGCCGGGTTTTGCGATCCAGTTCATCGACGACCACACCCGCGCCGAATCCGCCGAAGCGCTGCGCAACATGTCCAGCGGCCTGATCATGCTGTCGCAGGATGGCCTCGTCCGCTTCTTCAATCCACGGGTTCTGGAACTGCTGGGATTGCAGCCGGATCATGTCAGTATCGGCATGCCCGTCAGCCGGTATCTCGCCAATGTCGCCGCGGCCACCGGCTGGAATGAAACGCGCATGCAGCAGATCGCCGACAGTCACGATCCCCGCCGACCGCGGGACAATGCCAAGGTCGAGCACCATTTCGACGATGGCAAGATCATCAGCATCGCCCCCCACCCCATGCCCGACGGCGGCGCGATCATAACCTATGACGATATTACCGAAGCGCGCGAGGGCCAGAAGCAGATTGCGCATATGGCGTTCCACGATGTGCTGACGGGCCTGCCCAACCGGCGCAGTTTCGTCGAGAACGTCGCGCGCCTGTCAGGCCGCCCGTCTTTCCTCCTGCTGATGATCGACCTCGACCGCTTCAAGGCAGTCAACGACACGCTCGGCCATGCCGTCGGCGACATGCTGCTGATCGAGGTCGCAAGGCGGATGCACGACGGCTGCTCGCCGACCGACCTCCTGTTCAGGCTGGGCGGAGACGAGTTCGCCATCCTCACCGAACGCAACCCTGCCGAGGGGCGAGCCCTGGCCGCGAATATCATCGCCGGGCTCTCCCGACGTTTCATGGTCGGCGAGCACGCAATCTCGATCGGAGCCAGCGCCGGTCTCGCGCAATGGCATCTCGGCGATGATCCCGAGCGCCTGCAGCAGATGGCCGACCTTGCCCTCTACAAGGCCAAGGAAAACGGTCGCGGCCGCGTCGAGATCTACCGCGAAGGCATGATGGAGGAAGCCGAACGGCAGCGGAAATTCGACGCGGACCTGGCCGGGGCGATCAAGGCCGGCCAATTCAAGCTGAACTACCAGCCGCTCTATAATCTTCCCGCACGCGAACTGTCCGGCTTCGAAGCACTGCTGCGCTGGCATCACCCCGAGCGCGGTGTCGTCCCCCCGGCAGAGTTCATTCCGATGGCGGAACAAAGCGGCGCGATCGTCGAAATCGGCGCATGGGTGATCGAGGAAGCCTGCCGGCAGGCGGCGCTTTGGCCCGATCACCTCTATATGTCCATCAATGTCTCACCGGTGCAGCTGCGCTCGATGGACATATTGCGGCGTCTGACCCACGCGCTGAACAAATACCGTCTCGCGCCGCGTCGCATCGAAATCGAGATCACCGAAACCGCCATGGTCGATGACAACCAGCAGATCGCCGCCACGCTGGCTGGCCTGCGCGCCCTCGGCGTGAGGATCGCCATGGATGATTTCGGCACCGGCTATTCGTCGCTTGCGCATTTGCGTGAATTCGAGCTGGACCGCATCAAGATCGACCGCAGCTTCATCAACACCTCGCATACCGATGCCGGTTCGGCGGCCGTCGTGCGCGCCGTGATTTCCATGGCGCAGGATCTGGCCATCGAAACCACTGGCGAAGGCGTCGAGGACGAACAGCAACTGGCGAACCTGATCGCGATCGGCTGCGGAACGGCGCAAGGCTACCTGCTCGGCCGGCCGGTGGATGCCGCGCGCGCGACGGAGCTCGTCATGGGCGAAACCCCTGATAACGTGCCCCTGAAAGCGATGTCCGGCTAAGGCCGATCAGGCCTCGCGAATGGCGTAGCCCGCGCCGCGGATCGTACGGATGACGTCTGACTGGCGACCGTGGTTCACCGCCTTGCGCAGCCGCCCGACATGCACGTCCACGGTGCGCTCGTCGATATAGATCGTCTCGCCCCAGACGTTATCGAGCAACTGGCTGCGCGAGAAGACGCGGCCGGGATGCTGCATCATGAACTCCAGCAGCCGGAACTCCGTCGGCCCGAGCCGCACTTCGTTCTTCTTGCGGTAGACCCGATGCGTCTCGCGGTCGAGCACGATGTCGCCGACCTTCAGCACCGACGAAAGCACTTCAGGCTTGGCCCGCCGTAGCAATGCACGCACCCGCGCGATGAATTCCGGCGTCGAGAACGGCTTGACCAGATAATCGTCCGCACCGGTCGCAAGCCCCCTCACCCGGTCGCTCTCCTCGCCGCGTGCGGTCAGCATGATGATCGGCAGTCGTTCGGTCTCGGCGCGCATGCGCAGCCGCCGGCACAACTCGATTCCCGATACGGCCGGCACCATCCAGTCGAGCACCAGCAGGTCGGGCACGTTCTCCTGGAGCCTTATCTCGGCCTCGTCGCCGCGCATGACGATCTCGACCTGATAGCCCTCGGCTTCCAGATTGTAGCGAAGCAGCTCGCACAGCGGCTCTTCGTCTTCCACCACCATGATCTTGGGCGCAATCATCGCCGACTCCGTCCGGGTGCTATTCGGCAGGCGCCGAGACGGACGTCTCGTCCGTCTTCGGGCGGTTCACGGGCAATTGCTGCCCCGTCAGCACGAAATAGGCATTCTCGGCCACATTGGTGACATGGTCGCCGATGCGCTCGAGGTTCTTGGCGCAGAACAGAAGATGCGTGCAGGCGGTGATGTTGCGCGGATCTTCCATCATATAGGTCAGCAATTCGCGGAAGACCGTGGTGTAGTGGACATCGATCTTCTCATCATCCGCGCGCAGCGCGACCAGCGCCTCCGCGTCGCGGCCGACATAGCGATCCACCACCGCCTCGACCTGAACCAGCACCATTTGCGACATCGCTTCGATCGAATGCGACAGCGACCTGGGCATGGCGGTCTGGCCCACCGCATTCACGCGCTTGGCGATATTCTTGGCCAGGTCGCCGATGCGCTCCATGTCGGAGGCCATGCGGATGGCGCCCACCACGGCGCGCAGATCCTGCGCCATGGGCTGCCGCTTGGCGATCAGCGTGATGGCTGCATCGTCGAGCTCGCGCTGGCGCGCATCCATGATCGCGTCTTCCGAAACGACGCGCTGCGCCATCGCCGAATCCGCGCTGATCAGGGAATGCGTCGCCGACTCCACCATCGAGCCGGCGAGATCGCCCATGTCGCGGATCAGCTGGTGGATATGGTTGAGCTCTTCGTCGAAGGAAGTGACGGTATGTCTGTCCATCTTGCAGTTCCTTGTCCCGGGCGCGCGATCAGCCGAAGCGGCCGGTGATGTAGTCCTGCGTGCGCTTCTCGCGCGGATTGGTGAATATCTGCTCGGTCGGCCCTTCCTCGACAAGGATGCCGAGGTGGAAGAACGCCGTGCGCTGTGACACGCGCGCCGCCTGCTGCATGGAGTGAGTCACGATGACGATGGTGAAGTTGCGCTTCAGCTCGTCGATCAGTTCCTCGATCTTGGCGGTGGCGATCGGGTCGAGCGCCGAGCAGGGCTCGTCCATCAGGATCACTTCCGGCGAGACGGCGATGGCGCGGGCAATGCAGAGACGCTGCTGCTGGCCACCCGACAGGCCGGTGCCCGGCTCGTGGAGACGGTCCTTCACCTCCTCGAAGAGCGAGGCCTTCTTCAGGCTGCTCACCACGATTTCCTCGAGATCGGCCTTGCTGCGCGCCAGTCCATGGATGCGCGGCCCGTAGGCGACATTCTCGAAGATCGACTTCGGGAACGGATTCGGCTTCTGGAATACCATGCCGACGCGCGCCCGCAGCTCGACCACGTCGAGATCGGCATCGTAGATGTCGCGGCCGTCGAGCTCAATCTTGCCGGTGACCCTGGCGCCTTCGATCGTGTCGTTCATGCGGTTGAGGCAGCGCAGGAAGGTCGACTTGCCGCAGCCAGAGGGGCCGATGAAGGCCGTCACGGCCTTGCTCGGCACGTCGATCGAAATGTCGGTCAGGGCCTGCTTGGGACCGTAGAAGACATTCACGTCGCGCGCGGTGACACGTACTTCGCGCGGCTCGCTATCGAGGGTTCGCACCGTGCCGCCCTTGCCGTCGGCCAGGTCGGACTGTTTGAGGATTTCGCTTTCGGAGGTCATACGCATATCCATTTTCTCCGTATTCCTACCCTTGTCAGGCCCGCCGTTCCAGCCTGCGGCGCAGGTAGATGGCAATGGCGTTAAGTCCGAGCATCAGCGCCAGCAGGACAATGATGGCGGCCGAGGTACGGGCCTCGAAGAAGTTACGGTTCTCGTTGCCCTGCCAGAGATAGATCTGAACCGGAAGGGCGGTTGACTGGTCCACCGGCGTCGCGGGCACCGCCGCCACGAAGGCGTTCATGCCGATCAGCAGCAGTGGGGCCGTCTCGCCCAGCGCCTGCGCCACGCCGATGATCGTGGCCGTCAGGATGCCCGGATAGGTCACCGGCAGCACGTGGTGGAACACCATCTGCGTGCGCGATGCGCCGAGCCCCAGCGCCGCCTGCCGCAGCGAAGGCGGAACGGCCCGCAGCGACGAGCGCGTGGCGATGATGATCGTAGGCAGCGTCATCAGGGTCAGCACAAGGCCGCCGACCAGCGGCGCCGACAACGGCAGGTGGAAGTAGTTGATGAACACCGCCGCGCCGAGCAGGCCGAACACGATGGAGGGCACGGCCGCCAGATTGTTGATGTTGACCTCGATGAAGTCGGTCAGCCGGTTCTGCGGCGCGAATTCCTCGAGATAGATCGCCGCCGAGACGCCGATCGGCACCGCCAGCACGATCACCACCAGCATCATGTAGAGCGAGCCGACGAAGGCGCCCGCCAGGCCGGCGGCGGCCGGGGCCGAGCGCGAGTCGACATTGGTGAAGATATGCCATGCGAAGGGGAAGGTGATGCGGCCTTCCTCCACGAAGCGGTCGGCAAGCTGCCTGGCCGGCGCCGAAAGCTGCTGCTGGTTGTCAGGCAGGTCGCGGTTGATGGTGCCCTTGAGCCAGTTGTCCACATTGGCTGAGCCGAGCATCGACACGTTCACCCGCTGCCCGAGCAGACCGGGATCGGCGACGAACATGTCGCGCAGGGTGAAGCGCTCATTGGTCTCCACGATCGACAGCGCCTGCCGGGTGTCGATCTCCATGTCCGGAGCCGCTGCGCGGATCGCATTCTCGATGACCCGGTTCCAGTTCACCATGGTCACCCTGCGCTGCCAGTCGAGCAGGGCCCGCTGGTAGTCGGCGCCGGACTGGCCCTGCGCCTGCACCGGCTTGGGGTCGACCTTGACGATCTCCGGATCGAAGGTCACGTCGAGATTGATCGCCGCCTGGGTAAATGCCGGCAGGCCCTTCACCAGGATCATCCCGAACAGGATGGCGACGAAGCTCAGCGCAGCGACGATCGCCGCGACGCCATACATCCGGAAGCGGCGCTCGCGGCCGTGCCGGCCCTTCAGCCCCTGACGGATGCGCTCAAGGCGCTCCGCCGTTCCGCTATTGTCGGCCGAAGCCGGAGAGATGGTGAATTGCTCGGCCATCTTATTCGTACTGCTCCCGATAGCGGCGCACGATGAACAGCGCCACGACGTTGAGGATGAGGGTCATCGCAAAGAGCGTGAGCCCGAGCGCGAAAGCCACGAGCGACTGCGGCGAGGCGAAATCGGTGTCGCCGGTCAACTGATTGACGATGGTGACGGTCACCGTGCTCACCGGCTCGAAGGGGTTGAGCCGCAGATAGGGGCTGTTGCCGGCCGCCAGAACCACGATCATCGTCTCGCCGATGGCACGGCTGACCGCCAGCAGGAAGGCGCCGACGATGCCCGGCAGCGCCGCCGGCAGGATCACGCGGCGGATCGTCTCCGACGGCGTGGCGCCGAGCCCCAGCGACCCATCGCGCATGGCCCGCGGCACCTGCCGCAGGATGTCGTCGGACAGCGAGGAGATGAAGGGGATGATCATGACGCCCATCACCGTGCCCGCCGTGAGCGCGCTGGTGGCGCGGATATCGAGGCCGACGGCGTCGCCCAGGCTGGCCAGGAAGGGGCCGACCGTGACCAACGCGAAGAAGCCGTAGACGATCGTCGGTATGCCGGCGAGCACCTCGACGACCGGCTTCACCAGGTCGCGGACGCGCGGCGTGGCATATTGCGTCAGGTAGATCGCCGTCATCAGGCCGATGGGCAGCGACACCAGCATCGCGATGATCGCGATCATCAGCGTGCCCCACAGAAGCGGCAGCAGGCCGTAATCGCCCTCGGCATGGCCGACGGTGGCGAAACCGGGATTCCACACCGTGCCGAAGAAGAAGTCGATCGGGCTGACATAGCTGAAGAAGCGCAGCGCCTCGGCCAGCAGCGAGGCGACGATGCCCGCCGTGGTGAGGATAGCGACAGCCGAACAGGCGATCAGCAGCACGCGCACCACATTCTCGAATTCGTTGCGGGCGCGCAGGCGCGGCGCGATGCGGCCGCGGGCAATATAGATCGCCAGGGCGCCCGCTGCGGCGGTCGCCGCCACGACGATGGCGAAGGCGAGCGTCTGGAATTCGCGCAGCGACTGTCCGGCCAGGTTCTCATAATCGGCCGTCGCACCGGCGACGCCGAAGCCCGAGGCGATGTCGCGCACGCGGCGGATGGCGGTTTCGAGTGCGGGTCCCGTCTGTGCGGCGATGTCGGCCGGCAGCAGCGAAAGCACATAGGCCCTTTCCAGCGAACTGCCGAAAAAGAGCCAGAGAAGCAGGATCACCAGCGCCGGGACGAGCGCCCACACGGCGGTCAGCGAACCATGATAGGACGGACGCGAATGGATGCGCCCGGCGGTTGTTTCCAGGCCTCGGCTCTTCGACCAGCCGATCTGGTAGGCGAGCCCGGTAAGAAGCAGGAGAACGATTGCTACGATCGCGGTATTCAAGCTCATACCCCTGTCACGATGGGCCGCGTCACGGCCGGGAGACCGGGGCCGCCAATGCGGCCCCGGCTCGGCATTGTGTTACTTGACGTCGGCCGCGGTGAGGGCCTTGGCGTCCTGGAAGGACTTGAGCACTTCAGCGGTCTTTTCAGCCGGCTGAGGGATCATGCCAGCGCCTTCCAGCGTGCCGCCATTGCCGGCCATCTGGTCGGACAGGAAGAACTCGACATATTCGGCGATGCCGGGAACGACGCCGATATGCTCGCCCTTGACGTAGAAGTAGAGCGGACGCGACACCGGATATTCACCGGCAGCGATCGTCTCCAGCGACGGCGCGATGCCGCCCACGGTAGCGACCTTCAGCTTGTCGCGGTTCTGCTCGTAGAAGGACAGGCCGAACACGCCGACGGTGTCGGCATTCGACTGGAGGCGCGCCAGCGTCTCGGTGTAGTCACCGGCGATCTCGACGACGACGTCCTGACGGAAGGTCTTGCAGACCTTCTCGAGCGCTTCCTTTTCCATCTCCGGCATGCCGGCTTCCTTGCAGCCCGGCGCGGTCACCTTCTCTTCGAAGACTTCGCGCGTGCCGTGGTTGGAGGCCGGGATCGCAACGGCGATCGGCTGGTTCGGCAGCGAGGCGTCGACCTCGTTCCAGGTCTTGTAGGGGTTGTCGACAAGCTTGCCGTCGACCGGCACCTGCGCGGCGATCGCCTTGAAGACGTGGATCGGCTGGAGCGCGAAATCGCCCTTGTCGGCGCTGGTGGCAAAGACGATGCCGTCGAAGCCGATCTGGACTTCGCGGATGTCCTTCACGCCGGCGGTGTTGCAGGCCTCGATCTCGCCGGCGCGGATGCGGCGCGACGAATTGGCGATGTCGATCGTGTTCTCACCGACGCCCTGGCAGAACTGGCGCAGGCCGCCCGAAGAACCGCCCGAACCGACGACCGGCGTCTTGAAGTCCGGGAACGCGTTGCCGAATTCCTCGGCGACGATCGAAGCGAAGGGAAGGACGGTCGACGAACCAGCGATCTGGATGGTGTCGCGCGACTGGGCGGAGGCGACTCCGGTCGCCGTGGCAAGGGCGATCGCAGCCGCCGAAGCCGTAAGGAAAATCTTGTTCATTGTGCCTGCTCCTGTTGGGGATGCGTGGAGACGCCTGACGGCGACGGTGTGGCATTAAAGGCGCTTTGTAACAGTTGCATGACAGTTTTGTGCCGGTCTTGTCATACCGCATTTTGCCGACTGGCGCCGGCAAAAGGATCGCTTCCGCCTCATATCCACGCCTCGCGGCGAATCCGCAAACGGATTCAGCAATTTGACCGACCGTGCCAAAAATCGCCCGGAGGCATCCCTTAGCCGGTTACCGATATGCCTGACATGCGCGCTTGCATGGAACCCGTCCCGCGGGATATCGCATCTCGCGCCGATGGAGAGAGATGATGGCCAGAGCGACGCTGATCGGATTTGCCGCGGTGGGAATGTGGTCGCTCCTGGCGCTGCTGACGGCCGCGTCCGGTTCCATGCCGCCCTTCCAGCTCTCCGCGATCGCCTTCGCCATCGGAACGCTTGTCGGCCTTGCGCAGCGTCTCGTCGCGCCGCCGCGCATCCGCCGCGCGCCGATCCCGGCCGTCGTCTGGCTGATCGGCGTCGGCGGCCTGTTCGGCTACCACTTCCTCTATTTCACCGCGCTGCGCAACGCGCCCGCCGTCGAGGCCAGCCTGATCAACTATCTCTGGCCGCTGCTCATCGTGGTCGGATCAGCGATGATGCCGGGCGAGCGCCTGGCCTGGCATCACATTGCCGGCGCATTGCTCGGCCTTGCCGGTACCGCGCTCATCGTCACCGGCGGCGACGGCTTCGCGCTGGATGCGCGCTACGGCTTCGGCTACGCGGCAGCCTTCGTCGCGGCTTTCGTGTGGGCAGCCTATTCGCTTCTGTCGCGCCGCCACGCCGCCGTACCCACCGCCATGGTGACATGGTTCTGCGCCGCCGCCGCCATCCTGTCCCTGCTTTGCCATCTCGCTTTGGAAACGACCGTCTGGCCGTCCGGCCCATGGCAGTGGATAGCGGTTCTGTGCATCGGGTTGATGCCGGTGGGCGGCGCCTTCTATGCATGGGACTATGGGGTGAAGCACGGCAATATCCAGGTGCTCGGCGCGGCGAGCTATGCAGCGCCGCTGCTCTCCACGCTCCTGCTCATCCTGGTAGGCCAAGCGGAGCCGACCCTGCGCATCATCGCCGCCTGCCTTCTCATCACCGCCGGCGCCGCACTCGCCGCGAAGAACATGTTTCTGCGCGCAAGACGGCGCACCTGAACGTCAAAGCGGCGGCTCCCAGCCGTCCCGCGCCAGTTCGAAGGCGGCGAATTCGAACCCCGGCGCCACGGTACAGCCCACGAGCGTCCATGCACCCAGGCTGCGCGCCGTCTGCCAGTGCGCTGCCGGAACCACGCCCTGCGGCCGCTCGCCCGCGGCAAGGTCGACGCCCAGCCTCGTCTCGCTGCGCGGCCCGCCATCGGGACCGGTCACGGTCAAGAGCAGCGGCGATCCGGCATGCCAGTGCCAGATTTCGGCCGCATCGCGCACCCGGTGCCAGGCCGATACCTCGCCCGTCTGCAGCAGGAAATAGATGGCGGTGGCATGGCCGCGCGAGCCGGGCGCATGCGCATTGTCGCGAAAGGTCTCGACGAAATGCCCGCCCTCGGGATGCGGCTGCATGTCGAGCAGCGCGATGATCCGCTCGGGCGTCAGCGCCTGCATCAGAACAGGTCCTTGCGCTTGCGGATCTCGGCGAAGACCTCTGCATCCGACGCCCCCGCCATCTTCAGGTTGCGGCGGATCGCCGGATCGTGCCAGCGCAGGAAGGGGTTGGTGGCAAGCTCGGCGCCGATCGTGGTCGGCAGGGTCGGCTTGCCCGCGGCCACCAGCTTCTCCACCTGCGCCGCGCGCTCCTTGAGCGCCGAATTGGTCGGGTCGACGCTCAGCGCGAAGCGGGCATTGTTGAGCGTATATTCGTGGCCGCAATAGATCTTCGTCTCGGCCGGCAGCGCCGCGAGCTTCGCCAGCGAGGCATGCATCTGAGCCGGCTTGCCCTCGATGATCCGGCCGCAACCCAGCGCAAACAGCGTGTCGCCGGCAAAGGCGACGCCCGCCTCGGGGAAATGGAACGTCACATGGCCGAGCGTATGGCCCGGCGTCGCCAATATGTCGACGCGGTGGCCGGCAACCGTCAGCGCATCGCCCTCGGCCACCTGCCTGTCGATCCCCGGAACCTTCGCCGCCTCGGCCTTCGGCCCGATGATGGTCAGGCCATAGCGCTTCTTGAGCGCCAGATTGGCTTCCGTATGGTCGAGATGATGATGGGTGATCAGCAGCACCGTGGGCCGCCAGCCTGTCCGCTCGATCGCCGCGACGATCGGCTCCTCCTGCGGCGCATCCACCAGAAAGGCTTCGCCCGTCGCCGGATTGCGCGCCAGCACGCCGAAATTATCCGAGCGGCACATGAACTGTTCGATCTCGAGCGCCATCGCAACCTCCTGCTTGTCCGGGCCGCAAGCTAGACCAGGATCGCGCCGGATTGAACCACCCTTCGCTCCGCGATCCTGTTACCGGCACCGTTTGCGCCGCCCCCTCATCCGGCTGCCGAAGATCTTGCTCACTGCGAGGGGCAAACCCCTGCCCTTCCTTGAAAGACGCCGTCGTCGGGCCTACCCTTCGCAGCATGCTTGCCGACATCGTCGATCTGCGCAATTTCTATGCTTCACTCCTCGGACGGCTGGCCGAGCGCTCCATCGCCATGGCCCTGTCGTCGGTCTGGGCGCAGCTTCCCAATGAGCGGCTGCTGGGCCTTGGCTATGCCGTGCCGTGGCTGGAGCGCTTCGGCGCCGATGCGGAGCGCGTGCTGGCCTTCATGCCGGCCACGCAGGGCGCGGTGAACTGGCCGCCCTCCGGTCCCTCGGCCACCGCCCTGGTCTTCGAGGAAGACCTGCCGCTGTTCGATTCCTCCATCGACCGCATCCTGCTCGTCCACACGCTCGAACATTCCGAAAACCCCCACGAGACGCTGAAGGAGTTGTGGCGCGTGCTTGCGCCGGGCGGTCGCCTCGTCATCGTCGCGCCAAACCGGCGCGGCGTCTGGGCGCGCTTCGAGCACACGCCCTTCGGCAATGGCCGCCCCTTCTCGCGCGCGCAGCTGACGGCGCTGCTGCGCGAAACCAATTTCACCCCCGGAGCATGGGCCGACGCGCTGCACTTCCCGCCATCCGAACAGCGCTGGATGATGCGGCTCTACCAGATCGTGGAAAAAGCCGGGCGGCGCCTGTGGCCCATCTTTGCCGGCGTCCATGTGGTGGAAGCCCAGAAGCGGCTCTATCAGGGCCTGCCGGTGGCGCAGCGCGCCTCGCGCCGCGTCTTCGTGCCCGTGCTGGCCCCGCAGGGCGCGGCCCCCGCGACGCGCGACGATCCTCAGCGTGCTTCGAGCGGATATTCCTCGTCCGGCATATCAAGCGGCAGGTAGACCGGCCCCTCCACATTGTCGCGGCCATATATCGTCTTCAGAAGCCTCACAAATCCTTCCGCCTGCTCGCGATGCGCGTTCTCCGCGTCTTCGGAAGGGAACACCGTCGCCGCGCCGGGCTGCCGCGCGATGACGTAGTTCACATATTCGTCGTGCCACGCCTCGATGTCGTCCGCATCCTCGATCTCCATATAGGTGAAATGGTTGAGCCGGCGGCCGTCATCGGCATCGACCATCGGATAGCGATGCGGGTGGACCTCGAAGCGGATGCGCGCCGGATGCCGGTAGTCCGGATCGGCCGCAAGCTTCTCCGCCTCCTCGCGTTCCCGCGCCTCCGCCTTCCAGTCCGTCCCATCCTCGCTGCTCCAGCCTGATCGCGGCGTGCGGCTGAGCGAATACAAGGCATAGACCGCTGCGCCGACGAGGCCGACCAGCGCGACCGCCGCTGCCGCCACATTGTCAAAGGAGGCCAGCCGCCCGCCGCTCCACAGCGCCGCCACGCCTGCCAATATGGCCGCATAGAGTATCGCGGCGTTGCGGGTCCGGTCACGGCCCAGCCGGTCCTCGTCATCCTCCACCGGGAAGGCCGAGCGCGCCCAGACGAGCCAGACAAGCTGCGACAGGAGGTTGATGGCGAAGATCGGCAGCGCCCAGGCGCTCATCGCGGCAAGCGCGGCCCCGCCGCCGCTGGTCAATACCGCGCCGGCGCCGAGCAGCCAGAGCTTTATCCTGTCCTTCGGCTGGCGGCGTTCCAGGCTGATTGCCCGCGTGACATGGTCGAGCAGTTCCGAGAACGCCATCTGCCGGATGACGAAAATGCCGCCGACGAAATAGAATACGCCGATCGCGCGCGCCGCGATGTCGAGAAGATCCATCAACCCCTGCCCTTTTGCCCAGCCTCACCTGAAGGCAGGCTTTGCGGCCAAAGCATGTTTGGTCAAGGCGGGCGGTCAGCGCTTGAGCACGAACACCGCCTGCTGGCCGAACAGGTTCCAGAACCACCACGGCATGCGGAAGCCCAGCGCCTGCCCGTTGCCGTCCAGCGCCGCCCCGCTCTCCACCGTCGCGCCCAGTTCCGAGCAGAGATTGACGAAGTCGCGTATGGTGCAGAAGTGGATGTTCGGCGTGTCGTACCAGCTATAGGGCAGATGCTCGTTCACCGGCATACGCCCCTTGAACAGAAGGTAGAGCCGCATCCGCCAATAGCCGAAATTGGGGAAGGAGACGATCGCCCGCTCGCCGATGCGCAAAAGCTCGGCCAGCACCTGCTTGGGATCGCGCGTCGCCTGCAGCGTCTGCGACAGGATCACATAGTCGAAGCCCTTGTCGGGATAGAAGACGAGGTCGCGGTCGGCGTCGCCCTGGATGACCGAAAGGCCCCGCGCCACGCATTCATTGACGCCGCGCTGCGACAGTTCAACGCCGCGACCGTCCACCTGTCTTGTCGTCTGGAGCAGTTCCAGCAGGCTTCCATCGCCGCTGCCGACATCGAGCACACGCGCACGCGGCCGGATGAAATCGGCGATCAGCGCATGGTCGACACGGGGGGCTGCATTGACGGTCATGGCGTCACCAGCCCGCGGGCGCGCGCCGCCGATTCGAGGAAGCCGCGAATGGCGGCGAAAAGCTCCGGCTCGTCGAGCAGGAAGGCGTCGTGCCCGCGATCCGTCTCGATCTCCACGAAGGAAACCGACGCGCCGGCGGCATTGAGCGCATGCACGACCGAGCGGCTTTCCTCGGTCGGGAAAAGCCAGTCGGAGGTGAAGGAGACGAGGCAGAAGCGCGTCCGCGTACCGCTGAAAGCCCGCGCCAGCTGGCCGCCATGGTCGGCGGCAAGGTCGAAATAGTCCATCGCCCGCGTCAGATAGAGATAGGAATTGGCGTCGAACCGATCGACGAAAGTCATGCCCTGATGGCGCAGATAGCTCTCGATCTGGAAATCGGCATCGAAGCCGAAGGTGAGCTTCTCGCGATCCTGCAGGTTGCGGCCGAACTTGCGCGTCAGCGCGCTCTCCGAAAGATAGGTGATATGCGCCGCCATGCGCGCCACGGCGAGCCCCTTTTCCGGCCGCAGCCCATGCTCGAAATATTTGCCGCCATGCCAGTCGGGATCGGCCATCACCGCCTGCCGGCCGACCTCGTCGAAGGCGATGTTCTGCGCCGAATGGCGCGCGCCGGTGGCGATGGGCAGCGCCGCGAAGACGCGCTCGGGATAGCTCGCCGCCCATTCCAGAACCTGCATGCCGCCCATGGAGCCGCCGACCACGGCAAACAGCCGGTCGATGCCGAAATGGTCGACCAGCATGGCCTGCGCACGCACCATGTCGCGAATGGTGATGACCGGCAGGTCGAGCCCATAGGGCGTGCCCGTCGCCGGATTGATCGAGGCCGGGCCGGTCGAGCCCATGCAGCCGCCGATCACATTGGAGCAGATGACGAAGAAGCGGTCGGTGTCGATGATCCGGCCGGGGCCGACAAGCACGTCCCACCAGCCGGGCTTGCCGGTGACAGGATGCGCGTTCGCCACATGCTGGTCGCCCGTCAGTGCGTGGCAGACAAGGATCGCGTTGGAATGCGCCTCGTTGAGCGCGCCATAGGTCTGGTAGGCGATCTGGAAGGGCGAAAGCTCGCCGCCCGCCTCGAGCCGCAGCGGCTTGTCCGGTCCGAAGACCAGCACCTCGCTCGATGGCCGTTCCGCTTCGTTGACGCTCTTCGCGCGCGCTGCCGACATTCCCGTCCCTGCACCGGCATGCTGCGGTCAAGCAACAAAAAACCGGCTCCTGCATATCGCGAAGGCCGGTTCGGTCATGCCAGCGGCCATTTAGCGAATTGTTTTACGTGGCTGCAAGCCGACCGGCCAAATCACCACGGGATCCATTGGCTCATAGGCCTGTGCGCCCTTTGCGTCAACGGCAAAGCTTTGCTAGAGGGCAGGCATCTCTGTTTCAGGACATTTCCCATGACTTCCGCTCCCAGCCGACCGCAGCCCAATCCGGGTGTGATGGACATCGCCGCCTACGTTCCTGGCAAGGAAAGCGTCGAGGGCGTCGCCAAGGTCTACAAGCTCTCCTCCAACGAGACCCCGCTCGGCGCCTCGCCAGCGGCGGTGGCGGCGGGAGCCCGCGTGCTGGAACATGCGGAAATCTATCCCGACGGCCAGGCGACGGCGCTGCGCGAGGCGATCGCGGAGGTGCATGGGCTGAACGCGGCCAACATCATGTGCGTCAACGGCTCCGACGAGGCACTGGGCCTGCTCGCCCAGACCTATCTCGGCGCGGGCGACGAGGGCGTCTTCACCGAGCACGGCTTTCTTGTCTACCGGATCTATATCCAGTCCGCCGGCGCGACGCCGGTCGTGGTCAAGGAAAAGGACGAGCGCGCCGATGTCGATGCGATCATCGCCGCGATCACGCCGAAGACGCGCATCGTCTTCCTCGCCAACCCCAACAATCCGACCGGCACCTACCTCCCCTTCGAGGAGGTCCGCCGCCTGCATGCCGCGCTACCGAAATCGGTGCTGCTGGTGCTCGACGCGGCCTATGCCGAATATGTCCGCCGCAACGACTACGAGGCCGGCATCGACCTCGTCTCGGCCAACGAGAATGTCGTGATGACGCGCACCTTCTCCAAGATCCACGGGCTGGCGGCGTTGCGCATCGGCTGGATCTATGCGCCGGCTCACATTCTCGACGCGCTCAACCGCGTGCGCGGCCCCTTCAACGTCAATGCGCTGGCCATCGCCGCAGGCGCCGCCGCCATCCGCGACCGCGACCATGTCGAGAAGGCCCGCCGGCACAACGAGGAATGGCTGGGCTGGGTGACGGCGGAACTCACCGCGGCCGGCCTGCGCGTCACGCCGAGCGTCGGCAATTTCGTGCTCATCCATTTCGACGGATCGGGCAAGACCGCGGAGGAAGCCGACGCCTTCCTGTCGGCGCGCGGCTATATCGGCCGCCGCGTCACCGGCTACGGCTTCCCCAACGCGCTGCGCATCACCATCGGCTCGGAGGAAGCCAATCGCGGTTTCGTCGCCGCGCTGAAGGCATTGCTGGAACGCTGAGATGGCAGAACCCATGTTCGACCATATCTCGCTGATCGGCATCGGCTTGATCGGCTCATCGCTGGCCCGCGTCATACGGCGCGAAGGGCTGGCGCGCCGCATCACCATCGCCACCCGCAGCGCCGAAACGCTGGCGCGGGCCGAGGAACTCGGCCTCGGCGACGACTACGCGTCCGACCTCGCAGAGGCCGTGCGCGGCGCCGACCTCGTCATCGTGTCCGTGCCGGTGGGCGCCTCGGGCGCCGTCGCGGAAGCCATCAGGGGCGCCCTGAAGCCCGGCGCGATCCTTACCGATGTCGGCTCCACCAAGGGCTCGGTCATCGCGCAGATGGTGCCGCATGTTCCCGCAGGCGTGCATTTCATCCCCGGCCACCCGCTGGCCGGCACCGAGAAGTCCGGCCCTGACGCCGGTTTCGCCGACCTGTTCCAGAATCGCTGGTGCATCTTCACGCCGCTGCCGGACACTGATCCGGCGGCGCTGGAGACGCTTTCCGAATTCTGGCGCCGCTGCGGTGCGAATATCGACACGATGGATGCCGAGCACCATGACAAGGTGCTGGCGATCGTCTCCCACCTGCCGCACATCATTGCCTACAATATCGTCGGCACCGCCGACGACCTCGAAGCGGTGACTGAGTCGGAAGTCATCAAATATTCCGCCTCGGGTTTCCGTGACTTTACCCGCCTCGCCGCATCGGACCCGACCATGTGGCGCGACGTGTGCCTGCACAACAAGGACGCGATCCTCGAAATGCTGGCCCGCTTCTCCGAGGATCTCGCTTATCTGCAGCGCGCGATCCGCTGGGGCGACGGCGACAAGCTGTTCGACCTGTTCACCCGCACCCGCGATGTCCGCCGCTCCATCATCGAGGCCGGCCAGGAAGTGGACGTGCCCGACTTCGGCCGCCAGGCCGCGACCGGCCGGAAGCCGTAGCTCCCAAGGCGGCCTCGCGTCTTATCGGCCCTTCGGCCGCAGCACCCGCCCCTCATCTGGCTGCCGCTACCTTCACCTCCACTTTCGCCAACGCCCAGCGTGGCAAACGGGCAGAGAGAATGCGGCCGGGCGATGAGGGGCGGCGCAGCGGCCGAATATAAGAAGCGACATGCCCTATATCGGCGGTATGGTTCCCAGCGGAATGAAGCCGAGGGTGGCGACGCCCTTGACGATCGTCAGCGGCAGCGTCGGCGTGTCGCCCAGCAGGGACAGGCCCGCCAGCACCGTATTGACCTGCTGCGCCAGTTCCGGGGCTGCCGTGGTCACGAGGGCCGCCAGTGCGGCGGGCTCGCTTACCGTCACCTGAAGCTGCGCATCGATCAGCCCGTCCTCACCGATGCTGAGCGGGCCGCGCAACACCATCCGCGCGCCGTTCTCGGCCGTCACGTCGATGGAGCGCAGGTCGAACGAATTCCCGCGCGGATGAAACCGCCCCTGCCGCGCCAGTTCGGCGCCGCCGCGCCACACCACATCCGCCAGCCCGCCTAGCACCGGTAACTGCCCGGTGCCGAGGAAGCCGGCATCCGGCAGCAGCCTGTCGAAACGCGCGGCGAGGTCCACGTCTTCGCCATTGCCGCGCAGATGAAGTTCCGCCCGCCCTGCGGTGAGGATAGGGCTGCGCCCGCCGGCAAGGTCGGCTTCGGCGCGCAGCTCCGTCGCCTCCGCCGAAAGGCGGCTGGGCACCGGCCGGGCAAGACGCGCGCTGGCCCGCAGCGTCGCCCAGTTGAGGTCGAGCGGCTCGATGCCGGCAATATTCACGCGCGCCGGACCGTCGACTTCGGCGACGATGCGCAGCGGGTCGTAGACCTGCGCGGCGGACCGCATCGCACCGGTCGCGACGGCGAGCCCTTCGCGCCGTGCCTCGAAGAACATCGCATCGCAGAAAAGACCGATGCGGAACGGATAGCCCCTGGCCTCGACATTCTCGCAGACGGCCCTGTCGCCTCGCCCGCCGAAACCCGCCAGCATCGCCTTGGCGCGCATTTCCATCTCGCCCGCCAGCCAGAACCAACCGGCCGTGTAGCCGGCAATGGCAAGCACGATCAGAAGCGCCAGCCAGAAGAAGCGGCGGGCCATGGAGCGGGCCTTGGGGCTGGGACGTGCGCTTGACGGCATGAGATGCCCCTCATAGATGCGGTGTCGGTTCAATGCAGGTCAGGCGATATGGGCGATTTTTGGGTCTTTGGCTACGGTTCGCTGATCTGGCGGCCGGGCTTCGCCCATGTCGCCACCGAGCGCGCGCGTCTCTACGGCTTCCGCCGCTCGCTCTGCGTCCACTCCCATGTGCATCGCGGCACGCCGGATCGCCCCGGCCTCGTGCTGGGCCTCGACCGCGGCGGCTCCTGCGTCGGCCTTGCCTTCCGCGTGCCGGGCGAGCTTCAAGGCGAGGTGATGGCCTATCTGCGCGAGCGCGAGCTGGTCACCAATGTCTATCTGGAGCGCAGCATGCCGGTGCGGCTGGAGACGGGCGGCGTCGTGCCGGCGGTCTGCTACGTGGTCGACCGCGGCCACCCGCAATATGCCGGACGGCTCGACGTCGCGGATGCGGCCATGCGGGTTGCCGGCGCCACCGGCCAGTCCGGCCCCAATGTGGAATATGTCGCCAACACCGTCTCGCATCTGCGCGCGCTCGGCATCCGCGACCCTTGGCTGGAAGCCGTCAGCGAACGGGCTGCCTGAGGCAACGCACGCCCATATTCAGGCGCGCGGTCCCTGCCACTGGACCCCGAGTTCACCAAGCCGTTTCACCGCCGTCTCCGGCATGGGCGGCGGGTTTGGCCCCGTCGCTGCCTCCACCAGAATTTCGTCGCAGGCGGCTTCCGTCTCCGCCACCAGCCGCGCCATGAACTCGTCCTTGCCGAGCCCCGGCGGGATCGGCTTGAGGAAGCGCGCCTTGATCGTGCCGGGATGGCGCAGGAACTTGCGGCGCGGCCACCAGAGCCCCGCCTGATGCGCCACCGGCACCACGGGCATGTCGAGCTGGGTGTAGAGCTCCACAATGCCCCATTTATAGTTGGGCTCGGCGCCGGGCGCGCGGCGGGTTCCTTCGGGATAGATGATCAGCTGGCGGTCATGCTGCATCTCACGGCGCGTCGCCGCCACCACGGCCTTCAGCGCCTTTGAGCGGTTGCCCCGGTCCACCGGGATCATCCGCATCTTCATGATGTACCAGCCGAAGAAGGGTATCCAGCGCAGCTCGCGCTTGAGGATGTAGAGCGGGTCGCGCAGATAGGGGAAGAAGGCGATCGTGTCCCAGAAGGACTGGTGCTTCGGCGCCAGGATGAACGAGCCTTCCGGCAGGTTCTCAAGCCCGGTGATTTCCGCCCGCGTGCCGGCGATCTTCTCCTGCAGCCACATGCTGGTGCGCGACCAGAATTTCGGCACGAACCAGGCGAGATGCCGCGGCGCCAGGAAATAGAAGGGCGTGAACACGATCATCTGCACGATCAGGTTCAGGTAAAAGGCGACGTTGAACGCCAGCGAACGCAGTTGGAGCATCGAAGGATCCGCGGGGGGTGAAGCGTCCCTGCTGGTACACGAAGCGCCGCCAAAGGCAAAGCACCGCCTGGTCATTCCCGTGGCCTATCGCGTGGCGGCCGCCACCTGCATACCCGCCGCATGCACGCCGGTCCGCGCCAGCGCGGCCAGATATTTGGTATATTCGGTGAAGAGCACCCGCAGCGCGTCGGGTCGCGTCAGCCACTCGCCGCGGTCGATGCGCGCATTCACCACCGGATAGGGCAGAAGCTCCACCGCCCCGTTGATGCGGCGCATCTCCAGCAGGCTGCGCGGCATGTGGTAATTATTGGTCACTACGATGGCGCTGCCATAGGTATGGCTGGCCATCCACTTGGCGCTTTCCTCCGCATTGCCGACCGTGTCGAGCGCGGCGCGGTCGATGTCGACGCAGCAGGAGAACAGCTGCCGGTCGCCCCCCGTTGCCCGGCGCAGGTCGTCGAGATCGGCGATCGGATTGACGCCGCTGATCAGCAGGCGCTTGCCCTTGCCCGATTTGAGCAGGCCGACCGCTGCATCGATGCGCGACTGCCCGCCGGTGAGCACGATGATGGCATCCGCCACCGGCTGCGTGACCGGCGCGGCAAGGCGGCTGACATGCGTCGCGAAGGAGCCGAAACCGGCGACGAAGACGAGCAGGGCGGCTCCGGCGATCCAGAAGGCCAGTCGCCCGCCGCGGCGCAGGCGCCGCGCCAGCACACCGTCCCGCAGGGAAGAATGAGCCTGAACCGTCATCACGCCATTGCTACCATGCGTTTGGGGCTGTGAATCGTCCGGCCATGACGGTCGTCACAAATATTCTTGCAGATTGTTTCAGAGCGTGAACCATCAGTCATGCTGCCGCGCATCGAGATCGCCCAGGAAGGTGACCACCGTGACATGCGACGTCACCGCCGTCAGCGCGCCGACCGCCAGCACGATCACGAAAACGCCGAGATAGCCCGCGGCACCTATGGCGAAATTGCCGAACAGCGCGGTCGCCTGGTCGGCCTGCGGCGTCGCCATGTTGCGCGACGACCACCAGGAGAAGATCGCGAAGACGATCATCGCCGCCGCCCCGCCGGCGGCTGCGCCCTTCATGCCCGTCAGCAGGAAATGGCGGCGGAATTCACGGGCGATGAAGCGCGCCTCGGCGCCGACGAAATGCAGCACCTCGATGATATGCCCGTTGCCGGACATCGCGCCGCGCGTGGCGAAGACGACGCAGAGCAGTGTCGCCGAAAGGATCAGCGCCAGCACGGTGAAGCCGATCGTGACCGTGGTGCGCGCCATGGCGACCAGCCGGTCCACCCAGGTGCGGTGGTCGTCCAGGGTGGCGGCCGGCACGGTCTCGGCCAGCAGCGCGCGCATGCCGGCAAAGTCGGGCGGACTGCTGGCGTCGATGCTGACGATCACCAGTCGCGGCACCGGTAATTCCTCTAGGTCGATCCCGGTGCCGAGCCACGGTTCCAGCAGCCGCGCCGTCGCCGCGCGGTCCACGACGCTTGCCGAGCGCACGCCGGAGAAACTGCCCGCCACGCGCGCGGCCTCGGCAAGGCTGGCTTCCATATCGAGCCCGTCGCGCGGCTTGATCTGGATCGTCGCCTCGCGCGCGATCTGCGTCTGCCACGTACCGGCTGTGTCGCGCACCAGCGTCACGGCGCCATAGGTCAGGCAGGAGAGGAAGGTCATGATAGCGATGACCAGCACGAGCGCATTGCCGGCAACATTCTGCTGCGGCACGATCGGCGCGCTGGGGCGCGCCCGCTGGCGCGGCTGGATCAGCAGGCGCGATGCCGTGCCCTTCGCCTCGCCTTCCCGTTCTTCCAGCGGCGCGTCAGTCATAGATGTCGAGCCTTCCCTCGGCCAGCACCATGCGCCGCGCCTCGACCTGCTCCATCAGGGTCACGTCATGGGTGGCGATCACCACCGCCGTGCCCATGCGGTTGAGCTCGAGGAAGAGCCGCAGCAGGCGCCGCGCCAGCGGCGGGTCCACATTGCCGGTCGGCTCGTCGGCCAGCAGGATTTCCGGCTGCTCGATCAGCGCCCGCGCGATCGCCGCGCGCTGCTTCTCGCCGCCCGACAGGACCGGCGGCAGCACATGCATGCGCTCGCCCAGCCCCACCCATTTCAGTAGTTCGATCACGTCGCCGCGATAGCTCGCCTCCGATTTGCCGCGCACGCGCAGCGGCAGCGCGACATTCTCATAGGTCGTCATGTGGTCGAGCAGGCGGAAATCCTGGAACACGATGCCGATGCGCCGCCGCAGCAGCGGCAGCTCGGCGCGGGTGATTCGCGCCCGGTCCTTGCCGAAGACGGTGATGAGGCCGCGCGTCGGCTTGAGCGACATGAACAGCAGCCGCAACAGGCTCGTCTTTCCAGCGCCCGACGGCCCGCTCAGGAACTGGAACGAGCGGTCGGGGATCTGGAACGAGATGTCCCTCAATATTTCGGGGCCCATGCCGTAGCGCAGGCCGACATTTTCGAAGCGGATCACCGTCGTGCTATTCCGGAGGAGCCGCGCCTGCGGCAGTGGCATCGACCATCGGGCCGACACGGTTAACGACGTGTTAATTTCCGCGCGGGTCGCGAAGCATTAACCATTTGGGTTTAACCCGGGACGGAGGCTTGCCGGAAGACCCCATGTCGGACGATCGCACCGCACGCCCCGTTTCGGGCGAAATCATGTCTACCGCCCCGGCCGGCAATGCGAACCGGCATCATCGCGCCGACGACGTCGTGGATGCACGTTTCGAGACGGTCGCGCCGCAGCCCGCTCCCGCCGCACGGTCGCAACCAGCCTTCGACGCGCCCCCTCCCGGCCTCGGCATCCTGCACGGCACGCGGCCGACGCAGCCGCAACGCGGCGGGCCGCTCTTCTGGACGGTCGGCCTCGCACTGGTGGCCGGCGCCTTCTGGATATCGGGCGGGCATGCGCTGTTTGCGCCATCCGGCCAGCCGGAACAGGCGCGCCCCGTGTCGGCGCAGCCCATGCGCATCGTCGACGTGACCAGCCGTATCGAGACCAATGGCGGGCAAATGGCGCTGATGGTCGAGGGCGCGGTGCGCAATGAGGGTGCAACGCCGGGAGCGCTGCCGACGCTCTCCATCCATGTGACGGCGACGGACGGTGCCGTCACCCGCTATTTTCTGGGGACAGGCGGGCGCACCCTGCAGCCGGGCGACCGCTATCCCTTCTCCAGCCGGCTTGTCGCTCCTAAGGACGGGGTCGGCACCGTAACGGTGGATTTCAGGCAGGAAGGCGAAAACTGATGGCTGTCGTCAGGGGAAAAGACATCGAGGTCCTGTTCAGCGCCTCGACAATCGCGCGGCGCAACCTCGAACTGGCAAAGGACATTGCGGGCCGCCATTATGAGGACCTGCTGGTCATCTCGATCCTGAAGGGCTCCTTCATCTTCGCCGGCGACCTGATCCGCGCCATGCACGACATGGGCCTGTCGCCCGAGGTCGAGTTCATCTTCATCTCCAGCTATGGCGCCGGCACCACCAGCGGCGAGGTCAGGGTGCTGCGCGACATCGACAACGAGGTCGCCGGGCGCGACGTGCTTTTGATCGACGATATCCTCGAATCCGGAAAGACGCTGAAATTCACCCGCGAACTGATGCTGTCGCGCGGCGCGCGCAGCGTCTCCATCGCCGTCCTGCTCGACAAATCCTCGCGCCGCCAGACCGATCTCGAAGCCGATTTCGTCGGCTTCGAATGTCCCGACGAATTCGTCGTCGGCTACGGCATGGATGTGGCGCACGCCTTTCGCGAACTGCCCTTCGTCGGCGTCGTGAAAGGGGATGGCTGAAGCCCGCTTGGAGCCTTCCATGAGCCATATCCTGATCGTCGAGGATGATGAATCCGTCCGCAGCTTCACGGCGCGGGCGCTCCAGGCCTCGGGCTACACGGTCGACGTCGCCGAGGATGGCGACGAGGGACTGGATCGGGTCACCGCGCGCACCGGAACCTACGATCTCGTCCTGTCCGACATCCGCATGCCGGTGATGGACGGCATCGCCATGGCGCGCGAACTGGCCGCACGCTTCCCGCAGCAGAAGATCCTGCTGATGACCGGCTATGCGGAGCAGCGCGAGCGCGCGGTGGAACTGGAAGGCATCATTGTCGGCGTCGTCGCCAAGCCGTTCAACCTGGCACAGATCCGCGACGAGGTTTCGCGCGCGTTGCGATAGACGGCATTCGGATCACACGCAAAGGCCCGCACTTCATCATCGCCACGCCCGGTTGCCCGTCTGGCCATTGTCGAAGAACGCACCTTCGCACGCGGAAGGTGGGAAGACGGGCGGCCGAAGGTCGCTCATCTGAGTGTGTTTGCGTGCGGCCTTGCGGCCACCCGCCCCGGTGTTCTTGCGCCGGGTGCCTGTGGCACCTTTCAAGCGCCCGGACCTGAGGGCTCATCACCCAGCCGCG
>DATMGE010000028.1:0-1631 GCA_035555795.1 Rhizobiaceae bacterium | reverse complement strand
CCTGGCTCATGGAAGAAATGCAGGCCCAGGCCGAACATGTCGGCACCCGGATGCTGTGGGACACGATCGTCGAGGTGGACATCGCCGGCGGCTCCCCGTTCCGCGCCAGGGGTGACAGCGGCGACGAATACGTGGGTGACGTCCTGGTGATCGCCACCGGTGCGCAGGCCAAGTGGCTCGGCGTGCCGGGCGAAGAAGCCCTCGGCGGCAAGGGCGTTTCCGCCTGCGCCACCTGCGACGGGTTCTTCTATCGCGGCAAGAAGGTGGCGGTGATCGGCGGCGGCAACACCGCGGTGGAGGAAGCGCTCTACCTCACCAATCATTCCGACGACGTGACCCTGATCCACCGCCGGGGCGAGCTGCGCGCCGAAAAGATCCTCCAGGAACGGCTGTTCGCCCATCCGAAGATCACCGTGCTGTGGGACAAGCGCGTCAACGCCTTCCTCGGCGATCCGCTCGCCGGCGGCCTCACCGGCCTGGCGCTCACCGATACGAAAACCGGCGAAGCCAGCGAATTCGCCTGCGAAGGCGCCTTCGTCGCCATCGGCCATGCGCCTTCGACCGATCTGTTCAAAGGCAAGCTGGCCATGGACGAGAACGGCTATCTCCTGGTCGAACCCGGCACGCCGAAAACCAGCATCCCCGGCGTCTTCGCCTGCGGCGACGTGATGGACCACACCTACCGCCAGGCGGTGACCGCGGCCGGCACCGGCTGCATGGCCGCGCTGGATGCCGAGCGGTTCCTGGCGGAACGGGAGTTCGTGAAGGTCAGGGAAGCGGTGGCGGGTTGAGGCGCCGCTGGGCACGATACCTATTGGTATTGCGCCCTTTTCCGCCGTTTGCGGCAGCTATTCGTCTCTCAGCGATTATATGCTGATAAGACAACTGGAGCCGATCAGGCTGCTTCTGCCGGTTCCACCGTCAGCCGCAGACCCAGCGCACGCAAGATCGTGCGCATCGTCTCGAACGAGGGGTTCCCGTCTTCGCCCAGCGCCTTGTACAGCCCGGCCCGCGAGATGCCGGTCTGGCGCGCCAGCTCGCTGATTCCGCGTGAGCGGGCAACGGTGCCGAGGGCGGCGCGGATTTCCTCAGGACTGCCGTCTTCCAGCCACGCGTCGAGATAGGCGACCACATCCTCGCCGCTCTTGAGAACTTCAGCAGAGTCCCAAGGCTTGGTGTCGATAGCCATCACTCGATCTCCTTCGCCATCGCCTTCGCGCGGGTGATGTCCCGTTCCTGCGAGCCCTTGTCTCCACCGCAGAGCAGAATGATCACCGCGCCATTCCGCTCCGTATAATAAACCCGGTAGCCCGGCCCGAAAGCGAGGCGCAGCTCGCTCACGCCATCGCCGACAGGCTTGCGATCACCGAAATTACCCTGCGCGACGCGGTCGATCCGCTTTGCGATCCGCGCCCGGGCCGTGACGTCGCGCAGGTTTTCGAGCCACCGCACGAACGCATCCGTGCGGCGGACTTCGATCCCATTGTTTCCTATAGTAGACATCTCGATATGTCAACTATAGATGACAGCAATGCTTACCTCCCCGCCGGCGTCAATTTCAGCAGCTTGCCCTTGTTGCCGTCCGTCAGCACATAGAGCCCGCCGTCGGGCGCCTGCTTGGCCAGGCGCAG
>DATMGE010000027.1:0-12265 GCA_035555795.1 Rhizobiaceae bacterium | reverse complement strand
TGCCGCCGAGCGTCGCCGCATAATAGGCCGCAGCACCGCTGATCAGCAGCGAGGCCGCGGCAAGGAAGGCCGCGATCATGCCCACGCGGCGGGCCTGCTCGGCTGCTTCGCGCGCCTGGGCCTCGACCTCGTTCGCCTGCGCCACCAGCTGGTCGACGCGCTGCTGGGCTTCCTCGGGCGGAATGCCGGCGCGCTGCGCCACGACATTGATGAGGAAGTCGCGGTCGGCCTGGTCGAGCTGGCCTTCCGTGGCGGCATTGACGAGCACGCGGCCCACCTGCGCGCGCGTCGCATCGTCGAGCGGCTGGCCGGTTCCGCGCAGCGCCCGGTCGAGCAGCAGGTCATTGGGATCGGCTGCATCGGCAACTTCACCCGCCACCATGCCCGCTGCCTGCCCGACGGCGCCCGCAGTCTGCGCAGCGGTGCTGACCGCGCCGCTGACGCCCGAAATGGCGATGAAGGCGCCTATGAGCACGGCGACGGCCCACATGACGAGCCCGTTCGACCCGTCGCGTATGTCGGATTCATATTCCGTCGCATCGCCATGACGGCGGCGCATGCGCCCGGTCAGATAACCGCCGGCCATGAAGCTGGAGATCTGCACCCACAACAGCCAAAGCCCGCCGATAATGGCGAACCAGAACAGCGACACGCCCTCGCCCTCATGCGCGGACGTCATGGACAGGCCGATCGCCGAGCCGAAGGTGAGCAGCACGAAGGAGATCGCGGTGGCAAGGAAGGTCCCCGCGAGAATGGCGGGCCAGTCGATATAGGAGCGGTCATTGTCGGTTGCAGGAGCCGCGACCACCGTCACTGTTTCATCGTGGATGGACATGTTCGAACCTCAGGATTTGGCTTCTTTTTCAGTGAGGCCGCCGGCCCGCACCGCTCAGCGAAGGCCAAGCAGCGACAGAACGGCGAGCACGATGACGACGAGGCCGACGAGATAGATGATGCCGTGCATGGGGGTGTTTCCTCTGTTGTGACAGGGGAATAACAACGCAGGCGCGTCAAGGTTCCGCCACATTTCGGGCGGGCGGGAATTCGCTCGATGCCTGATGGCTGGTTTGCGCGTCGCGCTATGCGAGCCAGAGCGCCCTTCGACGTTTGCGCCGCCCCTCATCGCCCTGCCGGGCACTTCTCCCCGTGAACGGGGAGAAGGTGGCGGCAGCCGGATGAGGGGCGGCGCGCTTTAGCCTGCCACGAGAAGCGCGGTTGCGATCTCCGCGGCGGCCAGTGCGGCGATGACGGCGGGGCGCTTGTCGCGCAGCCTGTCGCCGCCGATCGGGCTGACAAGGCGGGCGAGATCGGCATCCGCACCCCCGGCCTCGCGCAGATACCAGTTGCGGAAGGTGGCGCGTTTCGTCTTGGAGCCGATCATGCCGACATAGGCGGCGTCGGCCCGCTTCAGCGCTTCCCCGACGATCAGGAAATCGAGCGCATGGTCGTGCGTCATGACCACGAAGGCCGAGCCCGCCCGCGCGGCGCGCACGGCTTCTTCAGGCACCGGCGTCAGCAGGGACGTGACCGATGGCGGCAACCCGTCCAGCGCCTCGGCACGCGTCTCCACCACGGTAACGTTGAGTGGCAAAAGGGCGAGCGCCAGCGCCAGCTCATGCCCGACATGGCCGCCGCCGAAGAGATAGACATGCGGCTGCATCGCTTCCTCGGCAAGGATCCGCTGCGGGATCGCCGCGCGCAGTTCGGTATCAGCGACCGCGATGTCGATCCTGACGCGCCCGCCGCAGCACTGGCCGATTTCCGGTCCGAGCGGAATGTCGAGCAGGTCGGTCGTCGGCCCGGCGGCGATCATCTGCCGCGCCCGGTCGATCGCCATGAATTCGAGCTGCCCGCCGCCGATCGTGCCGAAGATGGCACCGGCCGAGACGAGCATCCAGCTCCCTGCCTCGCGCGGCGTGGAGCCCGCCGCCTCGCGCACCTCGACCACGGCGATATCCGGCCAATCGACAAGGAAGGTCCGGAGCCGCTCCGCCGCCGCGCTCATCGCCCTGCAACGGCCTCAGCTCTCAGCCGCTCCACCGCCATCAGCACGCGCTCGGGCGTGGCCGGTGCGTCGAGGCGCGGGCAGATTCTGTGATCCGCCACGCTGGCGACCGCATCAGACAAGGCATGCAGCACCGACAGGCCGAGCGGCAGCGGCGGCTCGCCCACCGCCTTGGACCTGTGGATGGTGGGCTCGTAAGCTTGGCTCCAGTCGGTCAGCGCCACGTTGAAGATCCTCGGCCGGTCGGAGGCGAGCGGTATCTTGTAGGTGGACGGCGCATGGGTGCGCAGCCGGCCCTTGTCGTCCCAGACCAGTTCCTCGGTCGTCAGCCAGCCCATGCCCTGGATGAAGCCGCCCTCGATCTGGCCGATGTCGATGGCGGGATTGAGCGACCTGCCGACATCGTGGAGGATGTCGGTGCGCTCCACCACATATTCGCCGGTCAGGATGTCGACGGACACCTCCGAACAGGCGGCGCCATAGGCGTAGTAGTAGAAGGCGTGGCCCCGCCCCTTGGCCCGGTCCCAATGAATCTTCGGCGTCTTGTAGAAGCCGGCGGCCGAGAGCTGCACCCGTGCCATATAGGCCTGCTTTATCAGTTCATCGAAAGGGATTTCCTGATTGCCCACGCGCACGCGGTTGGGCAGGAAGATGATCTGATCCTTGGGCAGGCCGTATGTCTCGGCGGCGAAATCGCATAGCCGGTCCTTGATCTGCCGCGCCGCGTTCTGCGCCGCCATGCCGTTCAGGTCCGCGCCCGAGGAGGCGGCGGTCGGCGAGGTGTTGGGCACCTTGGCTGTCGTCGTGGCGGTGATCTTCACGCGCGAAAGGTCGATCTGGAATTCTTCCGCGACGACCTGCGCCACCTTGAGATGCAGCCCCTGCCCCATCTCCGTGCCGCCATGGTTCATGTGCACGGAGCCGTCTGCATAGACATGCACCAGCGCACCGGCCTGGTTGGACTCCGTCTTGGTGAAGGAGATGCCGAACTTCACCGGCGTCAGCGCCAGCCCGCGCTTCACATAGTCGCTGTTGGCGTTGAACGCCGCGATCTCGCGGCGGCGGCCGACATAGTCGGCGCTTTCCTCCAGCTCGTCGACGATGCGCTGGATAATGCAATCCTCGACCTTCTGATGGTAGGGCGTCAGGTTGCGGCTGCCCTCAGCGCCCATCGGATCGTAGAAATTCAGCTTGCGGATCTCGAGCGGGTCCTTGCCCACCGCGAATGCAACCTCGTCGATGACGCGCTCGGCACCAACCATGCCCTGCGGCCCACCGAAGCCGCGAAAGGCGGTATTCGACACCGTATTGGTGAAAAGCAGCGCGGAGCGGGCCTCCACATGCGGCAGGAAATAGGCGTTGTCGCAATGGAACAACGCCCGGTCTCCCACCGCCGCCGACAGATCGGCCGAGAAGCCCGCACGCAGCGCGAATGTATAATCGACGCCGAGGATGCGGCCTTCCTTGTCGAAGCCGACATCATAATCAATGGAGAAATCGTGCCGCTTGCCCGTTGCGGTCATGTCCTCGTCGCGGTCGAGCCTGATCTTGACGGCGCGGCCGAGCTTCCGGGCGGCGACCGCCGCGAGCGCCGCGCACTGGTTCGCCTGCGTCTCCTTGCCGCCAAAGCCGCCGCCCATCCGCCGCACCTCGACGGTGACGGCGTTTGACGGCACGCCCAACGCATGGGCGACCATGTGCTGCGTCTCGCTCGGCCCCTGCGTCGAGCAGTAGACGGTCATCTCGTCGTCCTCGCCCGGCACAGCGAGCGACACCTGCCCTTCGAGGTAGAAATGGTCCTGCCCGCCCAGCCACATGCGGCCCTTGATGCGCCGTGGCGCTTCGTCAAGCGCCTTGGCGACATCGCCGCGCTTCAAGGTCAGCGGCGTCGCTACCTGCCGCGCGGTCGCGGGATCGAGCTCTGTGATGCCGACTTGTGCCGGCCGCTCGTCATAGTCCACTTTTGCGAGCCGTGCCGCGCGCCGCGCCTGGTCGCGCGTGCGGGCGACGACGCAGAAGATCGGCTGGCCGTGAAAGGCCACCGCGCCATCTGCCAGCACGGGATCGTCATGCATGCCCGACGGCGATATGTCGTTCTCGCCGGGAATATCGGCCGCCGTCAGCACCGCGACGACGCCGGGCGCGGCCCGCACCGCCGACAGGTCCATCGCGCGGATCGCGCCATTGGCGACGTTCGACAGGCCGAGCCCCGCATGCAGCGTGCCCGCCGGCTCGGGAATGTCGTCGATATAGACCGCCTGCCCGGTGACATGCTTGTGCGCGGAATCGTGGCGCGGGTCGGCATGCACCCCGCCGGCGATTTTCGCCGCCTTCAGATCCGGGAGCGTGTGCTTGTTCATGACTGCACCCACGCCACGAGACCTTGCGCCGGGAAACCCCCACCCCTCACCCCTCCCCACAAGGGGGAAGGGGATTCTGAGACGCTGGCGACCCCCTCCCCCTTGTGGGGAGGGGTGAGGGGTGGGGGTGATTTCAGCACACCGACGGCAACCGGATCGCACATCACGCCGCCCTCGCCCGCCTGTAAACGGCTTTTGCGTGCCGCTGGTTTCCAGCAGGAAGCGTTTCAGCAGGTTCTTCGCCACCAGCATGCGATATGCGGCCGACGCCCGCATATCGGAGAGGGGCTTGAAGTCGGCTTCATAGGCCGGCAGCGCGGCCTCGACCGTCGCGGCGTTCCACGCCTTGCCGACTAGCACCGCCTCGACCGTGCGGGCGCGCTTCGGCGTCGCCGCCATGCCGCCATAGGCGATGCGAGCCGATGCCACCACGCCATCGGCGTCGACAGTGAGGTTGAAGGCGCCGAGCGTGGCGGTGATGTCCTCGTCGCGCCGCTTGGTCACCTTGTAGGCGGCGAAATGCGCGGTTTGCGCCGGCAGCGGTACTGAGACCATCTCCACCAACTCGCCGGGCGCGCGGTCCTGCTTGCCGTAGTCGATGAAGAAATCCTCGAGCGCGATGGTGCGTCGCGTGTCGCCTTTACGCAGCGTCAGCGTCGCGCCGAGCGCGATCAAGGGCGGCGGCATATCGCCGATCGGCGATCCGTTGGCGATATTGCCGCCGATTGTGCCCATATTGCGCACCTGTTCGCCACCGATCCGGTCGATCAGCGCGCCGAGCGCCGGCACATGCTGCGAAAGCACCTCGAAGGCGTCCGTATAGCTAACGCCTGCCGCAATCTCGATCCGGTCGGGATGGACCGCGATGCGTCGCAATTCGTCCAGTCCGCCGATGAAAACGACCGGCGCGATGTCGCGCATCTGCTTCGTCACCCACAGCCCCACATCGGTAGAGCCGGCGACGATGCGCCCGCCGGGCTCCGCCGCGACGACGGAAGCCAGGTCGTCCACGCTCGACGGAATAAAGAAGCGGTTCTTGCCGCTGCCGACCTCGACGCGTGCGCCATCGCGCAGCGCGGCAAGCCTTGCCGTCACCGCAGTGCGCTCGCGCATCAAAAAGTCCGCTTCCAGCCTGCCGTAGTCGGAGATCGCCAGAGCCGCCTTCACGATCGGCTCATAGCCCGTGCAGCGGCACAAATTGCCCTGCAAAGCCTTTTCCACCTCGTGCACGGTGGGGCGCGGCCTGTTCATCCACAGCCCGTAGAGCGACATGACGAAGCCCGGCGTGCAGAAGCCGCATTGCGAGCCGTGCCAGTCCACCATCGCCTGCTGCACCGGATGCAGCCCGCCATCGGCACCGCGCAGCTGCTCCACCGTCACCACATGGCAGCCGTCCAGCGAACCGACGAAGCGGATACAGGCATTGACCGCCTCATAGACCAGCCTGTCGCCGGCCAGCCGCCCGACCAGCACCGTGCAGGCGCCGCAATCGCCTTCCGCGCAGCCTTCCTTGGTGCCGCGCAGCGAACGCCGCAGGCGCAGGAAGTCGAGCAGGGTCTCGTCGGGACGCACATTGCCCGTCTCGATCGTCTCGTCATTGAGCAGGAAGCGAATATGCGTGCGGACCTGCATCACTCAACTCCCCCGATAGGTCGAATAGCCATAGGGCGAGATCAGCAGCGGCACGTGATAATGCGCATGCTCGGCCATGCCGAAGCGGATCGGCACCTGGTCGAGGAACAGCGGGTCGGGCAGTTCCGCGCCGCTCGCACGCAGATAGTCGCCGGCGAAAAAGACGAGCTCATATTGGCCCGGCTGGAATTCCTTGCCTTGAAGCAGCGGCGCGTCGCAGCGGCCGTCCGCATTGGTCACCGCTTCCCTGATCTTGCGGTGCGAATTACCGCTGACCCGATAGAGCCAGATCTTTAGCCCTGCCGCCGGCCGTCCGGCCGCGGTATCGAGCACGTGGGTGGTGAGCCTTCCGCCCGCTGCCTGCGTCCCAAAAGACTGGGTCAATCGTGCCTCCGATGCATGTTCCGGCGATAGTGGGCCACGCGCAGCCGCGCGATAAGCCCTCCAGGCCGGAAATGCCCTCGAAACTCTTTCAAATTTTTGCTGGGAAATCGAGCACTGTCCATGGATTATCTTCGGCGCGCTCAGGAGACGGTTGCGACATGCGTTACGTAAGGGATATGCGGGGCTACGGCGCCAATCCGCCGGATGCGAAATGGCCGGGCGGGGCCAAGGTCGCCGTCCAGTTCGTCGTCAATTACGAGGAAGGCGGAGAGAACTGCATCCTGCATGGCGACGCGGCTTCCGAAGCCTTCCTGTCGGATGTCGTGGGTGCGGTGCCTTGGCCGGCCAAGCGCCACTGGAACATCGAATCCATGTATGAATATGGCGCGCGCGCCGGCTTTTGGCGCCTGCACCGCATGTTCACCGCCGCCAACATTCCAGCCACCGTGTTCGGCGTAGCCACCGCGCTCGCCCGCTCGCCGGATCAGGTCGCCGCAATGCAGGAAGCCGGCTGGGAGATCGCCTCGCACGGCCTGCGCTGGATCGACTATCGCGATCACGATCCCGACGTGGAGCGCGCCGACCTCCTTGAGGCGATCCGCCTGCATGCGGAAGTGACGGGCGAGCGCCCCGCCGGCCTCTATGTCGGGCGCTCTTCCGCCAATACGGTGCGGCTGGCGGCGGAGGAAGGCGGCTTCACCTGGATTTCCGACACCTATGACGACGACCTGCCCTACTGGCTCGACCATGATGGGCACGGCAATGCCATCCCGCCGCAGCTCGTCATCCCCTATACGCTCGACGCCAACGACATGCGCTTCGCCACCGCGCAGGGCTTTAATTCCGGCGACCAGTTCTTCGCCTATCTGCGCGATGCCTTCGACACGCTGCGCGCCGAGGGCGCGGCGGGGCGGCCGAAGATGATGAGCGTCGGCCTGCACTGCCGCCTGATCGGCCGTCCGGGCCGCGCGGCCTCGCTCCAGCGCTTCATCGACTATGTAAAATCCTTCGACGACGCATGGGTCGCCACGCGCATGGACATTGCGCGGCACTGGATCGCGACCCATCCCTACGCACCCAAGCTGCGCCCCAGCCGCATGGACCGCGAGGATTTCGTCGCCAGGTTCGGCGGCGTCTTCGAGCATTCGCCGTGGATCGCCGAGCGCGCCAGCAATCTCGAACTGGGCGCCGCGCATGACAGCGCCACCGGGCTGCATAATGCGCTGGCGCGCATCTTCCGCTCGGCCAGCGAAGAGGAACGGCTCGGCATATTGAAGGCGCATCCCGACCTTGCCGGCAAGCTGGCGCAGGCGAAGCGGCTGACACCGGAATCGGCCGCCGAGCAGTCTTCCGCCGGGCTCGATGCGTTGACGGATGCGGAACGCGAGACCTTCACGCGCCTCAATGCCGACTATGTCGCGAAATTCGGCTTCCCCTTCATCATCGCGGTGAAGGGCCTGACGAAGGGCGCGATCCTCGACGCATTCGGCGAACGGCTCGACAATGATCGCGACGCCGAATTCGCCACCGCCTGCCGGCAGGTCGAGAAGATCGCCCTGCTGCGCCTCAAGGACATTCTCCCGGAGCAGGCCCGATGAACCGCGCCAGCTATTATGCGCCGACGGGCGGCCTGCCGCCCCAGACCCAGATCCATACCGGCCGGGCGGTCTTCACCGACGCCTATGCGGTGATCCCGAAAGGCGTGATGAGCGACATCGTCGCCAGCCTCCTCCCCTTCTGGGACAAGACGCGCGCATGGATTCTGGCGCGGCCGCTGTCGGGCTTCGCCGAAACATTCGCACAATATATCATGGAGGTCGCGCCCGGCGGCGGCAGCGACCGGCCAGAGCCGGACGCAAGCGCGGAAGCCGTGCTCTTCGTGGTCGAGGGCGAGATCACCGTCACTCTCGACGGCGAGCGCCATATGCTGACGCCGGGAGGCTACGCCTACCTGCCGCCAGCAAGCGGCTGGACGCTGCGCAACGGCGGAGCGCAGACCGCGCGCTTCCACTGGATCCGCAAGGAATACGACTTCGTGGAAGGGCTGGACGCGCCCGATCCGCTGTTCCTGAACGAGAACGACCTTGTGCCCGTCGCCATGCCGGACACCAATGGCGCCTGGGCGACGACGCGCTTCGTCGATCCCGCCGACCTGCGCCACGACATGCATGTCACCATCGTCACCTTCAAGCCGGGTGGGCTGATCCCCTTCGAGGAGACCCATGTGATGGAGCATGGACTCTACGTTCTGGAGGGCAAGGCAGTCTACAAGCTCAACCAGGACTGGGTGGAGGTCGAGGCGGGCGACTTCATGTGGCTGCGCGCCTTCTGCCCGCAGGCCTGTTATGCCGGTGGTCCGGGGCCTTTCCGCTACCTGCTCTACAAGGACGTGAACCGCCATCCCAAGCTGGGCGGAACCTTCCGTTGACGCGCGCCATCACCGCGCGCGCCCTCACCCGCGAAGCCTTCGCGCCCTTCGGCAACGTCATCGACATGGACGGACCGCAGCGCTTTCCCATCAATGGCGGCATGTGCGAGCGCGTCCACGATCTGGCGAAGGTGGAGGCCGAGGGGCCGAACCCGCGCGTGCTGGTCTCGCTGTTTCGCGGCCAGCCTTATGCCTTTCCGCTGCCGCTGAAGCTGGTGGAGCGCCACCCGCTCGGCAGCCAGGCATTCATGCCGCTGTCGCCCGCACCCTTCCTCGTCGTGGTCTGCGCCGACACGCCGGAGGGACCGGGCGAGCCGCAGGCCTTCGTCACACGGCCCGGACAGGGCGTCAACTATCCGCGCAACCGCTGGCATGCGGTGCTGACGCCCATCGGCGCACCGCAGGATTTTCTGGTGGTCGACCGTGGCGGCGACGGCAACAATCTCGAGGAACATCTTTTCCCCGAGCCCTATGAAATCCGCCTTCCGGAGGCTTGAAATCATGTCCGACACATCGCTGGTCAACCGGCTCTTCGACGTGATCGAGCACGACATTGTCCCAAAGACCCGCGCCGGCGTGGCGGCCGGCAACAAGCTCTTCGGCGCCGCGATCCTGCGTAAGAGCGACCTGTCCGTGGTCATCGCCGAAACCAACAATGAGACGGAAAATCCGCTCTGGCATGGCGAGATGCACGCGCTGAAGCGCTTCTACGAACTGCCGAAGGCCGACCGGCCCGATACGCGCGACTGCATCTTCCTTGCCACCCACGAGCCCTGCTCGCTGTGCCTGTCGGCCATCACCTGGACCGGCTTCGACAATTTCTATTACCTGTTCAGCCACGAGGATTCCCGCGACAGCTTCGCCATCCCCCACGACCTGAACATCCTCAAGGAGGTCTTCCGGCTCGACCCCGGCGGCTACAATACCGAAAACGCCTATTGGAAAAGCTTCGCGCTGCGCCATCTGGCCCGTGCGCTGCCTGCCGACGAAAGGAGCGGAGCCGAAGCCCGCATCGCCCAAATCTCGGACCAGTACGACGCGCTCTCGCAGGTCTATCAGGCCGACAAGGCAGACAACGACATCCCGTTGAACTGAGCGTCTTGATTTCCGCCGGGCTGCAAGGTTTTTTCAGGCCGCGGCGGCCTGCGCCTTGCGTGCGCTCATCCGGCGGCCTGCAAGCACCTCGATCATCTCGCGGCAATCGGCGGGCAGTTCATCGCCGCGCCACACGATATGCTGGTCCGAGCGGCACAGCACCATGCGGTGGCGGTAGAGCTTTCCGGCATCGGCCTCCGTCACGTCGAGCACATGCACCGGCATGCCGGCGGCGGAAGCGGCGTCCGTCAGCGCGCTTACATCGGCGGTCGGATCGAAGCGCAGCAGCGTGAACCATGGGCCGAAGGCGTCGTAGAGCGAGCGGCCGTCTTCCAGCATGAAATGCGGTGCCCGCGCGCCGGGCACGGTCGACGGCTCATAGGTGCCCAGCGAATAGGGCGGCGGGGCCTCGCCATCGTGGAAGATGACCGGCGACGTGTCGTAGCTGTAGCTGAAATTGAGGCCCGCGCAGCAATATTGCGGAGCGTTGAGCGCGATCAGCTCCTCGCCGCGCTCGGCGCGCAGCCTGTCGCCTTCCGGCCCGATTTCCTCGATCTCGGGGCCGTAGGCGTTGCGCTGCTTGACCACCTTGCCACCCAGCCCGCCGACGAAGCGCGAAAGCTGGTCGGTGATCGGGTGGCGCTCGATCTCATAGGTGTCGAGGATCGCCGCGTCGAAGAAGCCGCTTATATGGCCCGCCAGCGAGAAGGTGAGGTTCATCACGTCGGCGATGCCGGCATTCATGCCGTAGCCGGCGATGGGGATCCAGATATGGGCAGCGTCGCCGCAGAGGAAGACGCGGTCCTCGCGGAAGCGCTCCGCCACAAGCCGCCGCGCGATCCAGTCTTCCTTGCTCAGCACCTCATATTCGAAATCGTCGTCCACCCCCAGCACGTCGCGGATAGCGCGATCGCGGTCGATGGCGGAAAAATCCTTCTCATGCGGCTTCAAATGCGCATGCACCAGCCACTCTTCCTTGCCGTCGATCGCCACGGCATTGCCGGTGCGGCGGCCATTATAGGCATGGTTCATCCAGCCGCGTCGACGCCCATCCATCAGGCCGAGCAGTTTCGGCGCACGGACATGGGTTGAGAGATAGCGCGCGATCTCGGCCTGCCCTTCCAGCTTGATGCCGAGCGCCTTGCGTACGCCGGAGCGTCCGCCGTCGCAGGCCAGCATCCAGTCGGCGCGGACCGTCTTCTGCGTGCCGCTCTCCAGGTCGAGCAGCTGCGCGGTGACGCCGCTCTCGTCCTGCGCGAAGCTTTCGAGCCGCGTGCGGTTCAAAATGGTGATGAGCTTCTGCTTGCTGGCATGGGCGAAGATGACCGGCTCGAGATAAATCTGGTTGATCCGGTGCGGCGGCTCGGCGGTCGGCCAGAAACTGTCGATATAGCCGTCCATCGGGCCGTTCGCGCGCTCGTCCACCGAGGGGATGAGCACCCTGCCGAGTTCCATCCCCGTCGAGGTGGTGAGGAAGACGACGTCATTGGGGAAGTCTGACGGAAGGCCGGCGGCACGCACATCGGCGGCGAAGCCGAGGCGGCGGAAGGTCTCCATGGTGCGGGAGGCGACATGATTGCATTTCACCGGCGGCGGCTCGCCCGGATAGCGCGTTTCCACGATGACAGACGGGATGCCGCGCCATGCCAGATCGATCGCGGCGGTCAGTCCGACCGGCCCCGCGCCCACGATGAGGACGGGTGTCTGCATTGGCTCTCCTCCCAGATTGCCGGCGGCATTTCGGTGCCGCATTTGTTAACATGATAATCTTTTCAGGAGGTGTCAATCGGCCTGCGCGCGCGGAAACGGCCGCCTCGTATATGCGAAACGGAAAACCCTCCTATCCACCGATTGAAATCGATTTCATTCCATGATTATCATGCTTTCCGTTCAGTTTCGGGAGGACGAAAATGAAGAAGATCACCGCAATCGCATTCTCCACCGTCGCCGCCATCGCGGTCACGGCATTCTCCGCCAGTGCAGACGACTTCAAGATCGGCCTTTCCAATGGCTGGGTCGGCTCCGAATGGCGCACGCAGATGATCGAGGAAGCACAGGCCGCCGCGGCCGCCTGGAAGGAAAAGGGCCACAATGTCGAGGTGGTGGTGCAGAGCGCCAATGTCGACGTGCCCGGCCAGATCGCCCATGTGCGCAACTTCATCAATGAAGGCGTCAACGCGATCATCATCAATCCAAACAGCCCGACCGCCTTCGACCCGGTCTTCGCGCAGGCCAAGGAAGCCGGCATCCTGGTCATTGCCACCGATGCCGAGGTCTCCTCGCCCGACGCGCTTTATGTTGGCATCGACCAGAAGGCCTACGGCGCCGCCGGCGCCGAATGGTTGGCCAAGACGCTGGACG
>DATMGE010000026.1:0-81436 GCA_035555795.1 Rhizobiaceae bacterium | reverse complement strand
ATGGCGAAGGCTTCGTAACATTACTGATGATGTCCGTGTCGAGCAGATAGCGCATTAGATGTCGATCTCGCGACCCTCTTCGTAAGGGTGCTTGAGATCGAGGTCGGCGCCGACCAGCGGGGAGCGCCGCAGCGCGGCGAGGATGCCACCCTTCTTCGAGCCGTCGACGGCCATGCTCTTGCTGACGGCAGAACGGAGCCGCGAGGCTTCGGGCGTGTCCTCAGTAAGACGTTTGGCGAGCGACCGGATAAGGTCGCGATCGGTGTCGCGGCCGAGCACCTCGAAACGCACAAGGCCCTTCTCGCTGAGGCGGGAGCGATAGTTTTGAATTGCGCGGCGCTGCGAGCTTCCCAAGGTTGATCTCCAGAAATGTTTCCAGTAATATAACCAGAGCAATCGAAGCGCGCAAGGTCGCGCTGCCGCGCGAAGGCGGCGGAAAGCAAGGAGTCGAATCGGTGGTCGATTGGCGGAAGAGAGCGGAACGGCGGGGTCTTCGCGAGTCGCCGATTGTGCGCTGCGGCACGCTGGAATTTGCTTCCTCGTGCTTCCCCCCTGCTTCCCCGCTTTGCAAGGAGGGGCTGGGGAAGCAACAAGCGCCCCGTAGGGCGCTTGTTAGATGCTTGAAATCATTGCTGATTTTTGGAGCGGGCGAAGGGATTCGAACCCTCGACCCCAACCTTGGCAAGGTTGTGCTCTACCCCTGAGCTACACCCGCTCGTGCGGCCACGGCCGCAAGCCGCGCCTATATGGCCGAACTCCCCTGCGATTGCAACAAGGAAATGACGTTCCGTCAATCGGCGTGCCGCGCTTCATTCATTGCGTGAAACACGGTATGAGAACGCAGCTTCGACGAGCCGGAACACCAGGATGCCAGCCACCCGCCAAGAGCTCTTTGACTTTCTCGACCGGCTGGGCATCCATACGACCACCGTCGACCATGCGCCGCTCCATACGGTGGCGGATTCGCAGGCGCTGCGTGGCGAGATTCCCGGCGGCCACACCAGGAACCTCTTCCTGCGCGACCGCAAGGATAGGCATTTCCTGCTCACCGTGGAGGAAGACGCCACCGTCGATCTCAAGCAGATTCATCATGTCATCGGCGCATCCGGCCGCGTTTCCTTCGGCAAGCCAGAAGTCCTGTATGAACTGCTGGGCGTCCTGCCCGGTTCGGTGACCGTCTTCGGCCTGATCAACGACACGGCCGGCAAGGTCACGGCCTTCCTCGATGCCGGCTTGATGGAAAGCCATGCGATCAATACGCATCCTCTGGTCAATACGGCGACGACCACCATTGCGCGCGACGATCTTCTGCGCTTCATCGCAGCGGCCGGCCATGAGGCGAAAATCTTGAAACTGACGGCGTGATCGCCACATTTACGGGTAATTCTGCGGGCTGCGACCGCGCGGAAAAACAAAAAGGCAGCGGAATGGATAACAATACGATTGTCGGAAACGGGACCCTGGCGGAGGGCGCGGCAGGCGCCCTGATCAAGGACACCACGACGGCAAACTTCACCACCGACGTCATCAAGGAATCGCGCCAGCAGCCCGTTCTGGTCGATTTCTGGGCGCCATGGTGTGGCCCCTGCAAGCAGCTCACCCCGGTGCTGGAAAAGGCCGTCAATGCCGCCGGCGGGCGCGTGAAGCTGGTCAAAATGAACATTGACGAGCATCCGTCCATTGCCGGCCAACTCGGCATCCAGTCGATTCCAGCCGTCATCGCCTTCAAGGACGGCCAGCCCGTCGACGGCTTCATGGGTGCTGTGCCCGAGACCCAGATCAACGACTTCATCGACAAGCTCGCTGGACCGGACGATGGCGCCGCCGCTCTCGACGAGGCCATGGCCGCCGCCGCCCAGGCGCGCGAGATGGGCGACCTGAACAGCGCGATCCAGCTCTATTCCACCGTGCTGGAGCATGACCCGGCTCATGCGGAGGCCGCAGCCGCCCTGGCGGATATCCTTTTCGACGCCGGCAATGTCCCGGCGGCACAGAGCGTGCTCGACGGTATCCCGGCCGACAAAAGCGATGCGCCCGCCGTGGCCGCCATCCGCACCAAGATGCGGCTAGCGCGCGAGGCCGCGGAACTCGGCGACCCGAGCGAGTTCGAACGCCGCCTCGCCGCCAATCCCAAGGACCATCAGGCGCGCTTCGACCTTGCCTTGATCCAGAATGCGCAGGGCGACCGCATGGCGGCCGCCGATAGCCTGCTGGAGATCGTGAAGGCCGACAGGGCATGGGAAGACGACAAGGCCCGCAGCCAGCTTGTCACCTTCTTCGAAGCCTGGGGACCAACCGACGAGGTCACGCTCGCCGCGCGGCGCAAGCTGTCTTCGCTGCTGTTTTCCTGAGGGGCATCGCCTGCGGGACAGGGTGGTGTCGATAGAGAGAGACGCGACGACGATGCGCGCCGGGAATGCTCGATATCTCAAGGAAGCCGACCTGCCGGAGACGGTACCGGTCTTTCCCCTTGCCGGCGCGCTTCTCCTGCCGGGCGGCCGCATGCCGCTCAATATTTTCGAGCCACGCTATCTCGAAATGATCGACCATGCGCTGGCCGGCGACAGGCTGATCGGCATGGTCCAGCCGCGGCTGGACGGCGCGCTGCGCAACGATGGCGAGCCGGAGCTCTGCGCCGTGGGCTGCATCGGACGGGTCACCTCCTTCGCCGAAACCGGCGACGGCCGCTATCTCATTTCGCTGCAGGGCGTCTGCCGCTACCGCATCGACAGGGAGATCGAGGTGCGCACGCCCTTCCGGCAATGCCGCACCCGCCTCTTCCTGCACGATCTCGACCCCGATGACGGAGCTGCGGAGGTGGACCGCACTGCGCTCCTCAAGGCGTTCCGCGCCTATCTCGAGGCCAATGAGCTGGAGGCCGACTGGGAGAGCGTCAGCCGGGCGGAGAACGCCATCCTCGTCAATGCCCTGTCGATGATGGCGCCCTATGGCGCGGCGGAAAAGCAGGCGCTGCTGGAAGCGCCCGACCTGAAGACCCGCGCCGAAACGCTCATCGCGATCACCGAAATGGCGCTTGCCAGGGATCGCGACGATTTCAAGTCGGGCCTGCAATGACCGTGCCCGCCACCCGGCCGGGCCGCAGCGGCACCGTCGACCCGAAGCTGCTGGAACTGCTTGCCTGCCCGCTCACCCGCACCCCGCTCAAATGGGATCCGGATAACAACGAGCTGATATCCGTCGCGGCCAAGCTGGCCTATCCGGTGCGCGACGGCATTCCCATCATGCTGCCTTCCGAGGCGCGGCAGCTCATCGACGAATAATTCCGGCAGAGCGCGTTGCGCGCGGATCGCGCGATGGAGCATTTTCCGCGTTCTGTGAAAGGCGGAAATCGTGCTACGCATAGGCAAAGACAGGAGTAGCCCGCCATGCGCCTCTACCGCTACCTCACCGGCCCTGACGATTCCAGCTTCTGCCACAAGGTCTCGCAGGCGCTCGACAAGGGCTGGCACCTGTTTGGCTCCCCCACCTATGCCTTCGATCCGTCCACCAACGCGATGCGCTGCGGGCAAGCGGTGGTGAAGGATGTCGAGGGAAAGGATTATTCGTCCGACATGAAGCTTGGCGAACAGTAGGCCGCGGCGGTTACTCGGCCGCCGCCTCGATCTGCTGCATGTCGTCGTCCGACAGGCCGAAATGATGGCCGATCTCGTGGATGAGCACATGGGTGACGATGTCGCCCAATGTCTCCTCGTTTTCCGACCAGTAGTCGAGGATGGCGCGGCGATAGAGCGTGATGCGGTTGGGGCCCTCGCCGGTCTGCGGGTTCCAGCGCTCGGCGATGCCGCGGCCTTCGAAGAGGCCGAGCAGGTCGAAAGGCGATTCCAGCGCCAGATCGTCCATAATCTCGTCGGTCGGAAATTCCGCCACCAGAATGACGATCTCGCCGGTGAGTTGCCGGAATTCGCCGGGCAGATGCGCATAGGCTTCCAGCGCCAGAAGCTCGAATTCCTCGATCGACGGGGAGAGCTGGTCGTGCCAGGCACGTGTCTTGTAGATGCGGGCCATGAATTACCTCTGGCGCGCATATAGACCGGGCAGGCCCATGTTTCGAGGGGATTCGGACAAGGTGGTGAAAACCCGGCGGACCAGAAGCCGGTTCACCATTGTCTGTCGGGGAATAAATTCCTTTCCGAGTCGGCTTGACTCTCCCGGTCGGCTCTGGAATCCATAAGAACATAACAGGAACAATCTCTGGGGCAACGCCATGGCCGGGCCGGCTGCGGCGCAGGCGACGCTTTGCGGCCTGCGCCATGCGATTGCAAAAATCGAGGGAAGGCTGCCGGAGCGCCTTGTCGCGCCGGATGAGGACGGCGATGCGAACCGCATTGTCCGACGCCATGCCGGCCGGCTGGAAAGAACCTGCCTGCCGACCGGGGCGTCGGGTCTGGACGCGGCCCTGGGCGGGGGGCTGCCCTGGGCGGCGCTGACCGAGATCCATGGCACCGAAACGCGGGACGCAGGCGCGGTGGCGGGTTTCGCGCTGGCGCTGGCCGCCCGGATGGCAGGCAGGACCTCGATGCCGCTCCTCTGGGTGGCGACGGACGAACCCCTCGCCGAAGCAGGCAATCCCTATGCGCCGGGCATTCTCCACCGCTTCGGCATTGCTGCCGAAAATCTTCTCTTCGCCCGGGCCCGCAAGCTGGAAGACGCGCTCTGGATCGCCGAGGAAGCGGCGGCACTGGCCGCCATTTCAGCGATTCTCCTGGAAGTGCGCGGCATATCACCCAAGCTCGACCTGACGGCGACCCGGCGGCTGCATCGCCGCACCCAGGCCGCGGGCCGGCCGCTTTATCTCCTGCGGCAGGCCGGGATGCCGGAACCGACCGCCGCACCCGTGCGCCTCCTCGTGGGGCCGGCGCCGGCGGCGGAGCGCAGCACGCTTTTGGGGCCGCTGGCAGGATCGATCGGCGCGCCCGCCTTTTCCGTCACCATCTCCCGCAGCCGCCTGGCCCCCTCCGCAATCTTCATCCTCGAATGGAACAGCCATGAATGCGCCTTTCGCGAACGTCCTTCTTTCACCGTCAGAGCGCCGGATCATGGCGCTGTGGTTTCCGCATCTGCCGGTCACCCGCATCCTGCGGGCAAGGCTGGGGCGGTGCTGGCTTTCAAAGGCGCCGCCTGAGGGCGGGCAGCCTCTCGTCGTCAGCATCCGCGAGAACGAGAGCCAGCGCATCGCCGCGCTGGACGATCTGGCGCTCGCCCGCGGCCTGCGGCCCGGCATGGGAATCGCCGATGCCCGCGCCATGCATCCCGATATCGAGGTGGTCGAATCCGACGCGGCGGCGGACAGCCGGCTGCTCGCCGCCATTGCCGACTGGTGCGACCGCTACACGCCGCTGGTGGCGTTGTCCGGTCCGGACGGGCTCTTCCTCGACGTCACCGGCTGCGTCCATCTGTTCGACGGCGAACAGGCAATGCTCGACGATGTGCGGCGGCGATTGGCCTCTCAGGGCATCCGGGCGGAGGCCGGACTGGCCTCCACGCCCGGAATGGCCTGGGCGGCGGCGCGTTTTCTCGATCCGGTCCCGGTCGCGCAAGGCGGGGAGGAAGACGCGCTTGCCGGCCTGCGCCTTGCGGCGCTGCGCCTGGAGCCTGCATTGTGCAGGAGCCTCGAAAGCCTCGGCCTGCGCACGGTGGAAACGATCGCCATGGCGCCCCGCGCTCCGCTCACCCGGCGCTTCGGCGCATCGCTCCTGCTGCGGCTCGACCAGGCGCTGGGCCGGGTGGAAGAGGCGGTGTCGCCGCGCCGGCCCGTGGCGGTCCTGTCGGTGGAACGACATCTGGCCGAACCCGTCATCCGCACGGAGGATGTGGAGCATCTCGTCGGGCTCCTGTCGGTCACGATGAAGGCCGATCTGGAGCGAAGGGGAGAAGGCATGCGGCTGATCGAGCTTGTGCTGTTCCGTGTCGATGGCGTGGTGCAGCGCCTCAGGGTTGGCGCGGCGCGGCCCCTGCGTGAGCCGTCGCTGGTCCGGCGGCTGTTCCGCGAGCGCATAGCGGGGCTGGGCGAGGCCATCGATGCCGGCTTCGGCTTCGAGCTCGTCCGCCTCTGCGCATTGGAGACCGCGCCTTTCAACACCCACCAGGGTGATCTGGCCGGCGACGGCCGGGACGACCAGGAGACCATCGCCCATCTGGCGGACAGGCTTCGTGCGCGGCTTGGCGCCGGGGCGCTCACCTTGCCGCAGCCTTGCGAGAGCCATATCCCCGAGCGCGCCGTCGTCGCAACGCCCTATGCCGACCGGCCGGCGCCACACCGCCGCGGCAACGCCCCGGCGCCGACATCCCTCGAACGGCCCATCAGGCTCCTGGCGCGGCCCGAGCCTGTCGATGTCACGGCCGTGGACGTGCCCGAAGGCCCGCCGCTGCGCTTTCGCTGGCGGCGCGTGCTCCATCGCATCGCACGCGCCGAAGGGCCGGAGCGCATCGCGCCCGAATGGTGGCGCGATGCCGGGGATGCAGCGCCGCGCGACTATTTCCGCGTCGAGGACGAGGCCGGCCGCCGCTACTGGATCTACCGGCAGGGCCTCTACGGCGCGACGCCAGCCATGCCGCGCTGGTTCATGCACGGATTCTTCGCATGAGCCCCCAGATCCCCGCCGATACGGCTTATGTGGAATTTGCCGCCTGTTCGAATTTCTCCTTCCTGCGCGCCGCATCGAAGCCGGAGGAGATGGTCTCCTCGGCAAGCCTGCTCGGCCATCGCGCGCTGGGCCTTGCCGACCGCAACACGGTGGCGGGCGTCGTGCGCGCCTGGAGCCAGTCGAAGCACATCCTGCATCCGGGCAGCACGGAACCGGTGACCCTTCCCTTCCACCCCGGCTGCCGGCTCGTCTTCTCCGATGGAACGCCCGACATTCTCGCCTATCCGCGCGACCGCAAGGGCTGGGGCCATCTGTGCCGCATGCTGACGGTCGCCAATGAGCGCGGAGAGAAGGGCAATCCCGACCTGCGGCTGGCGGATTTTTTTGAATGGGGCGATCACATGTCGCTCGCGATCCTGCCCGATCTTTTCGCCGCGCCGGAAACGGCGCTCGCCTTCCTGCGCCGATGCAGGGAACGCTTCGGCCCCGCTGCCCGCCTCGCCGCCGCGCCCGCTTATGGCGGCGACGACATGTTCAGGCTCACCCAGGCGGCGGCGCTGGCCCAGGCGGCCGGCCTGCCGCTGATGGCGGTGAACGACGCGCTCTATCATTCGCCCATGCGCCGGCCGCTCCAGGATGTGCTGACCGCGATCCGGATGAAAACGACCGTCGCGAAGGCTGGTTTCGCCCTCAGCCCCAATGCCGAGCGCCACCTCAAGCCGCCGGCGGAGATGGCGCGACTGTTCCGCCGCTATCCGCAAGCGCTGGCCGAGACGATCCGCTTTGCCGGCGAACTGGCATTCTCGCTCGATGCGCTCCAGTACAATTACCCCGACGAGCCGATCGAGTCCGGCCTTGCACCCCAAGAGGAGCTCGAACGCCTGACATGGGAGGGCGCAGCAAAGCATTACCGGCAAGGCATACCCGAACAGATAAAGACGCTCATCCGTCACGAACTCGGCATCGTCGCGGACAAGAACTATGCGCGCTATTTCCTGACGGTCCTCGACATTGTGAACTTTGCGCGCTCCAGGGGCATTCTCTGCCAGGGCCGCGGTTCAGCGGCCAATTCCGTCATCTGCTACTGCATCGGCCTGACCGCGGTGGATCCCCATCTCATGGGTGTTCAGGCAGTTTTCGAACGCTTCATCTCCACTGAACGGGAGGAGCCGCCCGACATCGATGTCGACTTCGAGCATGACCGCCGCGACGAGGTCATGGCCTATGTCTATGAAACCTACAGCCATAAACGGACGGCACTTGCTGCCGCCGTCATCTCCTATCGGGGGCGGTCGGCCTTGCGCGAGGTTGCCAAGGCGATGGGGCTCTCTCAGGATGTGATGGCCGCCCTGTCGAGTTCGATCTGGGGCTGGTCCTCTTCCCAACTGGGAGAGAAGGAAACCGGAGCTGCCGGGCTCGACAAGATCGATCCGGTCACACGCCACGTCATCGATCGCGCCAACGATATTCTGGGTTTCCCGCGCCATCTGACACAGCATGTCGGTGGCTTCGTCATCACCCGGGACCGGCTGGACGAAATGGTGCCTGTCGTCCGGACGGCGATGGAGGAACGCCGAATGGTCGAATGGGACAAGGACGATCTCGACGCCGTCAAGATGATCAAGGTCGATGTCCTCGCCCTAGGTATGCTGTCCTGCCTGCGCCGCTGCTTCGACCTTCAGGAGAACCACTATCTGGACGATCATGGAGAGCGACTGACCCTCGATACCATCCCGAAAGAGGAGGAAGACGTCTACGACATGATCTGCCGGGCCGACACGATCGGCGTGTTCCAGATCGAAAGCCGGGCGCAGATGTCGATGCTGCCGCGCCTCAAGCCGCGCTGTTTCTACGATCTCGTCATCGAGGTGGCGATCGTGCGACCCGGTCCGATCCAGGGCGACATGGTGCATCCATATTTGCGTCGGCGAGAAGGCAAGGACCCGGTTGACTATCCAAACGAGACGATCAGGCAAATCCTCGTCAGGACGCTTGGCGTGCCGTTGTTCCAGGAACAGGCCATGAAGATCGCCATCGAGGCTGGCGGTTTCTCGCCCGGCGAGGCCGACCAGTTGCGCCGCGCCATGGCTACCTTCAAACGCACCGGCACGATCAAGGATTATGAAAAGCGGATGATCGACGGCATGGTGCAGCGAGGCTACGACCTCGCCTTCGCCCAGCGCTGTTTCAACCAGATCAAGGGCTTCGCCGAGTATGGCTTCCCCGAAGCCCATGCCGCATCCTTCGCCCTGCTCGTCTATGCCTCGGCCTGGTTCAAGACCTATTATCCCGACATCTTCTGCGCCGCGCTCGTCAATTCCCAGCCCATGGGCTTCTATGCGCCGGGCCAGCTCGTGCGCGACGCGCGCGAGCATGGCGTCGAGGTCAGGAATGTCGACATCAACCTTTCCGACTGGGATTGCACGCTGGAGGCCGCTCCTTTCGATCCCGGCAGGGTCGCGCCCCGCCATGCCGGAATGCGTGGCGTGATCCGCACCCGCCACGCCATGCGCCTCGGTTTCCGGCAAGTGAAGGGCCTTGCCGAGGACGACATGAAAGCGCTGGTAGACAATCGCGGCAAAGGCTACGAATCCGTCCGCGACCTGTGGCTGCGTTCGGGCCTGAAGCGCGCCGTGATCGAACGCCTTGCCGAGGCGGATGCTTTCCGCTCGCTGGATCTGGATCGCCGTGCGGCCTTATGGGCCGCCCGGGGACTGGACGAGAAGTCCGCCGCCGAACGGCTGCCGCTCTTCGAGCAACCCGGGCTGAAACTGCAAGACCGCGAGCCGCATATGTCATTGCCGGCAATGCCGGCGGGCGAACATGTCATCCAGGACTACCGGACGCTCTCCCTCTCGCTGAAGGCGCATCCGGTCTCCTTCCTGCGAAAGGAATTCGACCGGGAAAAGATCACGCCGAGCGGCCATCTCACTTCATTCCCCAATGGCCGGCGCCTGTCGGTCGCCGGCCTCGTTCTGGTGCGCCAGCGGCCGGGCTCGGCCAAGGGCGTCATCTTCATGACGCTGGAGGACGAGGAAGGCATTGCCAATGTCATCGTCTGGAAGAAGACCTTCGACCGCTTCCGTTCCGTCGTGATGGGCGCGCGGCTGGTGCGGGTCGATGGCCGGCTGCAATCGGCATCCGGCGTCATCCATATCGTCGCGGAACGGATCACCGACCTCACCCCGCGTCTGGCGGCGCTTTCTGAAGGCGCGGCCAGGCTGAAATACACCGCGCCGGCTGACGAAGGCGGCCATGACGGGCCACCCTCGCGCGAGCGAGGCAGGAGAAACCACCCGCCGGATCGACCGGATGCCGAAGCCGGACTGGCCGCGCGGCGCGCCGGCAGCGTCATGCCGAAGGGGCGGAACTTCCACTGAACGCGTTCCGCCAAAGGTGGTACCGGAAGAAATCCCGACATCACCGCTTCACTCCGCGTTGCGCGCGACCCACCCCGTCATCTCGGCAATTTCGGCCTTCTGCGCATCGATGATCCGTTGCGCAAGCGCCTTCGCCTCGGCGTCGTCGCCATGCTGGAGAACCGTTTCCGCCATCGCGATCGCGCCCTGATGATGAGCGATCATGCCGCACATGAAGGCCATGTCGGCATCTTCCTGCATCATGCCCGCCATCATGTCGCGATCCATCTGCGCCATGCCGGCCATATTGGCCTGCTGATGCGCATTCATGGCGCTGGAATCCATCGTCTCATGCGATGAAGCCATACCTTCGGGCACATTTGCGCGGCAGGCTTCCGGCAAGGCGCTCGCTATCGCCGGCGCCTCTGTCCCGCCATGATGCTGATGCTGCGCAGCAGCCGGCGCAAGCGCGCCGAGCAGGACTACAACCGTCAGTAAATTGCGCATTTCTCGATCTCCTCTGGTCGAAAGACCAAAGGAGAATGCGACTTCCAGCAACTGGAAGGTCAAGCCCTCCAAGGCTGTATCAGCCGCTGCCGTTTGGGAATGCGCTCAAAGCCCGTCTCCCGAAAACCAGACGCTTCAGGAGACAGGAGAACGGAAGCCGAAGCGTCGATCCCCGGCCGGAGCCTGCTCAGGCAGCGCCGGCGGCGCTCTGCTTCTCGAAACGCTTGCGCTCGTTCGGATCGAGATAGAGCTTGCGCAGGCGGATCGACTTCGGCGTCACCTCGACGAGTTCGTCGTCCTGGATCCAGGCCAGCGCGCGCTCCAGCGTCATGCGGATGGGCGGGGTCAGCCTGACGGCCTCGTCCTTGCCGGCGGCGCGGATATTGGTCAGCTTCTTGCCTTTGAGCACATTGACCTCGAGATCATTGTCGCGGCTGTGAATGCCGATGATCATGCCCTGATAGACCTTGACGCCGGCATCGATCACCATCGGACCGCGATCCTCGAGGTTGAACAGCGCATAGGCCACCGCCTCGCCATCGTCATTGGAGATCAGCACGCCATTGCTGCGGCCCGGCAGCTCACCCTTGTAGGGCTGGTAGGAATGGAACAACCGGTTCATCACCGCGGTGCCGCGCGTATCCGTCAGCAATTCCGACTGGTAGCCGATCAGGCCCCGCGTCGGCGCATGGAAGACGAGCCGCTGGCGGCCGCCGCCCGAGGGACGCAGTTCCACCATCTCCGCCTTGCGCTCGGACATCTTCTGCACCACGACGCCGGAATGCTCCTCGTCGACGTCGATGACGACCTCCTCGATGGGCTCCAGAACCTGGCCGGCTTCGTCCTTCTTCATGACGACGCGCGGACGCGACACGGCGAGCTCGAAGCCTTCGCGGCGCATGGTCTCGATCAGCACCGCAAGCTGCAATTCACCGCGGCCGGACACGAAGAACGAGTCCTTGTCGGCCGATTCCTCGATCCGGAGCGCGACATTGCCCTCGGCTTCCTTGAACAGGCGGTCGCGGATCACGCGGCTCGTCACCTTGTCGCCCTCGGTGCCGGCCAGTGGCGAATCGTTGACGATGAAGGACATGGTCACGGTCGGCGGGTCGATCGGCTGCGCCTGCAGCGCCTCTTGCACGGAGGGATCGCAGAACGTGTCGGCGACGGTGCCTTTCGACAGGCCGGCAATGGCGACGATGTCACCCGCCTGCGCTTCCTCGATCGGCTGGCGCTCGAGGCCGCGGAAGGCGAGGATCTTCGACACGCGGCCGTTTTCGAGCAGCGATCCGTCATGATGAAGCACCTTCACCGCCTGGTTGGGCTTGAGGGTGCCGGAAGTGATGCGACCGGTGATAATGCGGCCCAGGAAGGGGTTCGCCTCTAGGATGGTGCCGATCATGCGGAACGGCCCAGGCTCGACGCTCGGCACCGGCACATGCTTCAACACCAGGTCGAACAGCGGCGCGAGACGTTGCTCCTTCGGGCCTTCCGGGCTTTCGGCCATCCAGCCGTCGCGTCCCGAACCGTAGAGGATGGGGAAATCGAGCTGCTCGTCGGTGGCATCGAGGGCAGCGAAGAGATCGAACACTTCATTGATGACCTCGTCGGCGCGTGCATCGGGCCGATCGATCTTGTTGATCGCCACGATCGGCCGCAGGCCGACCTTGAGCGCCTTGCCGACGACGAACTTGGTCTGCGGCATCGGGCCTTCGGCGGCGTCGACCAGCACGATCGCGCCGTCCACCATCGACAGGATGCGTTCCACCTCGCCGCCGAAATCGGCGTGTCCGGGCGTGTCGACGATGTTGATGCGGGTGTCCTTCCAGTCCACCGAGGTGGCTTTGGCGAGGATGGTGATGCCACGTTCCTTCTCGATGTCGCCGGAGTCCATCGCGCGCTCATTGACGCGCTGGTTCTCGCGGAACGAGCCGGACTGCTTGAGAAGTTCGTCGACGAGCGTGGTCTTTCCATGGTCGACATGCGCGATGATCGCGATGTTTCGGATGTTCATAAGGGGGTCTCGGGGGCTTGGCCACACACGGGGCGCAGCGATTTCGATGCGCGCTCTTATCGTTTTTTTTGCATCTGCGAAAGAGCGCACTTGTTCATCGCTTCTTAACCAAACGCTTCGACAATCGGCGCGCCGATGATACGGAACGTTTCCGCCCGAAATGCGTTGCGCCGAAATGATGCCCAAACCGCTGAAAAACCGCCTGACCGCGCTGGCCGCCGCCACGACGGTGGTCACCCTGGCGCTGGGCCTCAATGCGGTCGGCGCACTGGGTTCGGCCGAGGACAGGCAAGGCGAAGGGGCGGCTACCGGGCAGACCGTCGCCGAGCTCATGTTCCCCGATGCGCCCTATGGCGTCGATCCGATGCCGACGGGTCCCGTCAGCGCCGAACTGCGCCAGCGCCGCGCCGTGCTGGAATGCGATGGTGCCGTCTGGCCGGACATTCCAGCAGCCTGCTACCCGAACTGATCCGGAAAATCGCCGAAGCGACGAATGTCAGTCCCCGCCATTGAGGTCGGGACGCTCGAAATCCCCCGTTGCGGGATTCATGATCCATAGTTCGCCGGTGGAAATGTCGAACCAGGCGCCGTGCAGCCTGAGTTTGCCCTTCTGCTCCAGAATGCGCACACAGGGGAATGTGCGCAGATTGGCCAGCGAATAGCGGATCGAGATCCGCTCCAGCGCCGTCTGCCGCTCGGCCGGCGTCATCAGCTTATTGCCAGCGACGGCCTCGGCCGCCGGTGCGACGAGGCTCATCCAGCGGCCGATGAAATCACCCGGCGAGAGCGGCTCCGCTGCCGGATTGAGCGCCGCGCCGATGCCGCCGCAGCGGCCATGGCCGAGCACGAGGATGTTTTCCACCTTCAGGCTCTGGACCGCGAATTCCAGCGCCGCCGAGGTGCCGTGATGATTGTCGTCCGGCGCATAGGGCGGCACCAGATTGGCGACGTTGCGCACCACGAACAATGCGCCCGGACCCGCGTCGAAAATCGTTTCAGGCGCTGCGCGCGAATCGCAGCAGGCAAAGACCATCGTCTTCGGCGTCTGGCCGGAGGAGGCGAGTTCGCGATAACGCGCGCTCTCGGACGCATATCGCCCGGACATGAAATTGCGATAGCCCGAGATGAGTTCGTCAGGAAGATACGCCATGCAGCCGCAATAAAGGCAAAAAGCCTCGGCTTCAATGCATCGGCCATGCGTTTTCCGCATGGAACTGCGCCCGCCGACAGCCCTGGAGCAACACGCGTTCTGGCGAACGCCTGGTTGCAAGATACTCTAGAAATATATCGCGATCGGCAGCCCGGCCGAATCGTGCAGGGGCGGATCGGGAAGCCGTCCGGCATGTCCCGTCGCTTGCCGCCGCGCGACGTCGAGCATGGCGAGCGCATCGAGCAGGTCGTCGGCACCGGCGCCGCGCGGTACATGCGACCAGCCCGAAGGCGGAGCGAAGCCTTGCGCCGCTAGCAATGCGATGCGTTCCGCAAGCCCGGCCTGCCAGGGGCGGTTCTTCACCTTCTTGGGCTCGGCGAGCGGCCGGCGGCCGTTCATGCGCCAGAAGGCGAGTTCCGGATGGCTCTCGATCACCCGCTCGCGCAGTTCCGGCCGCTGCCGCAGAAGCGTATCGACCTGCTGGATACGGGAGAAAAGGCCGTAGGCCTGCACCGATACGCCACGCGGCGGCTGCGATGTCGACCGCGCCACCGCGCTCGCGCGCAGATGATCGGCCTTCCACTGCGCGGCATCCCGATAGATCGCGTCGGTCGCGAAGACCGCGGCACGGGAGGGAATGGAAAAGACGCTCGACTGGCGCGCGCCGAGCAGCGGCCGGACGAGCCTTTCCGGACCGCGCCCGCCCGGCCCGCAGGCGTCCGGCAGGCCGATCGGCATGTCGACGGCGATGATGCCGTGCTTGGGCAAGCTGTCCACCAGCGCGGTAAAGTTCGCGAAGACGGCAATGTCGGGCCAATCCTTCCCGGGCCACTGGATCGCCGCGATCCATCCGCCGGGACAGCCGTCGACGCCCACGGACAGGCAGGTTTCAGCCATCGCTCATGGCCCGATCGACCGCGCGGCGACGACCGCCTCGGGCTTGCGCAAAAGCCCGGCATTTCCGGCCAGGAGCAAGTCGTCGGCACCGCTTGCCACGGTCAGCGAAACGACCGCGCTGACGGATGCCAGCGACCGGGATGCCGCCTCGAACGCATTGCAGCCATGCAGCATATGGGCGAGGAGCAACCCGCCGGTCAGGTCGCCCGTCCCGCTGGGGGCATCAGCCAATGCCGCATGCGTCAGGCTCCAGGCCTGATCCGATGCGACGAGCAGATTGCCGATCCGGCCTAGGCCCGCCTCGGGCGCCGATGTGACGAGCACGGTCGACGGGCCGAAGGCGCGCGCCGCCGCCAGTGCCTCCGCCGCCGTGTCGAGCGGCTTGCCCGCCATCCAGCCCAGCTCATGGACGTTGGGCGTGGAGATGTCGGCCAGCGGTATCAGCACGTCGCGCTGGGCGATTGCCGTCGCCTCCGGCACATAGATGCCGCGCGCATCGCCGATCACCGGATCGCACAGATAGAGCAGGTCGGGCCTGCGGCGCCTGAGGGTGGCGACCAGCTTCGCCACCGCAGCGGCCTGCCGCGCATCGCCGAGATAGCCGGATGCCACCGCACGCACCTCGTCGATCCATGGCGCGTCGGCGATATCTGCGAGCAATGAATCGAAATCCGCCGCCGGCGGCACGATGCGCGTGGCCCGCGAATGGCCGGGATGCCAGGGCAGCACCACCGTGGGCACCGACCATGCCGCGCATCCGAGCGCCTCAAGGGCGAAAACCACGGCGCGATTGCCCACCGCGCCGCGCGCCACATGGCTCGATATGGCGATGACCGCCGGACTTGCGTCGCTCACGATCCGCCACCCAGCAGGCTGATGCCCAGATACCAGACGAGACCGATGAAGAGGATCGCGGCGAGAACCCGCCCGATCCGCGTTCCCCAGAGCTCGGCCCAGTCGCTGCCTTCGGCCTGGCTCGCGGGCATGCGCGCCTCGGTCTCGGCATCCACCCGTTTCAGGATGCGGCCCGATTCGGGGTCCCTGTCATCGCTGCGCGCCATCGCCCTCTCCGAAATCACATTCGCTTTATCATGACGGATTCCCAAGGGTCACCAAAAGCAATAGGGTCGGCCAGCTGTCAAATGAGGGTTCCGATATGACTGTCGCCAGCTTCGCTTCACCGATGCGTCCCCGCATCGCCATCTGGCTTGCCATCCTGGCCGTCCTGCCGTTCCTGTCGGCCTGCGGCTACAATACGATTCCCACCAAGGAAGAGCAGGCCAAGGCAGCCTGGAGCGAGGTGCTCAACCAGTACCAGCGCCGTGCCGACCTGATCCCCAATCTGGTCGAGACCGTGCGCGGCTATGCCCAACAGGAACGCGAAGTGCTGGAGGCGGTCGTCGCGGCGCGCGCCCGCGCCACCCAGGTTCAGGTCTCCACCGGCGATCTCCAGGACCCCGCCGCCCTGCAGGCCTTCCAGGATGCGCAGGCGGGTCTGACCAGCGCATTGTCGCGACTGCTCGCCGTGGTCGAGAACTATCCGGACCTCAAGTCGGGCCAGAACTTCCTCGCGCTTCAGGCGCAGCTCGAAGGCACCGAAAACCGCATCGCGGTGGCCCGGCGCGATTACATCCAGGCGGTGCAGGACTACAATCTCTCGCTGCGCACCTTCCCCAGCGTGCTGTGGGCCAAGCTGTGGTTCACCAACAACGAGCCCTTCGCCAACTTCACCGTGTCGGAAGACAAGATGAACGTGCCGGAGGTGAATTTCGGCACCGGCGGGAACAATAGCGGCAATGCCAACTGAGATGGCCATGGCGTCGATGCGGCGCCTGCGCCTTCCCCTTGTCGTGCTGGCGGCGGTCCTCGTGGCCGCCACGGCATTGGCGCAGGCGCTGCCGGCGCTGACCGGCCGCGTGGTGGACAATGCCGGCGTCATCGACGCCGCGACCGAAAGCGCGCTGACCAGGAAACTCGCCGCCTTCGAGCAGAAGTCCTCGGACCAGATCGTGGTGGCAACGGTCCCCACCACGGATGGCGAGGCGATCGAGCCCTATGCCAACCGCCTGCTCCGCTTCTGGCGGCTCGGTCAGGCGCAGGAGGACAATGGCATCCTGCTTCTGGTGGCGGTGGATGACCGGCGCATGCGCATCGAGGTCGGCTACGGGCTCGAAGGCACGCTGACCGACCTCCATTCGCGCCTGATTATCGAGAACACGATGGTTCCCGCCTTCCGCGCCGGTGATTTCGCAGCCGGCATCGACAAGGCGGTGGACGACATCATCATGGTGCTGGAAGGCAACGGCGCCGAACTCGAGGCGCGCGCCGAGCGCAACCAGCCGGTGGACGACGATGTCCTTCCCTGGCCGGTGATTCTGTTCCTGTTCGTCTGGGGCATGATGTTCTTCGGTTCGATGATCTTCGCCTTTCTGGCGCGGATCTATGGACGCAAGATCGGGCCCGGCCATTATCGCTGGCTCGGCATGGATTTCCGTTACGGCACGGGCGGCGGCGGGCGGAGCTCTTCCTCCGGCTGGTCGGGCGGCGGTGGCGGCTGGTCGGGCGGATCCTCCGGCGGCGGGGGCTTTTCGGGCGGCGGCGGATCGTCCGGCGGCGGCGGATCTTCGGGGAGCTGGTAGGCGATGACGATCCTCTCGCAGAGCAATCACGACCGGATCGCAGCCGCGATCCGCACGGCCGAGGCCGACACGTCGGGCGAGATCGTCTGCGTGCTCGCTGGCTCCAGCGACAGCTATTTCTATCCGGCCGCCTTGACGGTGGGCGCGGGCATGCTGGTGGCCAGTCTCGCTGCCGCGTTGCTGGTCGACCTGTGGTGGCTGTCCATACCCTTGTGGCACTTCGTGCTTGCCCAGCTCGCCGCCTCGGCGGCGGCGCTGGCATTGCTGGCGGTGTTTCCGCGCCTTCGCATGCTCTTCGTGCCGCGCTATCTGCGCTATCGCCGGGCGCATCGCAATGCGGTAGCGCAGTTCCTCTCGCGCAACATCCACGTCACGCGCGAGCGCACCGGCGTGCTCATCTTCGTCTCGCTGGCCGAGCGCTATGCGGAAGTGGTCGCCGATGCCGGCATCAATGCGCGGGTGCCGCAGGCGGCCTGGGATGAGATCGTGGCGAGGCTGGTCGCGGAGGCGGCCGCCGGTCGGCTGACGGAAGGCTTCGAGGGCGCCATCGCCGCCGCGGGGGAATTGCTGTCGCGCGAATTTCCGCGGCGGAACGACGACCTCGCGGAACTTCCCGACCGGCTGGTGGAAATTTAGCCGAATAGCGGTTCGCAGGCGTGACGCTGTGTCCTCACGCCTCCGATTGCCGAGGCCGCAAAAGCTTGATATGAGCGGCCTTATGCTGGAAATCGCGGATCATAGGGCAATTCATGCCTTTGTCCTGCAGGACAGGAAACGCCTGCCGGGGCGCTTCTTTGCCCGCGTCTGCGGCGCGCCCACCAGCCGACTTCGCTGAGCCGCTCTCCAGCAGCCGGCCGCATCGCGGCCACCTTTCTTTCCGCTCCAAGGACGGACGACAATGACCGCACCCCGCACACTCTATGACAAGATTTTCGACGACCATGTCGTCGATCGCCAGGAAGACGGTACCTGCCTGCTCTATATCGACCGCCACCTCGTCCATGAGGTGACCAGCCCGCAGGCCTTCGAGGGCCTGCGCATGGCCGGCCGCAAGGTCCGCCATCCCGAAAAGACGCTCGCCGTCGTCGACCACAACGTGCCGACCTCGCCGGACCGCAAGAACGGCATCAAGAACGAGGAAAGCCGCATCCAGGTCGAGGCGCTGGCCACCAATGCGCGCGATTTCGGCATCGACTATTACAATGAGGTCGATATCCGCCAAGGCATCGTCCACATTGTCGGCCCCGAGCAGGGCTTCACTTTGCCCGGCATGACGATTGTCTGCGGCGACAGTCATACCTCCACGCATGGCGCCTTCGGCGCGCTGGCGCACGGTATCGGCACGTCCGAGGTCGAGCATGTGCTCGCCACCCAGACGCTGATCCAGAAGAAGGCCAAGAACATGCTGGTGCGCGTCGACGGCCAGCTCCCGTCCGGCGTCACCGCCAAGGACATCATCCTCGCCATCATCGGCGAGATCGGCACCGCCGGCGGCACCGGCTACGTCATCGAATATGCGGGCGAGGCGATTCGCTCGCTGTCGATGGAAGGCCGCATGACGATCTGCAACATGTCGATCGAGGGCGGCGCGCGTGCCGGTCTCATCGCCCCCGACGAGACGACCTTCGCCTATGTCAAGGACAAGCCCCGCGCGCCGAAGGGCGAGGCGTGGGACGCCGCGGTCGCATATTGGAAGACGCTCCATTCCGACGAGGGCGCGCATTTCGACAAGGTCATCGTGCTCGACGCTGCCAAGCTGCCGCCCATCGTGACCTGGGGCTCCTCGCCCGAGGACGTGGTGTCCGTGAACGGCGCCGTTCCGGATCCAGACCAGATCGCGGACGAGACGAAGCGTGCCTCCAAGCATCGTGCGCTGGAATATATGGGCCTCACCCCTGGCACGAAGATCACCGACATCGCCATCGACCGCGTCTTCATCGGCTCCTGCACCAATGGCCGCATCGAGGATCTGCGCGAAGTGGCGAAGGTGGTCGAGGGCAAGACCGTGGCGCCCACCGTCAGCGCCATGATCGTGCCGGGCTCGGGTCTGGTGAAGCAGCAGGCCGAGGCCGAGGGGCTCGACAAGATCTTCATCGCCGCCGGCTTCGACTGGCGCGAGCCGGGCTGCTCCATGTGTCTGGCGATGAACGACGACCGCCTCAAGCCCCATGAGCGCTGCGCCTCCACCTCGAACCGCAATTTCGAGGGCCGCCAGGGTTTCAAGGGCCGCACACATCTGGTGTCGCCCGCAATGGCCGCTGCGGCGGCCATTTCCGGCCGGTTCGTCGATATTCGCGACTGGAACTGATTTGCCATGGCGATGTCGGCCATAGCGGCCGGCATCGCCGCTTCGGATTTTCGGCGCGTTTAACAGCTTGTTTGCGCCTTTCCCCTAGGATGGCTCTGGGCATCGACTGGGGCTTGCCATTGAACACCGATCCTTTCATCGCGCTGATCGTTCCAACGATCGCATGGCTGCTGGCCGTGGCGTTGTATATGATCGGCAGTTTCCGCAACCATCGTCCGGCGCAGATCATGGCCGTCGGCTATCTGTCCTTCGGTACGGGCATGTTCGTCCTGTACTTTGCGCCATTCGGCTTCATTTTTTCGCGATTGCTGGCAAATTGCTTCATCCTGCTGGGAATCGCCGTGACCGGTCACGCGCTTCTGTCGCGGCGGAAGGAAGGCATGCCGCGCCTTCCCATCGCCCTAGCGATAGCGGCGACGCTCATTTCACTCGGCTGGGCTCTGACCAACGATGTCGAGCTGGGCCCACGTGTCATTGTCGCAAGTATCGGCATTGCAGCCATCACCCTCATTTTCGCATCCCGCTATTTGCGGGTTCGCGACAGGTCGCGTCTCGACAATATCATCATCATCGTCGCGCTTGGCCTGACGGCCGCCTCGCTGTCTCGCCCCTTCACCTTCTACATGTGGCCGCCACAGAATGCCGGCGCCGAGGAGTCGCTCTTCCAGTCGGTCTATTGGGTCGGCGTCATGTTGTCGGCGGTGTTCTTCCTGACGGCGGCGGCATTGACGATGATCGCCGCCGTGGGACTGGAAGCGATCGAGGAACTGCGTCTGGAATCGAGCACCGACGGCCTCACCGGCATCCTCAACCGCCGCGGCTTCGAACATGGCGCAAACCGCCTCATCCGCCAGGCAGGCAGGCAGGGTCTGCCAGTGTCCCTGATCCTTTGCGACCTCGACCATTTCAAGGAGATCAACGATCGCCACGGCCATGCCTGCGGCGACAGGGTGATCGTCGCCTTTGCCCGCTGCCTTGCCGGAGCCGTGGGCAGCCGGCACCTGGTCGGGCGCGTCGGCGGCGAGGAATTCGCCGTCCTGCTCTACGGCGTCAATGCCGCCGCCGCCCGCCTCACCGCCGAGGGCCTGCGGGTCGAATTCGCCGAGCTCGAATTCCATGCCATGCCCGACGGACAGTTCACGGCGAGCTTCGGCGTGGCCGAAATGCATGATGACGACCTCGACAGCCTGACATCGCGCGCCGACGCCGCGCTCTATGCGGCCAAGGCCGCCGGCCGCAACAGGGTGAGGATGGCGGCGCAGGAAGCCGGTGCCGAAACGGCAACGCCGCTGCGGCCCGCTCCCGGCCAGAACCCGCTTTTCTGACACGGGAAAATCAGGCTTAACCAGTTTTTCGCTGCTGCCCGCCATGATAACGATCGGAAAAATTCGGACCGGCAATGAGCAGCGCGGCTTTCATTCTCGCAATCAATCTGTCGGTGGCCGGGCTGATTGCCGCCGCTTTCGCCGCGATCGCCGTCTATGACCGCACCCGCGTTTCGGCGCGTTGGTTCACGCTCGCCTATCTGCTGGGAATGGTCAATTTCGGCCTGGAATTCGCCATTCCCTATGCCGGCGGACACTGGACCACGACCATCGGTGCCTATGGCAGTTCGATCGGGGCGTTCGCGGTCTTCGCCGCCGGCCCGTCATATCTCTACAACCGGCCGCCGCCCTGGCCGCTATTGGGCGCGATATTCGTTGCCGCGCTGGCGATTCGTCTTGGGAGCGACGCCATGCCGCGCGATTCCTTCGCCCGGCAGATGCTCTATCAGTTCCCCTATTTCATGATGCAGGCCATCGCTGCCCTGATCGTGCTGCGCGCGGGGGCGGTGCGTTTCGCCGACAGGCTGCTCGTCGGCCTGCTGGCGCTCAGTGCGGTCCATTTCCTCGCCAAGCCCTTCATCGCCTTTGCCGCTGGCGGCGTGGGCGCGAGCCCGCAAGCCTATGTAGGCACGCTCTATGCAACCATGTCGCAATCACTGGCCACCATATTGGGACTGGCGGTTGCCCTGCTTCTGATCATCATCCTGGTGGGCAACCTGCTTTCAGCCATCACCACCCAGTCGCAGACGGATGAACTGTCCGCCTTGCTCAACCGGCGTGGTTTCCGGCGGCGTCTCGACATCGCCATGGCCGAACGCATGGGCAATGCCCGTCCGCTGTCGCTGATCATCTGCGACCTCGATCACTTCAAGGAGGTCAACGATACCTATGGGCATGCCAGCGGCGACCGCGTGATCGTGGCCTTCGCTGCCATGCTGCGCGGCATGATGGCCGATCACCATATTGCCGGGCGGATTGGTGGCGAGGAATTCGCCATCCTCCTGCCGGGCGCCAATCTGGCCGCGGCGCGGCTTTTCGCCGAACATGCGCGGCAGGCCTTTGCTGGCCTCGCAATCGCCGGCCTGCCGCCGGGCCGCGCCTTCACGGCAAGCTTCGGCGTCGCCGAAGCGCGTCCCGGCGAGAACCCTCTGGCCTTCCAGGCGCGGGCCGATGCCGCCCTCTACGATGCCAAACATGCCGGTCGGAATTGCGTACGGATCGCCAGCGCGTCGGCCGGCTTGGGCGAGACTTCCAGCATGCCGCGCAGCGCCAACGGCCGCTGAAACCTCTCAGGGCGTCGCGATGCCGACCGTGGCCACCGCCTTGATCCGCAAGCGGGCAATGCGGTTGCGCTCTCGCTTGAGCACCACGAAACGCTTGCCGTGAAAGGTGAAGGCCTGCCGCTCGTCGGGGATGGACTGGGTCTCATGAATGACCAGCCCGGCAATCGTCGTCGCCTCCTCATCGGGCAGGGACCAGCCCATCGCCCGGTTGAGGTCACGAATGGACACCCCGCCATCGACCACGATCGAACCGCCGGGCTCCTTGCGCACGCCCTGAAGATCGATGTCGTGATCGTCGGAAAGGTCTCCGACAACCTCCTCGATGATATCCTCCAGCGTGACGATGCCTTCGACCTCGCCATATTCGTCGACCACGATGGCGAGGCGGGCCTTGCGGCGCAGGAACGCATTGAGCTGGTCCTGAAGCGCCGTCGTATCGGGCACGAACCACGGCTTGGCGGCGACCTTCGCGATGTCGATCCTTGCCGGATCGTTGTCGACCTCCATCAGCGCGCGCAGCAGGTCCTTGGCGTCCAGCACGCCGACAATATTGTCGATCGTCCCGCGCCAGAGCGGCAGCCGCGTATGCGGTCCCTGAAGCACCTCGCGAATGATCGCCTGCGCCGGGTCGTCCGCGTTGAGCGAGCGCATCGCCGTGCGGTGAACCATCACGTCGGAAACTTCGAGCTCCGCCAGATCGGTGGTGATGCCGCTTCGCTCGCGCTCGCCTTCCTTGCGCGGGATCTCCCGCTGCGGGGCGGAAGGCGTCGCGTCGCGCAGCGCCTCATCGGCATGCGGCACCAGCCGATAGCCAAGCGCGCGCAATAGCGGATGGCGCAGAAGAACCGCCGCAACGATCAGGCCCACCGCAACGGCGATGGCAATGACGGCCGCTTCGTTCATACGCTCTCGGCCTCGCCGGCAAGCGACTGCGTCAGGAAGGACAGAACCTCGGAGGCGGGCACGTCGCGGGCGATGAAGGCCTCGCCGATCCCGGTCGTCAGGATGAAGGTCAGCGCGCCGCGCTTCACCTTCTTGTCCTGCGCGATATAGTCGAGAAGCCGCTCCGCACCGGGAAGCCCGCCCGGCACCTGGTCGAGCCGCCAGGGCAGGCCGACCTCCCGCAGATGCTTTTCCACCCGCGCGGCATCGTCCGGGCTGCAGCGGTTGAGCCGAGCCGAAAAGCGATAGGCCAGCACCATGCCGATGGCCACGCCCTCGCCATGGACGAGACGCGTCCCGTCATAGCCCGTCGCCGCCTCCAGCGCATGGCCGAACGTATGGCCGAGATTGAGCAAAGCGCGGTCGCCGGTCTCGAACTCGTCGCGCGCGACGACATCCGCCTTGGCGCGGCAGGATTCGGCGATCGCCCGCGTGCGCGCCGCCCCGCCCGCGAACACGTCGCGCCAGTTCTCCTCCAGCCAGGCGAAAAAATCCGGCCGGTCGATCAGCCCGTATTTGGCCACCTCGGCATAGCCGGCGCGGAACTCGCGCACGGGCAGCGTATCCAGCGCCGATGTGTCGGCCAGAACCCGCACCGGCTGGTGAAACAGGCCGACGAGATTCTTTCCATGCGCCGTATTGATGCCCGTCTTGCCGCCCACCGAGGAATCCACCTGCGCCAGCAGGCTCGTCGGCAATTGCACGAAGCGCATGCCGCGGCGCACGACGCCGGCCGCAAAGCCCGCCAGATCGCCGATCACCCCGCCGCCCAGCGCCAGAACCAGATCGCCGCGCTCCATGCGCGCGCCGAGAATGCCGTCCACCGCCGAGGCCAGTCCGGCGAAGGATTTCGTAGCCTCACCCGGCTCCAGTACCAGCGCGCCATGCGCGACGCCGGCGGCATCGAGCGAATCCTGCAATGTCTTCAGATGGAAGGACGCCACATTGCGGTCGGTGACGATGAAGGCGCGCGAACCCGGATAGTGCTCCGCCATCATGTCGCCCGCGCTGGCGATCACGCCATCCGCGATGACGATGTCGTAGCTGCGGTCGCCGAGCCCGACCGTCACGATCTCGCGCATGCCTAATCCAGTCACGGTGTCACTCCTTCGCCAGTGATCCTTGCCGCAAGCGCGGCGATCACCTCGGTCGCGATGGTTTCGCGCCGGTCGTCACGCGTGTCCACGCAAACATCCGCCTCCGCATAGACCGGATAGCGCTCGTCCATGAGCCGCTTCATCGTCCCGCGCGGGTCGGCGGTCTGCAGCAGCGGCCTGTTCTGCTTCTTGGCGACGCGCCCCATCAGCGTGTCGAGATCGGCGCGCAGCCATATCGACATGCCATGTTGCCGGATCGCCATGCGCGTCTCGGCATTCATATAGGCGCCGCCCCCGGTCGCAAGCACATGCGGTCCTTCCGCCAGCAGGCGCAGGATCACGCGCTGTTCCAGCGCCCGGAACTCCGCTTCGCCATAGCGGGAAAACAGCTCCGGCACGGTCATGCGCGAGACCAGCTCGATTTCGTGATCGCTGTCGACGAAGGGCAATTCCAGCGCGGCCGCCACCTTCCGGCCGATCGCCGTCTTGCCGGCTCCCATCAAGCCGACGAAGACGATGGTCTGCGTGCCCAGTGCGGCGCGCAGCCTTTCAATGTCCGTCGATGACGAAAGCTCCGCAGCGGTCATGTCCAGCGCCTTTCCTGCGGCGTTTCGACATGAATTGTATCACTGCGTCAAGTTGCGGTTTGTCGGCATGTTGCCCGATCGACGCCTTGAAATGGCCGGGCAGGCGACGGATAAACGGCCGAAGCTTTTGAGACGGGTCGATGCCGACAACTTTCCGCTTGCTGGCGACGCTGATCGTCATCGTCGGCCTTATCTGGGGGGCCATGTCCGCCCTGGCCACTTTCGTGAAGCCGAGGGTCGGCGAGATTAGCGTCCAGCTCCCTGCCGACAGATTGCAACCGAGGCAACAGCAATAGGATTGCCGATGCGCGACGCCGCCGCGATCGAAGCCTTTCTGGAGATGATGAGCGCGGAGCGCGGGGCCGCCGCCAACACGCTCCAGGCCTATCGCCGCGACCTCGACGAAGCGGCGGAGGAATGCGGCGGTCTCGCAAGCGCCACGACGGAGGCGCTGCGCAGCCATCTGGAAGGTCTTGCCCGGCGCGGCTTCGCGCCGTCCTCCCAGGCGCGGAAATTGTCCTCGCTGCGGCAGTTCTACCGCTTTCTCTATGCCGAAGGCATCCGTGCCGACGATCCGTCCGGCAGTCTCGACAGCCCGCGCCGCGGTCGGCCGCTGCCGAAGACGCTTTCGGAACACGATGTCGGCCGCCTGCTCGACCAAGCCGAAGCCGAAGCGAATGCGCCGCCGCCCGGCGTCGATGCGGCAGGCGCGGTGCGGCTCGCGGCCCTGCTGGAGGTCGCCTATGCCACGGGCTTGCGCGTATCCGAGCTGGTCGCCATGCCGCTGACCGTCGCCAGCCGCGACGACCGCTGGTTCACCGTGCGCGGCAAGGGCGGCAAGGACCGCGTCGTGCCGCTGTCCCCCAAGGCGCAGGCCGCCATGCGGCGCTGGCTGGAATGTCGCGCCAGGGATGCCGCCGGCAAGGCGAACCGCCATCTCTTCCCGGCGCGCGGCGAGAGCGGACATCTGGCCCGGCAGGTCTTCGCCCGCGATCTCAAGGCGCTCGCCGCCCGGCTCGGCCTGCCGGCGGCGAAAGTGTCGCCCCACGTGCTGCGCCATGCCTTTGCCAGCCATCTACTGCAGAACGGCGCCGACCTTCGCGCCGTGCAGCAACTGCTTGGCCACGCCGACATTTCGACCACCCAGATCTACACGCATGTGCTCGAAGCGCGGCTGGTCGAGCTCGTGAAAACGCACCATCCGCTTGCCGACTAGCCGCCCTGTCGCTATTTGAGCCGCAGACATGCCGTGCAGCCATGCTGCGGCGCAATCCATTCATAACTTCGAGATATACCGGGCGAATGTATAATTACCTCGATTTCGAGAAGCCGGTGCAGGACCTGGACGGGCAGATTCTGGAACTGAAGCGACTGTCGGAGGCCGGTGGCGAGGTCAATGTCGCCGACGAGATCAAACGGCTGGAGAAGCGCGCCAGCGATACACTGCGCGATCTCTACAAGGCGCTGACCCCCTGGCAGAAGGCGCAAGTGGCCCGCCACCCCGACCGGCCGCACTGCTTCGACTATATCGGCAGCCTGATGACCGACTTCACGCCGCTGGCGGGCGATCGCTCCTTTGGCGAGGACAGTGCGATCGTCTGCGGCTTCGCCCGGTTTCGCGGCGAGGCGGTGGCGGTGATCGGCCAGGAGAAGGGCTCCGACACCAAGAGCCGCCTCAAGCACAATTTCGGCATGGCCCGGCCGGAAGGCTACCGCAAGGCCGTGCGCGTGATGGAGCTTGCCGACCGTTTCGGCATCCCCATGGTCACGCTCGTCGACACGGCCGGCGCCTATCCCGGCATCGGCGCCGAGGAGCGCGGCCAGGCCGAGGCCATCGCCCGCTCGACCTCCGCCTGCCTGAGCATGACGGTGCCGACGATCTCGGTCATCATCGGCGAGGGCGGCTCGGGCGGCGCCATCGCGGTGGCGACCGCCAATCTGGTCTACATGCTGGAGCATTCCATCTATTCGGTGATCTCGCCGGAGGGCGCGGCATCGATCCTGTGGCATGATTCCACGCGGGCGAAGGATGCGGCGACCAATATGAAGATCACCGCGCAGGACCTGCTGGAGCTCAAGGTAATCGACGGCATCATCGCCGAGCCGCTGGGCGGCGGTCATCGTGGACGCGAGGCCGTTATCGCCGCCACCGGCGAGCGTATCGCGGCCGGCTTTGCCGAACTCGCTGCACGGGGCGGCGACATGCGCGAACATCGCCGCGAAAAGTTCCTCGCCATCGGCCGCACGCTCTGATTCCGGCACAATTCCGGCTTAACTGTGCTGCGGGCTCGACGGTCCGCCATAAAAACGCCGTGTCTCACGCAAAATGACGATGATGTGAGGCAGGCACCGGTAAGCTTGTGTTAATCATTTTTTCAATCTGCCGGGCTAAGAAAGCTGATGAAATAGTGATCGCCATGAAGCGGTCGGACTTTTCGGGTCGCAGCGGTATCCATGTTCAAACGTATATCTACCGTCACATTGCTCATGGCGGCGCTGGCCGTCGCAAGCTGCCAGGACGCCTCTTTCGAGGACATCGCGCCGAAGACCGAAAAGCGCCTGCCGCCCAAGCTCGTCGAATCCATGCGCGCCAGGGGCATGTCCACGACCTCGCCCATCATGCTGCGCATCTTCAAGGAAGAGAGCAAGCTGGAGGTCTGGAAGCGCAAGGATAACGGGCGCTACGACCTCGCCACCAGCTATGATATCTGCAAGTGGTCGGGCAAGCTGGGGCCCAAGTTCACCGAGGGCGACCGGCAGGCGCCCGAGGGGTTCTACATGGTGCGGCCCCAGCAGATGAACCCGCGCTCCAGCTATCACCTGTCCTTCAATATGGGCTTTCCCAACGCCTTCGACCGCGCGCATGGCCGATCCGGCGTGCACCTGATGGTGCATGGCGCCTGCTCTTCGGCCGGCTGCTATTCCATGACCGACCCGCAGATCGAGCAGATCTATGCCTTTGCGCGGGACGCCTTCAAGGGCGGCCAGACCGAATTCCAGATCCAGGCCTTTCCCTTCCGCATGACGGCGGAAAACATGGCCCGCTACCGCAAGGATCCGAACTATCCCTTCTGGCAGATGCTGAAGGAAGGCTACGATCATTTCGAGATCACCAAGGTGCCGCCGAAGGTCGATGTCTGCGGCAAGCGCTACGTCTTCAACCAGATCACCTCCGGCGGCGACAGGATGTCGGCGGCGGGTTCCTGCCCGGCCATGACGCAGCCCGATACGATCCAGACTGCCTATCGCAGCTATCAGGCAACCTATGAGAAGGCTTTCTCCGGCCTTGTCGACAACGCCGTGAAGGACCCCGCGCCATCCATCGCCGGCCTGAAGGAAGCCGCGCTCGTGGCGGACTGGTCGCGCCGCAGGGCGCGCGGCGAGAAGGTCACGCGCGATCCGCCGTCGCTCCAGTCGCAGGCACCCGCAGTCGCCGCAGCACCTTCGCCGCGACCCGCTCCGGCGGCTCCCGTCATTTCGCCGGACGATCAGCAGTCGATTGCCGCCATGCCCGAGACCTCGCCGCTGACGACAGGCACCACGCCGCCAGCAGTAAACGCGCAGGAGGAAGCCGCACCCGAGGCGGATGGCGGCAAGCGCAGCCGCTTCTGGGGTATGTTCGGCAGGTGAGCGCACCATCCGCCGGGCCGCAGGAACTCGACCTGCGCGGCCTGAACTGCCCGCTTCCCGTCCTCAAGACCCGCCGTCGCCTGTCGGCAATGGCGACGGGCGAGGAACTTGTCGTGCTCACCACAGATCCGCTGGCAGTGATCGACATTCCCGCCTTCTGCCGGGAAGCCGGTCACATCTTGCTGGAAACCGACGCCACCGATGGCGGCCACCGCTTCAGGCTGCGGAAGACGGCTTGAAGCCCGGCACCGACAGCGGATTGTCCGTAAGAGCGGCCTTGTCGGCCGTATCCACGGCGGCCTGGCCGACGAACCCCGCGAAAAGCCGCCGCACATAATCGGCATCGAGATCGTAGCCGATGATGACGATGCGCGTCTCGCGCGTGGCCGGCCATCGCTCCAGCCATGCCGGCGGATGCATCATGCCGCGCACCCCATGGATGACCAGCGGCCGATCGGGATCTTCCGCCACATCCACGATGCCCTTGAGCCGCAGCAGCCGCTCGCCCTGTGTGGAGCGCAGCAGGTCGAGGAACATCTCGATCGTCGCCCATGCGAGCGGTCCGTGATGAACCAGCGAAAAGCTGCTCACCCGGTCATCATGCGGCCCGTGGTGGTGATGCGCATGATGGTGCCCATGATGATGTTCGTGGTCGCCGTGGTCATGGTCGTGATGGTCGTGAGAATGATCGTCGGCTTCGCCCAGCCAGCGCGCGACATCCGCCGATTTCGTTGCCGGGTTCCACAGGCCGACATCGAGAAGCGCCGTGGCGGGCGCATCCGCCCCGACGATGCCCGCCGACGGATTGAGCGTCGAGAGGCGAGCCTTCAATTCGCGAACCGTCGCATCATCCGCCAGATCGGCCTTGCCGATGACCAGCCGGTCGGCCACCGCGACCTGCCGCACCGCCTCCTCATGCCGGTCCAGCGTCGCCAGCCCATGCACCGCATCGACCACGGTGATGACGCCGTCGAGCCGCAATTCCTGCACGAAGACCGGATGGCCCATGATGGATTGCAGCACCGGCACCGGGTCGGCGAGGCCGGTGGTCTCGATGACGATCCGGTCGAGCCGGGCCAGCCGCCCGGTCTGTACGCGCTCCAGCAGATCGGCCAGCGTGTCGACCAGTTCGCCGCGCACCGTGCAGCAGACGCAGCCATCGGCCAGTTCGATCACGTCGTCATTGGCCTTCTCGACCAGCAGATGGTCGAGCGAGACGTCGCCGAACTCATTGATGATGACCGCCGTATGCGCCAGCGCCGGGTCGCGCAGAAGGCGGTTGAGCAGCGTCGTCTTCCCCGCGCCGAGGAAGCCAGTCAGGATGTTGACCGCAACAGGCATGGGCCGCATCGGATCAGCCGCCCTGCGCCAGTGTCGGCCTGTAGTCCGGGCGCGGCGTCGGGATCGGCACATTGGCATATTCTGGCATCGGTGCGACCGGCCCGGTCACGCCGCCAAGCCCGACCGCGACCACGCGGCGCGGACGGTCGAGCTCGAAAATATGCGGCGAGCGGATGACGACCTTGCCGCCCTCGCCGCGATTGTTCCAGCGGGCCTCGCGCGCTTCGGTCGTGCAGATGGTCGAGCGCAGATTGACCGGTTGCGCCGTGGTGCGGCCCGAAGGCCGAAGGCCTGCAAGGCGCGGCGCGGCGAAACCGCCGGTCCGGAACCCCCGCACCAGCAGTTCGGCCGCCTTCTCCGCGCGGGTTTCGGTCGATGATTCGCCGATCACCACGGCAATCAGCGTGCGTCCGTCGCGCGATGCCGAGGCGACCATGTTGAATCCGGACGGACAGGTATAGCCCGTCTTCATGCCGTCAGCCCCGGTAAAGCGGGCGATCAGCGTATTGTGGTTGGGGATGATCGTCTTGCCCGCGCCGATCGCCTCGATCTTGAAATAGCCGGCATATTGCGGAAAGCGCGTGCGCAGCGACGCGGCGAGCACGGCAAGATCGCGCGCGGTGGTGAATTGCTGGTCGGCATGCAGGCCATGCGCATTGACCCAATGCGAACCCGTCATGCCGAGCCGCTGCGATTCGAGGTTCATGCGCCGCGCGAAAGCTTCCTCGGACCCCGCCACGCTCTCACCGATCGCTGTCGCAACGTCATTGGCCGACTTGACCATGATGATCTTCAGCGCATTGTCGAGCGTCAGCACCGAACCGGGCTTGTAGCCCATCTTGCTCGGCGGCTCCTTGGCCGCATTGGCCGATATGGTCACCGGCGATTGCAGGGTCATCTGGCCGTCCTCAATGGCGCGGAAAGCGACCCAGGCCGTCATCAGCTTGGTGAGCGAGGCCGGATACCAGGGCTGGAAGGCGCCCTCCTGCGACAGGACCTTGCCATTGCCCAGATCGACCACGATATGCGGCCCCGCCTGTACAGGACCGGCCGCGGCGGCTGCCCAGATGGCGGCGGCGATGATTGCAAAAAAACCGGTTCTCATGCCAATTCGGCTCGCCTCTTGCGGATCAAGGGATCCTGCCCCTACTGTCTGGCAGTATCATGCGCAACGCCGGAGCGCTTCCCGCCTGCATCCTGCCGCTATTGCAGCTATTTAGCCTATGTGACGCCAGAATGGCAAAAGCTGCCGACTGGCCCCGACGAAACGGAACCCGCTCATGCCGATCCTGAACCGCGCCGCAGAGATGCAAGACGAGATCGCCGGCTGGCGGCATGAACTGCACCAAATGCCGGAAATCCTCTACGAGGTGCACCAGACGGCCGCCTTCGTCGCCGAGCGGCTGCGCAGCTTCGGCTGCGACGAGGTCGTGACCGGCATCGGACGAACCGGCGTCGTCGCGATCATCAAGGGGGCGAGGGGGCCCGGATCGACGATCGGCCTGCGCGCCGACATGGATGCCCTGCCGCTCCAGGAGATCAGCGGCAAGCCCTATGCGTCCCGCATACCCGGCCGGATGCATGCCTGCGGCCATGACGGGCACACCGCCATGCTGCTCGGCGCGGCGAAATATCTCGCCGAGACACGCAATTTCTCCGGGACGGCGGTGCTGATCTTCCAGCCGGCGGAAGAGGGCGGCGCCGGCGGCAAGGCGATGCTGGACGACGGCCTCGTCGAGCGCTTCGGCATAGAGGCCGTCTACGGCATGCACAATATGCCCGGCCTGCCGGCCGGCACCTTCGCGATCCGACCGGGCCCCATCATGGCGGCGACGGCGGAGTTCGACGTGAAGCTCGTCGGTCGGGGCGGGCATGCGGCGATGCCGCATACCACGATCGACCCGGTCGTGGCGGCAAGCCAGCTCGTTCTCGCCCTGCAGACCATTGCCTCGCGAAACACCGACCCGATCGATTCGGTCGTGGTCTCGGTCACCAAGATCCATGCCGGCGAGGCCCACAACGTCATCGCGCAGTCCGCATCGCTCGGCGGCACGATCCGCACCCTGCGCAAGGAGGTCGCCGCCGACACCTATCGCCGCTTCCGCGAAATCTGCGACGGCGTCGCCGCTACTTTCGGGGTCGCCGCGGAGGTGGAGATCGACGTCAACTATCCGGTCACCTACAACCATGCGACACAGACGGACTTCGCCGCCGCCGTGGCGGCGGAGATCGTCGGCGAAGCCCATGTGGACACGGCAACGCAGCCCGTCATGGGCGGAGAGGATTTCTCCTATATGCTCGAGGCACGTCCCGGAGCCTTCATCTTCCTCGGCAACGGCGCGTCGGCAGGACTTCACAATCCGGCCTATGATTTCAACGACGAGATCATCCCGCAGGGCGTAAGCTACTGGGTGCAGCTCGTCGAACGCGCCCTGCCCGCCTGACATCTTGGCGCGGACGGCCGAAGCAGCTATGTCTTCACCCATGGTCCCGTAGCTCAGTAGGATAGAGCATCAGATTCCTAATCTGAGGGTCACAGGTTCGAATCCTGTCGGGATCACCATCTGCCAGTCCCAAGGGCGACGCCGTCCTTCACCGGTCCATTTTGCGAGACGAAGCTTGGCACAGAAAAAGGCCCATGAGGTCGATGGATGGATCGCCCGGCCGGACAAGGCCATGGGCATCGTGCTGGTCTACGGCCCGGATCGCGGCCTCGTTTCCGAACGCGAGCGGCGATTCGCACAGGGATTGGGGCTCCCGCTGGACGACCCTTTCAGCGTGGTGCGCCTCGATGCGTCCGTCATCGAGCAGGATCCCGGACGACTGGCGGATGAGGCACGGACGGTTCCCATGTTCGCCGACCGGCGGCTGATCTGGGTAACGGATGCCGGCGCCCAGAAAGGCCTGGCAGACCAGGTTGCAGCCCTCGCCACCGCTCCGGCACGCGACGCGGTCGTGCTCATCGAGGCTGGCGACCTGAAGAAGACGGCCCCACTGCGGACGATGACGGAGAAGGCGGCCACTGCCATGGCGCTCCCCTGCTACGCCGACGAAGCCCGCGCACTGGACGCGCTGATCGAGCAGGAATTGAGCGCCGCCAGGCTGACGATCTCGCTCGAAGCGCGCCATTTGCTCAAGGCGTCGCTCGGCGGCGACCGTCTCGCCAGCCGTTCGGAACTGACCAAGCTGGTGCTCTATTGTCAGGGACGCGAGCGGATCGAACTGACGGACGTGGTTGCCGCCACCGGCGATGTGGCGGCCGTCTCCGTCGACAACGCCGTCGACGCGGCAATCGTCGGCGATGTCAGTGCCTTCGACAGCGCCTATTCGCAAGTCATGCGCGCGGGCCAGCCGCCATTCCTGGTGCTGGCGGGCGCGATACGGCAGTTTCAGATGCTGCTGGCGCTGCGGGCCGATATGGAGGCCAATGGAAAGCCTGCGGGCGCGGCCGTCGCGGGCGCCCGGCCACCGGTCTTTTTCGCTCGCAAGTCCCTGGTCCAGGCTGCGCTCGAACGTCACCGGGCAGAAAGCCTGTCGCGCATCCTGCAGCGCCTCAACCGCACGGTTCTCGAAACGCGCAGACGCCCGGATCTGGCGGCTTCTGTAGCACGACACGCCATGATGGCTATCGCGCTTGAATCAAGGAAAATTAGCCGGCTTAACCCTTGATGCGCCGGCAAATCTCATCGAGCTGTTCAAGCGATCGATATTGGATGCGCAGTTCGCCGCCGCGGTTCTTGTGATTGACCATCACGCGCATTCCCATCGAATCGCTGAGCAGTTTCTCGAGTGCGAGCGTGTCGGCGTCCTTGGCTTCGTCCTTGTGCGGCGCGGCAGGCTTTTCCTGCTCGCCGGCCGGCATTTGCGCCAGCGCTTCGGCCTGGCGTACCGAAAGCCCTTCTTCCACGATCCGCTTCGCAAGGGCAGCCGGATCGGCGCTGGTCACGAGCGTGCGCGCATGGCCGGCCGACAGGGTGCCGTCAACAAGCATATCCTGGATCACATTGGGCAGGCGCAGCAGGCGCAGCGTATTGGCGACATGGCTGCGGCTCTTGCCGATCACATTGGCGAGATCGAGCTGGGTGTAATTGTGCTCGTCGATCAGCTTCTGGTAGCCGCTCGCTTCCTCGACCGGATTGAGGTCGGAACGCTGGACGTTCTCAACAATCGCCAGTTCGAGCGCGACCCGGTCGTCGACCTCCCGGATGATGACCGGCAGTTCGGCGAGTCCCGCCCGCTGCGCCGCGCGCCAGCGGCGCTCGCCGGCAATGATCTCGTAATGGCCGGATGTGGCTCGCGACGGGCGAACCACCACGGGCTGGACGACGCCGTGCTCACGGATCGACTGGGCGAGATCGGCAAGCTCGGCATCGCTGAAATTCCGGCGCGGATTACGCGGATTGGGGGCGACAAAAGCGATCGGCACCCGGCCGTCGGCGTTGCGAACCGCCCCGGAAGTGGCGGCGGCGGGTTGATCCATTTCGCCGATAAGGGCGGCCAGGCCGCGACCGAGCCGTTTCCGTGAGGGATCTTCGTTCACATCCATCTCCGTCTATGCCGCCTGCAACTGCCGTTCCCGGCGGATGACCTCTGAAGCGAGTTGCAGATAGGCCTGGCTTCCCGCGCATTTGAGGTCATAGAGAAGTGCCGGCTTTCCATAGGATGGCGCTTCCGAGACCCGCACATTGCGCGGTATCACCGTCTGGTAGACGGTATCGCCCATATGGGTCCTGACATCGTCAACCACTTGATTCGCAAGGTTATTCCGGCCGTCATACATGGTCAGAACGATGCCTTGGATGCTGAGATCGGGATTGATCGTCCGCCGCACCTGATCCACCGTCTGGAGCAATTGGCTCAAGCCCTCCAGCGCGAAGAATTCGCATTGCAGCGGCACAAGCACGGAATCGGCGGCCGCCATCGAGTTCAACGTCAACAGGTTGAGCGACGGCGGACAGTCGATCAGCACATAGGAGAAGGCATTTGCCGGCGTGAGCTGAAGCGCACGCTTCAGCCGCGAGACACGATCCGGCGCCGAAGCGATCTCCATTTCGACGCCGAGCAGGTCGAGCGTCGAGGGAACGATGGAAAGACCTGGCACCGCCGTTGCGATAGCCGCCTGCTCGATGGAGGCATTGCCCACCACGACGTCATAGGACGACAGAAGACGCTCGCTGCGTTCGATTCCCAGGCCGGTACTGGCATTGCCCTGCGGATCCAGATCCATGATCAGCGGCCGTTCGCCGATGGCCGCAAGGGCAGTTGCGAGGTTGATGGCAGTGGTCGTCTTGCCGACACCGCCCTTCTGATTGGCCACGGTGATGATGCGCATCTCGTCTGACCCTTTGCTCAGACCGTACGCCTGAGCCCGCTAACGTCCAATATGATGCTGGTCGGATCGACCAGGCTCGGATGTTCTACCAGATCAAACTTCCACGCGTCACGGCTTTCTTCCACCTCTCGCCGATAATCCCGGCCTTTGTGGAAGAGACCCCGGGCGCCACGCATCATGAAAGGCGCGGAAAGCGCCAGCAAATCGGGCAGCGCGGTCAATGCCCGCGCGGAAACGATATCCACGTCCCCGATTCGAGCGGCAGCCTGCTCGATCCGCTGAGGATGGACGAATGCCGTGCTTATGCCGAGAGTTGCGAGGGTTGTTCGCAGAAAGGCGGCCTTCTTCTGGTTGCTTTCAACCAGATGCACGACGCAGTCTCCGTTCAGCAAAATGGCGACGATCGCGCCCGGAAAGCCGCCGCCCGAGCCCAGATCCGCCCATTTTTTCGCATTTCGTGCATGGGGCACGAGCTGTGCGCTATCGAGTATATGCCGGTCCCAAAGCTCCGGAAGCGTAGAAGGGGCGACGAGATTGATGGCGCTGTTCCACCTACGAAAGTGCGCCTCGAATGATTCGATCCTGTCAAACGTTTCACGTGAAACAGAACCGGCCACTGATTGGATCTGCGCCAGCCGACTATCACGCAACACGTCGCTCACCTCCCGCTGAGCGCGCCAGAATGATCGTCAAGGCCGCCGGCGTCATACCCTCGATCCGCTGGGCCTCACCCAGCGTTCGCGGTTGACGCGCGAGAAGCTTCTGCTTCAGTTCGTTTGAAAGTCCGGGCATCCCTGCATAATCGAGTGTGTCCGGCAGCGGATGTGCGTCTTCCGCGCGCAGCCGCGCCGCATCTTCCTCCTGGCGGGCGAGATAAACAGCATAAGCTGCTTCGATTTCAATGGCTTCCCTGGTTCGCTGGTCGATCTCGGCCAGTTGCGGGCATATGCCGATCAACTGCGCGAAATCGACATTGGGATAGGCAAGAAGATCAAAAAGACTACGCCTCACGCCATCATGGTTCAGGCTGATGCCGAAATTCGCAGCTTCGTTCGGCGAGATGCGAACCGAGCAGAGCTGCGCAATGGCGCGCTCGTACCTGCTGACCTGCTGCTCATAGCGTTCTCGTCTCTCACGCCCGACGAGACCCAACCTGATCGCCACCGGCGTCAAACGACGGTCCGCATTGTCGGCGCGCAGCATGAGACGGAACTCAGCGCGGGATGTGAACATGCGATAGGGCTCTGAAACACCAGATCTGGTGAGATCATCAACCATCACCCCAATATACGCTTCCGTTCGGCCAAGAATGACCGGATCGGCGCCGGATGCACGCCGCGCCGCATTGATGCCGGCCAGAATGCCCTGCGCCCCCGCCTCCTCATAGCCGGTGGTCCCGTTGATCTGCCCCGCCAGGAACAAACCACGGACCCGCCTTGTTTCCAGCGCGGTCGTCAGTTCACGTGGATCGACATGGTCATATTCGATCGCATAACCGGGCTGGAGAATGCGAGCCTGCTCCAGACCCGGAATGGATTTGACGATAGCCTCCTGCACCTCAGCCGGTAGCGATGTCGAAATACCATTCGGATAGACCGTATCGTCGTCCAGACCTTCCGGTTCGAGGAAAATCTGGTGTCCGTCGCGGTCGCCGAACTTGACGATCTTGTCCTCGATCGAAGGGCAATAGCGCGGCCCAATGCCCTCGATCGCACCGGAATAGAGCGCCGACTGATGGAGATTGTCTCGAATGACGGCATGTGTGACCGCGGTCGTTCGGGTTACGCCGCAGGAAATCTGCGGCACGGTGATCGCATCCGTCATGAGGGAGAACGGAACCGGCTGTGGATCCGCCTCCTGCACACCGACGCTGTCCCAATCGATCGTCCGGCCGTCGATTCGCGGCGGCGTGCCCGTCTTGAGCCGCCCCAGTTGAAAGCCGTGACGCAGCAGTGATGCAGAGAGTTTCTCCGCGGCAGGTTCGTTGATCCTTCCGGCGACGATCTTCTGCTGGCCCATATGAATGAGGCCTCGCAGAAAGGTTCCCGTCGTCAGTACGATGGCGCCGCAATGGAAAACGCGCCCGTCGGCCAGTTCCAGCCCATTTGCCCTGCCATTTTCGATATGAAGCGCGGCGACCTCCCCCTCCACGACTTCCAACGAGGGCTGCGATCGGATCAGCGATTGCACCGCCTCGCGGTAAAGCTTGCGATCGGCCTGCGTACGCGGTCCCCAGACCGCCGGCCCCTTGCGCTTGTTGAGCATGCGGAACTGGATACCGGCCGCATCCGCCGCACGTCCCATCAGCCCATCCAATGCGTCGATCTCCCGGACAAGCTGTCCCTTGCCAATCCCGCCAATCGCGGGATTGCAGGACATGACGCCAATCGAGGAAGCAGAAAGGGTGATCAGCGCCGTCGACGCGCCCATGCGGGCTGATGCGGCTGCGGCCTCGCAGCCTGCATGCCCGCCGCCCACCACAATTACATCGAAACGCTTCATAAGCCCGTCCTGTTTCACGTGAGTCACCGTTACAAATGTTTCACGTGAGTCATTTTCCAACGCAGAAATTGGCGAAAATCGCGCCCAGCACCTCCTCGGTGCCGATTTCCCCCGTCATACGGCCCAATGCGTCGGCCGCCAAGCGCAGATGTTCCGCTGCAAGCTCTGCTTCAGGTGCCAGTTTGGCGCTGCCGAGCTCAGCATGCACTCTTCTAAGCAGATGCAGCTGCCTCTCCGAAGCTGGCGCCGTTGGGATCATCGCATCGCCGGCTTGCGCTGCAATCTCAGTAAGTCGGACAATGAGCTGCGAAATCCCGTCACCCGTCCTTACAGAGATAGAAAGGTCGGCGGGGATCTTAGAAGCCGCAATATCGGCCTTGGAAGCAACTCGAAGCACAGCAGTGTCTTGCGGGATCTCGAAATCCGCCCCGGAAGCGCTGCCGTCGATGAGATATAAAACGACATGCGCGGAGGCCGCAATTTCTCGCGCACGGGCAATACCGATCTGTTCCGGAACCGAATCGCTATCGCGCAGGCCGGCGGTATCGAACAGAACGATCTTGTAGCCATTCAGGTCGAGCTGCACTTCCAACACGTCGCGCGTAGTCCCGGCTTCGTCGGTGACGATCGCGACCTCGCGTCCTGCCAAATGATTGAGAAGACTTGACTTTCCTGCATTGGGTGCCCCGATGATCGCCACGCGCAGGCCATCGCGAATGATCTCGGCCGGCCTCGAGGCCGTCAGATGCCGGTCCATATCAGCCGCTAGCTCGTCTAGAGCCGCATAGGCACGCTCGAGCGCAGCATCCGAGACATCGCCCTCGTCGCTGAAGTCGATGGCTGCTTCGATCAGGCTGCGCAGATGCACAAGGCGCGCGCGCCAATCGGCAAAAAGTCGGGCTTGGACGCCATCCGCCCGTTGCAGGGCAAACCGCCGCTGCATCTCGGTCTCGGCCGCAATCAGGTCGGACAAGGCCTCCGCGGCCGTGAGGTCCAGCTTTCCGTTAATGAAAGCGCGGCGGGTGAACTCGCCGGCTTCCGCATGGCGTGTGGCGGGAAAAGTTCCTAGTTCGCGCAGCAATGCATTGACTGTCGCGCGGCCGCCGTGGAGATGCAATTCGGCCACATCTTCACCGGTAAAGCTGGCCGGCGCCGCAAACCGCAATATGAGCCCATGATCGATGAGCGTTCCGTCGCGGGCCACAATGCGCCGCAAGGCCATATCCCGCACCTTGACGGATTTGCCGGGCACGAGCGCGTTGAGAATGGCGTCAACCTGCGTGCCGGAGACCCGCAAAACGGCCACCCCGCTCGGGAGCGAGCCCGAAGATAGCGCAAAGATCGTATCCGTGGGGCTCAAAATCCACCTCGGACGAATGTTACGGAGCCGAATCCAAGTCCTGTCGTCAAGGATCGTTACGCAGGCGAATCGATCACGTATTCATGGATTCGAAGAAGTCCGCATTCGACTTGGTCTGCTTCAGCTTGTCGATGAGGAATTCGATCGCATCCGTCGTGCCCATCGGGGCGAGGATACGGCGCAGGACGAAGATCTTCTGGAGATCCTGCCGCTGGACCAGCAGATCTTCCTTGCGGGTGCCGGACTTGAGAATGTCCATCGACGGGAAGATGCGCTTGTCGGCCACCTTGCGGTCGAGCACGATTTCCGAATTGCCGGTGCCCTTGAACTCTTCGAAGATGACTTCGTCCATGCGGCTGCCGGTATCGATCAGCGCCGTCGCGATAATCGTCAGCGAGCCGCCTTCCTCGATGTTGCGCGCCGCACCGAAGAAGCGCTTCGGCCGCTGCAACGCATTGGCATCCACGCCGCCTGTCAGCACCTTGCCGGATGACGGCACCACCGTGTTGTAGGCGCGGCCGAGACGGGTAATGGAGTCGAGCAGGATGACGACATCGCGCCCATGTTCGACCAGCCGCTTGGCCTTCTCGATCACCATCTCGGCAACTGCGACGTGACGCGTCGCCGGCTCGTCGAAGGTCGAGGACACGACCTCGCCCTTCACCGAGCGCTGCATGTCGGTCACTTCTTCCGGACGCTCGTCGATCAGCAGAACGATGAGATAGCATTCCGGGTGATTGGTGGTGATGGAATGGGCGATGTTCTGGAGCAGAACCGTCTTGCCGGTGCGCGGCGGCGCCACGATCAGGCCGCGCTGGCCCTTGCCGAGCGGTGCGACGAGATCGATCACGCGGGCGGAAATATCCTTCGTCGTCGGATTTTCCAACTCCATCTTCAGCCGCGAATCCGGATAGAGCGGCGTCAGATTGTCGAAATGGATCTTGTGGCGGATCTTTTCGGGATCCTCGAAATTGATTGTATTGACCTTCAGCAGCGCGAAATAGCGCTCGCCTTCCTTCGGGCTCCGAATCGGGCCTTCCACCGTGTCGCCGGTCTTCAGCGAGAAACGACGGATCTGCGAGGGCGAAATATAGATATCGTCCGGGCCTGGCAGGTAATTGGCATTGGCCGAGCGCAGGAAACCGAATCCGTCCTGCAGGACCTCGACGACGCCCTCACCGATGATCTCGACCTCCTGCGCGGCGAGCTTCTTGAGGATCGCGAACATCAGCTCCTGCTTGCGCAGCACGCTGGCATTCTCGACCTCGAGCGACTCCGCAAATGCGATAAGGTCGGTCGGCGTCTTGCTCTTGAGTTCCTGGAGCTTCATTTCCTGCATGAGAACATGCCTCGTTGGCGCAAAGCGTATGCGGAGAAGGCTGTCACGGCGGGCAAACGGAACGTCGCCGAGCATGGCGTGACGGGGAGGGAATTGCGCGACTCATACAGTTGCGCCGCGCTGTAGGCAAGGCCGCTCGTCACAAGGACGAACGGTTCAGAACGGCTTGACGACAACCAGGATGACGATCGCGATCATCAGCAAGGTAGGTATCTCATTGACGATCCGCCAGTGCTTCGCCGTTTTTTCGTTCCGATCCTCGGCAAAACGCCTGACGGCGGCCGACAGATAGCCGTGCACGCCAGACAGGAGCAGCACCAGCGTCAGCTTGGCATGCAGCCATCCGCCCTGGAAGCCGAAACCCTGCCAAGCTAGCCACAGGCCGAAGATCCATGTGGCCACCATCGCCGGATTGATGATCGCCCGCAGAAGCCGCCGTTCCATGACCTTGAAGGTCTCGGACTGGGCGGAACCCCGCTCGGCTTCAACATGGTAGACGAAGAGGCGCGGCAGATAGAGCATGCCAGCCATCCAGGAAATCACCGCGATGATGTGGAGGGCCTTGATCCAGTCATAGAAGCCGGTTGGTACGAGCGCGAACAGAAGTAGGGCGAGCACGGCAGTGATGCCCAGAGCAACGATCGCCCTTATTGCGGCATTGCTGCTCATTGCCGTTCCCTCCCGCGAACCCGAGCGATCATCGCCTCGACATGCTCGATCGGCGTTTGCGGCGTGATGCCGTGCCCGAGATTGAAGATCAACGGTCCCGCGCCAAGCGTATCCAGAATGGTATCGACACCTTCGGAAAGCGCCGATCCGCCGGCCACGAGGCGCAGCGGATCGAGATTTCCCTGCACCGGCCCCTCCGCCTGCAGGCGTCGCGCCTGCGCCGCGGGCACTGTCCAGTCGAGGCCGAGCGCATCGACACCTGTTGCCTTGCGGTAGTCGTCATAGAGCGCGCCTGCGCCCTTCGGGAAGCCGATGATCGGGACGGACGGATGCCGTGCCTTCACCGCCGCGACGATCCGCGCAACCGGCTGAATGCAGAACCGCGCGAAACATGCCTCGTTGAGCACGCCAGACCAGGAATCGAAGATCTGCACCGCATCCGCTCCGGCTTCGATCTGCCGGCAGAGATAATCGGCGCTGCAATCCGCGAGGAGCTGAAGCAGGCGATCGAACAGTTCGGGATGTCGATAGGCAAAGAGCCGCGCCGGCGCCTGGTCCGGCGTGCCATGGCCGGCGATCATGTAGGTCGCCACGGTCCATGGCGCCCCGCAGAAGCCGAGCAGCGTGGTTTGCGCGGGCAATTCCGCCCGCAGACGCCTTACGGCTTCATAGACCGGCGCAAGGTGCCCGTGCAGCCCCGACACATCCAGTCGTTCGATCTCATCCGTGGTGATCGGCGTCATCAGGGGTCCGCGACCCTCCTCGAAGCGGACGTCGCGTCCGAGCGCATCGGGGATGACCAGAATGTCGGAGAAGAGAATGGATGCGTCAAAGCCGAAGCGACGGATCGGCTGCAGCGTCACCTCGACGGCGAAATCGGGATTGTAGCAGAGATTAAGGAAGCTTCCCGCCTGCTGCCGCAGCCGGCGATATTCGGGCAGATAGCGGCCTGCCTGGCGCATCATCCAGATCGGAGGCGGAAACACCGCCTCGCCCTTCAGGACATCGAGCACAACCCGTCTCTCACGCATGTCCCAAGCCTTTCTTCCTAAATAAATCCTGAATGAATTGAATCTTCTGATTCTAAGACTCTGTTTCTAATGGGAATCCATGCCACTCCACAGCCGGGCTGATCGTCGCGGCTGAAATGCGGAACGGGAAAACCCCGGAGATAAAAGGAAAATAGCGGGGAAAACACGAATTAGCTCATATATATCAAATTCTTATATAGGATGAGCCGAGAGCTGGGGGAATTGATATCGTCGTAGCTGCCTGCTTCTCCCGACAGTTACGCACAGGCGCGATCGCGGCAACACAGCGGTGCTGGCTGTGAAAAACCCGGCATGTCATACATCGCCATGATGGAACGGCGCGGAGGAAGAGCAGTTTGTCCACATCAGACCACAGCCTCTCCCGCCTGCCTGTGAGCAAGCCGCAAAGCTTCTTCCACCTTCATCTGATTTCGGACGCGACGGGCGAGACGCTTCTGGCGGCCGGGCGCGCCGCCGCCGCGCAATACAAGAATGCGCGGGCCATCGAACACATCTATCCGCTGGTAAGGACCGAAAAGCAGCTCGCCCATGTGCTGGAGGAAATCGATGCGGAGCCGGGGATCGTTCTCTACACCGTGGTCGACCAGGCGCTGGCCAAGAAGATCGACGACCGCTGCGCCGAAATGGGGCTCCCTTGCGTCTCGGTGCTGGAGCCGGTGCTGACCGTCTTCCAGTCATATCTCGGAACGCCTGCCGGCCGCCGCGTCGGCGCGCAGCATGTACTCGATGCCGATTATTTCCGCCGCATCGACGCGCTCAACTTCACCATGGAGCATGATGACGGCCAGCTCCCCGACGATGCCGACCAGGCCGATGTCGTCCTCATCGGCATTTCGCGCACTTCGAAGACGCCGACCAGCATCTATCTTGCAAATCGCGGCATCAAGACCGCCAACATCCCCATCGTGCTCGGGGTTCCGCTTCCTCCCGCGGTCCTTTCCGTCAAGGGGCCGCTGGTGGTCGGGCTCATCGCTTCGGTCGAGCGCATTTCGCATGTGCGCCAGAATCGGGTGCTCGGTTCCAGCGCGGGCTACCATGCCGAAACCTATTTCGACCGTGCGCAGATCGCCGCCGAATTGTCCTATGCGCGCCAGATCTGCGCCCGTCAGGGCTGGCCGCTCATCGACGTGACGCGCCGTTCCATCGAGGAGACGGCCGCCGCGATCGTTGCACTGCGCCAGAAATCGCGATAGCGCCGCGAGAGCAATTCCAGCAAAACTGCGGGGCGGTTTCGCGTCAGGAATTGCGCAGAGACAGGGAGGCGGATCATGCAGAAACTCGTTCTTGCCAGCGGCAGTCCTTTTCGGCGCGACATGCTGAAAAATGCCGGCCTGTCATTCGAGGTCGTCCGGCCGGAGGTCGATGAGCGTGCGGTCGAGGCTGCCGTCGCCGATAGCGGCGTGACGCCGGCGGACCTGGCCTTGATCCTGGCGGAAGCCAAGGCCGTCGAGGTTTCGGAACGCCATCCGGACGCGCTCGTCATCGGCTGCGACCAGACCATGGCGCTGGAAGATCGCATCTTCCACAAGCCGGCCGACATGGAAGGCGCGCGCCGCCATCTTCTTGCGCTGTCGGGCAAGACGCATGTGCTGAACAGCGCGGTCGTGCTGGCGCGGGGCGGCGAGGTCACTTGGCGCCATGTCGACAAGGCTCTGCTGACCATGCGGCTGCTCGATCCTGCCTTCATCGGCCGCCATCTGGCCAGCGTCGGCGAAAAGGCATTGTCCAGCGTCGGCGCCTATCAGATCGAGGGCGAGGGCATTCAGCTCTTCGAGCGCGTCGAGGGCGACCATTTCACCATTGTCGGCCTGCCGCTGCTGCCGCTTCTGGCCGAACTGCGCAAGACGGGTGAGATCGATGGCTGATCTCCTGCGCCGGGCCTTTGTGTGCGGTCACCCGGTCGCCCATTCGCGATCGCCGCTCATCCATGGCTTCTGGCTCGAAAGATACGGGATCGCCGGCAGCTACGAGAAGCTGGATATCCATCCCGACGACATTACGCGTTTCATAACGGAACTTCCGCAAAGCCCCTATGCCGGCGGCAATGTGACCATCCCGCACAAGGAGGCGGCTTTCGCCGCCGTGGCGCGGCGCGACGATGCCGCCGGGATCATCGGTGCCGTCAACACGTTGTGGGTTGAGGACGGCCGCGTCATCGGCGGCAATACGGATGCCTATGGCTATGGAGCGAGCCTCGATGCCGCCGTACCGGCATGGCGCAGCACTTCATCCGCTACGGTGCTCGGCGCGGGCGGCGCTGCGCGCGCGGTCGTCTTTGCGCTGGCGCAGGCAGGCCTGTCGGATATTCGCATCGTCAACAGGACGCGCGCGCGCGCGCGCGAACTAGCAGATCGCTTCGGCGGCGGTGCCTCCGCGCATGGGTGGGATGCGGTTCCCGAACTGCTCGCCGATACCGGCCTGCTCGTCAACACGACGCCGCTCGGCATGAATGGCGCGAGCACTTCGGATGTGGATGTCGCCTTCCTGCCGGATTCCGCCATCGTGTCGGATATTGTATATGTGCCTCTGGAGACGCCACTGCTCGCGGCGGCGCGGCAGCGCGGCCTCGTCACCGTGGACGGGTTGGGCATGCTTCTGCATCAGGCGGTTGCCGGCTTTGCCAAATGGTTCGATGTGGTTCCCGATGTGAGCGTGGAGCTGCGCGCCCGCATCGTGGCCGACCTGGAGGGCGCGCATTGATCGTCTTGGGGCTGACCGGCTCGATCGGAATGGGAAAATCCACCACCGCACGCATGTTCGCCGAGGAAGGCGTGCCGGTCCATGATTCGGACGAGGCCGTGCATCGTCTCTATTCCTCGCCGGCGGCGCGTCTCGTCGAGGCGGAATTCCCCGGTACGGTCGTGAACGGAACGGTCGACCGCTCGAAACTGTCTCGTGCGGTGCTGGGTGATTCGGAAGCGCTGCGGCGGCTGGGCGAGATCATCCATCCGCTCGTCAGGGCCGATCAGGCGAAATTCGTCGAAACTCAACGCGCGCGTGGAACGCCGCTCATCGTGCTCGACATACCGCTTCTGTTCGAAACCGGCGGCGCCGATAGGGTGGACGCAATTCTCGTCGTCACCGCATCGGCGCAGGTGCAGCGCGAGCGCGTCATGGCGCGACCCGGCATGACGGAGGAAAAATTTGCCGCGATCCTGGCGAATCAGGTCAATGATCGGGAGAAGCGGCGAAATGCCGACTTCATCATCGATACGGGGCTGGGCATGGAGGCGGCGCGCCGCGAGGTCCGCGACCTGATTGCGACGCTCAATGCGCGCGAGCGCAACAAATCCTGAGGCAGGCATGCGGGAAATCGTCTTCGATACGGAAACCACCGGGCTCGATTCGCGCCTCGACCGCGTGATCGAACTGGGCGGCATCGAACTGGTGAACCGCTTCCCGACCGGCCGCTATTTCCACGAATATATCAATCCGGAAGGCCGCGAGGTGCACCCCGAGGCACTCGCCGTCCACGGCATCAGCAATGCGGATCTCGCCGACAAGCCGCTTTTCGCGGCGGTGGTGGATCGCTTCCGCGAATTCATCGACGGGGCGCTGCTCGTCGCCCACAACGCAACTTTCGACATCAATTTCATCAATGCGGAGTTTTCACGCGTCGGCCATGAGGCGATCGCGCAGGACCGGATCGTCGACACATTGATGCTCGCGCGCCGCAAGCATCCGATGGGTCCGAATTCGCTCGATGCCTTGTGCCGCCGCTATGGGATCGACAATAGCCGCCGCGACAAGCACGGGGCGCTCCTCGATTCGGAACTTCTGGCCGAGGTCTATATCGAGCTGATCGGCGGCAAGCAGGCGGCGCTCGTGCTGGAGGCGGATACGCAGATCGCGGTCACCGGGCCGTCGATCGCCATCACCACCATTGGCCAGCGGCCGGCGCCGCTGCCGTCACGCCTGAGCGCGGCCGAGGCCGAGGCGCACGCGCGCATGGTCGCCCGGCTGGGCGAGGGTGCCGTCTGGAAGAAGCTGGAAGGCGCGGCCACCGGAAACTGACCGGCGCATGCGCTGGTTAACCAACCTCATGCGCCGGAATTGCCATGGCAAAACCAGGCGATTCCGCCTGGCTGCAAATGCTTAGCTGGCCTGGCCGGCCTTCGCCTGTTCCTCGGCGAGGCGCTGCTGGAACATCTGGCCGAAATCGATCGGATCGATGAGCAAGGGCGGGAAACCGCCATTGCGGGTCGCTTCGGCGACGATCTGGCGGGCGAAGGGGAAGATCAGCCGCGGGCATTCGACGAACAGGATCGGCAGCATGTGCTCCTGCGGGAAGCCGTCGATGCGGAAGACGCCGCCATAGACGAGTTCGACGTTGAAGAGCACGTCCTTGTCATATTGCGCCTTGGCGCTCAGCGTGAGCGCGACGTCGTATTCCTTGTCGGCGATCGGATTGGCGTTGACATTGACATTGATGTTGATCGCCGGAGCCTGGTCCTGCCGGCCGCGCAGCGAAAGCGGCGCTCCGGGGCTCTCGAACGACATGTCCTTCAGATATTGCGCGAGAATGTTCAGCGTCGCCTGCTGGCCATTGGCGGCAGCTGCGGCTGCGCCGTTTCCGTTCGAGTCCTGCGGGGTGTTCGCCATCTGGCCGGTTCCCTTTTGCGGCCGGAAAGACCGGCGGTTACGAAAATCGCCGGTTGGCTAGCATGGTCGCCCCAACGTGACAAGTTGCGCGATTGAACGCCTAATGCGGGCCGAGGCGGTCCCTATCGGGCGGATCGCGGCGGAAATCGTCCTCGTCCAGATCGATGGTGCGTCCATTGCGCGAAGCGCCGCGAAAATTCGCATTCGTCGTCACGATGTGGATACGGCTGCGCAGCATGCGCCACACCGCATCGCGGATCGGCGGAATGAAGAGCAGCAGGCCGAGAATATCGGTCAGGAAACCCGGCAGGAGAAGCAGCAGGCCTGCAAGCAGGATCATGACGCCATGCACCAGCTCGCGGCCGGGAACGTCGCCGCGCCGGGTGATGTCCTGGATGCGCTGCAGCGCGCCAAGCCCCTGAACGCGCATCAGCATGCCGCCGGCGATCGCTGTGGCGATGACGAGCGCGATGGTGGCAAGGACGCCGATATGGCTGCCGACGGCGACGAAGGCCGCGATCTCGGCGAGCGGCCAGGCGAGGATGAGAAGCGGGACGAGGAGTCTCAAAAGTTGGTGTTCCATGAACGATGTTTGACGGCGGGGCTTGCGTTGCCACACATTCGGCACACATAGGGATTTGAGCCGGCGATTTGAATGACGCCGGCACGCGGTCTATATACACCGTATGGGCGAAATCCGCGTCCGACCTTTCTGCGGATATGCGGTCGTGGTCGGAACGACCGGTCAAACTGGCGGACTCAGATGGAATTTTTCGACTTCGGCACGATCTTCTTCATGGTTGCAGCGGTGGTGATCTTCTTCCAGCTGCGCAATGTGCTGGGCCGACGCACCGGCAATGAGCGGCCGCCCTTCGACCCCTACACCCGCCCGCGGGAGCAGGTGGAAGGCGAGAACGCGCCGGAGAATGTCGTCGCACTGCCACGCCGCAAGTCCGAGCCGGAAGCGGACAAATATGCCGCGATCGATGCGGTCGCGCCCGCCGGCGGCGAGGTGAATAAGGGCCTGCGCGCCATCAGGGATGTCGATCCGGGCTTCGAGCCGAAGACCTTCGTCGACGGCGCCAGGATGGCCTATGAGATGATCGTGACGGCCTTCGCAGACGGCGACCGCCGGACGCTGAAGAACCTGTTGTCGCGCGAGGTCTATGACGGCTTCGTGGCGGCGATTTCGGACCGTGAGCAGCGGTCGGAAAAGATCCAGTCCTCCTTCGTCGGCATCGACAAGGCCGAGATCGTCGGCGCCGAGATGAAGGGCACGGAGGCGCATATCACCCTGCGCTTCGTTTCCGAGCTGATCTCGGCGACGCTCGACAAGAGCGGCGCCGTCATCGATGGCGATCCGGAAACGGTTGCGGAGGTGAGGGATGTCTGGACCTTCGCGCGCGACAGCCGGTCGAAGGATCCCAACTGGAAGCTGGCCGCCACCGAAGCCGAAGATTGAGAACCGGCGCGGGAGCGCTTCATGCAGTCGTCTCCGCGCCTTCTGCCACGAACTTTCGCAGACCTTCCCGGCTGGCCGCTGGACCGGCAGGCCGGGGCTCTTTCCGCCTTTCGCCGCTCCGCGCAGCATGCGTTGCAGAAACCCTACCGGACGGGCGCGCTGGGTGTCACCGCTGTGCATCTGGAATCGGCATTCGCCGCCGCGCGGGCATTGTCCGTCGAGGATGACTCTACGGCGCGGGGCTTCTTCGAACGCCATTTCCAGCCCTGGGAGCTTGTCGGCGAAGGTCTCGTGACCGGCTTCTACGAGCCCGAGGCCGAGGCGTCGCCGGTTCGCACCGATCGCTTCCGCTTTCCCGTCTATCGGCGGCCGGACGATCTCGTCGATATCGACGACGCGACCAGGCCGGCCACGCTCGATCCGTCCTTTGCCTTTGCGCGGGAAGTCAAAGGCGGGCTCGTTCCCTATTGGGACCGGCGGGAGATCGAAAGCGGTGCGCTGCGGCGGCAGGATCTCGAAATCGCCTGGCTTGCCGACCGCGTCGACCTGTTCTTCATCCATGTGCAGGGCGCGGCGCGGCTGGTCATGCCCGACGGAACCGTCCGGCGCATCTCTTATGCGGCCAAGAGCGGCCATCCCTTCACCGGCATCGGCCGCGTGCTGGCCGATCTCGGCGAGATCCCGCTGGCGGATGTGACCATGCAGTCGATCCGCGCCTGGCTCGCCGCCAATCCGCACCGGCTTGACGACATTCTGTGGCGCAACCGCTCCTTCATCTTCTTCCGCGATGCGCCGGTCGAGGACGTGGAACTCGGCCCCATCGCCGCCGCCAAGGTGCCGCTGACGTCCGGCCGCTCCATGGCGGTGGACCGTCTGGTCCATACTTTCGCAACGCCCTTTTTCGTCGATGCGCCGACGCTTCGCGCCATCGATGAAAAGCCGTTCCACCGCCTGATGATCGCGCAGGATACGGGTTCGGCGATCATCGGTGCCGCGCGCGGCGATCTCTTCACCGGATCGGGTGCGGCTGCGGGCGAGATCGCCGGCGTGATCCGGCATCCCGCACGCTTCACGGTGCTTCTGCCGGCGGGTTTCGTGCCGGGAGGTGCCCGGTGAGCGCACGCCCCAACCCACCGCTCAGGGAGGAAGACCGGGTCCTGTGGAACCTGATCGCGCGTTCGGTGACGCCGCTGAAGGGGCGCACGGCGATGCCCGAAATTCCAGCTGCCGATGCAGCGGCGCTCGACGCGCGCGAGGAGGCGAGCCCCCAGCCGCCAGCGCCGCGCAGAAAGGCGCCGCCGGTTGCCGGCGCTGGCACGATCGACCGAACCACCCACGGCAAGCTCGCAAAGGGACGCCTGCCGCTCGAGGCGCGGGTGGACCTGCACGGCCTGACGCAGTTGCAGGCCCATTCGCTGCTTCTGTCCTTCCTACATCGCGCCCATGCCGGCGGTCTGCGGCATGTGCTGGTCATCACCGGCAAGGGTTCGTCCATGGGAAGCGAGGGCGTGCTCCGCCGCGCCGTCCCGGACTGGCTGCGCACGCCGGCCTTCCGAGGCCTCGTCTCGGCGCATCAGGACGCGGCGCGACGCCATGGCGGGGAAGGTGCGCTCTATGTGCGGCTGCGGCGGCGGGAGACGGATCGGCCATGACGCCCTTCGGCGTGCGCATGCGCGAATTGCGCGAGGCCCGCGGCGTCAGCCAGAAGGAGATGGCCGCCGCGATCGGGGTGAGCGCGGCCTATCTTTCGGCCCTCGAACATGGCCGTCGCGGAAGGCCAGCCTGGCCGACCGTCCAGAAGATCATCGGCTATTTCAACGTGATCTGGGACGAGGCGGATGAGCTCGAAAGGCTCGCCGCGCGCTCGCAGCCGCAGGTGAAGATCGACACGGCCGGCCTGTCGCCCGCCGCGACGGCTTTCGCAAACCGGCTGGGCGAGGTGTTCGGCAGGCTTTCCGACGAGGATATCGGAGCGCTGAACGCGGAACTGACGGCGCGGCTCAACGCCGGCAGGGCAGGGCGCTGACGGGCGGCAATCTCAAAGAAGCTTGCGCAACTCATCCAGCCGGTCGTTGACGAGCCAGCCATAGTAATTTTCCTGTGGCAGGCGCGGCGCTTCGCCGGCGGCGGCGCGGCGGCGGTTTTCGGCGCGCAGCGCCCGCGCGCGCTCTTCTGGATTGCCGACATTGTAGAGCGTTGAGGTGACGCCCGGATTCCCCGAAATGTCGAAGCCGGCAATGCTGCGGTAGGCGTCGATGGCAGTCTTCAGCGTGGCCGCTACATAAGCGAGCGTCAGGTCCGGATCCATGATCGTCTTGTAGATCTGCGCCGGCTGCTCCTCGGAAAGTTTCGGATAGCCCGATATGCGATTGACCAGATCGCTCATCTGCAAGGCCGTCAGGGGGTTGAGCTGGCCGATGCCGAAGGTCTGGCCGGCATAGAAGGGCTGGAAGAAAACCGCGCCGAAGCGGTCGTTCGGAAACGCCGCGCCATCGACCGTCTTGCCGCGGAACACCGCATTCCAGATACGCTCGCGGCAGGACCAGATTTCATAGCTGTCGGAGAGCTTGTCGCAGCCCTCCATCTGGGGCCGGCGCACGAATTGCGCGATCGATTCGCCATTATGGCTGAAGGAGAGGCCGCTGGAGAGGTAGGCGACGGCCTTGACGTAATAGGTCTGCAGGCGGTCGTAGACGTCGACATTATAGGTGTGCTCGCCGACGATGGCGCCGATCACATGCATCGGATCGATGCCATACTGCGCCGACACCGCCTTGATCTTGGCAAGCAACTGCGGATCGTTCCGCAACAGCGCATAGACGCGACGGTACTTGGCTTCGTAGGTCGTTGCATTGGCACGCGTGCGGTTTGCCGATCCGGAGGGAACGGATGGCTGTTCGGCGCTGCGATTGCCGGGTGGAACCTTGGTTATGGCCGCGGCGGGCCAGGCGAGAAGCGTAGCCACGATCATGATGGAGAGTATGGCTGCCCGCTTCGCCATGCGTGTCCTGTCCTGACGCCCCTTCCGAATCGTCAACTACCCGTCTGAGCCGGGCTTGTCGATCCGGGCCGTGCTTTCGCGACGGCCCGGATCGGAGCATTAGAGGATGAATCGCGACAAATCTGTGTTCCGCGCCAGGTCGCCGACATTCTTCTTCACATATTCGGCATCGATGACGATCTCGGTGCCGCCGCGATCGGGCGCATGGAAGGAGATGTCGTCCAGCACGCGCTCCATGACCGTCTGCAGCCGCCGCGCGCCGATATTCTCGACCGACGCATTGAGATCGACGGCGATCTGCGCCAGCTGGTCGATGGCATCGTCGCTGAAGCTGAGCGTCACCCCTTCCGTCTTCATCAGCGCGATATACTGCTTGATGAGGCTCGCTTCCGTTTCCGTCAGGATGCGCACGAAATCATTCTTCTCCAGCGCGCGCAGCTCGACGCGGATCGGCAGGCGGCCCTGCAACTCGGGCAGCAGGTCGGACGGCTTGGCGACATGGAATGCGCCCGAGGCGATGAACAGGATGTGGTCGGTCTTCACCGGCCCGTATTTCGTCGCCACGGTCGTGCCCTCGACCAGCGGCAGCAGGTCGCGCTGCACGCCCTCGCGCGAGGGACCGCCGGAAATGTCGCTGCGCGCAGCGATCTTGTCGATCTCGTCGAGGAAGACGATGCCGTCATTCTCGGCGCTGGACAGCGCGCGGCGCACCACCTCCTCCTGGTCGAGCAGCTTGTCGGATTCGTCCTCGATCAGCATGGCGTAGGAATCGCGCACGGTCGTCTTGCGCATCTTGGTGCGCTTGCCACCCATCGCCTTCTGCATCATGTCGCTCAGATTGAGCACGCCGACATTGGCGCCCGGCATGCCGGGTATCTCGAAGCTCGGCATGCCGCCGCCCGTGTCGGCGACCTCGATCTCGATCTCTTTGTCGTCCATCTCGCCATCACGCAGCTTCTTGCGGAAGGAATCGCGCGTCGCCGGGCTGGCCGTCTTGCCCACCAGCGCTTCCAGCACGCGCTCCTCGGCGTTGAGATGGGCGCGCGCCTTCACGTCCTCGCGCATCTTCTCCTTGACCAGCACGATGGCCGCCTCGACCAGATCGCGCACGATCTGCTCGACATCGCGGCCGACATAGCCGACCTCGGTGAATTTCGTCGCTTCGACCTTGATGAAGGGCGCGCCGGCGAGCTTGGCCAGCCGGCGGGAAATCTCGGTCTTGCCGACGCCGGTGGGGCCGATCATCAGGATGTTCTTCGGCATTACCTCCTCGCGCATCTGGCCTTCCAGTTGCTGGCGGCGCCAGCGGTTGCGCAGCGCGATGGCCACGGCGCGCTTGGCGTCCTTCTGGCCGATGATGTAGCGGTCGAGTTCGGAAACGATCTCGCGGGGGAAATAGGTGCTCATGGTGCGTTCTCTTCGGGGGCGTCCAGCGCCATCATGTGGGCCGGACCATAAATGGTGGTTCGCGTGTCGAAATGGCGGAAGCCGGCCTTTTCATAGGCGCGGATCGCCCGCAGGTTGGACGGATCGGGGTCGATGACGAGCCGCGGCGCGCCCTCGGCGAAGAGCTGGTGGCCGAGCGCTGCGATGATGGCGCTGCCATGTCCCTTCGACAGGAGGCCGGCGTCGCCGATCGAGATGTCCAGCCCCAGCGTCCCGAAGGGCTGGTCCTGATAGGGATGGTCGTCCTCCATATGCGGGTCGTAGACCTGCGCATAGGCGATTGGCCGTCCGTCCAGCTCCACGATCAGCGGTTCGGTCTCGACGCTTTCCATCGCCTGCGCGATCTCGGCCAGCGCATCGTCGGGATCGCCCCACCATTCGGCGAGATGGGGCGCTTCCAGCCAGCGCCGCAGCAACGGCAGGTCGCGCTTCGTCACCGACCGGAAATCATAGCCGGTTTCCGGTTCAAGCGGCATCGAGGGTTTCGACGATGACATTGCTGTTGGTGTAGACGCAGATATCGGCCGCGATCTGCATCGCCTTGCGGGCGATCTCCTCGGCATTCTTGTCCGTATCGATCAGCGCCCGCGCGGCGGCCAACGCATAATTGCCGCCCGAGCCGATGGCCATGACGCCTTCCTCGGGTTCGAGCACGTCGCCATTGCCCGTCAGCGCCAGCGAGACCGACTTGTCGGCCACCAGCATCATCGCCTCCAGCCGGCGCAGATAGCGGTCGGTGCGCCAGTCCTTGGCGAGCTCGACGCAGGCGCGCATGAGCTGGTCGGGATATTGCTCCAGCTTCGCTTCCAGCCGCTCCAGCAGGGTGAAGGCGTCGGCGGTCGCGCCGGCGAAGCCTGCGATCACATTGCCCTTGCCGATGCGGCGCACCTTGCGGGCATTGCCTTTCATGATGGTCTGGCCGAGGCTGACCTGTCCGTCGCCGGCGATCACCACCTTGTTGCCCTTGCGCACGGTCACGATCGTCGTGGCGTGCATGGTCAGTTCGTTCGACATATCAACTCCGATACTGCCGTCGGACGGCCCGCGCCATGCGGCACCGTCCGCGCGGCATTTATGTAAGGCGGCTCCGGCCGATTGCAAATCGGCGCCGGCGCATGAAGCTTGGCAATCCGCGCCGCCTGCTGGTATGAGCGGCGGCAGCAAACGGGAAGGTACCGCCGTCATGACCGGCAGTGGACGCAAGGCGGCTGTCAGCCGCGAGACGAAGGAAACGCAGATCCGCGTCGAGGTGAACCTCGACGGGACCGGAAAGGCTGAGGTCGAGACCGGCGTCGGCTTCTTCGACCATATGCTCGACCAGCTCGCGCGCCATTCCCTCATCGACATCACCGTGAAGGCAAAGGGCGATCTCCACATCGACGACCACCACACGGTGGAGGATGTCGGCATCGCGCTCGGCCAGGCGCTGGCGAAGGCGCTCGGCGAGCGGCGCGGCATCGTGCGCTATGCCTCGCTCGACCTCGCCATGGACGAGACGCTGACCAAGGCCGCCCTCGACGTGTCCGGCCGGCCCTTCCTCGTCTGGAAGGTGGATTTCTCCTCGCCCAAGATCGGCACCTTCGACACCGAGCTGGTGCGCGAGTTCTTCAACGCCTTCGCCCAGCATGCCGGCATCACGCTGCATGTCGTGAACCACTATTTCGCCAACAACCACCATCTGGCGGAAACCTGCTTCAAGGCGGTCGCGCGGACGCTTGGCGCCGCCATCGCCGTCGATCCGCGGCAGGCGGATGCGATTCCGTCGACCAAGGGCACGCTGAAAGGCTGAACGATGGCGAGCTATGTCGTCATGGAGCGCGCCACAGGCGCACGGCCTGCATTGGACGGGGCCGATCGCGACAGCGCGATCGTCCGCGACCGCTTCACGCCGATCGGCTTCCTGCTGCCCGTCATCTGGCTGGCCTGGCATCGCCTCTGGCTGGAGGCGGGACTGGCGCTCGCCGCCATGCTGGCGATCGGTCTCGGCGGTTCCTATGCGGGTCTGGGCTCCACGGCGCCGTGGCTTTCCTTGCTCGTCTCGCTCTATGTCGGCCTCGAAGGTCCGGCCCTGCGTCTCGCCGCGCTGCGCCGGCGCGGCTGGCGCGAATGGGGCGTGGTCGAGGCGGATAATACCGCCGATGCGGAAACGCGCTATCTGGCCGAAATGCTGGAAGCGCCCGCCGCCGCGCCGGTGCCGGCCACGCCCACCATCCCGGCAATGCCGTCGGCTCCGGCGCTTGGCCTCTTCGCCTATCCGGGGAGCCGCTGATGCGCGTGGCGATCATCGATTATGGCTCCGGCAACCTGCGCTCTGCGACGAAGGCGTTCGAACGCGCGGCGCGCGAAGCCGGCATCGCGGCCGAGATCGACCTCACCGCGGATGCCGAACGGGTACGCTCCGCCGACCGCGTGGTCCTGCCGGGCGTCGGCGCCTATGCCGACTGCGCCGCCGGCCTCGCGGCTGTGCCCGGCATGCGCGCCGCTATCGACGATGCGGTCGTCCACGCCGGCCGGCCCTTCCTCGGCATCTGCGTGGGCATGCAATTGATGTCTGCGCGGGGAATGGAAAAGACCGTCACGCAGGGCCTCGGCTGGATCGCCGGCGACGTGGTCGAGATGACGCCCTCCGATCCGGCATTGAAGATCCCGCAGATCGGCTGGAACACGATTCACGTGAAACATCCGCACCCGCTGTTCAAGGGCATACCGACCGGCGATGACGGGCTGCACGCCTATTTCGTGCATTCCTACCATCTGGCCGCGACCAACCCCGACGAGGTGCTGGCGACCACCGACTATGGCGGCCCCGTCACCGCAGCGGTCGCGCGCGACAACATGGCCGGCACACAGTTCCATCCCGAGAAGAGCCAGGTGCTCGGCCTGGCGCTGATCGCCAACTTCCTGCGGTGGAAGCCATGAGGAGACGGGCATGAGCGGCACGAAGAAGGGCTACTGGATCGCCATGGTGTCGATCACCGACCCGGAGCGCTATCCGGACTACGTCGCGGCCAACAAGGCGGCCTTCGACAAATATGGTGCGCGGTTCCTGGTGCGCGGCGGGCAGGCGTCCAGCCCCGAAGGTTTCGCTGCCGACCGCCATGTCGTGATCGAATTCGATTCCTATGCGACGGCGCTGGCCTGCTACGATTCGCCGGAATATCAGGCGGCGCTCAAGCTGCGGCGTAGCTGCTCCACCGCGCATTTCGCCATCGTCGAGGGCCCCTGATGATCCTTTTCCCAGCCATCGACCTCAAGAACGGCCAGTGCGTGCGCCTCAAGCTGGGCGAGATGGCGAGCGCGACGGTCTACAATGAAGACCCCGCCGCCCAGGCGCGCGCCTTCGAGGCGCAGGGTTTTGAGTGGCTGCATGTGGTTGACCTCGACGGTGCCTTCGCTGGCGAGAGCCGCAATGGCGATGCCGTCGAGGCGATCCTCAAGGCGACGAAGAATCCGGTGCAGCTCGGCGGCGGCATCCGCAGCATGGCCCATATCGAGGCATGGCTGGCGAAGGGGCTGGCGCGCGTGATCCTCGGCACCGTGGCCGTGCGCGATCCCGAGCTTGTCCGGCAGGCATGCAAGTCGTTTCCGGGGCGCATCGCGGTCGGCATCGACGCGCGCGGCGGCAAGGTTGCTGTCGAGGGCTGGGCGGAAGCGTCGTCGCTCGGCGCGATCGAGCTGGCGAAAAAATTCGAGGGCGCAGGCGTGGCGGCCATCATCTACACCGATATCGACCGCGACGGCGTGCTCGCCGGCATCAACTGGGAAGGGACCATCGCGTTGGCCGACGCCGTGTCGATCCCCGTCATCGCCTCGGGCGGGCTCGCTTCGCTTGACGATATCAGACGCATGACGCAATCCGATGCGCGCAAGCTGGAAGGCGCGATTTCCGGACGCGCGCTTTATGACGGCCGCATCGATCCCACGGAAGCGCTGGATATCCTGCGCAAGGCGAAGGTGCAGCCGGCATGACCCTCAAGGCTCGTGTCATCCCCTGTCTCGACGTCAAGGACGGCCGCGTCGTCAAGGGCGTCAACTTCGTCGACCTGATCGATGCCGGCGACCCGGTGGAAGCCGCCCGCGCCTATGACGCGGCAGGCGCCGACGAGCTCTGCTTCCTCGACATCACCGCGTCCTCGGACAATCGCGAAACCATTTTCGACGTGGTGGCGCGCACCGCCGAGCACTGCTTCATGCCGCTCACCGTCGGCGGCGGGGTGCGCGCTGTGGGCGACATCCGCAAGCTGCTGCTCGCCGGCGCCGACAAGGTGTCCATCAACACCGCGGCGGTGAAGAATCCCGATTTCGTCGCCGAAGCCGCCGACAAGTTCGGCAATCAGTGCATCGTCGTTGCCATCGACGCCAAGAAAGTGTCCGCCGCCGGCGAGGCGGACCGCTGGGAGATCTTCACCCATGGCGGCCGCCAGCCCACCGGAATCGATGCGGTCGATTTCGCCCGCAAGGTGGTCGATCTCGGCGCCGGTGAGATCCTGCTCACCTCGATGGACCGCGACGGCACCAAGGCCGGCTACGACATCGCGCTGACCCGCGCGGTGGCCGATGCGGTGCGGGCGCCGGTCATCGCTTCCGGCGGCGTCGGCAATCTCGATCACATGGTCGCGGGCATTCGCGACGGCCATGCGACGGCGGTTCTGGCCGCCTCCATCTTCCATTTCGGCACCTATACGATTGCGCAAGCCAAGGCGCATATGGCAAAGGCAGGGCTGGCCATGCGCCTCGACCCCGCATTGGCTTGACAGGTTCCGAGATGCAAGCCGGCTTGGTGCAACGGGCATCGGACCGGTTCGCGGCAAGGGAAAGCCGAATGGCGAAGACAGAATTCACACTTGCCGACCTCGAGCAGATCGTCGCCTCGCGGGCGCGGTCGGGCGATGCAGCTTCATGGACCGCGAAGCTTTTTGCGGCAGGGCAGGAGAAGGCGGCCAAGAAGCTCGGCGAGGAAGCGGTGGAAACCGTCATCGCCGCTGTGTCCGGCGACCGGTCGGCCCTCGTCGCGGAAAGTGCCGACCTCCTCTATCACTGGCTGGTCGTGCTGGCGATTGCCGGCATTCCCCTTTCGGAAGTGCTCGACGAATTGCAGCGTCGAACGGCGCAGTCGGGCATTGCCGAAAAGGCGGCAAGGGCACAGGGCTGAACGGCGGAGCTGCCAGTTGGACCAACTCGTCGCGACAGAGAAATATTCGCCCTACCGCTTCTTCAAGGCGGAGCAATGGGCGAAGTTCGGCACTGATACGCCGCTGACCCTGACCGAGGACGAACTGCAGCGCCTCTCATCGATCTACGAACCGATCGATCTTGGCGAGGTGCGGCGGATCTATCTTTCGCTCTCGCGGCTGCTTTCGGCGCATGTGGAGACGACGCAGCTTCTGTTTCGCCGCCGACAGGCCTTTTTCAACGGCGAAAGCGCGGCCAAGACGCCGTTCATCATCGGCATTGCCGGCTCGGTGGCGGTCGGCAAGTCCACGACCGCGCGCATCCTGCAGGAATTGCTGAAGCGCTGGCCCTCCAGCCCCAAGGTCGACCTGGTCACTACCGACGGCTTCCTCTATCCGAACGAGATCCTGCGCGCGCAGAACCTGATGGACCGCAAGGGCTTTCCCGACAGCTACGATGTCGGCGCCCTGCTGCGTTTCCTGTCGGGCATCAAGTCCGGCCAGCGGCATGTCACCGCGCCGGTCTATTCGCACCTGACCTATGACGTGACGCCGGGCGAGTTCATCAGCATCGACCGGCCGGACATCCTCATCTTCGAGGGCCTCAACGTCCTGCAGACCCGCGACCTGCCGAGGGACGGCAAGTTCGTGCCCTTCCTGTCGGATTTCTTCGATTTCTCGATCTATATCGATGCGCCTTCGGAGTTGATCCATCACTGGTACATCACGCGCTTCATGCGGCTGCGCGAGACGGCCTTCCGCGACGAGGCCTCGTTCTTCCACCGCTATTCGCAATTGTCGCCCGACGCCGCCGAGGCCATCGCCGAGGGGCTGTGGAACAATATCAACCTGAAGAACCTGCGCGAGAACATCCTGCCCACGCGCCCCCGCGCCGACCTCATCCTGCGCAAAGGCGAGAATCACTTCGTTGATGAAGTGGCGCTGAGACGGTTGTAGGCTTCTCCCGTGTCGGCTCTGAGCGGTCCGAAGCGGCTGTAGAGAAAGACCGCCAGCACCAGCGGTCCCAGGACGCCGATGGCGATCCCCACCCCATGAGCTGCCGGGAATAGCAGGGCGAAGAGCCAGGCGGCGGCGTAGACGGAAATACGCGGATCGGGATCGCGCAGCAGGAACCATACTATGGCGAGATAGAGCGGCGCGGTGTCGTGCGTGTAGCCGTAGGGCGTGGCGATGATCACCAGCACGCCGGTCAGGGCCACGCGCGAGCGATGGTCCATCGCATTCTGCGGCAGCCAGAGCATGGCGGCCGCCACGATGGCGAGCACCGTCACGCAGGCCTGCATGGCATAGGCGAGTTCGAGGCCGGCCCCCAGCGAGCGCAGCAGCACGAAGAATGTCGCCATATGCGTGTGATAGGCCTGCGGATAAGGCGCTTCCATGATCAGGGTCATCAATGCGCGCGTTTCCGTCAGGAAGCCCGACCAGACATCGAATCCGAACAGCATCCCCGTCAGCCCGGCCATGCCGAGCGCCGTGGCCGCCGCACTGGCGAAGGCGGTCCAGTTGCGGCTGGCAAGCAGGCAGAAGGGGATCAGGATCCCGAGATGAGGCTTGATGGTCAGTGCGCCGATCAGGAAGCCTGCAAGGATCGGCCGCGCCGGCGCGTGATAGAGGCCGGCGATCAGCAGCGCCGCGGTCAGTGCGCCGTTCTGCCCGAACATCTGGTTCGACCAGATCGCCGGGCTGAGCAGGACGAACAGATGCGCGATGGCAGGCAGATTGAACGGCCGGATCGCCAGATGCCAGAGCGCCACCGTGCCCAGCGACCAGACGAGGAAGGCGGCCCAGATGGGCAGCAGCGCCAGCGGCACGCCGATCAGCAGGATGCCGGGCGGATAGCTCCACTCCTGGTCCGGAAGGATTACATTGAAATAATGGTCGATCTGCGCCCGATAGGCATCCGGATCGAACAGCAGCCGGGCATGCCCTTCCAGCACCATCCGCGAGCCGGACCAGAGGTTGGTGAAGTCCCAGTAGGGAAGACGCTCGCCCTTGATCGAGACGCCGAGCGCATCGAGCTGCCAGAGCTGGAATTGCAGCCAGATGCCGACACCGATCGTCGCAAGCCCGATAACGAGCGCCAGCCGCTTCTGAAATGGCGAAAGATAAGATGTTGTCGGCATGGCCCCACCCACGCAGCGACAATGGGCCTGAAGATTTAAGAAAGCTTTGTCACCCGCCGCAGCGTCAGGTTGATCCGGCCGCCATTCTTCAGCAGCGGCGAGGAGCCGGGATAGATCCGGTCGACGCCGTGGAAGGCGAGCCGCGATTCTCCGCCCAGCACCACCACATCGCCGCTTTCCAGGCGGAACGACAGGGTCGGATCGCGGCGCTGGGTGCCGCCGACGCGGAACAGGCAGGCGTCGCCGAGCGAGACCGATACCACCGGCGCGTCGAAATCGGTCTCGTCGCGGTCCTGGTGCAGGCCCATCTTCGCCCCGGCATCGTAGAAATTGACGAGGCAGGCTTCCGGCGGGTGCGGATAGTCCGCGAAACGCTCCCAGATCGCCAGAAGGGCATCGGGGATCGCCGGCCATGGCGCGCCGGTTGCCGGATGGGTTGCCTGATAGCGATAGCCGCGCTCGCGGTCGGTCACCCAGCCGAGCGGGCCGCAATTGGTCATGCGCACGCTCATCTCCTTGCCGGTGCGCGGCATGGCCGGCGTATAGAGCGGCGCTGCCGCGACCACCGCGCGGATATCGGCCAGCAGGGCGTCCTGCGCGGCCGCATCGAGATAGAAGGGAATGTGCCGGATGCCGGGCGGCAAGCTCAACATGCGAATCGACCTGTTCCTGAAACGGAAACGGCGGCACGCGGCCGCCGTTCCAAAAGTTTTGTTCGCTCGCCTCAGTCGAGTGGCGGGATGCGCAGCACCTGTCCCGGATAGATCTTGTCGGGATGGGTCAGCATCGGCTTGTTGGCCTCGAAGATGACGGTGTGCTTGGCGCCCTTGCCCTTTCCGTACTGGGCCTCGGCGATCTTCCAGAGATTGTCGCCTTTCTTGACGGTGTAGAATACCGGCGCGGCGGCCGCTGGTGCGGATTCCACCTTGAGCTCGCCAGCCTCGACCTTGCCGACGCCCAGCGTGTTGCCGACGGCGATGACCGCTTTTTCGAAAGCCGACTGGTCGCTCACGGTCCCCTTCAGCACCGCCTTGTCGCCAACGATCTCCACCTGCACGTCCTTCGTGCCGAGGTCGTAGGAGTCCAGATCCTTCTTGACCGTGGCCGCATCCGGCGCGGTTTCGTCGTCGTCGCCAATGCCGAGCTTCTTGCCCACTGATTTCACGAAATCGAAAATGCCCATCGTCGTCTCCTTGGAACTCAGTGCGGGAGATTGGCATTGCTGGGCGATATTTGGAAGAACGCTTTTGCACCTGCCCGCGAAAGGACGCCGGATCGGCCGGTCCGTGCGGGTTAGAAGTGGGTGTTCAACTGTCCTGCGCGACGCGTCCGCGCATCTTCTTGATCGTCGAACGGCCCGATTTGGCCTTCAGGCGGCGCTCCACCGCACCCTTTGACGGCTTCGTCTTCTTGCGCGGCGGCGGTGGCGGCTCGGCTGCCTTGGCGACCAGCGCAACGAGCCTTTGCCTCGCATCGTCGCGGTTGCGCTCCTGGGTGCGGAAGCGGTTCGCCTCGATGACGATGACGCCATCCTTGGTGGCGCGCTGGCCGGCCAGCCGCAGCAGGCGCGCCCGCACATCGTCGGGCAGGCCGGCGGCGTCGCGCGCATTGAAGCGCAGCTGCACCGCCGTCGACACCTTGTTGACGTTCTGCCCGCCCGGCCCTGCGGCGCGGATGAACTGCTCCTCAATGTCGCCGGGCACGATCGTCACGCCGGCGCGGATGAAAATGGTGTCGTCAGCCATCGGCGTTCCCGCAAGGTGCGAACGGATTGCGCTCGCAATTGCCTAAAGACAATGACGGTTCACCGCAAAAGAAAAAGGCCCGCCGAAGCGGGCCTTTCAGTAGCGGCTATGCCGGATTTTACTCCGCGGCGACGTTCAGATGCGGCGCCGCACTGCGGGTCGCGGCATCGACATGGGCTTCGAACTTGCCGAAATTGTCGATGAACATGCCCACGAGCCGCGCCGCCTGCTTGTCATAGGCGGTCTTGTCGGCCCAGGTCGAACGCGGGTCGAGGATCGCGCTGTCGACGCCCGGTACGGTGACCGGCACTTCGAAGCCGAAATTCTCATCGGTGCGGAATTCCGCATGGGCGAGCGAACCGTCCAGCGCGGCCGACAGCAAGGCGCGCGTCGCCTTGATCGGCATGCGCTTGCCGACGCCATGGGCACCGCCGGTCCAGCCGGTATTGACCAGCCAGCAATCGACGCCGTGCTCGGCGATCAGGTCGCGCAGCAGGTTGCCATATTCCGACGGGTGGCGCGGCATGAAGGGCGCGCCGAAGCAGGTCGAGAAGGTCGCCTCCGGCTCGGTGACGCCCTTTTCCGTGCCGGCGACCTTGGCGGTGTAGCCCGACAGGAAGTGGTACATGGCCTGCGCCGGGGTCAGCCTGGCGATGGGCGGCATGACGCCGAAGGCGTCGGCCGTCAGCATGATGATGTTCTTGGGATGCGGCGCGCGGCCGGTCTCGCTGGCATTCGGGATGAAATGCAGCGGGTAGGCGCAGCGCGTGTTTTCCGTATAGCGGTTATCGTCGAAGTCGGGCCGGCGCTGCTCGTCCAGCACGACATTTTCCAGCACCGTGCCGAAACGCTTGGTGGTGGCGAAGATCTCCGGCTCGGCCTCGGCCGAGAGCTTGATCGTCTTGGCGTAGCAGCCGCCCTCGAAATTGAAGATGCCGTGCTCGCTCCAGCCATGCTCGTCATCGCCGATGAGCGTGCGCGACGGGTCGGCCGAGAGCGTCGTCTTGCCGGTGCCGGACAGGCCGAAGAAGACGGCGCTGTCGCCGGCCGGGCCGACATTGGCCGAGCAGTGCATCGGCATGACGTGCTTTGCGGGCAGGATGTAGTTGAGGGCGGTGAAGACCGACTTCTTCATCTCGCCGGCATAGGAGGTGCCGCCGATCAGAACCAGCATGCGCGAGAAGTCGATGGCGATGATCGTCTCGCTGCGCGCGCCGTGGCGCTCCTTGTCGGCCTTGAAGGACGGCAGGTCGATGATGGTCATCTGCGGCACGAAAGCGTCGAGCGCGGCGCGGTCGGGGCGGATCAGCAGGTTGCGGATGAACAGCGAATGCCAGGCATATTCGGTGATGACGCGGGTCGGCAGGCTGTGCGTCTCGTCGGCGCCGCCGACGAGGTCCTGCACAAACAGGTCCAGATCCTTCGCATGGGCCAGGAAGTCCTGGTAGAGATTTTCGAAATGGGCCGGTGTGATCGGCTTGTTGTTGTCCCACCAGACATGGTCCTCGGTGGAAGCGTCGCGCACGACGAACTTGTCCTTCGGCGAGCGGCCGGTGTGCTGGCCGGTATAGGCGACGAGCGCGCCATCGGCGGTCAGCGTCGCCTCGCCGCGGCGCATGGCCTCTTCGTAAAGCTCTGCCTCGGAAAGATTGTAGTGCACCTTTCCGCCTGTGCTCAGGCCGACCTTGTCGATGCCGAGTGCAGGATTGCGTTTGCCGACGTCCGTCATGCTCCCCCCATTACTGATTAGGTGAGTGAACCGAAAAATTTCCCGCGCCGGGCCAGCGCCAGGACCGTATCTGGTGGGCCGGGGAGCGGAGCGCCATGGTCAGAAACAGAAAAGTCCAGCCATTTCAAATCAATAATCGATTTAAAAATTTTGAATTCCTTTTAAATCGTTTAATTCATCGCTAGACTGGAAGCCTGCATATTGTTTGAACAGGCTGGGCCTGCTGGCTGATCGATGGGCTTGGAATTGCCTGCCACATTTTGTACCTAATTTGTCCGCCTATACCTGCGTTCAGCAGGAAGGGACGCCGGCTCATGAGGGAGCAACTTGACATGGCAACAGTCGCTCTGGTCGACGACGACCGCAACATCCTGACCTCCGTTTCCATCGCCTTGGAATCGGAGGGCTATCGCGTCGAGACCTATACGGACGGGGCATCGGCGCTGGAGGGCCTGTCGGCCCGGCCGCCGAACCTGGCGATACTCGACATCAAGATGCCCCGCATGGACGGCATGGAACTGCTGCGGCGCCTGCGCCAGAAGACGGACCTGCCGGTGATCTTCCTCACCTCCAAGGACGACGAGATCGACGAACTCTTCGGCCTGAAGATGGGCGCCGACGATTTCATCCGCAAACCCTTCTCGCAGCGCCTTCTGGTGGAACGCGTGCGCGCGGTGCTGCGCCGCGCGTCCGCCCGCGAGGCCGGCGCCAAGGCGCCCAATGGCCAGCAGCGCTCGCTGGAGCGCGGCCAGCTTGTCATGGACCAGGAGCGCCATACCTGCACCTGGAAGGGCGAGCCCGTCACGCTCACCGTCACCGAGTTCCTGATCCTTCACTCGCTGGCGCAGCGCCCCGGCGTGGTGAAAAGCCGCGACTCGCTCATGGATTCCGCTTATGATGAGCAGGTCTATGTCGATGATCGCACGATCGACAGCCACATCAAGCGGCTTCGCAAGAAGTTCAAGGCGGTCGACGACGACTTCGACATGATCGAGACGCTCTACGGGGTCGGCTACCGGTTCCGCGAAGTGTGAGCGTCCGACGCCGTCCGGCGGGAGCCGGCGCGGCGCGAAATGTTAAACGCGGACGCGGGCATCGGTTGATGCCGGCGTCCGGGCGCGGACCAGTCGATGGCGGTTACTGCCGAATCCAACAAGCCGACGCCCCCCGTCGGCAAGGGTACAAGAAATATCCTGCGCTGGCTTGCATGGGTCACCCTGCCCGTGCGGCGGGTGATGCGGCATTATTTCTTCTCCAGCCTGACCCGGCGCATCCTGGCGCTCAACCTGGCGGCGCTGGGCGTGCTGGTGGTCGGCATCCTCTATCTCAACCAGTACCGTGACGGCCTCGTCCAGGCGCGCATCGAAAGCCTGCTGACACAGGGCGAGATCATCGCCGCGGCAATCGCGGCCTCCGCCACGGTGGAGACGGATTCGATTACCATCGATCCCGAGAAGCTGCTTGAGCTGCAGGCCGGGGAAAGTCTGCCGCCGGGCTCCGACCAGCTCGACAGCCTCGACTTCCCGATCAATCCCGAGCGTGTCGCGCCGGTCTTGCGGCGGCTGATTTCGCCGACGCGGGTGCGCGCCCGCATCTACGACCGCGACGCCAATCTCATCCTCGATTCGCGCCATCTCTATTCGCGCGGGCAGATCCTGCGCTACGGCCTGCCCCCCGTGGCGGAAGAGACGCCCGGCCTGATCGACCGGGTGCAGAAGTTCGTTTCCGATTTCTTCCGCCGCACGGACCTGCCGATCTATTACGAGCAGCCGGGAGGAAGCGGCTCCGCCTTTCCGGAGGTGACGAGCGCGCTCACCGGCAGTCCCTCCACCATCGTGCGCATTTCGGAACAGGGCGAGATGATCGTCTCGGTCGCCGTGCCGGTCCAGCGCTTCCGCGCCGTCCTCGGCGTCCTGATGCTGTCGACACAGGGCGGCGACATCGACCGCATCGTGGCGGCGGAGACCAAGGCGATCTTCCGCGTGTTCGGGGTCGCGGCGGTGGTCAATGCGATCCTGTCCATGCTGCTGGCCTCGACCATCGCAAACCCGCTTCGCCGCCTGTCCGCGGCAGCCGTGCGGGTGCGCCGCGGCGTCAAGAAGCGCGAGGAGATTCCGGATTTCTCCGAGCGCCAGGACGAGATCGGCAACTTGTCGATCGCGCTGCGCGAGATGACCAATGCGCTCTATGCGCGGATCGAGGCGATCGAGAGCTTCGCCGCCGATGTCGCCCACGAGTTGAAGAACCCGCTGACTTCGCTGCGCAGCGCGGTGGAAACGCTGCCGCTGGCGAAGAACGAGACGTCGCGCGAGCGGCTGCTGGAAGTGATCCAGCACGATGTGCGCCGTCTCGACAGGCTCATCACCGATATTTCCGACGCTTCCCGCCTCGATGCCGAACTCGCGCGCGTGGATGCCGCCCGCGTCGACATGAAGAAGCTGCTGACGGAACTGGTCGCGCTTTCGCGCGACATGGGCCGCGCCCACAAGCATGCGGAGATCGAATTCAGCGCCGCGAAGCTGCCTTCCGGCGTGAAGGGCTATTTCGTGACCGCCCATGACCTGCGCATCGGTCAGGTCATCACCAATCTGATCGAGAATGCTCGCTCCTTCGTGCCAGATGAACGCGGGGTGATCTCCGTCAACCTTTCGCGCCTCGGCAATCGGGTCGTCGTCACCATCGACGACAACGGCCCCGGCATACGCCCTGACGCGCTCGACCGAATATTCGAGCGCTTCTATACCGACCGGCCTGCCGGCGAGGCGTTCGGCCAGAATTCCGGTCTTGGCCTGTCAATCAGCCGCCAGATCGTCGAGGCGCATGGCGGCACGCTGACGGCCGAGAACATCCCCGGCACCAAGCCGGGCGATGTCCGCGGCGCGCGCTTCGTGGTTTCCCTGCCGGCCGAGACCTGACATGGCCAGCAATTTCCACGCCGTCGCCGCTATCGTGGAACAATCGGGGGTCCTGATCATCGGCCCGTCCGGTGCCGGCAAGACCGAGCTTGCCTTCGCGCTGATCGCCGCCGCGCGGCTGGTGGGGCGTTTCGCGCGGCTCGTCGGCGACGACCAGCTGTTCCTGCGTGCCGCGGCCGGCCGGCTGGTCGCGACCGTTCCGCCGTCCATCGCCGGTCTGGCCGAGGTGCGCGGCTTCGGCCCCGTCGGGGTGGAGCACGAACCGCAAATGGTGGTCGACCTGCTGGTGCGGATCGTTCCAGCGCAGCAGGCGCCGCGCTTCGCCGAACCGGCCGAGCTGGAAATCGCCGGCGTCGCGGTTCCCATGCTGGAACTGGCGGCGGAAAATGCCGAGCGCGCCGCTGCGGCGATACTGGCTTTCCTGCGGGTGGCGCCGTTCCGCTGAGCGCGGTGCAGCAGGCTTGTCACACCTGCGTCAAATTGGCCGCGCCGGGGCGAAATTAGGGCTTGTCAACGCATCGGCCACTGACAAGATAGCGCCCTTGCCGTCGGACCTCTCGGGTCAGCGGTCTTGAACCATGCCCGCACAGCCGGGCTTGACGGGAGCCAAGCAAGGCATGATCGGACTCGTGCTCGTCACGCACGGCCATCTGGCTGACGAGTTTCGGCACGCGGTGGAACATGTCGTGGGGCCGCAACAGCAGTTCGGCGTCGTCGCCATCGGCGCGGACGACGATATGGAGGAACGCCGCGCGCATATCGTCGCCGAGGTGGCGCGTGTCGATTCCGGCTCGGGCGTGATCATCCTCACCGATATGTTCGGCGGAACGCCCTCCAATCTGGCGATCTCGGTGATGAAGCCGGGCGCGGTCGAGGTGATCGCCGGCATGAACCTGCCCATGCTCATCAAGCTGACCAGCGTGCGCCGCAATGACGACATGCAGGTCGCGCTGGACGAGGCGCAGACCGCCGGCCGCAAATATATCAACGTCGCCAGCCAGGTCCTCACCGCCAAATGAGAGCCGATCCCTCCGGCCAGAAGCCGATCATGCGCGAGCTCGCGATCATCAACCAGCGCGGCCTTCATGCCCGCGCCTCGGCCAAGTTCGTCCAGCTCGCCGGCCAGTTCGAGGCCATGGTGGAAGTCGAGAAGGACGGCATGACCGTCGGCGGGACATCCATCATGGGCCTGATGATGCTGGCCGCCAGTCCCGGCTGCTGCATCAGGGTCAGCGCCACCGGCCCGCAGGCGGCCGAGGCGATGGAAGCGCTGGCGCAGCTCGTGGCCGACCGTTTCGGCGAGGAAATCTGACCGTTCCCCGTGCGGCAGAATGCCGGGCCGTCGACATAGAGGGATAAGGATTTCTTTATGTCCCATTGTTAGGCGGGCGGCCTTCTGATAGGCAAGCCACCGAATGCCGCCCTTTGGCGGCGCATCCAATTGTAACGAGAGACGCGGAGCAGCAAATGTCCGGCACACAGGATTACGTCGTCAAGGATATCGAGCTGGCCGATTGGGGCCGCAAGGAAATCGAGATCGCCGAAACCGAAATGCCGGGCCTGATGGCCAGCCGCGCCGAATTCGGCGCCGCCAAGCCGCTGAAGGGCGCGCGCATTTCCGGCTCGCTGCACATGACCATCCAGACGGCGGTGCTGATCGAGACGCTGAAGGAGCTGGGCGCCGACGTGCGCTGGGCCTCCTGCAACATCTTCTCAACCCAGGACCATGCGGCGGCGGCCATCGCGGCTGCCGGTACGCCGGTCTTCGCGGTGAAGGGCGAGAGCCTGACCGAGTACTGGGAATATACCGACAAGATCTTCCAGTGGCCGGACGGCAACCCGACCAATATGATCCTCGACGATGGCGGCGACGCCACCATGTACATCCTCATAGGCGCGCGCGCCGAGGCGGGCGAGGATGTGCTGTCCAAGCCGGGCAATGAGGAGGAGGAAATCCTCTTCGCGCAGATCAAGAAGCGCATGGCTGCGACGCCGGGCTTCTTCACCAAGAACCGCGATGCGATCCGCGGCGTGACCGAAGAGACGACGACCGGCGTGAACCGCCTTTATCAGCTCCAGAAGCGCGGCCTGCTGCCCTTCCCGGCGATTAACGTCAACGATTCCGTGACCAAGTCGAAGTTCGACAACAAATATGGGTGCAAGGAATCGCTGGTCGACGGCATCCGCCGCGCCACCGACACGATGATGGCCGGCAAGGTCGCCGTGGTATGCGGCTATGGCGATGTGGGCAAGGGCTCTGCCGCCTCGCTGCAGGGCGCCGGCGCCCGCGTCAAGGTCACCGAGGTCGATCCGATCTGCGCCCTTCAGGCCGCGATGGACGGTTTCGAGGTTGTGACGCTGGATGACGCCGCGCCGACCGCCGACATCGTCATCACCACGACCGGCAACAAGGATGTCATCACCGTCGACCACATGCGCTCGATGAAGGACATGGCGATCGTCGGCAATATCGGCCACTTCGACAATGAGATTCAGGTCGAGGCGCTGCGCAACCTGAAATGGACCAACATCAAGCCGCAGGTGGACATGATTACCTTCCCCAGCGGCAATCGCATGATCCTGCTGTCGGAAGGACGGCTGCTGAACCTCGGCAATGCCACCGGCCATCCGAGCTTCGTCATGTCGGCCTCCTTCACCAACCAGACGCTCGCCCAGATCGAGCTTTGGACCAAGCACGGCCAGTACGAAAACAAGGTCTATGTGCTGCCCAAGCACCTCGACGAGAAGGTCGCCCGCCTGCACCTCGACAAGGTCGGCGCCAAGCTGACCGAGCTTTCCGGCGAGCAGGCCGCCTATATCGGCGTCGAGCAGAAGGGCCCGTTCAAGCCGGAACACTACCGCTACTGATTTCGGTCGTCAGACCCACAACATATTGAGAGCGGGCGCTTGACAAGGGCGCCCGCTCTTTTTGTCCGCGCCTGCTCCTTCCCGTCGATTCGGTGAAATTGTACAGTGTGATTCGCGACGGCCGCGGGGAGGTCGCGCGGCGGCTTTGCCAATCGGGCAGCGGAGAGGACACAAGGGCATGCCAGCGGATATCCCGCGCGAGGCGGGAAATGCCGGCTGTGGCCGGCGAAACGATTCCGGTGGGAAGGGACGTTCGATTCCCTTGCGAGGTGCCGGCCTTTTCGCCGCGGTCACGGGCAGCCTCCTTTCCAGCGGTTCCGTCCATGCGCAACAGGCGGGCATCCTGCCGATCGCCGGCGTATCTGTCGGCACGCTTGAAGTCATCCAGTTCGCCGTTTTCGCCGGAGTGACCGGCGCGGCCATGCTGTCGGCCATCTGGCTCATCCGCCAGCGCGGCCGCAGCGAGGCCGAGAACCTGAACCTTCGCGGCCGCGTCGCGATGCTGCAAAGCGCCGTACAGCGTTCCGACGCATTGCTGCATCTGCGCGACCAGCGCTCCGTTGTATGGATCAAGGGCAACAGCAAGCCGGATATCGTCGGCGAGCTTCCAACTGGCAGCGGCGTTCCCGAGGAACGCGCCGCCTTCCTGGCATTCGGCCGCTGGCTGGAGCCGCGCTCGGCAGCTGCGCTCGAACGCGCCCTCGCAGGCCTGCGCGATGAAGAGCGCGCCTTCGACCTCGTGGTCGAGGCGCAGAGCGGCACGCTGCTGGAGGCACAGGGCCGGCTTTCGCCAGGCGCGCGCGTCCTGCGTTTCTCCGCCTTGTCGGCGGCCGAGCGCGGGCATGCAAGGCTCAAGATCGAGCACCAGCGCCTGCAGGCCGAACATGAAGTGCTGCTCGGCCTTGCCGATGCGCTGTCGATGCCGATATGGATCCGCGATGCCGACGGGCGGCTGAGCTGGGTCAACAAGGCTTATGCCGAGGCCGTCGAGGGCGCGACGCCGCACCATGCGGTGCAGGAAGCGCGCGAGCTCCTCGGCACCCAGTCGCGCGAACTGATCGCTCGCCAGCATCGCGCGGTACCGGTGTTCAGGCAGGACGTTTCGACCGTCGTGCGCGGCGACAGGCATGTCTTCAGCGTCACCGACGTGATGAGCGATGCCGGTTCCGCCGGCATCGGCGCCGATGTCAGCGAGATCGCCAATGTGCGCGAGGAATATGCGCGCACCGTCCGCAGCCATGCGACGACGCTCGACCAGCTCAACACGGCGGTTGCGATCTTCGACGCCACCCGCAAGCTGGAATTCTTCAATCAGGCGTTCCAGAAACTGTGGGAGCTCGAGTCCGCTTTCCTGGAAGGCCAGCCTGAACATGCGCTTCTGCTCGACAGGCTGCGCAGCGACGGCAAGCTGGCCGAACAGCCCGAATGGCGGCGCTGGAAGGAAAACCTGCTTTCGGCCTATCAGGCGGTGGATGCGCAGGAACATTGGTGGCACCTGCCCGACGGCCGCACGCTGCGCGTCGTCGCCACGCCGCAGCCCACCGGCGGCGTCGTCTGGGTCTTCGAGAACCTGACGGAAAAGATCGATCTGGAAAGCCGTTACAATTCGGCCGTTCGCGTTCAGGGCGAGACGCTGGACAATCTGGCGGAAGGCGTGGCGGTTTTCGGTCCGGACGGCCGCGTCCGGCTGTCCAACCCGGCCTTTGCCGACCTGTGGGGCATCGACCGCGCGCTGGTGCGGCCCGGCACGCACATCTCCGCCATCCGCACCTTCTGCCAGAGCTCGGTCACAGAAAGCCCGTGGGGCGATTTCGTTGCCGCTGCGACCGGCTTCGACGACGAGCGCCGCGACCGCCACGGCCGGGTGGAACTCAGGGAAGGCGCGGTGCTTCGTTATGCCGTCATCCACCTGCCGAACGGGCAGGTGATGCTGACCTTCGTGGACGTGACCGACAGCGTCAATGTCGAACGGGCGCTGAAGGAGAAGAACGACGCGCTGCAGCGCGCCGACCAGCTCAAGAACGATTTCGTCCAGCACGTCTCATACGAGCTGCGCTCGCCGCTCACCAACATTATCGGCTTCACCGAACTGCTCGGCCTCGAACAGGCGGGTCCGCTCAATCCGCGCCAGCGCGAATATGTGGAGCATATCGGCTCGTCCTCGTCGGTGCTTTTGACGATCGTCAACGACATACTCGATCTTGCGACCGTCGATGCCGGCATCATGGAGCTCGACCTCGGCGAAGTGCCGGTGCAGCGCACCGTCGAGGCGGCGGCCGAACTGATCCGGGAAAGGCTGCGTGAACACGACATCACCCTGCGGCTGGACACGGCCGGAGCGCCGGCCTCCTTCCATGGCGACGAGCAGCGGGTGCGCCAGGTTCTTTTCAACCTTTTGAGCAATGCCGCCAATCATGCGCCCGAAGGAAGCACCGTGCTGCTGACGGCGCGCCAATGGGCGAACGGCGTCGAATTCTCGGTGCGTGACGACGGCCCCGGAATGCCGGGCGAGATGCTCGAAAGCGCCTTCCGGCGCTTCGAGCCGCGCGCCAATGGCGGGCGCAAGCGCGGCGCCGGCCTCGGCCTCTCCATCGTCAAGAGCTTTGTGGAACTGCATGGGGGCACGGTGAGCATCGAGACGGGCAAGGGTGCGGGAACCACGGTGATCTGCCGGTTTCCGGCAACGCCGCTCGGCGTGCGTGCGGCAGCGGAATAGCGGCGGGCCATGCCGGTCGAGCGCCATCTTCCGGATGAGGCCGCCACCACGCGGCTCGGAAACGATCTCGCCGGCGCGCTGAAGGCGGGCGATGTCGTCGCCCTTCATGGCGATCTCGGCGCGGGAAAATCCACGCTGGCGCGCGCGGTCATCCGCGCCCTGACCGGCGATCCCGCGCTTGAGGTACCCAGCCCCACCTTCACGCTGGTACAGGAATATGCCGCCCGCTTTCCGGTCAGGCATTACGATCTCTACCGCCTCGCCGAGCCCTCCGAACTCGACGAGCTCGGTTTCGACGAGGCGGCTTCCGATGGATTGGTGCTGGTCGAATGGCCGGAGCGGGCGGAAACCCGCCTTCCCGCCGACGCGATCCATATCGGCCTCGCGGAGGAAGGCCCCGGCCGTATCGCGATTTTCTCCGGTCCGCCCGAAGCGCTCGCCCGCATCGCGCGCAGCCTGGCGATCCGCGACTTTCTTGCCCAGGCAGGATGGGCCGATGCGGACCGTGCCTATCTTCAGGGCGACGCCTCGGCGCGCGCCTATGAAAGCGTGGCGGTCGCGGGGGCGGCACCGCGCGTGCTGATGAACGCGCCGCGCCAGCCGGACGGCCCGCCGATCCGCGACGGACTTCCCTACAGCCGCATCGCCCGACTGGCCGAATCGGTCACGCCCTTCGTCGCCGTCGACATGCTTTTGCGCGATGCGGGCTTCGCCGCGCCGGCCATCCATGCGAGCGACCTCGATGCCGGCTTGCTTCTGATCGAAAACCTCGGCGCCGAGCCTTTTTTGCGTGATGGAGAACCGGTCGCGGAGCGCTATGCCGCCGCAGCACGGGTGCTGGCCGACATGCATGCGGTTCGCTGGGCGGCCGATATCCGCGTCGCGCCGGGTGTCGCCTATCGCGTACCGGCCTATGATCGCGATGCGATGGCGATCGAGACCGAATTGCTGCTCGACTGGTACGTGCCGCGCGTGACCGGCCACCCGGCCTCCGCCGACCAGCGCTCCGATTTCGCCGCCGCATGGGATGCGGTTTTCACGCATCTCGAAACGGCAGAAACCTCGCTCGTCCTGCGCGACTACCACTCGCCCAACCTGATCTGGCGCGACCATCTCCATGGCAACGACCGGGTCGGCATCCTCGACTTCCAGGATGCGCTCATCGGCCCATCCGCCTATGATGTCGCATCGCTCGCCATGGATGCCCGCGTCGACATATCGCCCGAACTGGAGGCCACGACGGTCGCCGCCTATTGCGCGCGGCGTGAAGCATCGACCGCGTTCGACCGCGCCGCCTTCGCTGCGGCCTATGCGATCATGGCCGCGCAGCGCAATTCCAAGATTCTGGGCATCTTCGTGCGCCTCGACCGGCGCGACGGCAAGCCGCATTATCTGCGCCACCTGCCGCGCATCCGCGCCTATCTGGCGCGGGCGCTCGCGCATCGGGCGCTTGCGCCGGTCAGCGAGGCCTATCGCCGGCTGGGAATCGTCGACGGGCAGGTATCATGACCGCGCCGCAAACGGCCATGGTCCTGGCGGCAGGTCTCGGCAAGCGCATGCGGCCGATCACGGACACGATCCCGAAGCCGCTGGTAAGGATCGCCGGCAAGACCCTGCTCGATCGCGGGCTCGATAGCTTGGCAAGCGCAGGCGTGACCCGCGCGGTCGTCAACGTCCACTATCTAGGCGATCAGATCACGCGCCATGTCGAAGGGCGAAAGGCCCCGGCCATCGCCATTTCGGACGAAAGCGACCTGTTGCGCGATTCCGCTGGTGGCATCGTCAAGGCCCTGCCGCTACTCGGCGACGCGCCCTTCTACATTGTCAATGCCGATACGTTCTGGCTCGATGCCGGGGAGCCGAACCTGCGGCGGCTTGCGCTTGCCTGGGACGGCACGGCCATGGATATTCTGCTCATGCTGGCAGACACCGAAGCCGCCACCGGCCATTCGGGCGGCCCGGATTTTATCCGTGGCGAGGACGGCCGCCTCGCGCGTGCCGCCGGTGCTTCCAACGGCCTGATCTATGCCGGGGCCGGCATCATCCATCCGCGCATTTTCGCGGGCGCTTCGGCGGAACCGCATTCGCTCAACCGCTATTTCGACCGGGCCATCGCCGCAAGTCGGCTCTTCGGCATGGTGATGGACGGACACTGGATCACCGTCGGCACGCCCGACGCCATACCGGCCGCCGAGCTGGCGGTCGCGCGCCACGGCGGCAGATGATGGCGACGGAAGAACGGCCGGCCCGCCTTCTCTCCATTCCGGTTGGCGTGCCCTTTCTCCCCATGCTGGCGCGCGCCCTGCGCGATGGAACGCTGGTCCCCGGTTTTCGCGATGATGGCGATCCGCTGGCGCTGGCCAGCGTGACGATCTATGTGCCGACACGGCGTGCCGCCCGCGAATTGCGTGCCGCCTTCGTGGCCGAGATCGGCGCCGGCTCGGCCATCTTGCCGACCATCCGCCCGCTCGGCGAGTTCGAGGAGGATGCCCAGAGCTTCGAGCCGGGCGCTGCCGCCCTGTCGCTCGCGCCGCCCATTGCCGCGATCGATCGGCTGCTGATGCTGGCGCCGCTGGTGCAGGCCTGGAAGAGCCGTATCCCCGCCCATATCGCCGCGCGCTTCGGCGAGGACGTCACCGTGCCGGCTTCGGCGGCCGATGCGGTCTGGCTGGCCGGCGATCTTGCGGCGCTGATCGACGAGATCGAGACGGATGGCGGCGACTGGTCGCGGCTGGCGGGTCTCGTCCCCGATGAACTGGCCGGCTGGTGGCAGATCACGCTCGAATTCCTGTCTATCGTGACGGATTATTTGCCGGCTCAGCTTGCCGAGCGCCAGCGCTCCAGCCCCGGTGCGCATCGCAGCGCCATGATCGACGCCGAGGCCGCCCGGATCGCCCGCAACCCGCCGCCCGGCCCCGTCATCGCCGCCGGCTCGACCGGCTCGATTCCCGCGACGGCCCGTCTGCTTGCGGCGATCGCGCGCTGCCCGCAGGGTGCCGTGGTGCTGCCCGGCCTGGACAAGGAAATCGATGCTCGCGCCTGGGCCGAGCTCGGCCGCCCCGATGCCCCGCCGTCCACCTTCGGCCATCCACAATACGGCCTGCACAGGCTGCTCGCCCGGCTCGAAGTTTCACGTGAGTCGGTCATCGAGATCGCGGCGGCACGGCCTGATCTGGCCGCCCGCGCACGCTTCGTCTCCGACGCGCTGCGGCCGGCGGAAACCACCGATCTCTGGCAGGCCGGCATAGCTGCGGGCCTCGATGGCGTGGCGCTGGTGGAGGCGGCCAACGAGCGCGAGGAGGCGCAGGCAATCGCGGTCGCCTTGCGACATGCTGTGAGCGACGGCAACCGCAGCGCGGCGCTGGTGACGCCTGACCGCGAACTGGCGCGCCGTGTCGCGGTGGCATTGCAGCGCTTCGGCATCACTGCTGACGATTCGGGCGGGCGGGCGCTTGCCGCGACGCCGCCGGCAACCCTGCTGTCACTTGCGATCGCGGCCGGTACCGGCGAGGTCGACCCGGTCGGCCTGCTCTCGCTGGTCAAGCATCCGCTCCTGCGTTGCGGCATGCCGCGCGGCATCGTCCGCAGCGCTGCCGAAACGATCGACCTCATCGCCTTCCGGGGAGGTGCCGGCCGGCCGGTATCCGAAGGCTTTCCGGCCTATTTCGATGCGCGGCTGGCTGCCTTGCGGCAGTCCGAATACGCCCCTTTCTGGTTACGCCGTATTGGCGAAGCGCAGGTCGCGACTGCGCAGCGCCTTCTCCAGTCAATCGAAGCCGCGCTGGTGCCGCTTCGCGCAATGGCCGGCCGCGAGGTGTCGGTGCCTGAGGCCGCCGCCGCCAGCGTCCGCGCGCTCGAGGCGCTGGGCTGTGACGAGACCGGCGATCTCGGGCCGCTCTATGTGGGAGAGGCCGGCGAGGCGCTGGCGCAGGTGCTGCGCGAATTGTGCGCCGCCGGGCATGACTTCACCTTCGCCGCGCGCGAATGGCCCGCCATTCTCGACGCCCTGCTGGCGGGCGCGATGGTGAAGCCGCGTCCCGGCGCGGACCAGCGCGTCGCCATATGGGGAACGCTGGAAGCGCGGCTGCAAAGCGTCGACACGCTGGTGATCGGCGGCCTCAACGAGGGAAGCTGGCCGCGCCGCGCCACCGCCGACCGTTTCATGTCGCGGGTGATGAAGGCGGGGCTCGAACTCGCGCCGCCCGAACGGCGGATCGGCCAGGCGGCGCATGATTTCACCATGGCGATGGGCATGCCCGAAGTGGTGCTGACCCGCGCCCTGCGGTCGGGCGATTCGCCGTCCATCGCCTCGCGCTGGCTCCAGCGCATGACCGCCATCGCCGGCGCGGATGAGACCGCCGCGATGCGCCGGCGCGGCGCGCGCTTCATCGCCTGGGGCCGTGCGCTCGAAGCCGCCCCGCCGGTTACGCCGGCCCCACGCCCCGAGCCAAGGCCGCCGGTCGACCTGCGGCCGAAGCGCTTCTCGGTGACCGAAGTGGAGACGCTGCGGCGCGACCCCTACGCCGTCTATGCACGGCGCATCCTGCGGCTGCGGCGCATCGACCCGCTGGTGCGCGACCCGGACGCGATCGAGCGCGGCAACCTGTTCCACGACATATTGCATGCCTTCGCGCTGTCGGGCGCCGATCCGCACGCGCCGGATGCCGAAGCGCGGCTGATCGCGGCCGGCCGCACCTGTTTCGCGGCCGAGGTGCTGCCGCGCGACATCGTCGCCGTCTGGTGGCCGCGCTTCATGGCCATGGTGCCGCATTTCATCCTCTGGGAGCGTTCCGTCCGTCCGCACGGCATCGTCGCGCGGCTCGCGGAGGCCAAGTCGAAGCCGGTCCCGATCGGCATATCCGGCGTGACCCTGTCGGGCCGCGCCGATCGGATCGACCTCCATGCTGGCGGCGTCGCCGACATACTCGACTTCAAGACGGGCTCCTCGCCGACGAAGGCGCAGGCGCACACCCTGCTTTCGCCGCAGCTTGCGCTAGAAGGCGCGCTTCTGATGCGCGGCGGTTTCGAGGCGGCAGGGCAGCTCATGCCGGCCGACCTTGCCTATGTCCGCCTCAAGGCCAACGGCGAGGTGAAGGAGGAGTCCGTCCTCGAATACAAGAAGACGCCGCGTTCGGCGGATGATCTGGCGGAGGATGCCTGGCGGCGGCTGGAACTGCTCGTCGCCCATTATAAGCTGCTGGAATCCGGCTACAAATCGCGCGCGCTGCCGTTTCGCGAGGGCGACATGGACGGCGAATACGACCATCTGGCGCGGGTGCTCGAATGGTCGGCCGGCGCGAGCGACGAAGGCGACGACGCATGAAGCGCCATGTCCCTCTGGCCACGCTCGAAGCGCAGGCGCGCGCCTCCGACCCGTCGCGCTCGGCCTGGGTGTCGGCCAATGCCGGGTCGGGAAAGACGCATGTTCTGGCGCGCCGGGTCGTGCGCCTGCTTCTGCAGGGCACCGAGCCGTCGCGGATCCTTTGCCTCACCTATACACGCGCCGCGGCGGCCAATATGTCCAACCGCGTCTTCCGCGATCTTGCCCGCTGGGCGACCCTGCCCGATGAGGAACTGGGCAAGGAAATCGCCGACATCACCGGCCGGCCCGCCGGCCGCGAGGAGCGCGACGGCGCGCGGCGCCTGTTCGCGCAGGCGCTGGAGACGCCGGGCGGCCTGAAGATCCAGACCATCCACGCCTTTTGCGAGGCGGTGCTGCACCAGTTTCCGCTGGAAGCGAACATTGCCGGCCATTTCGAGATGCTGGATACGCAGATGGAGGCGGCTCTTCTGGCAGAGGCGCGGCGCGACCTCATCGACGGCGCGGCGGGCGACCGAGGCGTGGCGCTGGCTGGGGCATTCGCCGATATTCTGGCGAGTGTCGGCGAGCGCGGGCTGGACGAGCTGCTTTCGGCGATCCTGCGCAGCCGCAACGAGCTTGCCGGCTTCATCGGCCAGCTGGCCGGCGATCCGCAGCCCTATGCGAGCCTGTTCGCGGAATTCGGCTTCGCGCCGGACACGACCGCTGCTGCCCTTGCGGCGTCTGCCTGGCCGCTGCCCGGTTTCGATCCCGCATTCTTTCGCGCCTTCGCCGAGGCCGCCCACGCCACCGGCGCAGGCACGGTGCTCAACAATATCCTGCCGGATGCCGAGCCGGCCTTCGCGCTTGCCGACCCGGTGGTGCGGCTGGAGGGCGTCGCGGCCGGGCTGCTCAAGGCTGACGGCAAACCCTATGGCGACAGCGCATTCAAGCGCGCTCTTGTCGCCCGGCTCCCCGAACTGCCGGAGCGTTACGCCGCGGCGACCGAAGCGCTGGTCGCCGCGCGCGACAGGATCGCCACGCTTTCCATGGTCACGGCCACCCGCGCAGCCCTGACGGTGGCGGACTGGCTGATCGGCCGCTACGAGACGCTCAAGCGCGCACGCGGCTTCCTCGATTTCAGCGACCTCATCACCCGCACCGCCGCCCTGCTTTCGCGCGAGGAAGCCAGCGCATGGGTCCACTTCAAGCTCGACCACGGCATCGACCACATATTGCTCGACGAGGCGCAGGATACGAGCCCCGACCAGTGGCAGGTCGTGGAGCAGCTTGCGGCGGAGTTTTTCGCCGGCAAAGGATCGCGCGGGAAAATCCGCCGCACCATCTTCGCGGTGGGGGATGAAAAGCAGTCCATCTATTCCTTCCAGGGCGCCGAGCCGGCCGCCTTCGCCCGCAGCGGCCGCGCCTTCCGTGAACGTGTCGTCGGCGCGCAGGAGATTTTCGAGGAGGTCAGGCTCACCCAGTCCTTCCGCTCCACCGGCGATGTGCTGTCGGCCGTCGACAGGGTCTTCGTCACCGGCGATGCCGCGCGGGGCCTGAGTCATCAGGGCGATCCGGTGCGGCATGACTGGATCCGCGAGCGCGAGCCCGGCTATGTCGAAATCTGGGAATCGCTCGGACCGCAAGCGGTGGAACAGCCCGATGACTGGACCGAGGCGATCGACCACGCTTCCGCGCCGGCGGTGCGACTGGCGGAGGCCATCGCCGACCAGATTGCCGGCTGGGTCCGCAATGGCGACCTTCTCGAAGGCAAGGGCCGGCCGATTCGGCCGGGCGACATCATGATTCTGGTGCGCAAGCGCGACCGCTTCGTCCATGCCTTGTCGCGGGCACTGAAGCAGCCGGGGCGGCAAATCCCGGTCGCCGGCGCCGACCGGCTGCTTTTGACAGACCATATTGCGGTCAAGGACCTGCTGGCCATCGGCCGCATCGCCTTGCAGCCGCATGACGATCTCTCCCTGGCCGCCCTGCTGCGCAGCCCGATCTTCGCCATGACCGAGGACCGCCTGCGCGAACTGGCGGTGGCGCGCGGCGAAAGCGAGCCGCTTTTCGACATGCTGCGCCGCGCTGCCGGCGATGATCTGGAATGTGCGGGAATCGTGGAGACGCTGGAGGAATGGCGCGATGCGGCAGCCTTCCGCCCCGTCTTCGAATTCTATGCCGGCATATTGGCGGGCACGGCGCGGCGGGAAGGGGCGCGGGCGCGCCTCATCGCACGTCTCGGCGAGGATGCCGCCGACATTCTGGATGAATTCCTGGCCTTCGCTCTCGCCGCCGAGCGCAGCGGCACGGCCGGTCTCGAGGGCTTCATCGCGACGATGGATATGGCAGCCCCCGAGATCAAGCGCGAGATGGAGCACGGCCGCGACCAGGTCAGGATCATGACCGTCCACGCCGCCAAGGGCCTGGAAGCGCCCATCGTCTTCCTCGTCGACCCCGGCAGCGCGCCCTTCAGCGCGCAGCACCAGCCGCTGCTGCTGCGCTTTGCACCGAAAAAGCGCCTCTGGGAAGGCGACGGATGGCTCTGGCGTGCCGGCAACGCGAAGAACGAGTTTGCCCGTGTACTGGGCGGCGCGATCGGCGCGCTCGCGGAGGAGGAATATCGCCGGCTCCTCTATGTCGGCATGACGCGCGCCGAGGACCGGCTGATCGTCTGCGGCTATCATGGCGTGAAGGGACGCCGCGCCGACACATGGCATGCGATGGTGAGCGCCGCGCTGGCAGGCGCGCCGGAGGCGGAAGAAATGCCGGGGCCCGAGGCGTGCAAGCCGGTCTGGCGCTTCCGCATCAATCCGCCCGCGCCTGTCGCGCCGCCATCGACGCCGGCCGTGGCGATGGAACCGGTCGAACCGCTGCCGGATCTGTTCGCGCATCCGCTTCCGCCTGCGCTGCCGCTGCCGCGCCCGTTGCGGCCATCCGGCGCCGCGCTGGTGGCCGATGAGGACGATGCGTCGGCGCGTATGCCGCGCTCGCCCGTTCTCGATCCGGCGGAACCGGAGAGCCTCGCCATTGCGCGCGGCACGGCGATCCACCGCATGCTCCAGCTCCTGCCTGGCCTGCCGGAAGCCGAACGCGGGGCGGCCGCGCGTCGCTATCTCGATCTCGCCGGTGCCGAATGGCCGCAACAGGAGCGCGATTCGGCCCGGTCATCGGTACTGGAAATCCTCGGCGACGGGCGTTTCGCCGCCCTCTTCGGGCCTGGCTCGCGGGCGGAAGTCAATCTGATGGGCACCGTTCGCATCGGCGGGCAGGATCGTGCGGTCACGGGCAAGATCGACCGGCTCGCCGTCGAGACCGGCCGGGTGCTGATCGTCGACTACAAGACCAACCGCATCGTTCCCGGCGGGCTAGATACGGTGCCGCCGGCCTATGTCGCCCAGCTCGCCCTCTATCGGGCGCTGCTCCAGCCGCTCTATCCGGATCACGCTGTCGAGGCGGCGCTTCTCTTCACCGGCGGGCCGGCTCTGGTCCCCGTTCCGGCGGCGCGCATGGAGGCCGCCCTTGCCGCCCTCTCGGAGGCGTGACAAAACACGGCTTGAAGCAGTCCGCTGCAAGTCCCACATTCGGGCGATATGATTTTCAGGTCAAAGGAGACCATGATGGCGACCGTCAAGATCGACAAGAACAACTTCCAGAGCGACGTGATCCAGTCGGCCGAGCCGGTCGTCGTGGATTTCTGGGCAGAGTGGTGCGGCCCCTGCAAGATGATCGCCCCGGCGCTGGAAGAGATTGCGACCGAGCTCGGCGGCAAGGTCAAGATCGCCAAGGTCAATATTGACGAGAACCCGGAACTGGCGGCGCAGTTCGGCGTGCGCTCGATCCCGACCCTGATGCTGTTCAAGGACGGCCAGCCGGCCGATACCAAGGTCGGTGCTGCGCCGAAGACGGCGCTTTCGGCTTGGATCAACGGCGCCGTCGCCTGACGCGACTCATGATGTGAGATCAGAAACGGCCCGGCACTGCCGGGTCGTTTCGCTTGGCGAGGGTGTTCTGGCCCATCGCTGCGCAAATACGGCTTGTTTGCCCCGTTCAGACGGCTATTGACGCTTCTCATCTTGCGTCTGCGCGTGCGAATCGCCATCTGGAGCGCAAGCTTGTGACTTGCCGGTCGATGGATCGGAGCGGGTTGCCAATCGTTCGGAGACGGAATTCTTGTCGAAGGCAGATTTCTACGAAATGCTGGGCGTCACCAGGGAGTGCGACGACGGCGCCCTGAAAAGCGCATTCCGCAAGCTGGCGATGAAATATCATCCTGATCGCAATCCCGGCGATGCGGATGCCGAGCACAAGTTCAAGGAAATCAACCAGGCCTACGAGATTCTCAAGGATCCGCAGAAGCGGGCCGCCTATGACCGTTTCGGCCATGCCGCCTTCGAGCA
>DATMGE010000025.1:0-46485 GCA_035555795.1 Rhizobiaceae bacterium | reverse complement strand
CGGCCATCCGCAGTTTCGTGCATTGGAGCCGCGCGACCGCGCGCTGGTGCGCGCCATCCTCGTCACTGCGCTGCGCTATCGGGGCACGATCGGCGCGCTGATCGCGGCGCGGCTCGACCGGCCCTTGCCGGAAAATGCACGCAGCCTGGAGCATCTGCTGCATGTCGGCGCGGCGCAGATCCTGTTCCTCGACGTGCCCGACAGCGCCGCCGTCGACCTAGCGGTCAGCCTCGCCCATGCCGATCCGCGCAATGCGCGCTTCGCCAATCTCGTCAACGCGGTGCTGCGCGAGATCGTGCGCCGCAAGGCACGCGCCCTGCCGGCGGCATTGGCGCAGTCGCGCGACGCGCCCGACTGGTTCGTGGATCGTCTTCAGGAGGCCTATGGGCCGGAAAGGGCAGACGCCATTCTCGCAGCGCACAGGCATGAGGCGCCGACCGATTTCACCGTCAAATCCGATCCGCAGCATTGGGCGTCGGCGCTCGGCGGTATCGTCCTGCCCACCGGCGCGGTGCGGGTGGAGCGGCTCGCCGCGCCGGTTCCGGCATTGCCGGGCTATGAGGAGGGCGCATGGTGGGTGCAGGACGTCGCTGCGAGCCTGCCGGCGCGGCTGCTCGGAGACGTGGCAGGCCAGCGCGTTCTAGACCTTTGCGCGGCCCCCGGCGGCAAGACGGCGCAGCTTGCCCATGCCGGCGCGTCCGTCACCGCGCTCGACCTGTCGCGCAGCCGTCTCAAGCGCCTGCGGACCAATCTGGAACGTCTCGGGCTCGCGGCCGAACTGGTCGAGGCAGACGGGCTCGCTTTTGCGGCGGCGCAGCCTTTCGACGCGGTTCTGCTGGATGCGCCCTGCTCTTCCACGGGAACCGCGCGCCGGCATCCGGACATTCCATGGACCAAGACGCCGGACGATATCGACAAGCTGGCCGGCCTGCAGCGCCGCCTGCTCGACCATGCGGTGACGCTGGTGCGGCCCGGCGGGCTGATCGTCTTTTCCAACTGCTCGCTCGATCCGCGCGAGGGCGAGGAGATGGTGGCCGGCTTTCTTGCGCAGAACGGCAACGTCGTACTGGATCCGATCGGGCCGGGTGAGTTGCCCGGCATCGCGAATCTGGTAAGCGGCGAGGGTTGGCTTCGCACGACGCCGGCCGACATGCCGGGGTCCACTCCCGCGCTCTCCGGTTGCGACGGTTTTTTTGCCGCCCGGTTCCGCAAAGGCGGCTGAATTGCGGCATCGTTAACAAATCCTTCGCACAAAGGGTTGAATCATTTACTTTTATCAGCGCCGGTCGAGGCGCAGTGCGTTCGTGGAGGTTTGGCGATTGACGAAAGGGAGGGGCCTTTCCCTGCCTTTGTGGGGGCTTGTGGCGCAGGAAGCCTGGCGCAGGACGCGCCGGCGCCTGCGTGCGGGACCCGTGCATCGCTGGCGCTATACCGGCCGCACACCCGAGCGGATACTCATCGCCCCGCCGGATCTCCGCCTCGCCGACAAGCAGATCGCCGACGAGATCTATCACGGCCGCTACCCGATGGCGGGGCAGCTGGTCGAGACGGGCGGCGAGAGCCCTTTCCTGCTGGAATTCGCCGACAGCGCATGGCTGGCCTCGCTGCACGGCTTCCGCTGGCTGCGGCATATGCGCGAGGCCGATACGGACCTGGCGGCCGCCAATGCGCGTGCGCTTGTCGCGGACTGGCTGGCCATCCACGGACGGCGCATCGGCGGCATTGCCTGGGAACCGTCCATCACCGCGCGCCGCATCATCGCCTGGCTGCAGCATTCGACGGTGGTTCTCCAGGGCGCCGAGTTCGGTTTCTACCGCAGCTTCCTGCGCTCGCTGATGGTCCAGATCCGCTATCTGCGCGCCATGGTGGCGGAGATGCCGGACGGGGAAGAAAGGCTGCGCGCCCGCGCTGCGCTCGCCTTCGCCGCCCTTTCGCTGCCGGTGCCCGCCTCGGCATTGCGCAGCGCGACGCGCCATCTCGTGGCCGAGCTGGAGCACCAGATCCTGCCGGATGGCGGCCATGTCTCGCGCATGCCGAATGCGATCATCGAGCTGCTCGCCGACCTGCTGCCGCTGCGCCATACCTATGCCAATCAGGGCGAGGCGCCGCCCGACGCGCTGATCGGTGCGGTGGAGCGGATGCTGCCGGCGCTGCGCTTCTTCCGCCATCAGGACGGCACGCTGGCTTTGTTCAACGGGCAGGGCGCGACGGTGCAGGACCGCGTCGCGGCCATATTGCGCCATGATGAGACCGCCGGCGCGCCGCTGCTGCATGCTCCGCATTCGGGCTATGAGCGGCTGACGCTTGGCTCCACCACCGTCATCGCCGATACCGGCGTGCCGCCGCCGACCGAGCTTTCGCACCATGCCCATGCGGGCTGTCTCTCCTTCGAGATGTCGTCGGGGCGGCATCGCTTCATCGTCAATGCCGGCGTCGACAAATATGGCGCGGAGGATTTCCTGCCGCTGGCGCGCGCCACGGCGGCGCATTCCACGGCGACACTCAACGACACGTCGTCGGCCCGCTTCGCCCTCAATCCGCAGATCAACGAATTCGTCGGCACGCCGCTGATGGGTGGGCCGCGCCGCGTGCCCTGCGAACGCACCGACACGCCCGGCAAGCAGGGCTTCGTGGCGAGCCACGACGCATATGTGCCGCGTTTCGGCATCTTCCACGAGCGCGAACTGACCCTGTCGGACAGCGGCAATATATTGCAGGGCTCGGATCGCTTCTTCCGCGCCGGCGGCCAGCCGGTGCTCTATGACGGCCGCGATGGCGTGGTGCTGCGCTTCCATCTCCATCCGCGGATATCGCTCTATCGCGACAGCCATGACCGGCTTGTGCTGAAGGGCGCGCATACGGATGTCTGGCTCTTCACCTGCGATGCGGTGATACCGGCGGTGGAAGAGTCCATCTTCTTCGCCGGCCTGGCAGGTCCGCAGCAATCGCGCCAGATCGTGCTGTCCTTCCGTGCCTCGGAACTGGCGGAAGTGCAGTGGCGGTTCGCGCGAACCGGGCAGATCTGACCCGATCCGCATTTCCAAGCAGGCGGGACTATGTTAGGCGCCGCGCAGGTTTGACGCATGTCCTGATCCCGAAACCGGCATCCACTTTCGGGAGACATGCTTATTTGCGCGGGAGCTCGCCATGGCCGTCGTCTCGAAGAAAATCACCCCGCCCGATCGCGTGCGCGTGCGCCGCGCGCTTCTGTCGGTGTCCGACAAGAGCGGTCTTGCCGGTCTCGCGCGGGCGCTGGCCGATGCCGGCGTGGAGCTTCTGTCGACCGGCGGCACGGCGAAGGCCATCGCCGCGGAAGGTATCGCGGTGCGCGACGTGTCCGACGTGACCGGCTTCCCCGAGATCATGGACGGCCGCGTCAAGACGCTGCATCCGGCGGTCCATGGCGGGCTGCTGGCGATCCGCGACGATGAAGAGCACCGCGCGGCCATGGAAGCGCACGGCATTGGCGCCATCGACCTTGCCGTCATCAACCTCTATCCGTTCGAGGACGTGCGCCGGTCGGGCGGGGACTATCCCTCCATCGTGGAGAATATCGACATTGGCGGTCCGGCCATGCTGCGCGCGGCGGCCAAGAACCATGCCTATGTGGCAATCGTCACCGATCCCGCCGATTATGACCGCGTGGTTGCGGAACTCGCCGCCAATGATGGCAGCCTGTCCTACCGCTTCCGGCAGGAGCTTGCCGCGAAGGCTTTCGCACGCGTCGCGGCCTATGATGCGGCCATTTCCGGCTGGTTTGCCGAGACGCTTGCCATTGGCGAGCCGGACTGGCGTGCCTTTGGCGGGAAACTGGAAAACGTGATGCGCTATGGCGAGAACCCGCATCAGGCGGCGGGCTTCTATGTCAATGGCGATCCGCGCCCCGGCGTCGCGACCGCGCGCCAGCTCCAGGGCAAGCAGCTCTCCTACAACAATATCAACGACACCGATGCGGCCTATGAGCTGGTGGGCGAATTCGACCCCGCGCGCACTGCGGCCGTGGCGATTATCAAGCACGCCAACCCCTGCGGCGTGGCTGAGGCCGCGACGCTGAAGGACGCCTATCTCAAGGCGCTCGCCTGCGATCCGGTCTCGGCCTTCGGCGGCATCGTGGCGCTGAACCGCACGCTGGATGCGGAAGCCGCGGAGGAGATCGTGAAGACATTCACCGAGGTCATCATCGCGCCCGACGCGACGTCGGAGGCGCAGGCGATCGTCGGCGCGAAGAAGAATTTGCGCCTGCTGCTCGCCGGCGGCCTGCCCGATCCGCGCGCGGCGGGGCTGGCGGTGCGCAGCGTGGCCGGCGGCCTGCTGGTGCAGGGCCGCGACAATGCGGTTGTGGACGATCTCGACCTCAAGGTGGTGACGCAGCGCGCGCCGAGCGAGGCTGAGATGGCCGATATGCGCTTCGCCTTCCGCGTCGCCAAGCATGTGAAGTCGAACGCCATCGTCTATGTGAAGGACGGGGCCACGGTGGGCATCGGCGCCGGCCAGATGAGTCGCGTCGATTCCTCGCGCATCGCCGCGCGCAAGGCCGAGGATGCGGCGGAAGCCGCAGGCCTGACCGAGCCGCTGACGCGTGGTTCGGTCGTGGCGTCCGATGCCTTCTTCCCCTTTGCCGACGGCTTGCTGGCAGCGGCGGAGGCCGGCGCGACTGCGATCATCCAGCCCGGCGGCTCGATGCGCGACGACGAGGTGATCGCCGCCGCCGACGAGAAGGGTCTCGCCATGGTGTTCACCGGCGTGCGTCATTTCAGGCACTGACGGCGCGAAGCATCCGCGCCTGCTCGCTCAGGCCAGCGCCGCGATATCGCGCATGATGCCCGCCGCCACCGTCAGGCGCGACGGCGTGAGCTCGCCCGAATCGAGCAGGCCGAGAAGGCGGCTGCGGGGGCGGGCGATGCGGTCGCCGGCTTTTTCGAGCCACTTTTCCACTGAAGAACCCTCGCGCAGCACGGCGCAGGCGATGTCGCGCCGGGCCGTTCCGATCATGTCGGCGGCGTGGAGGAGCGCGAGGCCCTCATAATAGTCGGCCGGCCGGATGCCATGCGCGGCCTCTTCCATCCGGTCGATGCGGAAGGCGTCGCCGACGACGAAGAAGGCCTTGGCCGTAGGCTTCAGCCCCGCCTCGGCCTGCGACGCGGCAAGGGCGATGTCGGGCAGCAGCTCCACGGCGGCGAGGCCGGCGAGGCGTTCGGCCAGCTGCACCGGCGTGCCGGCCTTGGCGAATCTGTCGCGCGTCTCGGCGACCTTTCCGGCGAGATAGGACGGAAGCAGGCGGTCCAGTTCCGGTTCGACCGCCGCGCGCGCCTTTGCCAGCGCGGCGATGCCCTCGCCGACCGCCCCGATCTCCGGCTCGTTCTTCAGGATCCACACCGTGGTGCGGTCGATCAGCCGCCCGACGCTGGCATAGAGATCGAGCTGGGCCTTGCCGTCGATCCGGTTGTCGAGCGCGTCGATCGCCGCATAGAGTGCCGGCAGGTCGAAGCCGCCGCGCACGATCGCATAGGCCGCCGCAACATCCGCCGCGGGGCGGCCGGATATGTCGGTCAGGCGGCTGACGAGGGTCGGCCCTCCGCGATTGACGAGGTCATTGCCCAGTTCGGTGGCGATGATTTCGCGGCGCAGGCGATGGCCGTCGATCTCAGCGGCATATTTCTTCCGCATCTCGTCGGGGAAATAGCCGGTGAGATCGCGCTGGAAATGCGGATCGTCGGGCAGGTCGCTGGCGACAAGATCGCTGAACAGGGTGAGCTTGGCATAGGCGAGCAGCACGCCGATCTCGGCCCGCGTCAGCGGCTCGCCGCGCGCCTCGCGCTCGGCCAGGGCTTCGGCTCCGGGCAGGGATTCCACCTTGCGGTCGAGCAGGTTGCGGCTTTCGAGCGCGGTCATCATGCGCGCCTGATGTGGCAACTGGGCGATGCCGCGCGCTTCGGCCAGCGAGATCGCCAGCGTCTGCTGATAGTTGTTGGCCAGCACCAGCGCGGCGACTTCCCCGGTCATCTTGACCAGCAGCTTGTTGCGGGCGGGGCGGGTCAGGCGGCCGCTGCGCATGGCCGAAGCCAGCGCGATCTTGATATTGACCTCGATGTCGGAGGAATTGACGCCGGCGGAATTGTCGATGGCGTCGGAATTGGATCGCCCGCCGCCCTGCTGATATTCGATGCGTCCGCGCTGGGTCATGCCGAGATTGGCGCCTTCGCCGATCACGCGGGCGCGCACCTCGTGGCCGGTGACGCGGATCGCATCATTGGCGCGGTCGCCGACATCGAGCGCGGATTCGTCGGCTGCGCGCACATAGGTGCCGATGCCGCCGAACCAGAGCAGGTCCACGGGGGCCTTGAGGATCGCCGACATCAGCTCGATGGGCGATATGGATGTGGCGGCGATGTCGAGCGCCTTGGCGGCTTCCGCGGTCAGCTTGATCGATTTCTGGCTGCGCGAGACGATCATGCCGCCCTTCGACAGCTTCGCCGTGTCGTAGTCCTGCCAGCTCGAACGCGGCAGGTCGAACAGGCGCTGGCGCTCGGCGAAGCCTGTCTTGGGATCGGGATCGGGGTCGATGAAGATGTCGCGGTGGTCGAAGGCGGCGACGAGGCGCGTCTGCTGCGACAGGAGCATGCCGTTGCCGAACACGTCGCCCGACATGTCGCCGACGCCCACCACGGTGAAGGGGTCGCTCTGGATGTCGCGGTTCAGCTCGCGGAAATGGCGCTTGACCGCCTCCCATCCGCCCCGCGCGGTGATGCCCATCTTTTTGTGGTCGTAGCCGGCCGATCCGCCGGAGGCGAAGGCATCGTCAAGCCAGAAGTCGTGCGCCTGGCTGATGGCGTTGGCGGTATCGGAGAAGGTGGCCGTGCCCTTGTCGGCGGCGACGACGAAATAGGGGTCGTGGCCGTCATGGCGCACCACGGCCTCAGGCGGCACGATCCGGTCGCCGTCCAGATTGTCGGTGACCGACAGCATGCTGGAGACGAAATTGATGTAGGCGGCGCGGCCCGCCTCGAAGACCGCCTCGCGGCTGCCGCCCGTGGGCAGGCGCCGGGGAAAGAAGCCGCCCTTGGCGCCAACCGGCACAATGACGGCGTTCTTGACCTGCTGCGCCTTCACCAGCCCCAGCACCTCGGTGCGATAGTCCTGTGCCCGGTCCGACCAGCGCAGACCGCCGCGCGCCACCGGGCCGAAGCGCAGATGCACGCCTTCCACCTCCGGCCCGTAGACGAAGATCTCGCGCCATGGCTGCGGCGCGGGCAGGCCGATGACCTTGCGCGAATCGAGCTTGAGCGCCAGCGAAAGGGGCTGGTCGCCCTTCGGCTGGAAATGGTTCGTGCGCACGGTGGCGTCGATCAGGTTGAGGTAGCGGCGAATGATCGTGTCGTCGTCGAGGTTCGGCACATTGTCGAGCGCGGCCTCGATGCGCGCGGCGATCTCCTTGCCGGTGGCGGCGCTGGCCGGGTCGAGCCGCGCCACGAAGAGCGCGTGCAGATCGCCTGCGATCGCCGGATAACGGGCGAGCACATCGGCGATGAAGTCCTGGCTCTGCGGAATGCCGGCCTGCTGGAGATAGCGGCCATAGGCGCGCAGGATCGTGACTTCGGCAGCATTCATGCCGGCGACGGTCACCAGCCGGTTGTAGCGGTCATTGTCGACCGTGCCGTTCCAAACGGCGAGGAACATGTCCTCGAACAGCGTGTGGCGCTCGTCGATCCGCAGGTCGGCCTCGTCCGCGCTTTCCAGCTCCATATCGTGCAGGAATACGGTTTCGCCGCCGCCATCGGGAAGCTCGAAGGTGCGCTCGCTGATGACGCGGAAGCCCATATTTTCCAGCAGCGGCACGCGCCGCGACAGGGCGACGGGCGCGCCGCGGTGATAGATGCGCAGGCTGGCATGAGAAGCGCCCTCGCCGCCATCGCGCAGGAAGTCGATCGCGATGGGCCGCTCCGCGCTCGTGGCGGCGACGCGGCGCGCGTCGTTCAGCGCGTCGGCGGCGATGAAGCCGTTGCGGTAGTCTTCGGGGAAACCAGCCGCCAGCGCTGCCAGCGCCGGGTCCGCGCCCTCGGCGACGGCCTCCTTCAGCGCGTCGTCCCAGGTGCGCACGATGGCGCGCACGCCTTCCTCCAGCACCGCCGTGGCGACCTTGGGCGTCTTGCCGCCGGAGCGGCCGATGATGAAATGGACCCGCGCCAGCGTGCCTTCGGGGAAGGCGGGGTAATAGGCGGAGACCCGGCCCTCGAACGCGCCCTTGAGGAAATCGCCGATGCGGATGCGCGCCTGCGAATCGTAGCGGTCGCGCGGCACGTAGACGAGCACCGAGACGAAGCGGTCGAACTGGTCCGCCCGGGCGAGCACCCGCACGCGCGGCCGCTCGCCCAGCGCCAGGATAGCGGCGGCATGCTTGCGCAATGTCGGCAGGCCGATCTGGAACAGCTCGTCGCGCGGATAGGATTCCAGCACGTTGATGAGCGCCTTGCCGGAATGGTCGCTGGGGTCGAAGCCCGACTTGGCCACCACCGCCTGCGCCTTGGAGCGCAGATAGGGGATGCTCATCACAGAACGCGTATAGGCGGTGGATGTGAACAGGCCGACGAGGCGCAGTTCGCCGGCCAGCTTGCCCTTCCTGTCGAAGGTCTTGATGCCGATATAGTCGAGATAGATGCGGCGGTGGACCACCGACTTGGCATTGGCCTTGGTGACGATCAGCGCCTCCGGCCCGTGCAGGAAGGCGCGGATTTCCGGCGTCGTGTTGACGGCCTCGCCGCCCCGGCGCAGCACCCGCACCTGCGGATCGTCGAGGATGCCGAGGCCGGGAGCCTCCGTCCGCTCTAGCGTGCCCGTCTCGGCAGCGCCGCGATAGACGAATTCGCGCATGCCGAGAAAGGTGAAATTGTCGTCGCGCAGCCATTCCAGCAGCGCCACGGCCTCGTCCAGTTCCTTGCGCGCCAGCGGGATCGGCAGGTCGCGGAAATCGGCGATGGCGCGTTCCAGCCGCGCCAGCATCGGCTTCCAGTCGGCCACCGCCGCCTTCACCTGCGACAGGGTATGTGCAAGCCGTTCCGCAAGGTCGCGCCGCGCCGCATTCGGGAGCGCAGCCACATGGACTTGGATCAGGCTGAGGCGGTCGCCCCGCTGCGCGCCGTGGCTGCCGGCCTCGCAGAGGATTTCCGCCACGCCGTCGGCGCCATGGCGCACCAGCAGGATCGGATGGAGCACCAGCGATGCTTCGCCGGCGGCTTCGTTGATCTCGGCCACGACCGAATCGAACAGGAAAGGCATATTGTCGTTGACGACGGTGACCACCGTCTGCCGCCGCCCGAGGTGAGAGATCGCCGGATCGTTCTCGACCATGATGACGCTCTCGCCGCTTCGGTGGCGCGCCAGTGCCTGCGAGGCCTGCTGCGCGGCGGCGGCCAGCATTGCGGGATCGTAGGCGGCGAGGTCTTCCGCCGGGGCATTGGCCGTCATCAGCGCGAGCAATCGCGCAATGTCCTTCGTCTCCGCCCCGGCCTTTTCCGCTTCCGCCTTCTTCGCACGCATGTACCGCCTCCCGGTGATCCGGTCGCATGGTAGCAGAGCCGATGCTTTTGGCGACCGTCATTGGGCAAGATGCCCGCAGGCGACAAAGGAGATGTGACGGCAGGGTGGCGGCGCGGGCTTTTCGCGCGGCGCGGGAGCGGCTACAGGAAGGGCATGTTCATTCCGTTCTTCCTCGAGCTCAAGGCGGCTCGCCTGCCGGTCTCGCTGCGCGAATACCTCACGCTTCTGGAGGGCATGGACGCGCATCTGGTCGATTTCGACGTCGAGGGCTTCTACTATCTCGCCCGCGCCGCGCTGGTGAAGGACGAGCGCCATATCGACCGTTTCGACCAGGTCTTCGGCCATGTCTTCAAGGGGGTGGAGGCGGTCGGCGGGGAAGCGGCGGTCGATGTCGCCACCCTGCCGGAGGAATGGCTGCGGCGGCTGGCTGAAAAGCACCTGACGGACGAGGAGAAGAAGCTGGTCGAATCGCTCGGCGGTTTCGAGAAGCTGATGGAGGAGCTGAAGAAGCGCCTCGAGGAGCAGCAGGGCCGCCACCAGGGCGGGTCGAAATGGATCGGCACCGCCGGCACTTCGCCCTTCGGTGCCTATGGCTACAATCCCGAAGGCGTGCGGATCGGCCAGCACGAAAGCCGCCACCGCCGCGCGGTGAAGGTGTGGGACAAGCGCGAATTCCGCAATTTCGACGATTCGGTGCAGCTCGGCACGCGCAACATCAAGGTGGCCCTGAAGCGCCTGCGCCGCTGGATCCGCCAGGGCGCGGACGAGGAACTCGACCTGCCGGGCACCATAACCGCTACCGCCGAGCACGGCTACCTCGACGTCCAGACGCGGCCCGAGCGCCGCAATGCGGTGAAGCTCCTGATGTTCTTCGATGTCGGCGGCTCGATGGACGACCATATCAAGGTGGTCGAGGAGCTGTTTTCGGCCGCGCGCGCCGAGTTCAAGCACATGGAATATTTCTACTTCCACAACTGCCTCTATGAGGGCGTGTGGAAGGACAACCGCCGCCGCTATTCCGAAGTCATCCCGACATGGGATGTGCTGCACAAATACGGGCCGGACTATAAGACGATCTTCGTCGGCGACGCCTCGATGAGCCCTTATGAGATCGCCTATCCCGGCGGGTCGGTGGAGCACTGGAACGCCGAGCCCGGCAATGTCTGGCTGGAGCGTGTGCTGTCGCAGTGGCGCAGCACGGTCTGGCTCAATCCGGTGCCCGAGAAGAACTGGCAGCACACCCATTCGATCCAGATGATCCGCGAGCAGTTCGGCGACGCCATGTTCCCGCTCACGCTGGCGGGACTGGAAGCGGCCACGCGCCGACTGTCGCGGGTGCATTGACGCGCTTGGCCGCGCGTCGGTCGCGACCTACATTAAGGCCACAAGCCGGAGACAGAACGCCATGGACACCCACAGCTATCCCGTCACCCGCACCGACGCCGAATGGCGCGAGCGCCTGACGCCCGAACAATATCACATCATGCGCGAGCACGGCACCGAGCGGCCGGGCAGCTGCGCATTGCTGCACGAGAAGCGCGCGGGCGCGTTTACCTGCGCCGGCTGCGACCAGCCGCTGTTCGAATCGACGCTGAAATTCGAGAGCGGCACCGGCTGGCCGAGCTTCAACGATCCGCTCGCGGGCGCGGTGGAGACGACCACCGACCGGAGTTGGGGCATGGTCCGCACCGAGGTACACTGCGCCCGCTGCGGTAGCCATCTGGGCCATGTCTTCCCCGACGGGCCGCCACCCACCGGCCTGCGCTATTGCATCAATGGCGTGGCGCTGAACTTCACGCCTGCCTGAGAGCCTACAGCAGCGAGGCGATTGCCAGCCAGCCGAGGCCGGACAGGCGCCAGGCCGCGGCGATAGCGGCGGGCTGGGCCGCAGTCGCCCGCCACAGGCAGAGCGTCAGGAAGATGTTGTAGGGGATCGGCAGCGCATAGACCGCGATCGAGACCCATAGCGGAAACTTGAACCCCAGCGCCATGAGCGAGGCGAAAGTCGCGGCGAGATTGATCGCCGTTCCGACCAGCAGCATGTCGACGAAAAGGATCCGCTCGACCGATACCGCGCCGCGCCAGCGGCTGACGAAAAAGCCGGATGCGGTATCGGGCGGGGGTTCGGTCATGCGTGTCGTCTCCGGCAGGCCGACACGCAGCCTTCATCAGGCCATGCCGAGCGCGGCCTTGTAGAGGTCGAGGATCGCTTCCTCTTCCTGCCGTTCGGCCTCTTCCTTCTTGCGCAGGCGGATGATGGTGCGCACCGCCTTCGTGTCGAAGCCCGTGCCCTTCATCTCGGCATAGACTTCCTTGATGTCGTCGGAGATGGTCTGCTTCTCTTCCTCGAGGCGCTCGATGCGCTCGATGAAGGCGCGGAGCTGTCCCGCGGCGACGGTCTGGGCGGTTTCTGCTGTAATGTCTTCGGCCATGGATACTCTCGATCAGGGGCCGCGCGAGTCGCGGCGATTGAGGCGTGCGGTTCGATGCCCGAGCCGGGCCGAAGGGTCAAGCGGTCAGTGCGACGGCTTGTTCTTCTCGAAAGCCGCCTTCTGGGCGTCGGATGCCTCGGTCTGATGGCGCGCCTGCCATTCGGAATAGGGCATGCCGTAGACGATTTCGCGCGATTCTTCCTTGTCCAGCGGCACGCCGGAGGCTTCCGCCGCCTCGCGATACCAGTTGGACAGGCAGTTGCGGCAGAAGCCGGCGAGGTTCATCAGGTCGATATTCTGCACGTCGCTGCGGTCGCGCAGATGCGCGACCAGCCGGCGGAATGTCGCCGCCTCGAATTCGCGCTGCTGTTCCGGGGTCAGGTTCGCCATTGCACCCTCCATTCAGTCGATCGGTCCGGTCCGCGATCCCATGCGCCGGACCTCATGGATATCGGGCCGCGCATTGATCGCGTCAACCATCGGGGCCAGCCGATGCGCCCAGTCGCGCGCGCTGGCCGCATCGGCGATCAGGTCCTGGCGGATCTCGACCAGCGCATGGGCGAAGCCGTTGACGATGCAATGGCGGAACATGGTGTCGCCGCGCAGCGCGCCGTCATAGGGCTCGTTGTCGCCCACCACCATGCCGGGCTCGGCCGACAGCATGTCGATCAGCGGCCGCACGGCGCGGTCGTCCCTGTCCCATAATATGCCGGCATGCCAGGGCCGTGCGCGGCCCTGCATATGCGGCGTGAAGGAGTGCACGGAGAGCACGAAGGGCGGCTTTCCCGACGCCGCCGCGACCGAGGCGATCAGCGCGCCCACGGCATCGTGATAGGGGCGGTAGAAGCGGTCGAGCCGCTGTTCGCGCTCTGCGGCCGACATTGGATAATTGGCGGTGATGATCGTGCCGTCATAGAGCTGGCGAATCAGCGTCGGATCGTCCTCGCCGCGGTTGGGATCGATCAGCAGCCGCGAGAAGCGCGCCATCACCGCCGGCGCGCCGGTCAGCGCCGCCAGTTCGCGCGTCACCGCCTCGACGCCGATATCATAGGCGATGTGGCGATCGAACTCCGCTTCGGGAAGTCCGAGCGAGCCATATTCCTCCGGCAGTTCGCGGCCGGCATGGTCGGCGAGCAGGACGAGGCCACGCTCGCGATTGCCCTCGATCAGCTCAAATGGTGCAAAGGCGGCGGAGCGGGTCATGGTCGTTCAAGTGAATCCTGTTCGTTCCCTGTGTTCCATGCGCCCTTCCGTCGCGCAATGCCGTGTTCTCGACAATGTTCTTGCGCAGCCATGGGGCGCTCGGTCCGAAATGGGCATTCCTGCATCCATTTCGACGGGGACAGCGCGGCGTGCGTTGACAGGCGCGTGCGCTTTGCCGAAAAGGAATCACGGGCATGCTCCTCTCGTCGACCAAGGATTTGCGGATGTTTTCTGTCGGAATGACCTGGCTGCGCCGCTTCGCGTGTGCTGCGGCGCTGGTCCTGTCCGGCGGGCTGTTGAACGTCGCGGCAACGGATGTGGCGCGCGCGGATTTCCGCGTCTGCAATGCGACCCAGAACCTCGTCGGCGTGGCGATCGGCTATCGCGCCGAAAGCGGCTGGATCACCGAGGGCTGGTGGCATGTGGAAGGATCGAACTGCAAGACGCTGATCGAGGGGCCGCTTTCGTCGCGCTACTATTATCTCTACGCCGAGGATGCCGAGCGCGGCGGGCGCTGGGAAGGGCCGGTATCGATGTGCGTGGCGGAGCGCGAATTCAAGATTGCCGGCGTGCGCGACTGTTTCGCCCGCGGCTTCCAGCGCGCCGGCTTCCAGGAATATGACACCGGCGAACAATCGAGCTGGATGATCCAGCTTTCCGACGAGGCGGCCGGAAGCGGTGCCGCGACCATCACCACACCGGGATCCCAATGAGGCGCAGCCGCAAGGTCAAGATTCTCGCAACGCTTGGTCCCGCATCGTCCGAAGAGGCAATGATCCGCAGGCTTTTCGAAGCCGGCGCGGATGTCTTCCGGATCAATATGAGCCATGCCGACCACCCGCTGATGCGCAGCCTCGTGGAGCGCATCCGCAATGTCGAAGCCGAGATCGGCCGCCCGATCGGCATATTGGCCGACCTGCAGGGGCCGAAGCTGCGCGTGGGCCGTTTCGCCGATGGCGCGGAGGTTCTTTCCGTCGGCCAGAGCTTTACGCTCGACGACGACCCGGAACCGGGCGACGCGACCCGCGTGCAACTGCCGCATCCGGAAATCCTGCGTTCGGTGAAGCCCGGCCACCGCCTGCTCATCGATGACGGGCGGCTCCAGCTTCGCTGCGTCGAGGCGGATGGAAGGCGGCTGGATTGCATCGTCGTTTCCGGCACGAAGATTTCCGACCGCAAGGGCGTCAGCCTGCCCGATACGGACCTGCCCGTGGGCGCCCTGACGGAAAAGGACCGCAAGGATCTCGACGCGGTGCTGGACGCGGGGGTGGACTGGATTGCGCTTTCCTTCATCCAGCGGCCGGAGGATCTGGCCGAGGCGCGCAAGATCGCGCGCGGGCGCGCCCTGCTGATGTCGAAGATCGAGAAGCCGCAGGCCGTGTCGCGGCTGCCCGAGATCATCGAGCTTTCGGATGCGGTGATGGTCGCACGCGGCGATCTGGGCGTGGAACTGCCGCTGGAGGCGGTACCCGGCATCCAGAAGCAGATCACCCGTGCATGCCGCCGTGCCGGCAAGCCCGTCGTCGTCGCCACGCAGATGCTGGAATCGATGATCTCGGCGCCGGTTCCGACACGCGCCGAGGTCTCGGACGTCTCGAGCGCGGTCTTCGAGGGAGCAGACGCCGTGATGCTGTCGGCCGAATCGGCGGCGGGCGAATATCCCGTCGAGGCGGTGGCGATGATGAACCGCATCGCCGGCAAGGTCGAGACTGACCCGTTCTATCCGGGCATCATCAATTCGCAGCGTTCGGAGCCGGAAGCGACCGGTGCCGATGCGATCTCGCTGGCCTCGCGGCAGATCGCCGAGACGCTGAAGGCGGCCGCCATCGTCACCTATACCTCGTCCGGCAATACCGGTATCCGGGCGGCACGCGAGCGGCCGCAGGTGCCCATCGTCGCGCTGTCGCCGGTGGTCGAGACGGCGCGGCGCCTGTCGCTGCTGTGGGGGACGCATTGCGTCGTCACGCCGGATGCGACCGATCTGGACGACATGGTGGAGCGGGCCTGCCGCATCGCCGCGGCGGAAGGGTTCGCGGAGCCGGGCGAGCGCATCATCATCACCGCCGGCGTCCCGCTGCGCACGCCCGGCGCGACCAACATGCTGCGCATCGCCTATATTTCACCCGACGGCGCGGGAGGCCGGTAGTTTAGTCTCTGACGTGATCGGCGCGCTCGCGCCGGTCGGGCGCCTTGGGGCTCATTTCGGCGATCTGGTGCTGCCCGGGCATTGCCATGCGATCGCGGGAGGCAAGCATCGCGCGGCGTTGCACGGCCCGCTGTTCCTCATATTCCGTCAGCAGGCAAAGCACGCTGTTGCAGGCACACATGTCGCATCAACCGTTGCGGGCTATATATCGACGAGCTGTTTCAAGAGCTGGACCAGTTGCTTTCGCTGCTCGCCGCTCATGTTTCTGGTCAGCGACCGGTCATGGGCCGCCAGCGCCTCGCGGATGTCATGGGCCATGTGCCCGCCTTTCGGCGTCAGGCTGATCAGCTGATATCGCCGGTCCTCGAGCGCGCGCCGGCGCTCGATCAGGCCGCGCTTTTCCAGCTTGGTGGAGATCGCCACCATGGTCGACTGGTCGCTGCCCAGTGCCGCCGCCAGGGCGATCTGCGTGATGTTGGGATTGCCGTCGAGAATGAGGATGGCCGCGGTTTCGACCGGGCGCAGGTCCAGATTGCGCGTATATTCCTCGAACGAGCGCATGACCGCCAATTGCGCCCGGCGCACCCAGAAACCCACCTGCTGCGGCAGCATGTCGTAGTTCACGCCATCGACGGGGTGAAGTGCGCTGTCCGTCGTCCTGCGCCGTCTGGGCCGGCCCGCCTGGGGAGATGTCTTGGCAGCCATCGCCCTGGCGATGCTGGCGCTTTTCTCCAGCGCATCCTTGGCGCCCGGTTGCAGAGCTCTTTTCGTCACGGCGTCCTCCCCGGGCGCTTTTCATCGCCTAGCAGATAGGCTGAATGCATTGCCTTGTAAACAATTTGCAGTCTAAAGTATCTTCCTTGCCCAAGGCGTGGACAGGAGATTGCCAATGAAACGGACGAACATCTACACGGACAAGCCTGTCGACCGGAAATATCAGTACAGTCCCGCAGTCGTCCACAAGCGGTCGGGCCTGCTGTTCATATCGGGCGTGTGCGGGTGGGATCGGGACGGCAATATCATGCATGCCGACGACGTCACTAAACAGGCCGAAGTCACATTCGAGAATCTTGCCGATATATTGAAGGCGGCCGGGGTGGGCTTTGCCGATATCATCTGGGAAACCGAATATGTCGTGGACATGCGCCAGTATCGCGACATCGCCAAAGTGAGGGCGCGCTACTTCCCCGACAATTTTCCCGCCGCCACGCTGGTCGGGGCGAGCGCATTGTTCAAGCCGAACCAGCTCTTCGAGATCCAGGCGATCGCCGCGCTGGAATAGGCCTGCGGCGGCGCCTCACGAAGCAGGCCGCCTGCGCGCGGCGGCGAGGATGGCGCGCACGATGCTTTCATATCCCGTGCAGCGGCATATGTGGCCGGAAAGGAATTCACGGATCTCGGCTTCGGTCGGGTCGGGATGGCTGCCGAGGAAATCCGTGGCGGACATCAATATGCCCGGCGTGCAGAAGCCGCATTGCAGCGCGAAGTGCTCGTGGAACGCTTGCTGGAGCTGATTGAGTTCCCCATCGGCGCCGAGCCCCTCGACGGTGGTGACTTCCGCATCCTGGAGCTGGACCGCATAGATCAGGCAGGAGCGGACCGCCTGGCCGTCGACGAGGACGGTGCATGCGCCACAGACGCCATGCTCGCATCCGACATGCGTGCCTGTCCGATGCAGCCGGTGCCGCAGGAGGTCGGCGAGGTGCATGCGCGGCTGGCAGCGCGCCGACACCGGCTTCCCGTTCAGCGTGAAGGCAACCTCGATCTCCTGATCGGCTTCGATGATCATCGCTCTTCTGTCCCGTCGGAAATGAGCTCGGCAAGGCAACGCCCCGTCAGCACGCCCGCGACATGGCGGCGGTAGTCCGCCGAGGCGTGCATGTCGCTGACGAAGCCGAGCGAGGAGCGTACTGCCTCGCAGATCGCGAGACGCCAGCCAGCGCCAGGCAACTCGCCGATGAAGGGTGCGGTATCGAGCAAAAGCGGCCGGTCGGCGATGGCGGTGAGCCCGACGCGCAGGTCGGCAACACGGCCGGCCTCGTCGGTGCGCATCGCCACCGCCGCGGCGCAGAGCGTCGAATGCGTCCCATGCACACCCACCTCCCGGAAGGCGAAGCGCGTATCGGCAAGGATGGGCCATTCCACGGCGAGCACCAGTTCCTCCGGGGCGCGTTCGGTCGTCAGAGGGCCGATGTAGAAATTGCGCGCCGGCACCGCGCGGCTGCGCTTCGCTGATGCCAGGTGGACGGTCCCATCCAGCACGAGAAGTGCGAGCGGTAGCTCTGCGGTGGGGTCGCCATGTGCGATCGAGCCGCAGATCGTGCCGCGATTGCGCGTCTGGTAGTGGCCGACGAAAGGCATCGTCATGCGCGCCAGCGGAACTTCGGCGAAAATGCCGTCTGGTGCGGTTCCCTCCCGCTGGCGCACCAGCGCGTGGGTGAGGACGCTTTGGGGGCTGGCCCGGCGCGGCAATTTCCATCCGCCGATCCGGTTCATGTCGACGAGGACGGACGGAGTCGCGATGCGCATATTGAGCATCGGGCCGAGCGTCTGGCCGCCTGCGAGGAGGCGCGCATCGGCGCCATGCCGGGCGAGGAGGTCGAGAGCCTCGTCGACGGAGCGCGGGGCGGCATAGCTGAACGGGGCGGGCTTCATCGGCCGCCTTTCGGGAAGAGGCCGCGAAGCGCGTCGCCGAGCCGCGCCAGCATGGATGGCCGCTGCGATGACGGGTCGAGATGGCTGGTGAGGCCGGCGAAGAACTGCCGGATGAGCAGGCGCACCACGCTGTCGAGCATGCGCTGGCCGACGCCCGCGATGCGTCCGCCGACATCGGCGCGATAGTGGTAAGTGAGTTGCGTGGTGGTCTCGCCGGAGGGAGCAAGGGTGATGAAGGCCTCGCCCATGCCGAAGCCGAGCTTGCCGTCCGCGCGGCCGGCGATGCGGATCGCGCGCGGCTCGTCCTTGTCGGTGAGCTCGATCTTCGCGTGATAGGTGGAGCGCATGCCGGCGACCGAAAGGACGATCTCGGCCTCGAACCGGTCCGGCTCCACCTCGATGAGGGACCGGCAGCCGGGAATGATCTTCGCCAATTCGTCGACGGCGAAAAGCGCGGCCCATACCCTGGCCGGCTGGCCCGGCAGTTGCTGGGCGCCTTCGCCGGTCAGCATGCCGCGTATGGCGGGATCGCCGGTCGATGCCTGCACCTTCCGTTCCGGGCGTTCGTCGGGATTGCGTCCGTTGAGCAGCGACCACAGGCGCGACGGCGAGGCCGGGATGCTCACCTCCGCGCTTGCCATGGCGTCGGCGAGCGCATTGGCGATGCAGATCGGCGCATTCATCGAGGCGCCGTCGCCCAGGCCGCGCGCGCCTGTCGCATTCTCCGTCGTGGGATGGCTCGCATGGTCGAAGAGCACCTCGGGCATGTCGTCGGCCAGCGGACACAGATAGTCCATGAAGGTACCGGTCAGCAGGTTGCCGCCGGCATCATATTCGATCCGCTCCATCAGCGCCGCGCCGAGGCCGTGCGCGAGCCCGCCGCGCAATTGTCCCTCCACGATCGCCGGATTGAGGATGCGCCCGACATCATGGACGACGGCATATTTGCGGATCGACACCTGGCCGGTCTCGCGGTCGATGCGGACGGCGGCGATATCGCACATCAGGGTCGAGGTCAGCGAGGAGCGGACGCGATCTTCCTTGTCGGGCGATTGCAGGCTGGTGGGCGTGAAGACGCCGGTCTCCTGGATGCCGCCGTCCAGCCCGGCCGGCATGTTGGACGAATTCCAGTGCGACCAGGCGGCCAGCTTGCGGATGGCGATATGGCTGTTGCGATCCTTTTCGCGCGCCACGCCATCGACGAGCTCGATTTCCTCGGGCGGGCAGCCCAGCGCCGCCCCGGCCATGATGCGCAGCTTGGCCGCCACCTTGCGGGCGGCGAAGGCGGCGGCCGTGGTGTCAGCGCCCGAAAACCGGTTGGCATAGTTTCCGGACGTGATCGACCAGTCCGAGAAAGCGGTGTCGATGGCCGTCACCACATTGATCTCGTCGGGATTGAGGCCGATCTCGTCGGCGACGAGCTGGGCCAGCACGGTCGCATGGCCCTGGCCGGCGGGAACAGTCGGAAGACGCAGCGTGAATGCGCCGCCGGCGTCGGCCGAAAGGGTCGCGACCGCCAGTCCGCCGGATTTGTCCGACGACGCGGCGCGCTGTTCGGGCGTCAGCGCGGCGTTGACATAAGCGAGGCTGGAAGCCGAACTTTCGACCGATACGGCAATGCCGATGCCGGCGAGTTCGCCATTGGCGCGGGCTGCATCGCGCTCGGCGACGAGTGCGTCATAGCCGGCTAGTCCGGCTGCCTGCCGCAGGGTTGCGGGATAGTCGCCGCCGTCCAGCATGCCGCCCGAGGCGCATTCGTAGGGCATCGCCGCCTCGCTCACGAGGTTGCGCATGCGCAGTTCCAGCGGGTCGATGCCGAGCTGCGAAGCGGCCTCATGCATCAGCCGCTCGAGCGGAAAATAATATTGCGGCGCGCCGAAACCGCGGTTCAGCCCGCTCGGGGCCTGATGCGTCAGCACGACGCGATTATGCACGGCGATATCGCGCACATCATAGGGGCCGTTGAGGTTCCCATGCGTGCGATAGAGCGTCGACGGTTCCGGCGGGCGCACATAGGCGCCGATATTTTCCAGCTGGTCGACCTTCAGGCCGAGCAGCTGGCCCTCGGAGGAGAATGCGCCTTCCATCCGCGTGTGGCGGCCTGTCGAGGAACTTGCGGCGGCGAGATGTTCGGCGCGGTCCTCGATCCATTTGACCGGCATGCCGGCGGCGCGCGCGACGGCGGCGAGCAGGATCGCATAGGCGAAGACGCCCCATTTCACGCCGAAGCTGCCACCGCTTGCCGGGGCGCTGATCATGCGCACGGAAGCGGGTCGAACGCCAAGCGCGCCGGCAATGATCGGGTGGCCGATGAACGGGCCCTGGAAATTGGACCAGATCTCGAAACTGCGCTGCGCCGGGTCGAAGCGGGCGATGACGCCATAGGTTTCGATCGGCGTCGAGGTGATGCGCGGATAGTCGACCTCGATCGACACGATGCGGTCGGCTTCGGCAAAGGCCCGCTCGGGATCGCCGAAGCGGAAGCTGCGCTCGTGCACGATGTTGGAAGGCGCGCCGGCATGTATGGCGACCTCGTCGCGGGCCGCCTCCAGCGGATCGACGCAGACCGGAAGCTCATCATAGATGACAGCGACGCGTTCCATCGCGTCCTCGGCGAGATAGCGGTCGTCCGCGACGATGACCGCGACCGGCTCGCCGGCATAGTGCACATGGTCCACGGCGATCGGATATTGCCTGATGGGAGCCTGGACCGCATTGGGGATCGGCTTCGTCAGCGCGGCGATATCAGCCCCGGTGACGACGGCATGCACGCCCTTCATCTCCAGCGCCGCCGTCACATCGATCGAGACGAGGCGCGCATGTGCGTGAGGGCTGCGCAGGATCGCGGCCTCCCTGGTGCCGGGGAAGGGGGCCAGATCGTCGATGAACCGCGCCTGGCCCAGGAGCAGCGGCAGGTCCTCGCGGCGCGGCACGGAGCGCCCGACCCAGCCGCCGCCGGCCGCCGGTGCCTGATCCTGATGCAATGCCGTTTCCGTCATGAAAGCCCCGGATTCCGTGCCCGGACGCCAGCGCAGCTCTTTGCGCAGCCCCTGGCAAGCAAATCTTTTCTACGATTGACAAGCAATAAGAGCAATATATGGTTTGCATAACAAATCATTTTAAAAGCCAATCAGTATGGTCTGATTGGTATATGGGGAACTGCGATGTCAACGGTTTTGAATGCTGGAGTTGGATTCTTAATCTCACGGGCCGCGGGTGTGCTGGTGGCGCTCGCGGCGATGGTTTTCGGGGCGATCGGCATGGCCGCCGCCGCCGATCCCGGCGTGACCGATGACGAGGTGGTCATCGGCGCGTTCGGCCCCCTCACGGGGCCGTCGGCATGGATCGGCCTGAGCGCGCGCGACGGCATGCAGCTTGCGGTGAACGAGATCAACGGGAATGGCGGCGTCAACGGCCGCAAGATCCGGCTGATCTTCGAAGGCGCCACCACCCCGGCGGATTCCATTGCCGCCGCCAAGAAGCTGGTTGAGCAGGACAAGGCCTTCGCGCTGGTCATCGGCGCAGGCAGCACCGGTGCGGCCGCCGCGGCCGACTATCTGCGAGAAGCGGGCGTGCCCACCTACAATATTGTCGGCGCCACGCCGAAGATCCGCGAGCCCTTCGCCCGCAACATCTTCCACGGCGTCTATCCTGATGCGCGTAAGCTTGCGGATTTCTTCGCCGAGGAGATCGCCCGCGAAGAACCCAAGTCGGTGGCGATCCTGACCGGCTCCTACGAGCTGCCGCAGGCGGTGCTTGCCGGATTGCAGCCGCGTCTGGCAGAAAAGGGCATCGAGGTCTCGACGCTGCAGACATTCGACAATGGCACGCGTGATTTCACCGCGCAGTTGCTGGCGGTTCTGCAGGCCGATCCGGATGCCATCGTCTTCCTCGGCAATGCGGCGGAAGCGGGCCTCGCCATCAAGCAGGCGCCGGAACTCGGCCTGACCGGCAAGCCGTGGGTCGTCGACGTCGCGGCCATTACGCGCGCCCTTCCGCAGGTCGCCGGCGCGGCATCCGAAGGCGTGCGCGGCGTCTGGCTCTTCCCTTACTTCCACGACGAGCAGGCGCAGCCCATGGTCGATTTCGACCGCAAATGGCGTGAAGCCTATGGCGAGCCCGCCGCCGGCCGTCCGAGCTATATCGATCTCGTCGGCTATGGCGACATGTATGTCATGGCGCTGGCGATCCGCGAGGCCGGCAAGGATCTCACCCGCGACGGCCTGATCGCGGCGTGGGAAAAGGCGAAGGAGCTGAAGCCGAGCAATATGGGTCCGTTCGCCTCCGACGTGATCTTCCCCGAAAGCTTCTCGGCGGAGCAGCGCGACGGCAACACGGCGCACAGCACCGTGGAGATCAAGGACGGCCGCTGGCAGGTCCTTCGCTGATCGGCGCGGGTAAATAGGGGTTTGATCCGGTGACGCAGTTCCTGCTGCTGAGCCTTGGTGGATTGCGCATCGGCGCAATCTACGCCCTTGCGGCGATCGGTCTGGTCGTCATCCACAAGGCGACCAAGGCCGTGAACTTTGCCCACGGGGCTTTCATCATGCTCGGCGCTTATGGCGGCTTCCTTGGCGTCGAGCGATGGGGCCTGCCCTACTGGCAGGTCTACATTCTCGTGCCCGTAGGCGTGGGGCTGCTTGCCGCGATCTTCGAATATCTGGTGCTGCGGCGGATGCGGACGGCCGATGCATTCAGCCTCGTCATCGTGACAGTATTCGCCGGCACGCTGGGTTCGGAGGCGATCCGCATCGTCTTCGAATCCGAGACGCTGGCCGTTGCGCCGGTATTGTCCGGCCGGCCGATCATCCTCGGTCCGCTCATCCTCACCCTCGAGACGATCTGGATCATTGCCGGGGCGATCCTCTGCGGCCTGGCGGGCATCTATGTGTTCAGCCGCGCCGGCGTGGGGCGCGCCATGCGCGCCATGTCGGCCAATATTCGCGGTGCGCAGCTTTGCGGCTATTCGGTCGATGTCGTCTATGCGCAGGCCTGGTTCCTCGGCGGGCTGCTGGCCGGCCTTGCCGGCCTGTTCGCCGCGCCGCGGCTGGGCGTTTCGCCGGAACTAGCGATCGCGACCATCGTGCCCGCCTTCGTAGCGGCGATCATCGGCGGCTTCGACAGCCTGAAGGGCGCGGTTCTCGGCGGGCTGATCCTCGGCCTGCTGGAAACCTATACCGCCGCCTTCCTGCCGCCGGCCTTCAAGAACGCCTTCACCTTCCTGCTGCTGCTCGTGGTGCTGCTGTTCATGCCGGACGGCCTGTTCCCGGAACGGAAGGCGCGCCGTGTCTAAGCTTTTCCAGTCTGTTCTTCTTGGCAGCGTGATCCTGCCGGCGCTCCTCATCCTCGCCGGCGGCGTGCTCGGCCTCGGCGCATCGAGCTTCGCGCAATATCTGGCCACGCAGATCGTCATCGCCTGCCTCGTCGGCGTCGCGCTCGTCATGATCGTGGGCTATGCGCGCGTCATCATGCTGGCCACCGGCGCGATGATGGCGATCGGCGCCTACGGGTCGGCCATGCTGATGCTGCATCTCGGCGTGCCCTATCTTCTGACGCTGCCGGTCTGCGTCCTGTTCGGGCTGGTCGCCGGCTTCGTGCTGGCCGTGCCCTCGACGCGCTTCAAGGGACATCACCTGGCGATGGCGACCATCGTGTTCCAGTTTCTGGTCGTCATCGGCATTCGCGAGGCCGGCGACTGGACGGGCGGGGCACTCGGCCTGCGGGTTCCGACGGTCGATGTGTTCGGCATCTCGGCCAATGAGGACGGTGCATGGATGTTCGTCGTCGCCATCGCCTGCGCGCTGGCCATCGGCTCGCTTGGCGTGCTGCTCGGGGCGCGCTTCGGCAAGACGCTGAAGGCGATCTCGGATGCCGAGGTGGCGGCCGATGCCTATGGCGTCGACCTGGTGCGCTTCAAGATCGCCGCCTTCGCGATCTCGTCGGCCTATCTGGCGCTCGCAGGCGCATTGCTGGCGCCGGGCGTGCGCGTGCTCGACCCGGAGAGCTTCGGCATCCATCTCTCCATCGTCACGCTGGGCTATCCGATCGTCGGCGGCATGGGCAGCTTGTGGGGCGGCATCATCGGCGGCGGCGTACTGCGCACATTGCCCGAGGCGCTGCGCTTCCTCGGCCAGTATCAGGAATTGTGGGTCGCCCTGCTCGCCATCGCGGTGATGATGATCAATCCCGGCGGCATACTCGGCATTGCGCGTTCGCTGCTTCCTGCCTCGCGCGGGCAGGTGAAGGATGTCGTTTCGGCACCGGTCCATGATGTTCGGCCCGTAGCAGCCTCTGCGCCTGCGAGCGCCGAGGATGCGATCCGGGTCGTCGCCGGCGTGAAGGCCTATGACGGGCTCATCGCGGTCGACCATGTCGACCTCGTCGTCAAGGCTGGCGAGATCCATGGGCTCATCGGGCCGAACGGCGCGGGCAAGACGACGCTCTTCAACGCGATCTCAGGCTTCACGCCGTTCGACAGCGGCGCGATCGCCCTGTTCGGGCGGCAGGTGGAGAACGAGCCGTCGCGCAGGCGTATAAGCCACAGCGTGACGCGCACCTTCCAGCATGTGGCGGTGTTCGGCCAGCTGAGCTGCCTCGACAATGTCATCATCGGGCTCGGCCGCAACGGTGTCGCCGATGCGCTGGCGGCAAGCGTGGGCGAGGTGGCCGGCAGCGCCGGCACCCGCGATGCGGCGCGCAAGGCGCTCGATGCGCTGCGTGAGGTGGGGCTCGAAGAACTCGCCCATGAGCCGGCCCGGCGGCTGTCGCTGGGCAACCAGCGGCGGCTGGAGATCGCGCGCGCCATCGTCTCGCGTCCGCGTCTCATCCTGCTCGACGAGCCCGTCTCCGGCGTGGCCGAGGAGGAAGAGCATCGGATCGCCGAACTGCTTGCCCATCTCAACCGCCAGCACGGCATTACCATGCTGCTGATCGAGCATAATATCGCGTTCGTGCGGCGGCTCGCGCACAGTATGTCGGTGATGGCGGCAGGCCGCATCATCGCCAGCGGCGAGCCCGAGCAGACGATCGCCCGGCCGGAGGTGCGCCAGCAATATTTTGGAGAGGCGCATGTCGAATACAGCGCTTGAGGTGAAGGGCCTGGACGTCGCCTATGGGCGGATCAGGGTGCTGAACGATCTGAGCTTTTCGCTCGCGCAAGGTGAGACTCTGGCGCTGCTGGGGGCCAATGGCGCGGGCAAGACCTCCGCCGTCGAGGCGATCGCCGGCCTGCTGCCGAAGATGGCTGGCCAGGTCAGTTTCTTCGGCCAGGACATCACGCGACGCGGCGCAGCGCGACTTGCCAATGCCGGTCTGGCGCTGGTGCCGCAATGGCGCGAGCTCTTCCCGACCTTCACCGTGGAAGAAACGCTTGCCGCCGCGCTCAATGCCGGGCGCAAGCGGGGCCGGTCGGGGTTCGACGACATCTATGCGCTTTTCCCGCGCCTGGCAGAACGGCGCGCGCAGCTTGCCGGCACCCTGTCGGGCGGCGAGCAGCAGATGCTCGCCATCGGGCGGGCACTGGCGACGGAGCCGCGCGTTCTCGTGCTCGACGAGCCCACTGCCGGGCTGGCCGTGGGCATCGTGCGCGACCTGATCGAAGCGCTTCTCACCATCAAGCAGCGCGGCATCCCGATCCTGCTGGTGGAGCAGAATATGGAGCTTGCCGGTGCGATCGCCGAGAACGGGCTGCTTCTTTCGGCGGGCCGGGAGGTCTGGCGTGGGCGCATGGAGGAGGCGACCCGTTCGGAAGATGTAAGACGCCTTTATTTCGGCGCGGACAGTTGAGGATCACGGATAATGGACCACGCGCAGACCGACGTTCTGACCACGGTGGATTTCCGCAACAGCAGCCGCCGGCGGCTGCTGGGCGAAACGCTGCGGCGGAACGCCGTCAATCTCGGCAACCGGATCGCCCTGCACGACATCGAGACGGGCTGGACGGTCACGTTCGCCGAGTTCCACCGCCGGGCGGACGCCATCGCCTGCGGCCTCGACCGGAACGGGCTTAAAACGGGCCAGCGCGTCTGCATCCTCGGCCGCAACTATGTCGACACGCTGATCCTCTATTATGCCATCGCCCGTATCGGCGCGATCGCGGTGCCGCTCAACACCTACGCAAACGCCAATGAGCTGCGCTACATCATCGAGGACAGCGCGCCATCCATGGCGATCGTGTCGACGGAACTGGCCGACGGAGTGGACCCTTCTTTGTTCCCCGGCCTGCCGGTCTTCACGCTGGCGCCGGACGGCAAGAGCGGCGACGTCGCCGGCTGGGCCGCGGACGGCGGGTCGTTCGCGCCGCGCGACCTCGATGACCGTGCCGGCAGCTTCCTTCTCTATACGGGCGGCACGACGGGAAAGCCGAAGGGCGTCCTGCTCGGCCAGGCGGGCTATGTCGCCATGGCCGAAAACACCGTGCAGGCGCTGGCGCCGCAGGGCTTCGGCCGCTCCGACAGCTGGCTGATCCTCGGGCCGCTCTATCATGGCGCGGCGCTGGCCTATTCCATCATCGGGCTGACCTTCGGCCAGACCGTGCACCTGATGCGCGAATATAATGCGACGGTGGCGCTCGATGCGCTCTCGAAAGGGTTCGGCACGATCACCTGGTTCATCCCGACGATGAGCCGGCGCACCGTCGACCATGTGGCCGCCAACCGCATCCCGCTCGACGGATTGGAGGGCTTGCGTCTCATCATCTCCGCCGGTGCGCCGCTCAGCCTGGAATTGCGCAACGAGCTGAAGCAGACCTTCCGTAAATGCGAGGTCATCGACATTGTCGGCCAGACCGAGATGACGTCGACGCTGATCGTGCATGCCGAGCCGGAGCAGATCCGGCGCCAGCCGACGGCGGTCGGGCTGCCCGCGCCGGGCATCACCGTGGCGCTGCTCGACGACGACGCGCAGCCGGTCGGTCCGGGCGAGGTCGGCGAGATCTGCTATCTCGGCGAGAGCATGATGCTCGGCTATTGGAACAAGCCGGAAGTGACGGCCGAAAACATGGTCGGCGGCTGGTTCCATTCCGGCGATCTCGGCCGGCGCGACGAAGACGGGCTGCTCTATATCGTCGGCCGCAAGAAGGAACTCATCAAGTCCGGCGGCGAGAATGTCATCCCCAACGAGGTGGAGGATGTGCTTCGCGGCGTGCCGGGTGTCGCCGATGCCTGCGTGCTGGGCCTTCAGGATCCCGTATGGGGCGAGCGGGTCCATGCGGTGCTGGCCGTGGGCGAAAGCGGGTCCGAGCCGCAGGCGCTGACTGCCGCCGCCGAGCAGGCCTGCCGCACGGCGCTGTCGCGATACAAGGTGCCGAAGAGCTGGACGGTGCTGGCCGCGCTGCCGGCCAATGCCATCGGCAAGGTCGACAAGGCGGCACTGCGCACCATGGTCGGCGACGGTCACGGCATTGTGGACATGCGACCGCCGGCCGCCGGCGACCGAAAGGAGACGGCATGACACCGCGAAAGCTCACCCCCGGACTTTACATCGACGCCCAGCCGACGCCGGACGAGATCCGCGACCTGGCGCGACATGGGTTCCACGGCGTCATCAGTAATCGCCCCGATGGCGAGGAGGAGAACCAGCCGGGTGCCGGCCTGATCGAACGGGCGGCGCGGGAAGCGGGGCTCGCCTTCGTTCATATCCCCATCGTGCCGGGCAAGATCACGGACGAACATGTCGCGGCGTTCGGCGAGGCGCTGGCGACCATGCGCGGGCCGGTTCTCGCCTTCTGCAAGACCGGTACGCGGTCCACCTTCCTGTGGGCGCTGGGAGAGGCCGGCCGGCTCGATCCCAGAGCCATCCACGCGACGGCGGCGGATGCGGGCATCGATGTCTCGCCGCTGATGAAGAAGCTCCAGACCCGCTGGGAGGCGTAGAGACAAAGGGAGAGGCATTCCTGCGTTTCCCTGAAATGCGGAAATACTCCGGCCGCCGCGTCGGATGGTGGACGCTCGACCTAATAATTTGATATACAAATCATTAGGAACATAAATCATATGGCCCACGCGGCCGGGAGACGAGGATGACGATCAAGATACGCGGTTTCGAACATGTCTCATGGGCGGCGGCGGATATCGAGCCGGGCGCGACGATCCTCAAACTGTTCGGCCTGGTTCCGACCGGTTACGAGGAGATCCACGACCAGTCTGTAACGTCGAACTATTTCGAGGCGCCGGGCACGAATGTCCGCTTCGAGGTGATCCGTCCCTGGGGCGACGACAGCCATCTGCATCGCTACCTGCAGAGCCGCGGCGGCGGTCTCCACCATGTCTGCTTCCAGGTCGAGGACCTCGACGATGCGTGCCGCCAGGTGAAGGAGGCGGGTCTAGAACTGGTCGGCAATACCTTTGCCGACTCGCGCGGCCGGCATGCCTTCATCCACCCTAAGAGCACCGGCGGCGTGCTGATCGGCATGATCGAGCTGCATCCGGGAACGCCGACCACAATGATACCGGAAAAGGGAGAATAGACCCAGATGGCCGCCACCAAAGCCAAGAAACTCACCGTCCTGTGCTGCGGGCACACCACGCTGGACCTGGAGCTCGTGATCACCGGACATAACAATCCGGCGCTGGTGAAGCATCTGATGCCCTGCTGCCATACGCCCGGTGCCGACGGCAAGATCTCGCATCCTATCTATGCCTATGTGATCGAGCACGAGCACGGCCGGATGGTCGTCGACACCGGCATGAGCGACAGTTTCCGCAAGGACTGGAAGAACAATTTCTACAAGGAAAAGATGGCCTATGATCCGGGCGAGGACGGGCTGTTCACGCAGCGGCTCGAAGCGCTCGACCTGAAGCCGTCCGACATTTCAGATCTGGTGATCACGCATCTTCATACGGATCATGCCGGCAATCTGCCGATGTTCGCGGAGAACGAGAAGACGCGCATCCTCGTGCATGAGGACGAGCTACGCGGCTGCGTGCTGGAGAAGGGCGGGCTGATCCGCGAGGACAATCTGACCGTCTGGGGCGTTACCAGCCCGCAGGGCTTCACGCGCAAGGATTTTGCCTGCCTGCTGCCCAACCGCGCGACGACCGTGTTCGGCGACCAGGAGATCTATCGCGGCATCTGGACCGTCTCGCTGCCCGGCCATACCTGGGGCACGATGGGCGTGGCGGTGAACCTGCCGCATTCGGGCTGGATCCTGCTGGCTTCGGACCACATCTATCTGTCGTCCTCCTATGGCGATCCGTTCAATGTCAGCATCCTCAACCAGGACCCGCGCCAATGGGCCCATTCGGCGCTCAAGGTGCGCAAGATGGTCGAGAAGTACGAGATGCGCGTGCTGCCGGGCCACGACAACAAGATCATCGTGCCCGACAAGACTGCCGAACAGGGCTTCACCTTCGGCGAAGTCTCCGACTTCTACGATTGATCCGCCGCAAATGCTCGCAGACCGTCATCGGTGCATGACGGTCTGCGATATGCCGCGCGGCCAGTCCACCAGCGCGCGAGCTTGGCTTGCGCGCGCTCCGCGGTCCGTTCGGCGGCGCGCTCCAACTTTAGAAGATACTCCGCATAAGGAGACGCTATTGGACTTGGCGATCCCGGTCCTGTTGGCATGGCGGCCTGCTAGCAACGCAGCTTCGCTCAGCGAGCGATCGGGAGGAGATGTGCATCGTGCAGCCGGCAAAGCCGGCGGGCGATGATATTGTTTGCCCGACCGATCTCGCTGTTCGACGCCAGACTGCCGAGAGAGGACCATATGTCGCCAGAAAACCTTCAACAGAAGTTGGCAAGAATCGGGGATCCGGTTCAGATGCTGCGGAATTCGCCGTCGAAGCGCTTCAAATTCGACTACCCGGATCAGTATACGAACTGGCAGGACGAGCAGCGCGGCTGGGTGAAGACCGCCACACTGTTCGACCAGTCGCACCACATGACGGACGTCTATTTCGAGGGGCCGGACGTCGATCGGCTCATGGCCGACACGGGCACCAACAGCTTCAAGACCTGGGGACCGAACAAGGCCAAGCACTTCGTCGCCTGCACCGACGAAGGCAAGATGATCGGCACGGCCATCCTCTTCGGGCTGGACAGGAACCTCGTCAGCCTCGTCGGGCCCGCGGCCACGGCCAACTGGGTCAGCTACCAGGCCGAGACCGGGGGCTATGATGTCCGCATCACCCGCGACGAACGCACGGCCGACCAGCCCGCCGGGGGACGGCGGAAGATCTTCCGCTTCGAGATCGAAGGCCCGAACGTTCCGCATATTCTGGAAAAGGCGAATGGCGGCCCCATCGAGCAGGTGAAGTTCTTCGCCATGACGAACTTCACCATTGCCGGCCGCCCCGTGCGCGCGCTGTCGCACACCATGGCCGGCGTGCCGGGGTCGGAATCGATGGGTTTCGAGATCTGGGGGCCCGTGGAGGACAGCGAGGCCGTGTGGAACGGCCTGCTGGAAGCAGGCGAGGAGTTCGGCATCGTTCCGGGCGGCGCCTTGGCCTATTATACCGGTGCGGTGGAAGCCGGCTATGCCGCCCAGCCGACCCCGGCGATCTATTCGGCGCCCGGCCTCCGGTCCTACCGAGAATGGCTGCCGGGAAATGGGTATGAGGGCAAGCTCTCCATCGGCGGCAGCTTCAGGTCCGACGACATAGAGGACTACTACGTCACGCCCTACGATTTCGGCTACGGCCATCTCGTCAAGTTCGACCACGACTTCATCGGCCGCGCCGCGCTTGAAGAGGCCGCGCGCCGTCCGCACCGCCGGAAGGTCTGGCTTCGCTGGAACGACGAGGATGTCGCGCGCGTCCATGCCAGCAGCCTTTTCGATGGCGATGGGCGGGCACGCTATCTGGAAACCCCGTTGTCGCGCGAGGCGCGTGTGCTCCAGGACGCCGTGCTGAACGCAAAGGGAGACGTGGTCGGCATTTCGACGCTGCGGGCCTACACGGTGAATATAGGCGGCTGGTCGTCGACGGCCTTCGTGGATGAGCAGCATGCCGTCGACGGCGCCGATGTGAAGCTCCTGTGGGGCGAGGAGAATGGCGGGACGGCGAAGCTGACGGTCGAGCGTCACAGGCAGACCGAGATCCGCGCGACGATCCACACTTCGCCGCTTCCGCATATCGGCTGAGGAACGTCTCCGGTTCCGCGCATCGTCCGTTCACAAGCGGAGCGGACGATGCGGGTTCCGCAGGCAGCGGTTCATCCATCACCCAGCGGGATAGGTCGTATCTGCAATAGGTATTTCTGGCCGCGAGGTGATGTCGAATATGAATATTGGTTTGTAACGGGCCAGGGTTATCTGGCTTGAATCTGGGAGGATGATTGATGTTACGAAATATCAAGTCGATCTGTGGAAGTCTTGTAATCGCGGCTGCCTTTTTGTGGGGGCAGGTTTCCGCGGCGAACGCTCAGGAAGCGTATCCCAACGGCACCATCACGTTCATCGTGCCGTATTCGGCGGGCGGCGCGCCCGACTTCATGGCGCGCATCGTCGCGCAGCAATTGCAGGAGCAGATCGGCCATCCGGTCATCGTGGACAATCGTCCGGGATCGAACGGCAATGTCGCGGCGAGCGCGCTGGCTGCCGCAAAGCCGGACGGATATACGTTCCTGGTGCTGGAGGGATCGCTGGTTTCGATCAATCCCCATCTCTACAATTCGCTGAGCTACGACCCGAAGGAGGATTTCGTTCCGGTATCGTTGCTTGGCACGGCGCCCACCTTTCTGGCGGTCCATCCCAGCGTACCGGTCTCGACCTTCGAAGAGTTCATTGAATATGCCAAGGCGCCGCCCGAGCAGCTCAATTACGGCTCTTCCGGAATCGGCACGCCGCACCACCTGTCCATGGAAGCGCTCATCCAGAAATACGATCTGAAGATGACGCATATTCCATACAAGGGATCCGGGCAGTCCGTCCCGGCGGTTCTCAGCGGCGAAGTGGGTGCGTTGTTCGCTTCCTATTCGGCAGTCTCCGAATTCGCGAAAGCCGGTCGCGTCAAGCTACTGGCCACTAACAATATCGAACGCACGGCGGAAGCGCCCGACGTGCCGGCCATTGCCGAATTCATCCCCGGCTTCGATTTCGCGAGCCGGATGGGCCTGGCCGCCCATAAGGGCACGCCGAAGGAACGTATCGACACGATCGCCGCGGAACTCGCGAAAGCCATGAAGGTGCCGGCGGTCGTCGAGAAGCTGGCGGCTGGCGGCGTCGTGGCTGTCGGGTCGACGCCTGAAGAATATGCTGAAATCATCGACGAAGAAGTCCAGCGCGTCGGCGCGGTGATTGAGGCGGCGGATATCAAGCCGGAATAGGCTTGCAGTCCGGACCAGATTCCCGTCGACCTGATCGGTCGACGGGATGATGCTTTACGGCGCGATGAGAGCGCCATCTCCAATCGCGCGAGCCGGGACAGCAAGGACAGGAGCGGATGATCGTCCGCGGATGTGTCAGGTCCCCGAAATGCGATCGGTAGCATCCGCGCGATGCTCCAGAACAGGATCACCAATGCCGCTGTCGATAGGTTCTCCAAAAGATTTCTGGATGGGTGTGTTCTATGCCGTCATCGGCGCGGCTGCACTGCTCATTTCGCAAGACTATGCCTTCGGGACGACGGCGCGCATGGGGCCCGGCTTCTTCCCGGTCATCGTGGCCGTACTGCTGGTCGCCGTCGGTGCCATATCGATATTGCGCTCCTTGCGCAGCAAAGGCGAGCCGCTCGAACCCTTGAAGCTGCTCCCGGTCTTGCTGGTCTTTGGTGCGATCCTGGCCTTCGGCCTGCTGGTCGAGACGGCGGGATATCTCGTGGCAGGCATCGTCCTGCTGCTGCTCGCCGGTGCGGCCAGCCAGTATGCTCGCCTGAATGCCCGCACCTTGCTGGGCGCAGTGGCCTTCATCGTCATAACGGCGCTCGTCTTCATCAAGGGCCTCGGCGTCGCGATGCCGATGATCGGCGCCTGGCAGAATTTCTTCTGAGGATTGGTTATGGAACTTCTGGGCAATCTCTGGCTGGGATTTCAGACAGCCGGTCTTCCGATCAATCTCCTCTACTGCTTCATCGGCGTGATGCTGGGCACGGCCGTCGGCGTCCTGCCGGGCATCGCTCCGGTGACCACGATCGCCGTCCTGCTTCCGATCACCTTCGGGATGCCGGCGACTTCGGCGCTCATCATGCTGGCGGGCATCTATTACGGCGCGCAATATGGCGGTTCGACCACCGCGATTCTCGTCAACACGCCGGGCGAGGCTTCGTCGGTCGTCACTGCGATCGACGGATACCAGATGTCGCAGAAGGGCAGGGCGGGGCAGGCGCTTGCCGCCGCAGCCATAGGCTCCTTCTTCGCGGGTACCGTATCGACCCTGGTCATCGCGCTCTTCGCGCCGACCTTGTCAGAACTCGCATTGGGCTTTCGCCCGGCGGACTACTTCTCGCTCATGGTGTTCGGTCTGGTGGCGGCCATGGTTCTGGCGCAGGGATCGATCCTGCATGCCTTCGGGATGGTCCTGCTCGGTCTTCTGCTGGGAATGGTCGGAACCGATGTGAATTCCGGCGCCGTCCGTTTCACGCTCGGATTCGGCCGGCTGGCGGACGGCCTGGATTTCGTGGCGCTGGCGATGGGTCTCTACGGGATCGGCGAGATCATGGCCAATCTGCAGGATGAAGGCCGGCGGGCGGTGCGGGTGAAGAAGGTGGAAGGCCTCATGCCCACGACCAGGGACTGGAAGCGGATGACCGGGCCGATCCTGCGCGGCACCACGCTGGGCTCGATCCTGGGCATCCTGCCCGGCGGGGGCGCTTTGCTGGGCGCTTTCGCATCCTATGCGCTCGAGAAGAGAATATCGCCGAACAGAAGCGAATTCGGACATGGCGCGATCGAAGGGGTTGCCGGTCCGGAATCGGCCAACAATGCCGGCGCCCAGACATCGTTCATCCCGATGCTGACCTTGGGAATCCCGTCCAATCCCACCATGGCCCTGATGATCGGCGCGATGATCATCCAGGGCATCCAGCCCGGCCCCTCGGTGATGACCGAACAGCCGCTGCTGTTCTGGGGACTGATCGCGTCGATGTGGATCGGCAATCTGATGTTGCTGGTCCTGAACCTCCCGCTCATCGGCCTGTGGGTCAGGCTGATTTCGATCCCCTATCACCTGCTGTTCCCCGCCATCGTCCTGTTCTGCACGGTCGGTGTATTCAGCGTGAGCAATAGCAGCTTCAATATCTACATCATGCTGGTGTTCTCGCTCCTGGGCTTCCTCTTCAAGAAGATGAGGGTTGAGCCGACCCCGATGCTGCTCGCCTTCATTCTGGGGCCGTTCATGGAGGAATATCTGCGGCGCGCCCTCCTGCTCTCGGGCGGCGACCTCACCGTGCTGGTGACGCGCCCCACAAGCGCGGTTCTCCTCATCGTCTCGGCGGTCCTGCTCTGCCTTGTGCTGCAGCCCGCCTTCAGCCGCACGCGGGAGGAGGCTTTCCGCGAAGACGGATAGGCACGCGGCTCCGGCCCATAAAAAAGAACCGCTCCGGGCGATGCCTGGAGCGGTTCTTTTTCGTGCCGAGGGAGTTGTTCGTCAGAGGCCGCGGAAACCGGCCCGCGCAGTCCAATAGTCCCAGGCGCGCGCCAGCGGCATGTCGCTGAGCAGGATCGCCGAGGTCTTCGCGATCTCGCCTTCGGTCAGATATTTCGGCTTGCCCAGCGGCAGCGTGTTCAGGATGAGCTCGGCATTGTCGCGCATATAGATGCAGATCATGCACAGTGCCCGCAGATTGGCCCCGGCGCAGACGGCGCCATGCCCGCGCAGCAAGGCGGCGCTGTTGTTCCCGAGCGCCCGCGCCAGCGAATGACCCATGTCGAGGCTGTCGACCAGCATGTTCGTGTCGTTGAACTCGTCCTGGCTATCCCAGACGGGAACATCGCCACCCATCACCGCCGCCATATGGAAGGCCGGCTTGAGCGGTTCGCTGGAAAGGGAGAAGGGGATGACCGAGTGGGCATGATGATGCGCGACCGCATTCACATCCGGACGAGCCATATAGATGGCGCTATGGATGAAGCGCTCCGCATAGGGCTTGCGCGGATCCTGGGAGACCTGCGTGCCGTCCAGCTCGAATTCCATCAGGTCGTCCTGCGTGACCAGTTCGGGGCTGCGGGACCGTGACAGGAAGAACCGCTTCGGATCCATTGGATGGCGGACACTCACATGGCCGAAGCCGTCAATGACGTTTTCGCGCGCAAGCACGCGGTTTGCCAGAACTAGCTCTCGAAGCGTGTTCTCGCGGATGGCCTCATTATTCATTCTTCACTCCCGGATAATTAGGTGTTCGTGATGGCGAGGTTCCTTGTCGCGCGGCAAATTGCACTCGTCCCCACGATGTCTGGTAGGGTGAAGCGGGAGGAAGTGTCTAATACCAATAGCTGATGCATGGCATCGCGGCAGATGAAACCGGATGCCCGAAGCCGGACTAAGGCCTTCCGGGCCGGGGTTCCTCGGCGTTCGCGTCATAAAGCTTCAGCATCGTCGGCTGCATCTCGATCAGGGGATCGAGTACGCGAAAGAACCTGCGCAACAATATCTGCCGGTAGTGGACATCGAGGTCGACGCTGATGATGAGCGTCATCGTGATCGACAGGGCTTCCAGGCCGAGATGCCGGAAGCTCATGCGGGATTCCCTGAGATCCGCGTCGAAGACCCATTTGGGCGCAATGGCACATGCGTCGCCCGAGAGGACGAGCGCGCGCCGCGCCTCGAACGGCTCGAGTTCGGCGACGGGCTCAAGGTGATCGCCGCCCACATTGAAATAGGCGTCGACCTTGTTGCGCAGCAGATGGCCCGACGGCTCCGTGACGAAAGGCAGTTTTCTCAAAGACTGGCGGTCGATCGCTCCCAGGGTCGACAGCATCGCCTCCGAGCCGACGAGAACGAGCTTGTCCGTGACCAGCGGATAGGCGGGATGAATTCCGCCGACATTCTCATTGTAGGTGACGATCGCATCGATCTCGCGGCGGTTCAGAAGGTCGCTGAGGACAGCGCTCGAACCCTGCCGGATGACGAAACGCACCTCGTCCTCATAAAGGTTGCGATGGGAGACGAGATGCGGGATCAGGATCATGCCGAGCGTCGGCGTGACGCCGACGGCGACCTTCGTCTGCCGATCCTCCTCGAGACGGAACGCATCCTCGGCTTTCTTGAAGGCGTTCAGCGCCTCGAGCGCCAGGGGCAGAAACGCCTTTCCGTCGGCGGTGAGCTTTACGCCGCGCGAATTGCGCGTGAACAGCCCGCGGCCCATCTCATCCTCGAGCTCCTTTATCCGCGCGCTCAAGGCGGATTGGGAAACATTCAGATATTCCGCAGCGCGGCTGACGCTTTCCGTCTCGGCTATGTGCACGAAATACCGCAGCTGGCGAAGGTTCATTATGCGCTCCGGCTGGCGCCTGCCAGCTCACGGGTGGAGGTAGATGGCTCGCTCGTGCGAGAAAGCCTTGAAGCCGAAATAGCCGTGATAGCTGCCGGTTCCGCTCTGATTGACGCCGCCGAAGGGGAGCTGGTTCTCGCGATAGTGCGAGAATACGCCGTTGATGGTCACGCCGCCGGAGGAGGTCCGGTTCAGCACCTTCTGAACATTGGCTTCGTCGTCGCTGTACATATAGAGCGCCAGCGGCTTGTCCCGCGCTTCAATGTAGCCGATGACCTGATCGATGTCCTCATAGGTCATGACCGGCAGGATGGGCGCGAAGATCTCCTCCTGCAGGATCTTCATCTGCGGCGTCACGTCAGTGAGCATCGTCGGCGCGATGGTGAGATCGGATTCGTCCAGTTCACCTCCCGCAGCGACCGTTGCGCCCTTGGCCACGGCGTCGTCGAAGAGCGCCTTCACGCGGGTGAAATTGCGCTCGTTCACGATCTGCGCAATGCTCTCCCTGACGATCTTCCCGTCTTCCGCGTAGAGGTTTTTGGCGACATTGGCCTTGAAGGCGTCGACAAGGCGGGCCTTCTGCTCCTCCCTGACGAAAACGAAGTCGGGACAGATGCAGGCCTGGCCGCCATTGAACTGTTTCGCCGATGCGAGGTCGGCGCCGATCTTCTCTATGTTGGCGCCTTCGTCGATAATGACCGGCGACTTTCCGCCAAGTTCCAGTGTCACCGAGGACAGATGCTTCGCCGCGGCGGCCATGACGAGCTTGCCGACCCGCGTGCTGCCGGTGAAGAAGATGTGGTTGAACGGCAGTTCGAGCAGGGCTGTCGCGACGCCGACATCGCCCTCGAACAGCGCCACTTCATTCTCGGCAAAAACCTCCCCGACGATCTTGCCGGCAATGCGCGCCGTCGCCGGACACAGGTCGCTGAGCTTGACCATGCAGCAATTGCCGGCGGCGATGGCCGCGGCCAGGGGGCCGAATGTCAGGCCGAGCGGGAAGTTCCACGGTCCCAGGATGAGGCAAACGCCGCGCGCCTCATGGACGATCCTCGCCTTGTCGTTCGGGTTCACCGATGGGGTGATCTCGGTGGGTGTCATCCATGCATCGAGATTGTCGATGTTCTTCTGGATGTTGGCGATCACGTTCAGCACCTCGGTGGCGCGGATCTCGCGCTCCGGCTTTCGCGTGTCTTCCAGTACCGCCGCGACGATCGCATCGGCATGCGCTTCCACGGCGGCCTTCAGCTTCTCGAGCTTCGCCTTGCGCACTTCCGTCGTCGAGGCTTTGACATCCCATTGATGGTCCTGCTGCAAGGCGAAAACGCGTGCGATCCCTTCCGGGATTTCAAGGGAATGCGAAGCGCCTGTCATGTGCCGTCTGCCTGTGATCGAATTGAGTTCGGCAGTGTTGTAGGGTGCCTTTCGGCATCAAGGCAAGGACCGGCTGGGCGGCGGCGTGGGGAACGCTCGATGCCGGCCTGTATTGGCAGTCATATCAGGGGGAATTGCCAGCGGAATGGTGGAGCTGAGGGGGATCGAACCCCTGACCTCGTCATTGCGAACGACGCGCTCTCCCAGCTGAGCTACAGCCCCGTTCCGCGAACGGCCGCATTTACGGGCGAGCGCCGTGCAGTGTCAAGCGGTAGCGAATCCGGGGATCGCGATGCGCGTCAAGCGTCCGGCTTGTGGGTCAGTTGCGTCCGTTCGAATCCCAGCACCACGAAAAGCGCCAGGAAGAGCGGGATCAGCAGATAGAGCAGTCGGAACACCAGCAGCGCGGCCAGCACATCGGCATTGTTCATTTCCGACAAGCCGGTCAGGAAGGCGATTTCGAGCACGCCGATGCCGCCTGGCGCATGCGACAGCAGCGCCAGCGAAAACGAGATCAGGAAGATGCCGAGCACCATCAGGAAGCCGGGATTGCCGGCTTCCGGCAGTGCGAAATAGATGATGGCGGCCGCGCCGATCAGCTCCAGCGGCGCGATGACGAGCTGGCGGGCCACGAGCGGCGGGCTCGGATATTCGATGACGAAACTGCCGATGCGCAACGGGTGCAGATGCAGGATGCTGCCCAGCACGTAGAAGCCCACCAGCGCCAGCAGGAAGATGCCCATGGAGGCCGATGCCTCGACGGGCAGGATGTCGACGAAACGGGCGGCCACCTCCGGCTCGATGATCAGCACGATGCCGGCGAGCATGATCGTGCCGAGCGCGAAGGTGAAGGAGCAGAAGGCAACGAGGACGCCGATCTCGCGCCCCGTCAGCCCCTTCGACGAATAGGCGCGGTAGCGGACGACGGAGCCGGAAATAACCGATGCGCCGATATTGTGCGACAGCGCATAGGTGGTGAAGGAGCAGATGGTGATGAAGAGCCAGCCGACATGCTTGCGCAGGTGCTGCAGCGCGAGGTGGTCGTAGGCGGCCAGCGCTCCATAGGCCAGGAAGGTCGCGGCAATCGCCAGCGCCCAGTCGCGCAGGGAAATGGCGGTCAGGCTTTCCCAGAGATCGTCGAGGGAAAGTCCGCGAAGCTCGTGATAAAGGAGCCAGGCGGAAAAGATGACGGCGGCCACCCCCACGATGGGCCAGCCATATTTCTTCAGCATGTTACCCCACAGGCTCCGCCTTCCGGCGTGTTCTGATTTATCCGACAGGGCGGTTCCCGGCGCACTGTCGACGCCCGGAATCCGGAATGCCACGAATGGCCGCTCAATCCAACCGTTTGAATTGCAGTCGAAGACGTTTTTTGTACGGAACCGCCCAGTATCGTCATCACGACTTGTCGCGGCGCATACCAGTGGCTACATGTGCGCGACTTGCGGAGAGACGAACCCATGTATGCATTGATTCAGACCGTGCTGCTCGCGCTGAACATCTACTGGTGGATCATCATCCTGTCGGCTGTGTTCTCCTGGCTGTATGCCTTCAACGTGGTGAATCCGCGTAACGACTTCGTGAGCATGATCGGCAACATGCTGTTCCGCCTCACCGAGCCGGCCCTGCGGCCCATCCGGCGCTTCCTGCCGGATCTCGGCGGCATCGACATATCGCCGATCATCCTGCTGCTGATCATCTTCTTCCTGCAGCAGTTCATCATCCATTCGATCGCGCCGGCGGTGCTTTGACGCCGCCCTGGCGTGAGACCGGCGATGGTGTTTCCGTCACCGTACGGGTCACGCCGCGCGCCCATCAGGACAAGATAGAGGGCGTGCGCCGCCTGTCGAACGGACAGGCGATCCTTGCCGTGCGGGTGCGCGCGCTGCCGCAGGATGGCGCGGCGAACGACGCCGTGGTCCGCATTCTCGCCAAAGCATGCGGGATTCCCGCTTCCGCCGCATGGGTGGAAGCCGGCGCGGGAGCGCGCGTGAAGACGATCCTGCTGCGGGGCGACAGCGTTTCGCTGCTGGCGGCGATGGCGGCACTGCCGGAAGGCTGAGGCGCGGCTTGCCGCATCTTCAGCCGGTGCGACGGGGCAAAGCGCGTGCCTTGCCCCGTGACGCCTGTATTGCTCAGGCCGATTTGGCGCGCTCGATCGCCTCGACGATCATGCGCCGCGCATGGGCGGCATCGTGCCAGCCGCCGATCTTCACCCATTTGCCAGGCTCGAGATCCTTGTAGTGCTCGAAGAAATGCTCGATCTGCTTGAGGGTGATCTCCGGCAGGTCCGAATATTCGTTCACGTTCTCGTAGCGCCGGGTCAGCTTCGGCGTCGGCACGGCGATCACCTTCTCGTCCTGGCCGGCATTGTCTTCCATGATCAGCACGCCGATCGGGCGCACATTGATCACGCAGCCCGGCACGAGCTGGCGCGTGTTACAGACGAGGACGTCGATCGGGTCGCCATCGCCCGACAGCGTGTGCGGGACGAAGCCGTAATTGCCCGGATAGGTCATCGGCGTGTAGAGGAAGCGGTCGACGACGAGGACGCCGGCTTCCTTGTCCATCTCGTATTTGATGGGCTGGCCGCCGACGGGCACCTCGATGATGACATTCACGTCTTCCGGAGGATTCTTGCCGATGGAGATGGCTTCAATGCGCATGGAAAGTCCTGAAAACTGGATGGGTCTGATCGCGCAGGCGATACAGGCTCAGGGCGCATTGTGCAATGCGGCATATCTGGGCGGCATATCCGGCGGGCGTCAGTTCCAGACGAAGGCGACCTTGCGCAGGGCCTTGGCATCGAACACTTCCACGCCCTCCGCGACATCGCGCCCGCCGAGGCCCTCATAGAAGCCCAGCGCACCGATATTCTCTTCCAGAGCCCAGATGACCAGCCCCTTGAGGCCGTGCGAGGCCAGATGGGCGCGCGCAGCGGAGAACAGCCGGGTGCCGAGACCGATGCCCTGATATTCGGGCTTGAGGTAGAGTTCGTAGATCTCGCCCTGCTGGGTCAGCTTGGCGGCGCGGTTGCGGCCAAGCGTCGCGTAGCCGACAATGGCGCCGCCCATTTCGATGACGAGGACATTGGCCGCGCCGCCGATGGCATTGCGCCACCATTGGGCGCCGCGCCGCGCCAGCATGCGGTTGAGCGCGCCATGCGGGATGATGCCGCCATAGGCGCCGCGCCATGCGGCGTGGTGCACGTCGGCAACGCCGGCCGCATCTTCAATCAGGGCCCGTCTGATGTCGATCGCGAGTGTGGTCATGATTTGTTAACCATAACCGCCAGCCGGGAGTCGGCGCAAGAGGCAGCGGGCGTGTCGGCGCGCTCACAGCGGTTTCAGCGCATAGCGGCCATAGGCGATGAAGGTGCATATGGCTGCCACCACAAACCAGTAGACCATCGGCCCGAAATTCCTGTCGCCAGAGGCCAGATGCAGTCCGCAAAAGAGCAGCATTTCGGCCGCAATGAAGATCGCCGCCAGCGGAACCAGAACGCCTACAGGCCTGTAGACGGCAGGCAGGACGAGACCCACGGCGCATACCAGTTCGATGAGGCTCATCGCCAGCCAGATGCCGGCGGGAATCGCGCTCAGCGACGGCATAGCCTGTGCGGGGTTGGAGAACTTCCATACCGCGCCGATGGCCGTGTGGATGGCGAGAAGGGTCTGGAGGACCCAAAGGAGAATGTTCATGATCGTCTCGTTTCTGCGCTGGTGATCTCAGTCCGTCTTCGCCAGGACCTGTTCCAGGCGGGTGAAGAGTCTCGGCCATCCGGACCTTGCACCGCCGAAGGCACGCTTCTGGTCCGGCCTGAAGCCTGCCTGCTCCATGCGCATCAGCGTTCCCGTCCCGGTTGGGGTGAGGGTGAAGGTGACGGTGCTGCGCAGGTCGAAGGCGGGATCGTCATGCGCGAGGTTCCAGCTGTAGGCGAGCGTCGTGTGCGGCTCGACAGCGAGAACCTCGCAGTCGAGCACGCCGCCCCAATCGCTGCGAAGGTGAAAGCGGTGGCCGGGGGCAGGGCTGAAATCGTTCGGCATCAGCCATTCCGCGATCAGGTGCGGCTGGGTGAGGGCGCGCCAGATCTTTTCCGGCGGGTGGGCGAATTCGCGTTCGACGACGACGGAACGGGTTTTGGATGCGCCATTCATTGGTCCATCCTCGTCAGCAGGTCATCGAGCTTGTCGAACCGGTTCTCCCAGAAGCCGGCCATCCGGCTGGTCCAGTCGACCAGCGGCGCGAGGGCGCCAAGCTGCGCGCTGTAATGCGTCTGGCGGCCTTCATGGCGGTCGCGCACCAGGCCGGCCTGTTTCAGCACGCCGAGATGTTTGGAAACGGCCGGCTGCGAGACGCCGGCGCGTGCCGTCAGGGCGCCGACGGTCTGTTCGCCTACACGGCACAGCCGTTCGAAAATGGCGCGCCGGGTGGGATCGGCGAGCGTCCTGAAAAGCATGTCGGGTGCGTTCGTCATCGGAAACCATAACTCAACAGTTATGAGTTATCCATAACCGTTGGGATATGTATCGGTCAAGCCCGGACGATCAGGACGAGCCCTTGTCGATGCTGCGCTCGGCGAGGTGCAGGAGCCACAGGATGATGAGGCCGAGCACGGCCCCGAATGCGGCGACCTGCCAGAAGCCCAGTCCCGCGGCGAGGCCGATCGCGCCGGCAAGCCACATGCCGGCGCCGGTCGTCAGACCGTGTACGCGGCCGCGATCGAAGATGATCAGTCCGGCCGCGAGGAAGGCGATGCCAGCGGTCACCGCCTCGATGAGCCGGATCGGGTCGAAGCGCCCGCGCTCGGGTGCGAAATGGGGGCTGTGGACGATCTCGATCGTCAGCACGGCCAGCATGGCCGCCGCGAGGCAGACGAGGATATGCGTGCGCAGGCCGGCGGGATGGTTGCGCCACTCGCGCTCGAAGCCGATCACCGCGCCAAGCAATGCAGCGACCATGAGGCGTGCGGCGATGACCGAGAAGGGAAGGTGGGTGGGATGGCCGATATCGGCCAGTATGTCCTGCATGGGTGCCTCCGCGCCCACCAATGCGCCGGCGGCGCGATCGTTCCCACGCAGGCGGGATATGAAAATGGCGGCCGGTGGCCGCCATTTCGACTTCAGGTCGGCTGCTTCGCCTATTCGGCGGCTTCCGATGCCTTCTCGGCTGCCAGCGCCTGGGCGGCGGCAATCTTGTCGGCCTCGATGCGCGCCCGCTCGGCGGCATGTGCCTCGCGCTCGGCATCGTTCAGCTTGCGGGCGCGAACGCCGGTATTCTCGGAAATACGAGCCGACTTGCCGCGACGATCGCGCAGATAATACAGCTTGGCGCGACGCACCTTGCCGCGGCGCACGATCTCGACCGCCTCGACCAGCGGCGAATAGACCGGGAACACGCGCTCCACGCCTTCGCCATAGGAGATCTTGCGGACGGTGAAGTTTTCCTGGAAGCCGGAGCCGGAGCGGGCGATGCACACGCCCTCATAGGCCTGCACGCGGGTACGCGAACCTTCGGTGACACGCACCTGGACGCGCACCGTGTCGCCGGGCTGGAATTCCGGGAGCTTGCGCTTTTCTTCGATCTTCGCGGCCTGCTCGGCCTCGATTTGACGGATGATGTCCATCAGAGCACCTCTTCATTCTTCTCGACAGCCAGAGCGCCCATCGCTCGCCGCGCAGCCATGGCCGCTTGGCTATGCCGCCGCCGAGGCGGAGACAGGGGCGATTGCACCGCCATTGTTGACGGAGCCGGGATTTTCCCGATTTCGGAGGGGGCGATACACCAAACGGCCGGGCTTGTCCATCTGGCGCAATGGAATAGTCGGAAACCGAATTCCCCTTTCCGGCGCGATGGTCTAGTTCAGGTCGCGGTACAGGAATGGCGGGCCCCGATTTGACTCTTCTCAGCGCGATCATCCTCTTCGTCGCCGGCGCGGTCGCCGGCGCGATCAACGCCGTCGCGGGTGGCGGGACCTTTCTCACATTCGGCGCGCTCAGCCTTGCTGGCATGCCGCCCATCGTCGCCAACGCGACCTCGTCGATCAGCCAGTTGCCCGGCTATGTCACCTCGACGCTGGCCTATTGGAGCGACATCAGGACTTTCTGGCGCAGCGCGCTCGTCCTGGCCGCCATTTCGGTGGTTGGCGCGATGCTCGGTTCGCTTGTGCTGCTGTCGCTCGACAATCCGTCGTTCAGCGCCATGGTGCCCTGGCTTCTTATCGGCGCGACGGCGCTGTTTGCGGCGGGACCCTGGCTGAAGCCGAAACCCAGGCCCGGCAAGGAGGCGCCTGTCGGCGGCCTGACCGGCGGGCTCGTCCAGTTCATCACCGCCATCTATGGCGGTTTCTTCGGCGCGGGAATGGGGGTGATGATGCTGGCGACGCTCGGCCTCACCCAGGCCGGTGACTATCACCGCCTCAACGCCTTGAAGAACATGCTGTCGATCGTGATCGCGTCCGTGGCCATCGTGGTTTTCGTCTCCGGCGGCGTGATCGCGTGGCCGCAGGCGCTGGTGATGGTACCGGGCGTCGCGGTCGGCGGTTATGCCGGCGTGTGGATTGCGCGCCGCGTGCCGCAGCCGATCCTGCGCGGCTTCGTCATCGCCGTCGGCCTAGCTCTGGCGGCCTACTACTTCATCACCGGCTGAGCAGGTCGGGCCGGCGCTCGCGCGTCAGCCTTTCGGCCTCGGCGCGTCGCCATGCGGCGATGCGCGCATGGTTGCCGGAAAGAAGCACCCCGGGGATCGGCACGCCCTCGAAGTCCTGCGGGCGCGTATAGTGCGGGTGCTCCAGGAGACCGTTCTCGAAGCTTTCCTCCTCGCCCGAGGCGCTGTTGCCCATCACGCCGGGAAGAAGCCGCACCACGGCGTCGAGCAGCACCTGCGCGGCAAGCTCGCCGCCGGAGAGGATGTAGTCGCCGATCGAGACTTCCTCCAAGCCGCGCCGCTCGATGACGCGCTGGTCGACGCCCTCGAAGCGGCCGCACAGGATGACTGCACCGGGGCCGTCTGCCAGTTCTCGCACGCGCGCTTGCGTCAGCGGCGTTCCGCGCGGGCTCATGAGCAGGCGGGGGCGGCCGTCGCCTTCGGGCGATGCGTGGTCGATGGCGCGCGCGAGTATGTCGGCGCGCATCACCATTCCGGCGCCGCCGCCGGCCGGCGTGTCGTCCACCGTGCGGTGCCTGTCGGTGGCGAAGTCGCGGATCTGCACGGCCTCCAGCGCCCAGCGTTCCTCGGCGAGCGCGCGGCCGGCCAGCGCCTGGCCGAGCGGGCCGGGAAACATGTCGGGATAGAGCGTCAGCACCGTGGCGCGGAAGCTCACCGGTTGCCTCCGGCGTCGCGCGGGCCGCGCGGGCGGGCATCGACGGGGGAGGGTTCGGCTTCGCCGCCATCGTCCAGTCCCGCCGCCATCCGGTCGATGCGGATGCGCCCGCCGGCAATGTCGACCTCGGGCACCGCGGCAGCGGTAAAGGGCACCAGCACCGGGCGCCGCCCGGCCATCGCGACCTCGATGATGTCGCCGCCGCCGAAATCGTGCAGCGCCGCCACCTTGCCGATCTCGCCGCCATCGTCGAAGACGGCCAGGCCGATCAGGTCGGCATGATAATATTCGCCCTCGTCCAGGTCCTCCGGCAGGGCGCCGCGGTCGACGAAAAGCGCCTCGCCATTGAGGCTTTCGGCCGTTTCGCGGTCGGTCACCTGCTTGAAGCGCACGACCACGACATTCTTGGCCGGCCGCAGGTCGACAATATCGAAGCGGCGGCCGTCGGCGGCGTAGAGGGGCCCGTAATCGGCCAGCGCCAGCGGGTCGCCGGTAAAGCTCTTCACGCGCAATTCGCCGCGCACGCCATGCGGCGCACCGATGGTGGCAAGCTGGATCGGATTGATGGGTTTCGTCATGTTCGACACGCTCCCGCGGCCGCTTCCTATTCGCACAGGCGCATCAAGGCAATCGCACCTTCACCGGATGATAACCGCTTGCGCGCCAAGAGTAACGCCCGGTGTGGAGTATGGTCGATGAGCGAGTATCTGGTCGCGGCGAAGGCGGACCTGCAGGCGGCGCGCATGGCGTGGCTGGCGGCGCTGCGCAATGAGCGGCGGATGGCGGGCCTTACCGTGGACGCCTATGAGCGCGATACGCGGCAATTTCTCCAGTTCCTGACAGGCCATCTGGGCGAGCCGCCGTCGCTGGCCGATATTTCGGCGCTGCGGCCCGCCGACCTGCGGTCCTTCATGGCGCATCGGCGCAATGGTGGCGCAGTCGCGCGCACACTTGGCCGTGGCATGGCCGGCATCCGCTCGCTGCTTGCCTATCTCGCGCGGCGCGGCCTGGCGGGAAATGCCGCGGCCAAGGCGGTGCGCTCGCCGCGCCAGCCCAAATCGCTGCCCAAGCCGTTGACTCTTGGCGATGCGCGGCGCGTCGTCAGCGCCGACGAGCAACTGGTCGAGGAGCCCTGGATCGCGGCGCGCAACGCCGCCGTGCTGACGCTGCTCTACGGGTCGGGGCTGCGCATTTCCGAAGCGCTTTCGATTTCGGCCGATGCGCTGGCCGGCCCGCATGACGCGGTGCTGCGCGTCACCGGCAAGGGCGGCAAGACGCGTCTCGTACCGGTGCTTCCCGTCGCCTTGCAGGCGGTCGCCGAATATCGCCGGCTTTGCCCGTTCGATCTGTCGGGCGACGGCGCGCTGTTTCGCGGCGCGCGGGGCGGCCCGCTGGCGGCGGCGGTCCTGCAGCGCGACATGAAGCGGCTGCGCGGCGCGCTCGGCCTGCCCGACA
>DATMGE010000024.1:0-38324 GCA_035555795.1 Rhizobiaceae bacterium | reverse complement strand
CTCTTCATAATTGCCCGAGCGATAATTGGTGAAGGCGCCCATCACCATCGATTTGCGGGCATATTCCGAATAGGGATGCTGGCGGTCGACGGCCTCGAACTTGCGCGTGGCCTCGGTGACCTTGCCGGCATTCAGGTTGGCCAGCGCCTGATTGTAGAGCTGATCGGCCGGCTCGGTATTCTCGACATAGGTGGCGAGGTCGATGTCGTCATTGGACGAGCAGGCGGCCGCGAAGAGCGGCAGCGCCAGAACCGGCGCTAGCAGAAGATGCCTCAGCGGGCGGCGGTTGCCGGACAGTGCGGAACGGTGAGCAATCATGATTGGTATTCGCCCCTCCGGCGCAGTCAGAACGGTCGCTTCAGCGCAGTCATAAATCACAACTGCCCGGTTGCGGCAACGTTTGGCCCCGCAATGCCGCAAATTTGTGGCAGCCGCGGCATCATATGCCTGAAGTCGACCCCTCCGGGAGCGGCTCCGGCTCGGGCACGCCCTCCACCTCCGCGGCCACTTCCGGTGTGCGACGGCGCACGACCACGCCGAGATCGTCTTCCTGCCTTGCGCGGCGCAGCCTTTCTTCCGCTTCCGTCGCCTCGCGCTGGCGATCCCACATGGCGCGGTAGAGACCGTCATGCGCCAGCAGGTCGCGATGGGTGCCACGCTCGGCGATCAGCCCGTCCTTCAGCACGATGATCTCGTCCGCGCCGATGACTGTGGACAAACGGTGCGCGATGACCAGCGTGGTGCGGCCGCGGCTGACGAAATCGAGCGCTGCCTGGATTTCCTGCTCCGTATGCGTGTCGAGCGCGGAGGTCGCCTCGTCAAGCATGAGGATGGGCGGGGCCTTGAGGATAGTGCGGGCAATCGCCACGCGCTGCTTCTCGCCGCCGGAGAGTTTCAGGCCGCGCTCGCCCACCATTGCCTTGTAGCCCTCGGGCAGACGCTCCACGAAGCCGGAAATCTGCGCCAGACGCGCCGCCTCGCGCACCTCCTCTTCCGTCGCCGAGGGGCGGCCGTAGCGGATATTGTAGGCGATCGTGTCATTGAACAGGACCGTATCCTGCGGCACCATGCCGATGGCGGCGCGCAGGCTCTCCTGCGTCACCCCGGCAATGTCCTGTCCGTCGATGCTGATGCGGCCGGACTGGATGTCGTAGAAGCGGAACAGCAGGCGCGACAGTGTCGACTTGCCGGCGCCCGACGGCCCGACAATGGCGACTGTCTTGCCCGCCGGCACCTCGAAGGAGATGCCCTTGAGGATCGGCCGCTGCGGATCATAGGCGAAATGCACGTCGTCGAAGCGCACGGCGCCATCGGTGATCTTCAACGGCTCCGCGCCCGGCGCGTCCCTCACCTCCTGCGGCACGTCGAGAAGCTCGAACATGTTCTCGATATCGGTCAGGCCCTGCCTGATCTCGCGATAGATGAAGCCGATGAAATTGAGCGGGATGGAAAGCTGGATCAGCATGGCGTTGATGAAGACGAAATCGCCCAGCGTCTGCGTGCCCTGCATGACCTCCCATGCCGAAAGGCCCATCGCCCCGGCCATGCCGACGCCGAGAATCACGCCCTGGCCGAAGTTCAACCAGCCCAGCGAGGTCCATGTCTTGGTGGCCGCATTCTCGTATCGCGCCATGGAGCGGTCGAAGCGCTCGGCCTCCATGCGCTCATTGCCGAAATATTTGACCGTCTCGAAATTGAGCAGCGAATCGATCGCCTTGGTGTTGGCGTCGGTGTCGCTGTCATTCATCTCGCGGCGGATGACGATTCGCCAGTCCGACGCCTTCACCGTGAACCAGGTATAGAGCCAGACTGTCACCGCGATGATGGCGACATAGATCCAGCCATAGGCGACGGCGAAGATGATCGCCGTCAGCGCGAATTCCAGCACTGTCGGTGCGGTGTTGAGGATGGTGAAGCGGACGATCGCCTCGATGCCCTTCACGCCGCGCTCGATGATGCGCGACAGGCCGCCGGTGCGCCGCTCCAGATGGAAGCGCAGCGACAGCTGGTGCATGTGCTGGAAGGTGCGGAAAGCGAGCTGCCGCACCGCATGCTGGCCGACGCTGGCGAAGAGCGCATCGCGCAACTGGTTGAAGCCGAGCTGCACCACGCGCACCACATTATAGGCGAGCACCAGCATGACCGGCCCGACGAGCAGGGCCGGAACATAATCCGGGGCCGCGAACTGGCCGTTGAGCGCATCGGTGGCCCATTTGAAGAAATAGGGCACCAGCATCAGCACCAGCTTGGCGACGACGAGGAACACCGTCGCCCACACAACGCGGCGCTTGAGATCCGCGCGCTCGGCCGGCCACATATAGGGCCACAGATTGCGCAATGTCGTTATCATCGAGCCGGATTCGGCCGATACGGTCTTGTTGTCAGGCAATGGTCCGTCCCTGCGGGCTTTGCCGCCCGTCGTCCTTATCGTTCGTCGCTGCCGGAACAGCGCTTGTCGGCGCAGCAATCGCGCATGAGATCCGTCATCGCTACGCCAAGTTGAGCCAGCGCGGTGCGATCGACACTGTAGAGCGACCGCTGGCGCTCATTTTCCATCCGCACCAGACCTGCCGCGACAAGCACTTTCAGATGCTGCGACACGGTCGACTGCGCAAGGTCGAGACTGCCGACGACATCCTTGCAGCAACTGCATTCGGTTTCGGCCAGATATTGCACGATGCTCAGCCGCGCCGGATGGGCCAGCGCGGCAAGCTTGTCGGCAAGGGCCAGGGTCGTCAGATTATCGGCAGAATTCATCGTTCATCGTCGATATACGATAAACAACGGATTCGCAAGGCCGGCAGGCCACAGGGCGGACCTGTCAGTCCTTCTTCACCTGGTCGGCGATGGTGGACATGTCCGCCGGCTCGCCGGAATCGGTCTCGCGCGGCACGGAAAATACCTGGCCCGGCCAGATACGATCGGGGTCGGCAATCTGGTCCTGGTTCGCGAGGTAGATGGTCGAATAGCGCACGCCCATGCCGTAGACCCGACGCGAAATGCGCCAAAGCGTATCGCCCCTGCGGATGATGACCGAACCCGCCGCCGATTGAAGTTTCGGCGCGGTCGTCTCGGGCGCGGCGGCGACGTCATTGCCGCCGGTTGCCGGCCGTCCCGTAGGCGGCGTGGAGGGTGCGGCAGCTTCGCCGGCCGGAGCCGTAGCGCCGGAAGCCCCACCTGCGGGCGGGTTCGCGGGAACGGCGCTGGCTGCAGGTCGACCCGGCGCTGCGGCCTGTCCATCGGCCGGCGCGTTGCCGCCATTGGCCGGCGCGCCGGGAGCGGCGGCCTGCGCCTGTCCGGCCGGGGGCGCGACGGCGGCAATCTGCTCGCCCGGCTCGCGCTGGAACGGAACCGCCGCGCGGGCGATGACGGTCGTGCCGTCCGGACCGAGAACGTCCACGCGGATGACATACTCGCCGACCGGCAGGTCACGGCGCGCCTCCACGAGGAAGCGGCCGCCTTCGGAAACGGCCGTCTGGCCGAGCATGATCTCGTTGGCATAGGCGCGGATCTGGCGTCCCGCCTCGGCGCTGCCGGCGACGAAGACCATCGGGCCCTCGATCTCCACGGCCTCGATCGTCACCGTCGGGCGCACGGGCGGCTTGGCTGGAGCGGCGGTGTTTTCCTCGGGCTGCGCGGCGGAAGCCGTCTCGCCGGCGGGTTTCGCCGGCGCTGCCTCGGCAACTGCCGGCTGCCCGCCGGCAGGCGGCTGCGGCGATGCGTTTTCGGCCGGGGCAGGCGCGGCGGCCGCGTCCTGCTGCGCCGGCGCGGGCGTTGCTTGCGCGGGCTGCGGCACCGTCAGTATCTTGCTGGCCTCGCCCGGCTGCTCGACCATCACCAAAACCTCGCCATTCTCCCGTTCCGGCACGGAGACGATCGCCGATTGAAGCGAGGTCAGCACGGTTCCATCGGGATTGGTGGCGCGCAGCACCAGCGTATAGTCGCCCGGCGCCAGGGGATCGTCGAGGACGACGGCGAAGTCGCCGCCCGGGGTCGCCGCGTTTTCGCCAAGCACGCTGGCGCCAGAGACGACCTCGACCTTCGCTTCGGGAAGGGCCTGGCCCGCCACGATGAGCGAGCCGTCCGGCTCCAGCCGCACGAGGTCGAAGGTTGGAATCCCCTTCTTTTCCGCGGCTTCCGCGGGCTGCTGTCCCTCGGCTTGCGCCGGCGCGTTGGCCGGTGGAGTTGCGCCCGCCGGCGGGGCCCCGTCCTGAGGCGCGGCGGGTGTGCCGCCCGAGGCGGGAGCAGCCGGCGCGGGCGATGCCGGCACAGTGGCCGGAACCTGCACGACCGCTACGGAATCCTGCGGCAGGAAGCGGTCGAAGACGCCCGCAATATATCCGCCGCCTGCCAGAATGATGATGCCGCCAAGAAGGAAGAAGAACAGCCTTGTCGTGTTCGCGTTCACTTAAAACCCCAGTTCTTAGCCGCCTTTGGCCCGTCTAGCCTGTTTTCCGTAGCGCCACAAGAAAAAGCCGGACAAGCCTTGACGGGACCGGGCCGGCGCACGCCAATGAGCTGCATGAGCGAGATTCGATCCATCTGCGTCTATTGCGGTTCGTCGCGCGGGCGTAGCGACATCTACATGAACGCCGGGCAGAAACTGGGCCGTTCCATCGCCGAAGCGGGCCTTGGCCTCATATATGGCGGCGGCACCAAGGGCATCATGGGCGCGGTGGCGGCCGGAGCCCGCGCCGCCGGCGGCCACGTAACGGGAATCATTCCGCATTTCCTGGTCAACCGGGAGGCCTCCGAGTCCTCGCTCGACGGGATCGACAATGTCGTCATCACCGAAGACATGCACACCCGCAAGCACAGGATGTTCGAGGAATCCGACGCCTTTGTGGCGCTTCCGGGCGGCATCGGCACGGTGGAGGAGATCATCGAGATCATGACCTGGGCGCAGCTCGGCCGTCACCGCAAGCCGATCGTCTTCGCCAATGTCGCCGGCTTCTGGGAACCGATGCTGGCCTTGCTCGACCATATGAACGAAGAAGGCTTCATCCACACCTCGCATCTGGTGCGGCCGCTGGTGGTGGATGCCGTCGAGCAGATCGTGCCGAACATACTCGACGCGGCCCGGGCAGCCGCCCTGCCCTTCTCCGGCGACGAGAAGGTCATCGGGAAGCTGTAGCGATCAGCTTCCGCGCCGCGAGGCCGTTATCATCGACCATGTGTAGATCGCCAGGGCGATCCAGATGAGTGCGAATGCCAGCATGCGCGTCAGGCCAAAGGGCTCGCCGAAGACGAAGATCGCGATCGCGGCGATCATGGTCGGCGCGATATATTGCATGATCCCCAATGTCGAGATCCGCAGAAGCTTGGCGCCGAAAGCGTAGAGGAGCAGCGGCACGGCCGTGACCGGACCGGCAAAGAGAAGCAGCCAGATATCGGCCATTCGCGACGGCACGAAATGTGCCGTGCCCATGGCCTGCAGGTAGACGAGATAGGCCAATGCCGGCAGGCCGAGGATCGCCACTTCCAGGAAAAACCCTTGGCTGGGACCGACCGGCAGGGTCTTCTTGAAGAAGCCGTAGGCGGCGAAACTGATCGCCAGCGTCAGCGATACCCAGGGCAGGCCGCCGGCGTCGATCGTCAGGATGGCGACGGCTATCGCCGCCAGCCCGACGGCCACCATCTGCGCGCGCGTCAGCCGCTCCCCCAGAAGCAGCGCGCCCAGCATCACCGAAACCAGCGGATTTATGTAATAGCCGAGGGCGGTCTCGACGGCCCGCCCGCCTGTCACGGCCCAGACGTAGATGAGCCAGTTGACCGAAATGATGCAGGCGGTCAGCGCAGCCATTGCGAGCGTGCGCGGAGAACGCAGCGCGGCGGCGATGTCTCCGGTTCGGCCGAGTATCCACAGCAGCACGCCGGCAATCGGCACCGACCACACGATGCGATGGGCGACAACCTCGAGCGGAGGGATATGCGCCACCGCCTTCATGTAGAGCGGCAGGAAACCCCATATGAGATAGGCGAAGAACGCGAAGATGAAGCCGCGCATGGCGGCGTCCGCGCCGGGCGTGCTGCCGGGCGGCGATTGCGGCACCAGCGGCGCGTCAGGCGCGGTCGCGTGCGTTTCATGTCTGGGCCGGTGCGTCATGGCGGGACAGGTAACGTCCCCTGCCCCGCCGCACCAACGCATTTTTCTGATGCAACTGCCGGAATCGGTTGAGCCAGCTATTCCGCCGCCAACACTTTCGCCTGGCGGTTCTTCACCATCTTGTAGACGATGGAATCCATCAGCGCCTGGAAGGACGCGTCGATGATGTTTTCCGAAACGCCGACCGTCCACCAGCGGTCGCCGGTGGAATCGCCGGATTCGACCAGCACGCGGGTGATCGCTTCCGTACCGCCATTGAGGATGCGCACCTTGAAGTCGACCAGTTCCAGATCGTCGATCTCGGACTGGAACTTGCCGAGGTCCTTTCGCAGCGCGATGTCGAGTGCATTAACGGGGCCCATGCCCTCTGCCACGGACATGCGCTCCTCGCCATCGACCGTGACCTTCACGATCGCCTCGCACACGGTCTTGAGATGGCCGTTGGCGTCATAGCGGCGCTCGACCATGCAGCGGAAAGAATCGACCTTGAAGAATTCGGGCACGCCGCCCAGCGTGCGCCGCGCCAGCAGGTCGAAGCTCGCATCCGCGCCCTCATAGGCATAGCCCTCGGCCTCGCGCTGCTTCACCAGCGAAATCAGCGTATCGAGACGCGGGTCGTCCTTTGCCACCGGAATACCGCGCCGCTTCAGCTCGGCGATGAAATTCGACTTGCCGCCCTGGTCCGAAACCATCACCCGCCGGGCGTTGCCCACTGCTTCCGGCGGCACATGCTCATAGGTCTGCGGCTCCTTGAGCAGCGCGGATGCATGGATGCCCGCCTTGGTGGCAAAGGCCGACAGGCCGACATAGGGCGCCTGCGGCTCGGGCGCACGGTTGAGCAGTTCGTCGAAGCTGCGCGACAGGCGCGCGATGCCGGCCAGCGCCTCCCGCGATATGCCGGTCTCGAAGCGATCCGCGAAGGCGGGCTTCAGCACCAGCGTCGGGATGATGGTGACGAGATTGGCATTGCCGCAGCGCTCGCCGATGCCGTTGAGCGTGCCCTGTATCTGGCGCACGCCCGCATCGACGGCGGCCAGCGAATTGGCGACGGCCTGGCCGGTGTCGTCATGCGCATGGATGCCGAGATGGTCGCCCGGAATGCCCGCCGCGATCACCTGCCGCACGATCTCGCGCACCTCCCCCGGCTGTGTGCCGCCATTGGTGTCGCACAGCACCACCCAGCGCGCGCCGGCATCGAAGGCGGTCTTCGCGCAGGCGAGCGCATAGTCGCGGTTCGCCTTGAAGCCGTCGAAGAAGTGCTCGCAATCGACCATCGCCTCCTTGTCGGCCGCACGCGCGGCCTCCACCGAAGCGGAGATCGACTCGAGGTTCTCCTCGTCGGTGCAGCCCAGCGCCACCCGGACCTGATATTGCGAGCTCTTGGCGACGAAGCAGATCGCGTCCGACTTTGCCTGCAGCAGGGTGGCCAGTCCCGGATCGTTGGAGGTGGAGACGCCCGGCCGCCTGGTCATGCCGAAGGCGACGAAGGAGGCCTGCGCGGTGCGCTTCTTCGACAGGAAGGCCGTGTCGGTCGGGTTGGCGCCGGGATAGCCACCCTCGACATAGTCGATGCCGAAGGCGTCCAGCATCTGCGCGACCGCGATCTTGTCGTCGACGGAAAAGTCGACGCCCGGCGTCTGCTGGCCGTCGCGCAGGGTGGTGTCGAACAAATAGACTCTTTCTTTCGTGCTCATGCGCCGCCCCTTTCGCTTCGGGCTACGGGTGGCCATTGGTCGGTATCGTGATCGGGATGCTGATAGCTGACCAGATCGGTCAGGAAGGGCGCACCCGCAATATCGCCCTCCGTGCGTTCGGCGGAAAGCGTCGGCACGGCGTCCACATAAGGCAGCTTCGCCTCGATGCCCCATTGTTTCGTCGGCGCGACCTCCTCGGGATGGTCGAAGGCGCCGATCGCCAGCCCCACCCCATCCGGCGCCTCATAGGTCAGCGGCGTGCCGCATTCGGCACAGAAACCGCGCTTCACATGGTTGGAAGACTGCCAGCGCTTCGGCGCGCCGCGCGTCCATTCCATCGTGCCTTCGACTACGCTGGCGAGCGGCGCGTAAAAGCTGCCGAACGCCTTCTGGCACATGCGGCAGTGGCAGACGGAAGCGTTGTGCAAGGCGCCCTCGATGCGGAAGCGCACCGCGCCGCACTGGCAACCGCCGGTATAGGTTGGCTTGTTGTCGAGGCTCATGGCCGCCCCCCGCCACCGCTGCGGAAATGATTCCGCCCGTCGTCCCAACCATCTGCCAATATTGACTTTCTTCCGATCATTCCGGCGCGTGGCATACCGCCTCCACATTGTTGCCGTCGGGGTCGAGCACGAAGGCACCGTAATAGTCGGGATGATAATGCGGGCGCAGGCCCGGCGCGCCATTGTCCCTGCCGCCGGCCGCGAGTGCTGCGTCGTAGAAGGCGCGAACCTCGCCGCGATTGCGCGCGGTAAACGCATAGTGGCGGCCGGGGCCGGCGCCTTCGCTGTGTTCGCGCAGCCAGAAATCCGGCTTCTCGCGGCCATAGCCGCCCACATGCGCGCCGCCGGTGAACTCCGTCGGCACCTGCTGCAACATCGTCGCGCCCAGCGCTCCGAAAGCCGCATCGTAGAACGCCTTGGCGCGCAGCCAATCGGTTACGCAAATTCCTGCATGGTCGATCATCACTTCACCTCCCAGCTTGTCACGCGTTCGCCAGTGACGGCGTCCTTGCCGTCCTTGAGTTGAATGCCCAGCGCCAGAAGCTCATCGCGGATGCGGTCTGCCGATGGCCAGTCCTTACCGCGAATGAAGGCCAGGCGCTCGGCGATCATAGTCTCTACCTGCCCCGCGTCGACAGATGCCTCGCGACGGAACAGCCAATCGCCCTCCTCGCCGAGAAATGTAGGATCGAGCAAACCGAGCAGATCCATCCCCTCGCCCAGTTCCTGAACGTCGCCGGCCTTGGCGGCGGCGCGCAGGTGGGTGATCGCCTGCCAGCTATTGAGGTCGTCGGCGAGTGCGGCGGCCACCGCATTGCCGGGCGCCGGGACATTTGCGGGATCGAAGCCGCCATCGCGCAGCAATCCATACCAGCGGTAGAGCTCGTCGCTTGCCTCATGCAGGCGGCGCTCCGTCCAGTCGATCGGCTCGCGATAATGCGTCTGGAGCATGGAGAAGCGCGCCGCAAGGCCGGTCCAGCGCATGCGCGCGGCGGAAGTGGCCTCGGTACCCGCGAACATGCTGACCTCGCTCGCCAGCACGTCGCGGATGGTGACGAAATTGCCCTCGCTCTTGGACATCTTGCGACCCTCCACCTGGAGGAAGCCGTTATGCATCCAGATGTTGGCCATGCGCTCGGTGCCGAGCGCGCAGCAGCTCTGCGCCAATTCGTTCTCGTGGTGGGGGAAGACGAGGTCGATACCGCCGCCATGGATGTCGAACATGTTCTTCGTCGGGTCGTCGCAGGCAAGTCCGCCGCCGAAGGGTTCCAGCAGTTTCGCCATCGACATGGCGGAGCATTCGATATGCCAGCCCGGCCGCCCCGGTACCGCGATGCCCGCCGGCGATGCCCATCCGGGTTCGCCGTCCTTCGACGGCTTCCACAGCACGAAATCCATTTCGTCACGCTTGTAGGAAGCGACGTCGACGCGCGCGCCCGCCAGCATCTCGTCGAGCGGCCTGCGCGACAGCGCGCCGTAGCGCGGCCCCCTGCGGGCATTCATCGCCGAGGGCGAGAACAGCACATGGTTCTCCGCGACATAGGCCACGCCGTCCGCAACGAGGCGCTCGATGATCGCCTTCATCTCCTCGATATGCTCGGTCGCGCGCGGCTGGCTGGTCGGCTCCAGGCAGCCCAGCGCCGTCACATCCGCCTGGAACTGGGCGTTCGTCGCCTCGGTGACTTTCCTGATCGCCTCGTTGAGGGGCAGGTCCGGGAAATCGCGGGCGGCGCGCGCGTTGATCTTGTCGTCCACATCGGTGATGTTGCGCACATAGGTGACATTGCCGACGCCATAGGCATGGCGCAGCAGGCGAAACAGCACGTCGAAGACGATCACCGGCCGCGCATTGCCGATATGAGCGAAATCGTAGACCGTCGGCCCGCAGACATAGATGCGCACATTGCCGGGATCGAGCGGGATGAAATCCTGCTTCGAGCGCGTCAGCGTATTGTAGAGCCTGATCGGCGTGTTCGACATGCGCAGAAACCCCATGGCCGGCTGGCCGGGGCGTTTTGGCTTGTCGTGAGAATGAGCGAAAACGGCCGGGCCAGCGAAAAGCTAGCCGATAATGCAAATCCCGTTAATGGGCAGTGCCGTTTTCATCAGCGCGCTTATCGCGCCAGCGCGAAGCGTCGTCAAGTGGACCTGTGGCAGGAGAGACGCACTGCCGTGGCCTTCTGAAGTTCCTTACGGAAATTAACCGAAATGCCCTGAAAAGGGAAAAATCGAGCCAAGATTCAGTCTCATTCGGACCCCACCTCTGGTTGCGCGGATAACGCAACGAATGAAGTCGAGACACGACAATGAGCGACAGGACCTCCGAACAAGATCTGGCCCGCAGGCAATATGCGGCGCTTGCCAAGCACTATCACGCGATTGGTCCGGCAGATCTTCTGGCCGCGCTGATGGCGATGCAGAGCACGCCCAAGGAAGACGCCAAGCCGGCGGACAAGCGCAAGGCCGCCTGATCCTCCGCCGCCGGGTTCAGGCAAGCCCGGCAAGCAGGCTGATGGCGATCGCCGTCATCACCGCGGCAATGCCGAGGTCGAGCACGCGCCACGCGGCCGGCCGGGCAAAGACTGGCTGAAGCAGCCGCGCGCCATAGCCCAGCGCGAAGAACCAGACGAAAGAGGCGCAAGCCGCGCCGATGCCGAATGCGGCCCGTGTGCTGCCCTCATGCCGCGCCGAAAGCGAACCGACGAGCAGTACCGTATCCAGATAGACATGCGGGTTGAGGAAGGTGAAGGCGAGGCAGGTCGCCAGCGCGGCCTTCAGGCTGCCGCTTCCCGCCGCGGCCGCCTGCATCGCGGCGGGGTGGAGTGCACGGCGCAGCGCCATCGCGGCATAGGCGAGCAGGAAGGCAGCCCCGCCCACCGTGACAACCACGATCAATGTCGGCGATTGCGCGATCAGCGTGCCCATGCCCGCGACGCCCGCGGCAATCAGCAGCGCATCCGACAAGGCGCAGATCAGGCACAGCACGAATACATGCTGCCGCAGCAGGCCCTGGCGCAGGATGAACGCATTCTGCGCGCCGATCGCCACGATGAGCGAGCCGCCAAGCAGGAAACCGGAGAGGAACGTCGCGAACATCGGCCGGGTTTGGCGGGCGGAACCGCGTTTTGCAAGTGCCGGATACGTGGTAGGTCGGATGAAAGCGGCGTCCGACGACCATGGCCCGTCAATTTCCGAGAAATGGAGGGCGATATGCCTTCAGAAACAAGACCTCCCCGCCTCGCGGTCCTGATCGACGCGGACAATGCCTCGTCCCGGATCGCCGATGGGTTGTTCGAGGAGATCGCCAAGATCGGCGAAGCCAGCGTACGGCGCATCTATGGGGACTTCTCCACCACGCGGCTGAAGGGCTGGGCGGACGTGCTGTCCAAGCACGCGATCATCCCGCAGCAACAATTCGCCTATACGACCGGCAAGAACGCCTCCGACATCACATTGGTCATCGACGCGATGGACCTGCTGCACAGCGGACGTTTCGAGGGTTTCTGCCTCGTCTCGTCGGACAGCGATTTCACGCGGCTTGCAGCCCGCATCCGCGAACAGGGCGTCGACGTGTTCGGCTTCGGTGAGCAGAAGACGCCGCAGAGCTTCCGCCAGGCCTGCCGGCGCTTCGTCTACACGGAGAACCTGCTGCCATCGGCATCGCCCGGCGAAACGGCCGCGGCGGCAGCAACGAAGGCGCTTGAGCCGCTGGGCAATGCCGCCGCCATCATCGGCAAGATCATCGCCGAAATGGAGACCGAGGATGGATGGGTTCCGCTGGGCGCGGTCGGCACGCAACTCGCCAATCTCGCGCCCGACTTCGATCCGCGCACCTTCGGCTTCCGCAAGCTGAGCGATCTCGTGCGCGAGACAGGCTCGTTCGACATCGAGCACCCGGAAGGCGGGACGCTGCGCATTCGCGAAGCGCGATCCACAGGCAAGACGCCGAAGCGGCGGAAATAGCCGTCAGAACAAAGTCATCTGCGCGGGCACTTCGGTTTTTACCGACTCGGATCTCGATGCAGGCTCCACCCGGTCCTGTATATCGGGCGTAGCGTTGTCGACCTTGTTGACCTTGTCCGATACGGGGATGGCTTCGAAGAAATCGGGATCGACCGGGCGCAGCAGGTCGGCCACGTCGCGCGGCTCATTGGCGACGCAGTCCAGCCAGCGCGAGAAATGCTCGGGCCGGATCACCACCGGCATGCGCTCGTGGATGTGCGAAATGGCGCTGTTGGCTGCGGTGGTGAGGATCGCGCCGGTGTCGATCTCCGAGCCGCCCGGCTCGGACCATGTTTCCAGCAGCGCGCCGAAGGCAACGAGACCGCCATGGCGCGGCCGGATCCAGTAGGCCTGGCCGGTGCGGCCGCGCTCGCGTTTCCACTCATAGAAGCCCGAGGCCGGAAGCAGCGCGCGCCGATGGCGCATGGCAGCCTTGAATGCCGGTTTTTCGGCGGCGGTTTCCGACCGTGCATTGATCAGCAGCGGCATCTGCTTCACGTCCTTGGTCCAGCCGGGAATGAAACCCCAGCGCACCAGCAGCGCCTGCCTGTCCGGCAGGTTGGAGCCAGGGTCGCGGCGCGGGCCGGCGATTGCCGCCAGAACGGGCTGCGTCGGCGCGATGTTGTAGCGTGGCGGAAAGGCTTCCAGCCCGGCCACGCCAAGGAATGTCTCGGCAGCGTCCGGCTTGGCGGTAAGGGCGAAACGGCCGCACATGGGTCAGGCCATCTGCAGCACGGGCTTGATCGTGCAGCCCGTCGCGGAATCGTGGATCGCCTCGTTGATCTCGTCGAAGCGATAGAAACGGATGAGTTTGTCGAAGGGGAACCGGCCCTGCCGGTAGAGCTCGATCATCAGCGGAATGAAGATGTCGGGGTCGGAATCGCCCTCGATAATGCCCATGATGCGCCGGCCGCCGCCGCGCAGAAGACCTTGCTTGAGCGGAATGACCGAGTCGCGCGCAGAAGCCCCGAGAATGCCCGCCGTGCCGCGGGGAGCCAGCGAATCGAGCGCGGCGAGGATCACCGTCTCGATGCCCGTCGTGTCCAGCGCGAAATCGACGCCATAGCCCGTCGCAGCCATGATCGCGGCGGCCGGATCCTCCGTCTTCGGGTTGACGACATGCGTCGCGCCAAGCTCGCGCGCGACGGCGAGGCGTTCGTCATTGGTGTCCACCGCGATGATCTTCGCGGCGCAGACCACCTTCGCCGCCATCAGCGCCGAGAGGCCGACCGAGCCAGCCCCGAACACGGCGAAGGTCTTGTTCGCACCGACCTTGAACGAATTCATCACCGCTCCGGCCCCGGTCTGCACGCCGCAGGCAAGCGGCCCGAGCAATTCGAGCGGCACGTCATCGGGCACCTTCACGACATTGATTTCGCGGCAGATGGCATGGGTAGCGAAGGAGGACTGGCCAAAGAAATAGCCATGCACCTGCTCGCCTTCCCCCGACAGCGGGCTCGATCCGTCGGGCCGCGCGGCGCCGAAATTGCGCGGGAAGGATTCGTGGCAATAGCTGGTCGCGTGCTCGCGGCAGGTCGGGCAGGCGCCGCAGGCATTGAAGGTCATCACCACATGGTCGCCCGGCGCGACCTTGGTGACGGCGCTGCCCACCTCCTCGACGATGCCCGCTCCCTCATGACAGAGAACGACGGGAAACGGCACCGGAATCTCGCCGTCGCGGACGACGAGGTCGGTGTGGCAGACACCGACCGCGACCACCCGGACGCGGATTTCGTCCGCGCGCGGCGCTTCCATCGACAGGTCCTCGATGGTGAGCGGCGCACCGGGCTCGCGTGCCACGGCGGCTCTGATCGTGATCGTCATGGCATGGCTCCCTTCGCTGTGCGGACCGGCCAATCTTGCAGGCCGCGGCGCAGCGGGGCAAGTTGCCTGCCGAACCTGCCCACAGCGAGTGTTGCGATGACGAAAGGGGAACTTCATGCCGCGCCGGTCCTGGCGGTCTCGGTGGCGCTTCTGCATGGCGACACCGTGCTGCTGGTGCGGCGCGGCCGCGCGCCTGCGAAGGGGCTCTATGCCTTTCCGGGTGGCCGGGTGGAACCCGGCGAAACGCTGGAAGAGGCCGCGCGGCGCGAATTGCTGGAAGAGACAGGCCTCGTGCCCGGCAGCCTGACCGCGCATGTCACATTGCCGATCGTGGGGGAGACCGGCCACGGCATCGCCTTCGAGCTCACCGTGTTCGCGGCCGATGGGCATGAAGGCGTGCTTGCGGCGGCGGACGATGCGGAGGAAGCAGGCTTCTTCACCCTGCCGGAGCTCGACCGCCTGCCCCTGACGGAGAGCACGCGCGAGATCGTGATGGAGCTTTTCGACGCGCGGCAATGACCGGCTGCCCGATCTGCCTTGCGGTCGCCGGAATTGTCGGCGACAAGATGCGCCATGCGGATGGGGCCTTGTCTGACGATGCTGCTTGTCGGTGCTGCGATTGCCATCGCCACCCCGGCGCGCGCGATCGAGGCGCCTTTCGAGAAGGATCTGCGGCGTCTCGCCGAGCTTCTGGGCTCGCTTCACTACCTGCGCAACCTGTGCGGGGACGAGGGCACGACCTGGCGTAACGAGATGGAGAAGCTGCTCGCGACGGAAAACCCCGACGAGGCGCGGCGCGCCATGCTGGTCGCCCACTTCAACCAGGGATACCGCTCCTTCGGCAGCACCTATACGAGCTGTACGCCGGCGGCGGTGGCGGCTATCGACCGCTTCATGATCGAGGGGCGCGACCTCACCCGCGAGATCGCCACCCGCTATGGAAATTAGGATCCCGTTAACTCTCCCTCGACAGCCGGGGGTGCGGTCTGCAATAGCAGGGCCTATGTTGTTAATGGGACATGAACGGGAAGCCGCGCATTTTCATTACCGCGCGGCCATGGGTGAGAGATGATCGAGCAACGCAGCGAAATCGATGCGCTGATCCGCGAGGAAAAGCGCCTCACCGCCTCCGAGAGCCACAGCGAGGCGTGGGCCGAAGGCCTGGCTTGCGGGGTCGAGCCCGAGATCATGGCGGAAGTCGCGCTGGCCACGGCCTTCGAGGAGCTTCTGCGCAGTTGCGGAGAGGACGCAGCGCTGGCGCTGCTCGACCAGATGCGCGAGCGCATGATCGCCGGCGACTTCAGTCCGCACCGCACCTGCCACTGAGCTGCCTGTCGCAGCAGCGTCACTACACTGTTGCAGCTTTGCATCCCCACCGCCGAAGCCTTGCGCTATAGTCCGGCCAGCGGGCCAGGGTGCAAGGAGATCTGTAGCAGGATGATGGCGCAACGTTCGGGTTTTGCCGCCCTTTTGGTAGTTCTCCATCTCGGCGCCTCACCAGCCCTCGCCCTGAGCGAGCTGAAGGAAGAGGGCATCAGCCCGCCGCCGGATGTGCAGGTCGTGCCGCTGCCGCCGCCATTGCCCAATCCCGCCAACCAGCCTGCCGCCCAGCCGGTGATAGAGCCGCAGGACGAAGGGGTGGAGGAGCCTGCCGAAACGCCCGGCGACGGCGAGACCAAAAAAGAAGCCGCTCCCGGTGATGCAGACATTCCGGTGCCGGCCATCTCCTACGATATCGGCGCCCTTCCTGAGCCGGTACGCAAGACGCGCGAAGAATTGCTGGAGGCCACCCGCAGCGGCAATCTCCAAGCGCTGCGCCCCTTCATCCGCACCGAGGGCGAAAACGCCACCGAGCTTTCGCTGGGCGGCGTCGAGGGCGATCCTATCGAGCATCTCAAGCAGATGTCGGGCGACGGCGAAGGACAGGAAATCCTGGCCATATTGCAGGAAGTGCTGGAGGCCGGCTACGTCCATACCGAGATCGGCACCGAGAACGAAATCTATCTCTGGCCCTATTTCTTCGCGGTGCCGCTGGACACGCTCGATGCGCGCCAGCGGGTGGAGCTGTTCCGGCTGGTCACGGCCGGCGACTATGAGGACATGAAGAATTTCGGCGCCTATATCTTCTACCGCACCGGCATAAGGCCGGACGGGAGCTGGGCCTTCTTCGTAGCCGGCGACTGACCGGGCCTTGCCGCCGCCCGGGCAGCCGCATAGGTAAGGGCATCGTCTTCCCGCAAGCGAGCGACCATGCCCGTAGCCCATCTTGCCGACCGCGCACTCATCGACGTGTCCGGCCCCGATGCCGAACATTTCCTCCAGAACATACTGACGATCGACCTGACGACGGTCGAAGCCGGGCAGGCGCGGCCCGGCGCACTGCTCGCGCCGCAGGGCAAGATCCTGTTCGATTTCCTCGTTTCGCGAGCGGATGGCGGGTTCCGCCTCGAACTGCGGCAGGATCTCGCCGCCGACTTCATGCGTCGGCTGACGCTCTACCGGCTGCGCGCCAAGGCGGAGATTCGCGAGTCGGACCAGCATGTTGTCGCCGTTTCATGGGGAACCGATTCCGGTTCCTCCCAAACAGATTCAACTATCGTTTCCGACATGCGCTTTCCGGCCGCGCTCCATGCGCGCCGCCACTATGGCGAACTGCCGGCGGCTGACGCCGCGCCGGCGGACTGGCGCGCGCTGCGCATTTCGCACGGTATTGCCGAAAGCGGCGACGACTATGCGGCGGGCGATGCCTTCCCGCATGACGTGCTGCTCGACCAGAATGGCGGCGTGGGTTTCCGCAAGGGCTGCTATATCGGGCAGGAAGTCGTGTCGCGCATGCAGCATCGCGGCACCGCCCGCCGCCGCGTGCTGCTGGTGAGCGCGGACAAGCCCCTGCCCCCAGCCGGCACCACCATCACCGCCAACGGGCGACCGATCGGCGCACTCGGCAGCGTTTCCGGCACGAGCGGCCTGGCCATATTGCGCATCGACCGGGTGAAGGACGCGATGGATAGCGGCACGCCGCTTCTGGCGGACGGGATCGCGCTCGGCGCCTCCATTCCCGATTGGGCGAATTTCAGCTTTCCCGAGGCCGCCAGCACAACGGATAACGACTGATGCCAGACCGCAGCGGCGCACCGCCACGTGCCTGGCAGCGCATGCTTTCGGGCCGCCGGCTCGACCTTCTCAATCCGTCGCCGCTGGATATCGAGATATCCGACATCGCGCAGGGCCTTGCCCGCGTCGCCCGGTGGAACGGCCAGACGGCCGGCACCCATGCCTTCTCGGTTGCACAGCACTCGCTGCTGGTCGAACAGATTTTCGTCCGGCAGGCGCAAGCGCCCAGCCGGGCGGATCGGCTTGCAGCACTGCTTCACGACGCGCCCGAATATGTCATCGGCGACATGATCTCGCCCTTCAAGGCAGCGGTCGGCGGCGACTACAAGACGGTGGAGGCGAAGCTCCAGCAGGCGATCCACCTGCGTTTCGGCCTGCCGCCGGTCCTGCCCGCCGCGCTCAAGAACACCATCAAGCGCGCCGACCAGATCGCCGCCTATTTCGAGGCGACGCAGCTCGCCGGCTTCTCGCAAGCGGAAGCACGGAAATTCTTCGGCCTGCCGCGCGGCATCACCGCCGAGGGGCTCGATCTCGCACCCCGCGCGACCGCCGACGTGCAGGCGTCGTTCCTGGCCCGCTTCGCGAAACTGGACGGGAAGACGCTCGTCCCGTCCGATCCGGCCGGTCAGTAAGTCTCCGGCTCACGCGGCGAGCTTGCCCTCAAGCTCTTCGCCCAGCTTGTCGAGCAGTTCGCGGCAGCCTTCCTCGCGTTCCGCCGGATTGTCGAAACCGTCGAGATGGGTGCCCTGCTCGGTATAGGTCAGCAGCGTACCCTTGCCGTCCTGCTCCAGCGTGATCGTCACCAGCGAGGCGGAAAACACCGTGTCCTTGAAGGTCATCGAATAGGAGAAGACCATCCGACGATCCCGCACGATCTCATGGTAGATCGTATCGTTGCCCATTTCCGGCCCGTCCTTGAAGCTGAAGCGTGATCTCTCCCAGCCGCCCGGCCTGAAATCCGCCTCGTAGGAATAGACGGTCCAATTCTCACCCCCGATCATCCAGCGGCGCTTCTGCTCCATATCCGTAAAAGCCTTGAATACACGGGCGGGCGCAGCCGCATAGCGCTTCTCGATCGAGAAGGTGGAATGGGCGGCGGACAGTTCCTTTGCCTGTTTTTCAGTCATTTCCTGTCTCCTTGTCTTGTTCCCCGGCGGCGAGAAACGCTTCCAGCCTGTCGAGCTTGCGTTCGGCCGCCAGTTTCCTCTCGCGCACCCATTCCGCCAGCGGCTCGAGGCCGGCGGGCTCGAAACGGCAGGTACGCACGCGCCCGACCTTCTCGCTGACCACCAGCCCGCATTCCTCCAGCACATGGATATGCTGCACGACTGCCGCCAACGACATGTCAAACGGCTTTGCCAGGTCGCTGACGCTCGCCGGCCCCCTGCTCAAACGCTCCACGATGGCGCGGCGGGTGGGCTCGGCAAGAGCGCGCATGCTTGTGTCGATCTGCGAAAAGTTAAGCATTAGCTTTAGTATCTGCGCACGACTAGATAGTCAAGCGGCAGCTTTAGTTTTTTTGGATTGGCGGCCCGCGCTAGAACGGTTCAGCATTTCACGGAAACGCCAACCCGCTCTAGCTCTTTGTTTTAGCTGCATTTCTGCGACGCCAAGCGATTCCGCTTGGCTGCAAAATGCTCTAGCGCCCCGTCCGCTCCAGCCGGTCGATGAACCACTGGGTCAGGCGAATCCAGACTTCGTCCTTCTCGCCCGAATCCTCGACGCCATGGTCGAGGTTGGGATTGTCGTTCACCTCGATGACATGAACGCCGTCGGCGGTTTCCTTGAGGTCCACGCCATACAGGCCGTCGCCGATGCAGCGCGCGGCGCGGACCGCCGTGTCGATCACATGCGCCGGGGCGCTCTGGAGCGTGAAGGACTTGAAGCCACCCTGATCGGGCTTGCCGCGACGCTCATGGTTGACGATCTGCCAGTGCTTCTTCGCCATCAGATACTGGACCGCAAAGAGCGGCTGGCCGCCGAGCACGCCGATGCGCCAGTCGAATTCGGTCGGGATGAATTTCTGCGCGATCAGCAGGTCGGAATCCTCGAGCCATTTCGTGGCGAGGTCCTTCAATTCGGCGAAGTTCGACGCCTTCTTCACGCCGCGCGAGAAGGAACTGTCGGGAATCTTCAGCACCAGCGGGAAGCCGAGCGTATCGGCTGCAAGCTGCAGGTCGCCCGGCCCGGCGATCATCACCGTGGGCGGCACCGGCACCTTGTTGGCCGTCATCAGCTCGTTGAGATAGACCTTGTTGGTGCAGCGGATCATCGACAGCGGATCGTCGATGACCGGCATGCCCTCCTGCTGCGCGCGCCGCGCGAAGCGGTAGGTGTGGTTGGAGATCGAGGTCGTCTCGCGGATGAGAAGCGCGTCGTAATTGGCGAGCTTTGCCAGATCCTTGCGCGTGATGGGCTCCACCTCCACGCCCATCTTCTCGGCGATGCGCGACCAGTGGCGCAGCGAGCCGACATCCGACGGCGGCAGCTCTTCCTGCGAGTCGATCAGCGTGGCGAAAGTGTAGCGCGCCGGAGTGCGCGTCTTGCCGTCGCGCCATTCACGCGCGGTATATTTGTCGAGCGCGGCGAGGAAGCGCGTCTTTTCTTCTCCATTCATGCGCGCCAGCGGCAGGAAGCCGATCTTCCTGATCGTCGCCCACTCGCCCTCAACGATGCTGACTTCCAGGGCCGGCGCGCGATACCAGTCGAAGAGCAGGCGCGCGAAGCGGTCCCATGCCTTCGAGGGGCCGATGCCGAAGAAGATGCTGACCCGCGCAGGAAAACGGCCGCCTATATCCTTGCGGCATTTGTTGAGCGCCTGTTCCAGCTCCGGCAGCGCGTTTTCGTAGAGCTTGCGCTCCGACAGGTCGATCATCGTCTCGACGGTCGGGATCACCTTGTGCCCGCGCGAGGAGGCCAGCAGCGAGGCGTAATAGCCGCGTGTCTGGTAGCCGTAATTGCTGGACAGGTTGATGACCTTGGGCCGCTGACCCTTGAACAGGCCGGGATGGGCCAGATAATCGCGGTTGGTGATGATCTTGTGCGGGGTCGCCACCTGATCGAGGTCGGCCTGCCTGCCCGTGAGAATGACCCAGCTCATCTTTCCCGTCGCTTCCCGAGGATGACGGCCGCGCGCAGCCGGCGGCCGAACTGCGCCATGCCCATGAAGATATCGAAAGGTATCGGGATGGCGGCGGCATCGACCTTGGTCTCGCCGCGCTCGTCCTCCACCCATGGGTCGTGGATGATCACATGGTCCTCGTCCATGCCGATGACCAGCACCCAGTGCGGCACTTTCTTGCCGAACATCAGAAAGCCGCTGATGAGAACGACGAGGAGCTTGCCGGCGGCAAGGGCGGCGCGGATGTCGTCCGGGCCGAAGGCGCGGTAGTCGACGGGTATGCCGTAGTCTGCCGCGCGGGTGCGGAAATCGACCTGCGCCAGTTCCATCACCCGCCGCTTCTCCTCGCTGCGCACCGACTGGAGGAAGAGCGCGCCGTGGAAGGAGACGATGATCTCCGCCGCCAGCCCATGCTCATGCGCCGTGACCGCCAGGCCGAAAGGCTCGCAGCCGCCCGGCCCCGACAGCATGAAGACCGTCGTGGCCTCGCGCCACAGGCGGATCTCCATCACATGGTTGGGCGCGAAGGACGGGTCGTAATGCGCCATGGCCATCATCAGGCAGCAGGGGCCGCAGGTGAAATCCGCCGACTGCTCGACATAGGGCACGCTCGTGCGCACCGGGTTGTGCCCGCGCAGCAGCTTCTCGTAGCGCAGCGCCGGCGAGCCGTCCTCGTAATAGTCCGCCTCGCGGCCGATGCGGCGATAGCCGTTCTTGTCATAGAGGGCGATGGCGCGCGCATTGTCCTCGCGCACTTCGAGGCGCAGAAGAAGGCGGTCATGCTCGAATGCGGTCTCCTCGGCGGCGGCGAGCAGGGCGCGGCCCGTGCCGGGCGCGCCGCGTGAGGCGAGCGAGTAGAGCCGCGCGACGCCCGAGCCCTTGCGGAACAGGACCATGCAATAGCCGACGGCGCGGCCATCGATCTCGGCGATCAGCGTCTCGGCCGTCTCGCGCTCGACCAGTTGCCGGAAGGAGCGCCGCGAAATGCGGTCGGTCTCGAAAACATCGTTCTCGATGGCAAGGAGCGCGTCGATATCGGTCGCCCTGGCGGGGCGGATGACGGCAGACATTCGCGGTGGAATTCCTCCGCGGGCTTCCCGCCCGCTCGACGGCACCACCGGCGCATCCCCTCCCGCGCCGGCATATGCCGCTACGCTCCGGGATTGAGGCTGATTTGTGGCAGCGAACGGCTCCCGGCAAGCGCGCGAAAAAATTCCGCAACCTTCGCGCCATTCTCCATATTTCGCCTGCGGCACCGGTCGCCGTACCGACCAGTCCGCTGGTGCGCTGGCCGCCGCTGCGGTCCGCGTGGCTTCCATCGCATGCCGGCTGTCCTATATTGGATGGATGAAACCGTTTCTCCCTCTCCTTTCCGCGCTCGCCGTGGCGGCGGCATGTCTCAGCGCCACGCCTGCCGCCGAGGCGCAGTCGCGGCAGCGCTGCGACAATGGCACCACCGTGCGCTTCGGCGAGGACGCGAAAGCCGTCGCGCGGCGCTGCGGCGTCAATGTCGAAGCGCTCAAGCTGCACAATCCCGGTTTGCGCGACCTGAACCGTCCGGCGATGACGGGCACGATCGTGGTTCCGCCTCGGCCTGCGCTGCCCACGCCGACCCCGCGCCAACGCGGCAATCCCGCCTTCGCGCCGGTCATCATCGAAGTGCCAGGCATGCGCTGAGGCCACCGCCATTCATCAACTTTATTGAAGCGTCCGGAGATGCTATTCATTTGTGTTGAGGCCGACCCAAGCTAGGATCGCATCCACCTCACGGATCGACACACATGTCCCAGACCGACAACCGTACCGCTTCACAGCCACTTCCGTGGCTGCTCATCGCCAGCGGCTGCCTCATCGCTGCGCTTACCTTCGGCCCCCGCTCGGGCATGGGCTTCTTCCAGATCCCGATGCTCGCCGACACCGGCTGGGACCGCACCACATTCGGGCTGGCAATGGCGATCCAGAACCTGCTCTGGGGGCTCGGCCAGCCATTCTTCGGCGCCATCTCCGATCGCTACGGCACCTGGCGCGTGCTGGCCATGTCGGGCATCCTCTACGCGCTTGGCCTGGCCATGATGGCGACGGCCACGTCGCCCACCATGCTGCATATAGGCGGCGGCGTGCTGGTGGGGCTGGGCGTGGCGGCTGGTTCCTTCACCATCATCATGGCCGCATTCGCGCGCAATGTGCCGGCGGAGCGGCGGTCATTCGTCTTCGGCATGGGCACGGCGGCCGGTTCGGCCGGCATGTTCATCTTCGCACCCATCAGCCAGGGGCTGATCGACGCCTATGGCTGGTCGGATTCGCTGCTCATCATGAGCGCGATGATGCTCGCCATTCCGATCCTGGCTATCCCGCTGACGGGCAATGCCAAGACCGGCCGCATTCAGCCGGCACAATATGAACAGACGATGCGGCAGGCGCTGAGCGAGGCGCTGGGACACCGCTCCTATGTCCTGCTGATGTCCGGCTTCTTCGTCTGCGGCTTCCAGATCGCCTTCATCACCGCGCATTTCCCGGCCTATCTCAGTGATATAGGCATCGACCCCCGCTATGCGGTGATCTCGCTGGCGGCGATCGGTTTCTTCAACATCATCGGCGCGTTCGCAGCGGGCTATATCGGCCAGCATTATTCCAAGCCCTATTTCCTCGCGCTGATCTACCTCGCCCGCTCGCTCGCCGTCACGGCCTTCCTGCTGCTGCCGCAGACGCCCACCTCGGTGGTCGTCTTCGCCATCGTCATGGGGCTTTTGTGGCTGTCCACCGTGCCGCCGACCAATGCGCTGGTCGCCATCATGTTCGGCACGCGCTATCTTGGCCTGCTGGGCGGCCTCGTCTTTCTTTCGCACCAGATCGGCTCGTTCCTCGGCGTCTGGCTCGGCGGCTACCTCTATGACCTGCTCGGCAGCTATGACATCGTCTGGTGGCTGGGCGTGGTGCTCGGCATCTTCGCCGCGATCGTGCACTGGCCGATCCGCGAGCGGCAGGTCGACAGGCCGCTGGCCGTGCAGCCGGCGGAGTAGCCGCGCTCTACCGGTGCGAGCCGAGGCTTTCGACCGGGGCGGATAGAAGCTCGATCGCCGTCATGCAGCATTGTCTCCGGCTGGAAGGTTTGCGGGGGAAAGTGCCCGGCGCAAGGCCATCATCAGGCTGGCGCGCGCCTCCGGCACGTCGATGCCGCGCGGCTCATAGACGTGCCGGTGGAAGAAGTGGCCGGTCAGCCGGAAGGCAGACTCGATTGCGGCGAAATCCTCGCAGACGGTCGCGTCCCGCTGCAGGAAAAGCGGCAGGGGCAGAAGCTTGTCGTGCCACGGAAGCCCCGCCTGCCGCGACACCGCACGCCCGCTTTTCGGGGAGACATAGACGAGTTCGCTACGCGCGCCCGTTGCCGCGCATTCGCTGAGGTCGAGCCCGAAGCCGAGTTCGTCCAGAACCAGAAGCTCGAAACGCACCACCATTTCGCCGATCTGCATCGGCCGGCCGAAATCCTCCAGCATCACCGACAGCGCCTCGAACAGGCGATTGTGCGGATCGCGCTCCGGCAGCAGCCGCAGATGCGCGGCGAGGATCTGGAGGCCGTAGACGGAGGCTGCGCCATCCATCAGGCGGGCGGCATTGAGTTCCAGCGGTTCCGCCTGGAAGGTGCCCAGATGCTCGTCGAGCCGCGCCCGCCAGATGAGGTCGAGCCGATTTCCCGCCTGCAACACCGGCTGCTGCTTGCGCGAGCGTCCGCCGCGCACGAGGCCCAGATGCCGGCCATGCATGCGCGTCATCACCTCAAGGATGACGCTCGTCTCGCCATGCTTGCGGGTTCCGAGAACGATGCCTTCGTCACGCCATTCCATGGCCGCAGCCTTTCACCAAAGCCGGGCCGAGTTCAAGCGCATCGTCGGCGCGGGGGAGCTAACCGGGAAAGTCCAGCCCCATCTCGCGGTAGCGCTCGGGGTCGTCGCCCCAGTTCTCGCGCACCTTTACGAACAGGAAAAGATGCACCGGCTGTTCGAGGATTTCGCCGATTTCCTTGCGCGCCGCCTGCCCGATGGCGCGGATCGTCTCGCCCTTGGCGCCGAGCACGATCTTCTTCTGACTGTCGCGCTCGATATAGATCACCTGCTCGATGCGCACCGAGCCGTCCTTCTTCTCCTCCCATTTCTCGGTCTCGACATGGGAGGAATAAGGCAATTCCTGATGCAGGCGCAGATAGAGCTTTTCGCGGGTGATCTCGGCGGCGAGCTGGCGCATCGGCAAGTCGGAGACCTGATCTTCGGGATAGTACCACGGCCCTTCCGGCAGCGTGCCTGCAAGCCAGTCGAGCAGATCGTCGCAGCCAGAGCCGGTCAACGCCGACACCATGAAGGTGCGCTCGAAACTTGCCTTCGCATTGGCCTCGGCCGTCAACGCCAGGAGCTTTTCCGGCTGCACGCGGTCGATCTTGTTGAGTACCAGCGCCTTGGGCTGGCGAATATTGGCGAGGTTCTCCAGCATCGCCTCGGCATCGCCGCGCAGGCCGCGTTCGGCATCGATCAGCACCAGAACGAGATCGGCATCCTTGGCCCCGCCCCAGGCTGTCGTCACCATGGCGCGGTCGAGGCGGCGGCGCGGCTTGAAGATGCCCGGCGTGTCGACGAAGACGATCTGCGCCGTTCCGTGGGTGGCGATGCCGCGCACGATGGCGCGGGTCGTCTGCACCTTGTGGGTGACGATCGACACTTTCGTGCCGACCAGCCGGTTGACCAGCGTGGACTTGCCGGCATTGGGCGCACCCACCAGCGCCACGAAACCGGAGCGCGTGTCCTGCCCTTCAGGCGTCGACATCTGGAACATCCTTCCACACATTCTCGCGCCGCAGCAGGGTTGCGGCGGCATTTTGCTCGGCCTCGCGCTTGGAGCGGCCCGTCGCGGACACCGCCTCGAATCCCGGCACGGCAACCGACACGGTAAAGACCGGATCGTGATCCGGTCCGACGCGATTGACAAGCGCATAGACCGGCGGGCTGGAGGCAGCCTGATGGCTCCACTCCTGCAACTCGGTCTTGGCGTCGCGGCGCGCGGCGCGGGCGGCATGAACCAGCGGCTCCAGACGGCCGAGCACGAAGCGGCGCGCCGCCTCAAGCCCACCGTCGAGATAGATGGCCGCGATCAACGCTTCCATGATGTCGGCATGCACGTTGACGCGCTTGCGCGGCGCGAGCTTGCGCACCTCCGCGCCGGCGAGGATCAGTTCGCCCAGCCCGATCTCGTCGGCGACAGCCGCGAGCGTCTCGGCATTGACGAGCGCATTGAGGCGCAGCGACAGCTCGCCCTCGACGGCATCGGGAAAGGTTTCGAACAGCATCTGCGCCACGACGAGGCCCAGCACCCTATCGCCGAGGAATTCAAGCCGCTGATAGTCGGTATTGGCGCCGCGGCGGGCGCTGGCATGGGTGAGCGCCGCCTCGAGGCGCGAGGGATCGGCAAACATGTATCCGGTGCGCGCGGCGACCGTATCCACGAGCGCCGCGCCGTTGAAGACCCGCTTGGGCATCGGCGCCGCTACTTGACCCAGTTGAAGAGCCGCGACGGGCGGATTTCCGTCGGCCACTTCCACAATTCGAGGGGGCTGGCGCCACCGGCGATGGAGAAGAAGATGATATTGGCGCGGCCGACAAGATTTTCAGCCGGCACGTAGCCGACCGAGAAGCGGCTGTCGGTGGAATTGTCGCGATTGTCGCCCATCATGAAAAAATGACCGGCCGGCACGACGAACTCGCGCGTGTCGTCGCCGATACCGTTATGCGTCAGGTCGAGCGTGTCGTAGCTGACGCCGTTCGGCAGCGTCTCGCGCCACACTTCCACCGGGCGGTTCATCTCGGTGATGTCGGGATTGTCGATCTCGCCCGTTTTAACCCGCTGCACGGCTTCGCCATTGATGAAGAGCTGGCCGCCGCGCATCTGGATGCGGTCGCCGGGCAGGCCGATCACGCGCTTGATATAGTCGAGCGAAGGATTGGGCGGGAACTTGAACACGACCACATCGCCGCGCTCGGGATCGCTTCCCCAGATGCGCCCGGAAAAGAGATTGGGCGAGAACGGCATGGATGCATTGGAATAGCCATAGGCCCATTTGGTCACGAAGAGATAGTCGCCTTCGAGCAGGGTCGGCCGCATCGAGCCGGAGGGAATGGAGAAGGGCTGGAAAAGAAAAGTCCGGATGACCAGCGCAAGAAGCAGCGCTTGAACAATGACGCTGACGGTCTCGCCAAGACCGCCCGATTTCTTTCCCGCTTTGTCAGCCACGCTCATGCAGTCCTCGATTGTCCGCGCCCCTCATAGCGGCTGCGCCCCTGCGCGGCAACGCATATGGAGGCGGGAACCCCGTCATTCCAGCCCTTCAGGCACCGCCTCGATGATCACAAAGGCCTGAGCCCATGGAAAATCGTCGGTGATGGTGAGGTGGACGACCGGTCTGTAGCCGTGGGGAATCAGCCGCTGGAGATGTTCGGCTGCGCCGCCGGTCAGCTGCATTGTCGGCTTGCCGCCGGGCAGGTTCACCACGCCCATGTCGCGCCAGAACACGCCGCGCCGCAGCCCGGTGCCCAGCGCCTTGGCGCAGGCTTCCTTGGCCGCGAAGCGCTTCGCATAAGAGGGACCGCGATGCCTGCGGCGTTCCGACCGCGACTGCTCGACCGGCGTGAAGACACGCTGGATGAAGCGGTCGCCGAAACGCTCCAGTGACCGTTCGATGCGCCTGATATCCGTGAGATCGCTGCCGATACCGACAATCATGGCTATCCGTTGACCCGCTTGGCTTCGCTGACGCTCGGATTCTCGCGAAGCTGCGCGATCAGTCTGCTGAGATGCTTGAGGTCCCACACTTCGAGGTCGAGCACCATTTCGGTGAAGTCGGGCGCGGTGCGGATCATGGAGAGCGTGTGGATGTTGGCGTCATTGGTGGCGATCACCTGGGTGATATTGGCCAGCGATCCGGGCTCATTGATGGCGGTAACGGAAACGCGCGCCGGAAAACGTTCCTTCGTGTCCTCGTCAATATCCCAGCGCACGTCGATCCAGCGCTCAGGCTGGTCGTCGAATGCCGTCAGCGACGGCGACTGGATCGGATAGATGGTGATGCCAGCGCCCGGCTGCAAAATACCGACGATGCGATCGCCCGGCACCGCGCCTTCCGGCGCGAACTTCACCGGCAGGTCGCCGCGGACGCCGCGGATCGGCAGGGCGGCCTTCTCGTCGGCCTTGCGCTCCTTGCGGCTGCGACCGGGCAACTGGAAGAGCATGCCGGCCGCGTTGCGCAGGTTGGTCCAGCCCTCTTCCCGCTCCTTCGGCGAATGGGTGACCCGTTCGTCCTTGTAGTCGGGGAACACGGCCTTCACGACGTCGGGCGATGCAAGCTCGCCCCGCCCGACGGCGGCCAGCACGTCCTCGATGTCCTTGCGCGCCAGGCGGTGCAGCACCGGCTTCAGCAGATCCTTGGTAAAGACCTTGCCGGCCCGCTCGAAGGCGCGTTCGAGGATGCGCGTGCCGAGGCCGGAATATTGCTTGCGGATCGCGTTGCGGGTGGCGCGCCTGATGGCGGAGCGAGCCTTGCCGGTCACCACGACCGATTCCCAGGCGGCCGGCGGCACCTGCGCCTTGGAGCGGATGATCTCGACCTCGTCGCCATTCTTGAGTTCTGTCATCAGCGGCATGATACGGCCGTTCACCTTGGCGCCGACACAGGTATCGCCCACCTCGGTATGGACCGCATAGGCGAAATCGATCGGCGTCGCGCCGCGCGGCAGGGCGATCAGGCGGCCCTTGGGCGTGAAGCAGAAGACCTGGTCCTGGAACAGCTCCAGCTTGGTGTTCTCGAGGAATTCCTCGGGATTGTCGCCCTCCGAAAGTGCCTCGATCGTCCGGCGCAGCCACTGATAGGCGTTGGTATCCTTGGAGACGCTATGGTCGGCCTCGGTGACGGTGGAATGGTCCTTGTAGATCGAATGTGCGGCAACGCCATATTCGGCGACATGGTTCATGTCGCGGGTGCGTATCTGCAATTCGACGCGCTGGCGGGACGGTCCCACGATCGTGGTGTGGATCGAGCGGTAGTCGTTCTGCTTCGGCGTGGAGATGTAATCCTTGAACCGACCCGGCACCATGGACCATGTCGTATGGATCGCACCAAGCGCGCGATAGCAGTCCTCGACCTTCTCCACGATGACCCGAAAGCCGAAAATGTCGGAAAGCTGCTCGAAGGCGAGCGCCTTGGTCTCCATCTTGCGAAACACCGACCACGGCTTCTTCTGCCGGCTCTTCACCGAGGCGGTGATGTCATATTTCTCGAACAGGGCCGACAATTGCCGCTCGATGTCGACAAGCACCGTCTCGTTGCGGTGGAAGACATCGGCGAGCCGCTCCGTCACCGCCCTGTAGGCTTCCGGATTGATGGTGCGGAAGGAAAGGTCTTCCAGCTCCTCGCGCATGTCCTGCATGCCCATGCGGCCGGCCAGCGGCGCATAGATGTCCATCGTCTCCTCAGCGATGCGAATGCGCTTGTCCGCGCGCATGGCCCCGAGCGTGCGCATATTGTGCAGCCGGTCGGCGAGCTTCACCAGAAGCACGCGGATATCTTCCGAGATCGCCAGCAAAAGCTTGCGCAGGTTCTCCGCCTGCTCGGCCTTCTTGGAGACCAGGTCGAGCTTCTTCAACTTGGTCAGGCCCTCGACCAGCGCGCCCATTTCGGGGCCAAAAAGCTCATCGATTTCCTGGCGGGTGGCGGTTGTGTCCTCGATCGTGTCATGCAGCAGCGCGACGGCGATGGTCGCCTCGTCGAGATGCATGTCGGTGAGGATCGCCGCGACTTCCAGCGGATGCGAGAAATAGGGGTCGCCGGAAGCGCGCTTCTGCGAGCCGTGCTTCTGCATCGCATAGACATAGGCCTTGTTGAGCAGAGCTTCGTTGACGTCAGGCTTGTAGCGCTGCACGCGCTCCACAAGCTCATACTGACGCATCATCGGCTCATTCCCGCTCGACAGGCCACAAACGAAAGATGCGCCGCGTGGCGAACACGGCGCATCCCAGTAGATAGTCGCGAAATTAACGGGACGGAAGGCCGTCCCGCAGAAGTATCAGAAATCGTCGCTCTTTTCCGGTGCGACGAGGCCCTCGATGCCGGCCAGAAGATCCTCTTCGCTCATGCGGTCGAAGGTGATGTTCTCTTCCGGTTCGTCGGCGGCGGCCTCGGCGACCTGCTCGGTTGCGAGCGCCGCGGCATCGGCCTCCGGCTCGTCGACCTCGACATGCTTCTGCAGCGAATGGATGAGGTCTTCCTTCAGATCGTCCGGCGCGAGCGTCTCGTCGGCGATCTCGCGCAGCGCCACGACCGGGTTCTTGTCGTTGTCGCGATCCACGGTGATGGCGGCGCCCTGCGAGATCTGGCGGGCGCGGTGGCTGGCGAGCAGCACCAGCTCGAAACGGTTATCGACCTTGTCGATGCAATCTTCAACGGTGACGCGGGCCATGGTGCCCCTTTCATTGCCGATAATATGCGGAGATTGCCGGCTGCATATCGCGATTGGCGTTCAATTACAAGCGTACAGGTGCCGACGGCGGGGGTGGATAGAGGGCTCAGCGGATGGTCACATTTTGCGGAGATCGCGGCCCTGCCCCTTTTCAGCAACGGGTGGCGACCCTAACTCGCCACTATAGCGATCCGCATCTGCGGAACGGCATTTGCCTGATTACACATTTCATGGGGAAGCTTTATGTTCGATCCACGCGAGAAGATCGCGCTTTTCATCGACGGCGCAAATCTCTACGCCACCTCGCGCGCGCTCGGCTTCGACATCGACTATCGCAAGCTGCTCGCGCATTTCCAGTCCAGGGGATACCTGCTGCGCGCCTACTACTACACCGCGCTGGTGGAGGATCAGGAATATTCCTCGATCCGCCCGCTGATCGACTGGCTGGACTATAATGGCTACAAGGTGGTGACGAAGCCGGCCAAGGAGTTCACCGACGCCGCCGGTCGACGCAAGATCAAGGGCAATATGGATATCGAGCTGGCGATCGATGCGCTCGAGCTTGCCGATGTCGTCGACCACTATGTCATCTTCTCCGGCGACGGCGATTTCCGCACGCTGGTGGAGGCATTGCAGCGGCGCGGCCGCAAGGTGAGCGTGGTTTCGACCATGGCCTCGCAGCCGCCGATGATCTCGGACGATCTACGGCGGCAGGCGGATCACTTCCTCGACCTCATGACGCTGAAGGCCGAGGTAGGCCGGAACCCCTCCGAACGCCCCGCGCGCCGCAACGAACCGGAAAGCGAAGACGAGGACGATCCGTTGTAGATCGCCAACCGAAATGGGCTGCATGTCGGCCGGAACTGGTCTATTGCGCCTTGATGCAGACCGTGACCGAACCGCATCCCGACTGCCCGCTTTGCCCCCGCCTGCACGGCTTCATCGCCGACTGGCGGCGGCGCGAACCGGAATGGCACAATGCGCCGGTGCGGACCTTCCTGCCGCCCGAGGGACCTTCCGCCGTGCGGCTGCTGATCGTCGGCCTGGCGCCCGGCCTGCGCGGCGCCAACCGGACCGGGCGGCCCTTCACCGGCGACTATGCGGGCGACCTGCTCTACACCACGCTCGCGAAATTCGGCTTTGCGCGCGGCCGCTTCGAGGCGCGTCCCGACGACAGCCTGACGCTTGTGGGCACCGCCATCACCAATGCGGTGCGCTGCGTGCCGCCGGAGAACAAGCCCACCGGCGGCGAGATCGCCACCTGCCGGCAATTCCTCACGCCCACCATCGAAAGCTTCCCTAACCTGAAGGCGATCGTTTCGCTGGGAACGATCGCACATCAGTCGGTCGTGCGGGCGCTGGGGCTACGGGTGGCGGCCTATCCGTTCGGGCACGGCGCGCACCGGCAAGTGGAGGATCTGGCCCTCTTCGCCAGCTACCATTGCTCGCGCTACAACACCAATACCGGCAAGCTCACCACCGAAATGTTCGAGGACGTGTTTGCCAAGGTCGCGGCGGAACTCTCCCGCTGACAGCAGGGAACCGCTATCGCATACGGCCGTTAGATTGCTCAGACGGGAGGAATTTCATGGCAAGCGTCACATTGACAAATCACGAAGCGATCCGCGATTGGGCAGCCGCGCGCGCGGGCGCTCCGGCGGTCATCGACACATCGCCTCAGGCCGGCGTCCAGCCGCAATTGCGGATCATCTTCGGCCAGATCGCCTATCAGGACCAGGACCGCGCGGAACGGCCGATCAATGCCGGCGGCTGGGAACTGGTGGAATGGGACGACTGGTTCAAGGTCTTCGACGAGGCGAAGCTCGCGCTCGTCGTGCCGGAAGATCGCCCCGGCATACGCGACAGCACCTATGAACTCATCCGCCGCGACGAAGGCTGATCGTCGCGGCCCGGCCGGGCGTCAGCTGCGTTCCTTCAGCAGGCGGCCCTTCTCGCGCGCCCAGTCGCGCTGCTTCTCGGTTTCGCGCTTGTCATGCAGCTTCTTGCCGCGCGCGATGGCAAGGAGCATCTTGGCCCTGCCCTTCTCGTTGAAGTAGATCTTCAGGGGCACCATGGTCATGCCCTCGCGCTGCACCGCCTGGGCGAGGCGCGCCATCTCCTTCTTCTTCAACAGCAGCTTGCGACGGCGGCGCGGCTCGTGATTGAAGCGGTTTCCCTGCGTATATTCGGGAATGTAGGAGTTGATCAGCCAGATCTCGCCGCCTTCGGCGGAGGCGTAGGATTCCTGGATATTCGTCTGCCCCTGCCGCAGCGACTTCACTTCCGTGCCCGTCAGCGCAAGGCCGGCCTCATAGGTGTCCACCACCTCATAGGCGAAGCGCGCCTTGCGGTTCTCGGCCACCGTCTTGTTGTTGTCGGTCGTCTTCTTGTTCATCTGTCCTGCAATACTGCGTGGCGGCCGCTTGCCGCCTTCGCAACGCCCTATGATGCCGATTGGTGCGGCAAAAACCCAGCGGGTCCGGCGAAATCCGTCAGTTGACGAGACCTGCATGCTGCATGGCCGCGTCGATCCGCGCTTCCGTCGCGGGTTCGAGCGTCACCAGCGGCGCGCGCAGCACGTTTTCCACGCGGCCAAGCCGGGACAATGCATATTTGGCCCCTGAAACGCCGGGTTCAAGGAAGATCGCCTTGTGCAGCGGCAGCAACCGATCCTGCAGTTCAAGCGCCTTTTCCTTGTCGTTGGCGAGCGTCGCGGCCTGAAACTCCGCGCACAGGCGCGGCGCGACATTGGACGTCACCGAAATGCAGCCCACGCCGCCATGCGCATTGAAGCCGAGTGCGGAGGCATCCTCGCCGGAAAGCTGGATGAAATCCTTGCCGCAGGTGGCGCGCTGCTCGGAAACGCGCTCGACCTTGCCGGTGGCATCCTTCACGCCGACGATATTCCTGAAGTCGTGCGCCAGACGGCCCATCGTTTCCGGCGTCATGTCGATGACCGAGCGCGGCGGGATATTGTAGATGATGATCGGCAGGCTGGTGGCCTTGGCCACCGCCGCGAAATGCTCGTAAAGGCCGCGCTGCGTCGGCTTGTTGTAGTAGGGCGTCACCACCAGCGCGGCATCCGCGCCGACCTTTTCGGCGAACTGGACCAGCGCCACGGCCTCGACCGTATTGTTCGAACCGGCGCCCGCGACCACGGGGACACGCCCGCGCGCGGCTTCGACGCAGGCCTCCACCACTTCGTGATGCTCGGCATGGCTGAGGGTCGGCGACTCACCGGTCGTGCCCACGGGCACGAGACCGGCCGTGCCCTCATCGATCTGCCATTCGACCAGCGCGCGGAAGGCTTTCGCGTCGAATCGCCCGCTCCGGTCGAAAGGAGTGACGAGTGCCGTGAGCGAGCCTCTGAGCATGGCGTAGTGGTCCTTCCAGGACGTTGATGTATGATTTTCAAGCGAATAAGCGCCTGATGAGGTCGCGCACCATAGTCTTGACACGAGTCCGGGGCAAGCGGTCCACAATGATCCATCAGCAAGTCCAAGGTGGGGGAAACAGGCCTGATCGGTCCTGCGGGATCCGCGCTGCTAACCTTTGGTTTACGATGTCTTCACTCACCGGTGTGAAGCTTGTCCTGACGGAGCCGGACGGGTCGAAGGCGACGTGGACGGCTGGCAGATGACGGGTTGGATGACACGCCTCTTTCTGATCGCAGCATTGGGAGCCCTGGCTTTGCCGCTGGCCATCGCCGGCGAATTGCTGCATGCGGACAAGAAAGACGCCGTACAGCCGCAACCCTATGCGGCGGACAGGACGCTGGACGGCAGCGCAACCGGCTCAATCGCCGCGCTGAAGGGCCTTGCGGATGGCAAGCCCGAGCAGGATGACGGGACGGCACTCAAAGCGGCCCTCTCGCTGCTGGCCGATGGCCGGATCGCGGATGCGCTGACAGCCGGGGCGACCGTTCCCCGGAACACGCTCGATCATCAGATCCTCTCCTGGGCCCTGGCGCTCGATGGCGGCATGACGAGCAATGCATTGGCGGCATCGCTGAAGGAGCTCGCGGCCTGGCCGGGACAGGCGGCAGTAAGGCGCAACCTGGAAAGGGCGCTGCTGCGGGAGAATGCGGCGCCCGATGCCGTCGTCACGCTTCTTGCCGGCGCGCAGCCGCTGACCTTCCAGGGGATCGTCGCGCTTACCGGCGCGCATCTGGCGCGCGGGGAGAAGAAGAAGGCGGAAGCGCTGATCGTATCCTATTGGCGCAAGGCGCGGCTGGAGGCACCCGAGGAAGCGCGCATCCTGCGCGATTTCGGCACGCTTATTCCGGTTTCGGCGCATCGGGCGCGGATGGAGCAGATGCTGCATTTCGACCGTGTCTCCTCCGCCGAACGCGTCGCCGAGCGCGCCGGCGCAGTGGAGATCGCCAAGGCCTGGGGTGCGGTGCTGCGCAAGCAGCCCGATGCCGGCAAGCTGCTGGACGCGGTGCCGGCGGAACAGCGCAAGAGCGCCGCCTATATTTTCGCGAAGTCGCGCCATCTGCGCTGGTCCGGAAAGTACAAGGAAGCAGCCGAGACGATGCTCAGGGCGCCGACGGAGGCGTCGCTGCTGGTCGACCCCGATGCGTGGTGGATCGAGCGGCGCGTGCTTTCGCGCGAACTGCTCGACCTCGGCGACGCCCGGACCGCCTACGAACTGGCGGCCGCACATGCGGCCGAATCCCCGGCCAATGCCGCCGACGCCGAATTCCATGCCGGCTGGTACGCATTGCAGGGCCTGCATGATGCCAGCCGTGCAGCACCTCATTTCGCGCGCATCGCCGAGATCGCCGAAGGTCCGATTTCGCTGGCGCGGGCGCATTACTGGCTTGGTCGCACGGCGGAGGCCGACAAACGGCCGCAGGACGCGCAGGCATCTTTCGCACGCGCCGCGCATTATGGAACCACTTTCTACGGTCAGCTGGCAGCGGCACGGCTCGGCAACTCTGCGCTGATGGCCGAGGCGCCCTCGCCCAGCCCTTCCGACAAGCTGGCTTTTGCGGCGCGGCCGGCGGTGCAGGCGATCGCGCGGCTCGAAGCGCTCGGACAGACCACGCTCGCCGACCTTCTCTACCGCGATCTGGCCGGCGAGCTTGCCAGCCCCGGCGAGGTCGCCCTTCTGTCCGGCATGGCGCAGCAGCGTGGCGATCATTTCCTTGCGCTGCGGGTCGGCAAGCTGGCGGCGGCGCGGGGGCTCGACATCGGCGCCCTCACCCATCCCATGGGCGCCATACCGGGCGAAGCGCAGATCGGCGGCGCGGGCGCGGCGCTCGCCTATGCCATTGCGCGGCAGGAGAGCGAATTCAATGTGGGCGCGGTGTCGCGCGCCGGCGCGCGGGGCCTTCTGCAACTCATGCCCGGCACCGCGCAGGCCATGGCCAAGCGGGCTGGACTTGCCTATTCAGCCAGCAAGCTGACGACCGATGCGGCCTATAACGCCACGCTGGGGGCCACCTATCTGGACGACCAGCTTGCGCGATTCGACGGCTCCTATGTGCTGACCTTCGCCGGCTACAATGCCGGACCGCGCCGCGCTGTCGAATGGGCAAAGCGCTATGGCGATCCGCGCGAGATGAAGCTCGATGCGATCGTCGACTGGATCGAGCGCATTCCCTATACGGAGACGCGGAGCTATGTGCAGCGCGTGATGGAGAACTATCAGGTCTACAAGGCCCGCCTTTCCGGCAAGTTCGACATCGCAGCCGATCTTACACGGGGACGCTGACCCGGCAGATGGCTGGCGATCAGAAGCGGTAGGTCAAACCCATAACCGGGCCGCTTAGGCGTGCGTCAAATACATGACCGCCACGTCTATAGTTGACACCCAGCATCTTGTAGCCTGCGGAGCCGGAGAAATGATCGCTAAATGCATAGTTCAGGGTTGCCAGCGCTGACCAGGTGAAATCGGCACCTACGCCAAAGCCACCTATATCCGCCTGAGCTTGCAGCGACAGCTTCTTCGTCAGAGGAAGAAAAGCGCGGGCACCGACTATCGGATCCACCCAACCGAAGCTTTCGCCATAGCTGGTGGACAAACCCAGAGCGCTGACCGTCACCCTGTTGGAAATATGCCAGAAGCGCAGCCCGGCCAGCGCGTCCAGCGTAAACTGCTGCGTATCGAGAAGACGATAGCCTCCCTGCAAGGCCGCCATAAACTGCTTCGTGTCGACTCTGGCATCAAGACCGGTGATAGGCGGGGGCAGCGGGCCTATCGCATGGCTATCCGACGTATCGACATACATCACGTCGCCGGAAATGACGAACCGGTCGTAGCGACCCCATATGTTGACGAAACCACCGAAATTGAGGTTGTTCAGGACGTCCGAGAACGACTTCTCGACCCCTATCGTCGGGCCGTTGCGGAAAGGCGACATACGTCCGTTAAGACCCGCTGCCCACATATAAGGCGTAACCTGCAAAGCCCAGCCGCGGTGCTCATCCGCGAGCGGCACTTCGGCAGGCGTGAGGATATTGTCAGCCGCGTGAGAGACCTGCGCACCAGACACGATCACGGCCAAGGCCGCAGCAAACCTTTTCATCAATTTTGCCCTTCAAGCTGGAAGCGCGTTCTTGTGAACACGCCCATCCTTCATGATAAGTTTCATCGTGATGTCTGGGTTGGTGATCAAAGAAATATCCTCGAGCGGATTGCCTTCGATCACGAGCATGTCCGCATAGGCGCCAGCCTCGATGCGACCCAGCTTGGCCGGATAGGGATTGCGTGCCCCGGAAAGACCCGCAAGCTCGGCATTGCCACTGGTCAAAAGGCGCAACAATTCCGCATTATCATACCAGCGGGCAAACTTGGCGAGCATCTTGCCCTGGTTCGCCGTGCCTTTCGGATTGAACAAAATGTCGGTGCCCAGGCCCATCTTGACCTTGTGCGTCCGCCCCAATTCAACCGCGCGCACCGTGCCTTCGGCTATCTGCTTCTGATATGCTCGCTGCTCGGGCGACGTAAAGGTATTGGCGTCTTCATCGGCAAGAAAAGGCTGGATGCTCCACCAGGCATCAGCGTCGGCTATGCGCTTGACGGTTTCTTCGTCGCAAAGCTGGCCATGCTCGATGGATTTGACGCCACATGCGAGCGCTCGCTGGACGGCTGCGGAAGTGTAGGCATGAATGCACACATAGGTGCCCCAGTCCGCGGCAGCGGACACCGCCGCCTTCATCTCGGCCTCGGTGTATTGGAGCGCATCAAGCGGGTCGTAGGCCGAAGCAACACCACCGCCACCCATAATCTTGATCTGGCTGGCACCAAGCAAAAGTTGTTCGCGCACCCGGCGCAGTACTTGTTCCTCGCCGTCGGCGATCATTGCAATTCCGGCCTGCTCGGCCATGCTCAGTTCGTTTTGCGAGGTTCGCGGCAGCTCGGTCCGCATGCGGAAGTCGCCATGCCCGGAAGTCTGCGAGATCATGGCGCCGGAAGGATAGATCCGCGGTCCGGCGATGCGCCCCTCATCGATGGCGCGCTTCAAGGCGAATGAGGGACCGCCAACATCCCGGACCGTCGTGAAGCCACGCAAAACTGTGCGTTCGGCTTCCTGCGCAGCCACGAGATGAACGTAGGGGACGTCGGCGGTTATCGCCGCCATCTGCGAAATGCCCGCGAGAATCGAATGCCAATGCGCATCGATCATGCCGGGCATGAGTGTCCGGCCACCGCAATCAATGATGTCCGCTTCAGCGACATTATCCGCAGAAGGGACCATGGCCTTGATGAATTTGCCTTCGACCAGCACGCCCTGGCCCTCGACAAGCTTCCCGCTCGTGCCGTCGAATATATTCACGTTCGTGAGCAGGAGTGGTTTCGCCGGACTTTGCGCGAATGCAGGACTGACTATTCCGAGGGCTGGAGCGGCGAGGCTTGCCCCGATCCCCTTCAGGACCGATCGGCGCGAAAGACCGCTGTTAATGCGGGCGAACATTTGTTGCGCCGGCTCACTATGGCAGGCGCAGGTCCAGCCATGGGTCAAATTCTGATATTTCCGGCCAAGGCGAAACAACAGATACCCTCCCCTGATCCACTCGAATGTACACTACTATACGAAACGCAGATGATTGCTACGGGTCGGACCTTAAAAAGGCGGCACAACCTTGCTGCAAATTCCATTACGGCGTTCAATCCTGCTGACAAAGGGCAGCGGACAACTGCTCACCAAATATTGTCACAGTTCCAGAAACGAATGACCGGGACGATATGCAATATAAAAAAGCCCCGGCAGTTTCCTGCCGAGGCTTTCAATCAGATCATACGATCGGATTAGAAGCTGCGCTGGATGCGGAGACGACCGCCCCAAGCAGAGCCGTGATCGTAGCTCTTGATGTAGTTGACTTCCGGACGAACCTGCAGACCGGACACCGGCTGCCAGTTGACGCCAACAGCGGCGTACCAGTTGTTGTTCCAGAGGTTCAGGTTCGCAGGCGAGTTGCGCTCGTTGCGATCCCACCACTGAACGGTCAGGTTCAGAGCAGC